>NZ_JBALVJ010000167.1:0-2191 GCF_036961165.1 Sulfitobacter sp. | reverse complement strand
CAGGACCAGGGGGGCAGCTTGGTGCAGGCCCGGTCTCAAGAAAACCTTAGCCTCGGATGGCCACCTCAAGGCCGAAGACGTCGGCCGCCGATTTGCCAGAGGCGAGGGCGCTTATGCATTCGGCTTCGCGGATGAGCTTGGCTTCGGCACCGGCGATAAGGGTTCTGGTGGCTTGAGGCGACAGCGCTACGAGACCGTCGTCATCGCCGATCACCAGATCCCCCGGCGCGACAAGGCAGCCGCCAATCACGACGGGCAGGTTGACGGAGCCGCGCTCGGCTCCGATCGGGCCACGCGGCGTGATCCACCGCGAAAAGACCGGGAAATTGTCCCAGCCGCCGAGTGTTCCGGTGTCACGGACGGCCCCGTCGCAGATCAGGCCCGCAACGCCCTTGTTGCGCAGGTGACCGGACAGAATGTCGCCGATCATGGCCGTATCGCGGTGGCCACCTGCGTCGATCACCAGAACTTGACCCTGTTCGATCACGTCGAGCGCATGCAGGACCGCGCCGAAATCGGGTGCTTCGCAGCGCACGGTTACGGCCTGACCGAAGAGCCGGGGTTGAAGGCCTGCGGGTCGAAGCGGGCGGATGGCAGGGTCGATCTGACCGGCGCCTAGGACCAGATCAACGGCGATTGTTGTGGGAACCGGAACCCAGCGGGCGATCTCGGCAGGTGTGAGGTCAAAGGGCGGTGGGGCGTGAAGCGTGACTGTCATGGTACCTCTGGTTCAGAAGGATAAGTTGGCGTGCAAGGCCAAGCCCAAGGCAGCAATCCCGGTCTGGATATTCGCCTCCGACTGGGCAGAGAAATTGAAGCGGGCGTGATTGGCGCGCGGAGTCAGTGGAAAGAAGGTGGCCCCGGGCACAAAGGCCACACGGGCTTGCGGCAAAGCCACGTCGCGCATGAATGCAGTGGCGTCAAAGCTTTCAGGAAATGTGAGCCAGGTGAAAAGGCCGCCTTCGGGGTCGGTTGCGCTGATCTCTTGCGGAAAATGTTGCCGGATGGCGTTGAGCATGGTCTCTTTCTTAGCGGAGTAGGCTGTCCGCAAGGTCGCGATATGGGCCGAAAGGTCGTAACGATCCAGAAACAGGCTGGCGGCCGCCATGTTGAGGGTCGAGGTCTGGGTGTCGGCGGCAACCTTCAAGAGGCCCATGCGTGCAAGCAGGTCAGGGCTTGCTATGGCCCAGCCGATGCGCAGACCAGGGACAAGGACTTTGGAAAAGCTGCCAAGGTGGATGACCCGCCCCTCTGTGTCCAAGGACTTGAGGGTGGGCAGGTTCTGAGCGGAAAACCGGATATGGCGGTAGGGCGTGTCTTCCAGCACAATCAGGTCATACCGGTTTGCAAGTGCGATCAACTGTTTGCGCCGCGCGAGCGAGAGGGTCACGCCGGTCGGGTTCTGGAAATCCGGGACGGTGTAGATCATCCGGGCCCGTGGGTTGGCCGACAGGATTGCTTCAAGGCGCTCGGTCTGCATTCCGTCTGCGTCGACGGGGACGACCGCGTATTGGGGCTGGCTGGGCTCAAAAGCGATCAGAGCGCCCAGAAAGGTAGGGTCCTCGGTTATGATCACGTCATCGGGGTCAATCAACATCCGTGCGGCAAAGTCGAGACCCTGCTGAGAGCCTTGCAGGATCAGCACGTCATCTCCAGTGCAGGGCGTGCCATCCGCAGTCATAAGTTTGGCGATCTGGTCGCGCAGATGCGGTAAACCGTTGGAGGGCGCATATTGCATCGCGACTCCCCCAGGCGCCCGAATGATGTCGTGAAAGATGGCGTCCAACTGCTCCTGCGGAAACAGCGTGGCGTCTGGATAGCCACCGCCGAAGGAAATGATCGACGGATCGGCCCCCAAGGCCAGCAATTCACCAATGGCCGATGGCCGCACCTTTGCCATCCGCTGGGCATATCTGAAAGTCATCGGGGCTCTGTCCTGATTTGTGTCGGTTATAGGAGACACGATTAGATAGGACGCTGCAAGCGTTGCCCGCCCTGCAACACTGACCCGCAGCGCCCTGGCTGGTCGAGCATCTGCACTTCGTCCGCAGATCTAAAATGGCGCGACGGAAAATGCTGTGGCACCCAAAAACGGCAGATCTGTGGAAGCCACACCGCGGGGCCAACTCGGGCCCGACCGGCTGCAAAAGGCCGTTGGTGTCGTTCGGACGCGCCTTCACGAAGGGCGGAA
>NZ_JBALVJ010000057.1:0-24360 GCF_036961165.1 Sulfitobacter sp. | reverse complement strand
AGATGCATCTTAGCCAAGCCGCAAAACTGTCCTAAAAAGCAGGACCACTTCAGTGACCATCATTGCAAAGATCATGAAACGCGCGGCAAACTCACCCGTCGGGTGGAGCAAATTGTGAATCGCTTTGGGATCGCCAGAGGTTAGCCCCAGAGCCATAGGAACGGCGGGCAAACTCAACAATGCCCAGAATGTGTAGGGGTGGTCCCAAATCGATCTTACGGTAGACATCAGTGCAAGCTCCCAGAGTAATCTAAACTGTTACGTTGCTGCGCAGCCGTTCCGTCGAAAAGGATCGAAAAAAAACAGCTCCGACGCGGGGCCGAAGCCTTCATAGCGGCCATGTAACATCACCATGTCGTCATCCGCGATGACGCGGGCAAAATCCGCTTTGAACGCGCCGCTGGTCGCGAGGTTGGAGATCAGCCCTTTGCGGGCTCCGGTGCCATTGCCGATATCCGGATTGTGCTGGATATAGCCTTGATCGAAATACTGGTCGACCGGCTCAGGGTTGCCAGCGCCAAGCGTCGCGGTGAGCGCTTCGATTGCGAAGGTTTTGTTCTTGGCGGTGTCGGCCACAGCAAGGGCTGGCAGGGTGGTCGCAAACGCGACGGACGCAAGTACGGTGTTGAGGTTCATGATGCTCCACTGATGGGAGTTGTTTGTGATGATGGCGGGTCTGAGGTGCCGCACCTAAGGCTCAGACACTGCACGCCCAGGTCACCGTGAGGTTTTCGCTAAGGGCAAAGTGGGCAAAGTGATCCGCGATCACCTTTTCCAGTTTGGTCAATGTTTCCGCTTCGCTTGTTGCGGTTGGGGTCAGGACTTTATCTTGAGCCGCCAATTCGCAGGTGCCGAAGGGCAGGGTGATCTCACCGGCCTCGGGTGAGAAGGCGACTGGAACCTTATGGCCGAAGTGCTTGCTCAGCTGCTGGCGCGTTGAGTGGTCAATGTTGTGATACTTGTCTGCATTTGGTGTCTCCTGATTTCTTAGGATAAAAATAGATAGGTGCCACCTTTTTGATTAGTGCGTTTTTTGCGAAATGATATTTCCAGAAAGTGGAAAGATGATTGAAGATTATCGCAGCCTTGCCGTGTTCGCCGCTGTCGCTGATGCAGGGAGCCTAAGCGCTGCCGGACGGCGATTGAAGATTTCCAAACCGGTGGTCAGCCGCCGCTTGTCCCGTCTAGAGGATAAGTTGGGCGCGACCTTGTTCTTCCGCTCGACGCGATCGATGTCGCTGACACCCGAAGGGCATGCTGCCCTCGCGCCAGCGCGCCGGAAGGCACGAGCCTGTCGGCGCATTCAAGGTGACGATGCCTGCGTGGGGAAAGCGGTCCCATCTGCGACAGTCGCTTTAGCAGTTTGCACGATTGTATCCGCTGGTCGCTGTGTCCCTCCCTAGCAGCGACGCCCCTGACGATCTGGTCAAACAGGGTTTTAATCTTGCAATCTGGCTCGGTACGCTGGCCGGCAGCAGCCTCAAACGCCGCCGCATCGGGGCGTTCCAGCGCATTCTTGTGACCGCGCCGGATTATCTGGCGACACGCCCGCCCATACGCTCGGTCCAGGAAATTGCGCCTGCGATTTCGTTGCGTTTACCATGATCCCGGAGGAGATGGCCCTGCACCGCGACGGGACATCCGTTTCGTTCCAGCCTGAGAATGTACGTCTGGAGGTCGACACCAACACTTCTTGCAAGTCTGCGGTCGTCGCCCGTTTCGGTGTGCAGCAGCTGCCGCTTAGTGAAATCGAAGAGGGGCTGGCGTCAGGTCAGCTGGTGCGTGTGTTGCCAGAGGTTGGCATTTTTGCCGTCTGGCCGGATATCGGGCCGCAAAAATCTTTGACACGCAAGCTTACCAACTTTTTCCTCAGTAATCAGGCTGCGCAAAAGATATAAGTTGGCCAAAGAGGGACCGCTGCCGATTGATTTTGCCGGCAGCGGTGGGTTTTTAACTTCAGGCGGCGTGTTTTTGACGTGCGCCGACCTGCGCAAGGTAGGTCTCAATCGGTTGGCCTTTCCCTTCGGCGTAGTCACGCGCCACGGCGCCCCAATCGATCTGGGCGGCCCGCGACCAGTCAGGAGTGCCGGTGATGGGCGCTCCTGTAGTGTTCTTCTGGTAATTCACAATGCGCTGCCCTTCCTCGAATGCGACAAGCGACTGCTCCCAGCGGGTACCTTGCAGGGTAAGGCCCAGTGACCCTTCCTCGGGGTCGTATTCAGCGGTGAACAGCGTGCCGAAGCCTTCGGCATAGCGGTCTTGAAACAGCGGCGGCTGGAGGAACAGCCGGTTCAGCTTGCGCGGCGCGGGATGTATTTGTGCAAGGTGCGCGTGTCTCTCAAAGCTACAGGTGAATGCGGGACGGTCGGCCGCTGTTTTGCCGCTTTGGTGGTTGGTGGCGATGGCTTTTGGCATAATCCTGATCCCACCGCCGGGATAAAGCTCCACACTTGCTGTGGCGCGGGTGCTATCGGCGATAACCACATTGTAGGCCATGTGCGAGGGCACCCGTTTTAGCGCAACAAGAGCTTGCTCAACCGTGTCACAAGTTTCAAGCACATAGCGCAAAGTGGTCGTAATCCCGAACCCTTCGCCAGATTCAGAGCGACCTCCATAAGCCAGTGCAATGCTGAGGCCTGCATCGTTTATACCGTCCGACAGGCCCCAGATAAATTCGACCATCCCCATCACAGGACGGCCCAGCCATTCACTGCGTAGCAACAGGCCTTCGTTCAGGTCAGGGGATAGGTCATAATTCCGCACCAGTCGTACGTCCGTGTCGTCGGCAATCGCAGCAAGTGAGCAGCCGCCAAGGTAGGTGGGCGGGCACCACGTTGACAGGAAACGCGCAGCGCGGTCAGATCCGCCAGCGACCATGACCAGCCGGTCGTATACAGGTAGCAGTTCCGGCATGTAGCGTTGCATGGCACCGCGGCATTGCTCTTTGGTCGGGCCGCTATCGCCGCCGCGCCCGATAAACCACGCCTCATAGGCAGGCCATGAACGGTCCCAGCGGGCTTTCCATTTCGGGCCGGGGGGCGGCTCGCTCACGGCATCGAAGGTTAGCGTCTTGTTCGTCATCTCAAAGGTCCTTGGTGTCGGGTTCAAAGAAAAAGAGGATCATCTCGGCACTCGCATCGGGGCCGCTTGCATCTGTGTATGTGCCTTTGGGATCGCCGCCTGACCATGCATGACCCAGCCCCTCGATGCGCCAGTGTTCAACCGCAGTGGCGCCATCAGGGTGTGAGGCTATGCTGCGCGTAAAGCGGCGGTTTGATGCGGTGCTTTCCTCTTTGGTTTCAATCGTCTGTCCGGTTGTGCAGTGTAGGGCGTCCTGCAGGATGCGGTCGCCGTTCGAGGGATGCACGACGCTGTCGGCACTTCCATGAAACACAATGGCGCGCACCGCATTGTTTTGTGGCGTGGGTGCGGGGGTATTCAGGGCATTGCCCCCCATGGCGGCAAATGCTGATGGGACGTCATTTGCAGCGCCGAATGGAAGGCCCGAATGTGCACCGATCGCGGAAAAGATATCGGGGTAGGTCTGTCCAAGGATCACCGCCATCGCGGCACCTGCGGATAATCCGGCGACAAAGGTTCGTTGCGGTGGGATCTCGTACTCTGTCATGATATCGCGGGTCAATCCGGCAAGGATTGCTGGTTCTCCGCGGTCGCGACGCTGGTCGCCCCGACTGAACCAGTTCCAACAAGATTGCGCGTTGTCTCCGCGCGACTGATGGGGGTAAACCACAACAAATCCGAGCTTGTCCGCCAAGGCATTCATGCCGGTCCCAATGGCGAAGTCTTCGGGTGTCTGCGTGCACCCGTGCAGCATGACGACGACGCCTGTCACACCCTGCGCGGCATTCGAGGGGACATAGGCCCTATAGTTGCGGCTGCCGACCTTGCAAGAAAACTGCCCGGACCGAAAGGCCGCGCCGGAAGGGAGCGGACCAACCGGCGCCGCCGAAGGGTCACGCGCCTGGGTGATGGCCGCCAGCAAAGAGCTCATTGTTTGCTGGGGCGATTGGGTCTGGGGGCGTGCAGGTGGCTGTAGGCCATGCGCTGACAGCGTGCGCGCGACAAGGTCGCTGGCTGCGCTGAGACGTCCAGTGCGCAGTTTACCGTTCGTCGGGCGCCATGCGCCGACGTTGAAGATGTTCATTCGGATCATCCTTGATCTAGGGGTGGGGCGCCTTAGCCGATGCGGTCGGCGAGAGCCTTTTTGATGGCGGGGCTTGCCTTAAGGGCACCCAGCACTGTAATCGATCCGATGGTGGCAAGCGCCAATTCGGGTGTGACGTCAGGATCAATGCGCGCAAGGCCCACAACTTTCACATGCAGGATCTCACCTGCGGCTTGAACCGCTTCGAGATCAGCGCGTGAATAGCCCCGAAGGCCCAGTTCCATTGTGTGACGTTCGATAGATTTGCTGACGGTATCCACATGTGTGTCGAGCTGTTTGCGAATTGCGGTGCGGATGAAATCACTGCGGTTGGAATAGAAGCCTTCCTGCACCAACAGATCAATCCGCCCTAGATCTACGTAGCCTAGGTTAATCGTGATTTTTTCACTGTCAGGGACCTTATCTCGAAGTTGCCTTACGGTGCTCATATGTATTTCTCCATCTGTATGGATGGTAAATGGATGTTTTAGTGTGAGGTTCAAGGTTAATATTTGATTTAAAGCAGGGTGTGGCGAATAGCGTTTTCGACCAAACGATCACCTTGCTTCGTTTCGCGGCTCTCAATGGAGGGAGGGACGCTCTGTTCTGCTCGCGCGTTGAGCGTCCTGCATTTGTGTATCAACAGCACTTATGGTTGCTGGATTTACGTTTAGCGACCATCAAGGGCGGTGCGCTAAAAGCGGCAACATCCCGATAGGGTTTGGCGGATTGCCCGTTACATGGTCTATTGGATTTTAGGCAATTGATGCCATCTCATCGGGAAATTGAATGTTCGCATTTATCACGGAAAGCCTGACTTCATTATTGCTAGCAGGCGTGCTGGTCTACGTCGTCTTAACCAGACCAAGCTTGAAGAACCGCAAATTTGTGCAGCAGGCAGTCTTGGGGAGCATCTTTGGGGTCATGGTAATATTTCTTGCCAATCAAGCAACGCGGATTGAACCGTTCTTGATGCCGCTTGATTTCAGGGCTGGCCTGAGCATCTTTGCCGGCTACCTTGGCGGACCAATTGGCGCCATAATTGCCGGGCTGTGTGGCGCAGGTTTCCGATATGTGATCGGGGGGCCTGAAATCGAAATCGGGATATTTATGAACCTCGGTATTCCGGCGGTCGGGCTGGCAGTCAGCTATCTGCGACCCCTGAAGAATTGGCCCGATACCCGACAATCGCCAGTTGGCTATCTCGTGCTCGGGTTTGCCCTGCTTCATATTCCGCCATATATTTATTATGCCAGCACTTCCATTCTAGAAAATCCGGATGTCGTAATGCCATTGGTTGCAGCGGGGTACATCGTTAGTGGCGTGGTCTCTATCTTGATTACTTGGCAGATACTGAACTACGCATTCCGCTTTGCAAATGACGCCAATCATGCCGCAGAACTGGCGCGCAGATTGGATTTGGCCAGAACAGCGTCGGGCGTCGGTCTCTACGTTAAAGATATAGGGGAGAACGATCTATTCTATGACGCAGGAATGATCGCGATATTTGGCCTCGACAGAGACCCCGGACCAATACCGCTTTGCGACGTCGAAGCAGCTCTGAACTCAGAAGATTTGCAACGTGAGCGAGACGCAATGGAACAATGTTGGGCCAAGGGCAAATATCAGGGCAATGCGAATTTTCGCGCAACCCGCGCAGACGGTGAGCAGCGGTTCATTCGCACAACATGGGTCGCAGAACCGGATACAAATGGCGTCGTGAAGCGTGTCATGGGCATGAGTGTTGATCTGACCGATATTCGCGAGGCCAAGCAGCAGAGCCAGAATTCGCGCCATCGTCTGGCCACGGTCGCTGAAAAGCTGCCGGGCGCGATTGTCGAGCTTGACGCCACCGACTGGTTTAACCCCGAATTTCTTTATATCAGCCCGAAATGTCTGGATATCTGGGGCTATACTGACCAAGAACTGATTGCCGACACCGGCCTCTTTGCCAAGATGCACGACCTTGATGATCTCGTTACATTCTTGAAGACATCAAAGAAGAGCTTCGAGGCAGGCGAGAGCCTGTATTACCGCCACATGATCACCGCGCGCGATGGCAAAATCAAATGGCTTGATCATCACGGCGGCTCTTTGATCAAAGATGGGCGGATCATTGTCACAGCGATTGTTCTGGACGCCACGCATGAAGTCGAGCTTCAGCAGCGGATTGAAAACGAGCGTGAAATTGCGCGCAGGGCACAGAAAAACGAAAGCATCGGCCAGTTGACGGGCGGAGTGGCGCACGACTTTAACAACCTTCTGGCGGTGATCCTCGGCAATCTTGAGTTGTTGAGTGAGGATGACGATCCAGCAGCTCAGAAAGAGATGATTGATGCGGCCATCACGGCAACATTGCGTGGTGCTGACCTGACCAAAAACATGCTCGCCTTTGCCCGTCAGGCGCCTCTGAATTCGCAGGTGCTGGACCTTAACAAGGTGGTGCGCGAGGCCAAGAACTGGATGGCGCGTGCCTTTCCCGCAAGCATTGTCGTCCAGACATCTCTGCTGGCCGGGCTTTGGCCCATCGAGACAGATCGTGCATCCTTGGAAAGTGCGCTACTGAACCTTGGGCTGAATGCTCGGGACGCGATGGCGGGGCAGGGTAACCTGACCATCGAGACCGCCAATGTGCGGATCGACGAGGCCTATGTTGATAACCGCAAAGAAGAATTGCCGCCTGGGCGCTATGTTATGCTTGCCGTCAGTGACACCGGTACTGGCATTTCGAATGCCGTGCTGGGGTCTATATTTGAGCCCTTCTTCACCACCAAACCGCCTGGGTCAGGATCCGGCCTCGGATTGTCTATGACCGTTGGTTTCATGCGGCAGAGCGGGGGCACGGTGCAGGTTTATACGGAGGTAGGCCAAGGTACGACCTTCAAGCTGTATTTCCCTGCGGCTGATGCGACAAGTGAACAACGGGCAGTGCCCGTTAGGGATGAATTTCACGCGACTGGCAGCGATACAAGGCTGCTTCTTGCGGAGGATGAGGATGATGTTCGCAAGACCCTTGTCGCGATATTGGAGCGTGCGGGCTATCAGGTCACGGCCACGGCATCCGGTGACGAGGCCTTTGCTGTTTTTGAGGCTAATCCGACATTTGATCTGCTTTTGACGGATATTGTGATGCCCGGTATCCTACAAGGCACAGGGCTGGCCAAAGAACTGAGGCTGCGCGGGCCGGATCTGCCGGTCCTTTTCATGTCAGGGTACGCCAGTGAGGCAACAGTGCACGGGAACGGCCTGCGGCCCGAGGATATCCGTCTGATGAAGCCAGTCCAGCGGGTAGACCTTCTGGCGGCGGTCGCCGCTGCGTTGAAGATCGCAAGCACGTGAAAATCACAAACTTTGGAGTTAAGCGTTCCTCAAACGATATCCGCAAACTAGGTATCTGGCGCAGCCACGTGATGATGTCGGCCCCCTGCAATCCGGGCAGCTTGAGATCAACAACGGCGATGTAGTATGCAAATTTGGCCGATACGAGCTTAGTAAGAAACGCGCCTGCCTCTGATGTGCCGCAGGCGTCGCAGCCCATCAATTCGAGTTGTTTTGTCAGTAGGTCCCTGACTTGTATATCGTCTTCAACCAGTAGCACCCGTATCCGGTCGCTCTTCTTTTGTTGGTCTCGAGGGGGCCCCATTTTTTCGAAGCGTCCCATTGATCCTTAGAGGCTACGCTAGCATCAAATTGACGGTATTCCGGAAAAACATGGGAAGGGCGTTTTGCCCCTGTCGTGGTGAACTTCGTATTCAGGTGCGTGCAGCCTGAAAGAGAGGCATGTGAAAATCGGCACAAGATCAAAGGCTACACATGCAAGAAGGCAGCTTGCATGAGCGACAACTTCACTCATAATCGGTTTTACCTAAGTGTCGGGGCGGCCAAAGTAGTTGCTGCTCTGATGCACCGCTTTCAAAGATGATGGGCCGGTCCGGTGAATGGCGCCGCAAGACCTGATCAGACATCTATTCGGATAAGACACGGCATCGAAATTAACTGGTTCAGGAAGCAGATTACCCATGGGATACAATGTGCAAGACGACGCGACATCTTTGGCGAAACAAGTCGCATCAGGGGCGGTCTCACCGAATGAATTGCTTGATGCGGCACTGGCACGGGTCTCGGCATTAAATCCCAGCCTGAACGCCGTCGTTTTGATTCAGGAAGAGACCGCGCGCGCCGCAATCAAGGCGGGCTTGCCGGATGGGCCGTTCAAAGGCGTCCCCTTTCTGATAAAAGACCTTGGGGCGGAAGCCATTGATTTTCCGACGCACAGCGGGTCACACTTGTTGCGGGACACGCGGTACTCTTACGACAGCGCAATCTATCAGCGCATGCGCGCGACCGGCGTTGTGACCTTCGGGCGCACCACCTCGCCAGAAGGCGGGATTGGTCCGGTGACTGAAGCGGCGGTCTATGGTGGGCCCACGCGTAACCCTTGGGATTTGTCGCGGACATCGGGCGGGTCTTCGGGGGGATCAGGTGCGGCGGTCGCGGCTGGAATTGTGCCTATGGCGCATGGATCAGACGGGGGTGGATCAGTGCGGATACCTGCGTCAAGCTGCGGGTTGTTCGGCTTCAAAGCAACGCGTGCGCGGTTTCCCGATGGGCCTATGTCCGGCGAAGGATGGGGCGGGATGGCGATTGACGGTTTTCTGACCCGTTCAGTGCGCGACAACGCCACGATGATGGACGCCTGCGTCGGTCCCGATGCGGGCGCGCCCTATGTCGCGCCAGCGATGGAAACAACCTATGCAGAGGCGATCACCCGCCCCCCGCGTCGCTTGCGCGTCGCGATTTGCGATACCACATTTACCGGCGCGCAGATTGATAGCGCATGTCAAAATGCTGTGCATGAGACTGCAAAGCTCCTCGAAGGGCTTGGCCACCATGTGACACCCGCTTGCCCAAGGGCTGATCACGAAGGGATGATGCACGCCTGGACCACGATTGTGGCCTGCGGCACAGCGCTTTGGATACAGAGTGTGACAACAGCCAAAGGGCGCGACCTGCGCCAAGGTGATATTCAGGGGGTGGCGCGGGGGGCTTTGGCCTACGCCGAAGGGATTTCGGGCGCGGCCTATCTGGCGGCGGTGAATAAGATCCATGCTTATGGCCGCGAAATGGCGGCGGCCTTCCACGACTACGACATCATTCTTTCGGCAACACTGGCAGAGCCGCCGGCCCTTGTGGGCCGCTTCACCCACGAGCGTGACGATTACGCCAATTATCGCGTAGGGCCGGGCGGGGTGTTTGAGTATTCGCCGTTTTGCGCGACCTTTAATGCCAGCGGTCAACCTGCCGCATCGATGCCTCTACATTGGACCGAAGATGGCCTGCCCATCGGCTTACATCTGGCGGCGGCCTACGGTGAAGATGCCACGCTTATTGCCCTTTGCGCAGAACTTGAGCAGGCTGCACCTTGGGCCCACCAAAGGCCATCAATGCTCTCGGAATATCTTGCATAGATGAAAATTGCTGCGCAGAGTGAAGTGGTAGGGGGTACGGGGATTGAACACAAATATCGCGGTTGACGCGCGTAATGTCGGCAAGATTTATGGGGCTGGAATTGGCGCTGTAACAGCGCTTGGGGACGTATCGATATCCATCAAGCAGGGGGAGTTCTTCACCCTTTTGGGCCCCTCGGGATGTGGCAAAACAACGCTTTTGCGCTGCATCGCGGGGTTTGAGACGCCCACGTCCGGCACTATCCATTTGTCCGGTCAGGACATCACGCACACACCGCCCAACCAGCGCCCTGTGAATACGGTTTTCCAGTCCTACGCCCTGTTTCCACATCTGAGCGTTGCGCAGAATGTTGGCTTTGGCCTCAAGATGCTGGGCAAGCCTGCGGGTGAAGTGGCCAAGGCTGTCGCGCGGGTTCTGGCGCTTGTGAAGCTCGAGGATTTCGCCGATCGGTTGCCGCAGCAATTGTCGGGCGGCCAGCAACAGCGTGTGGCGCTTGCCCGTGCGCTTGCCCCTGAACCAGAGGTGTTGCTTCTGGATGAGCCGCTCTCGGCGCTGGATCTGAAGCTGCGCAAGGAGATGCAGAGCGAGCTGAAACGTCTTCAGACTGAGACGGGCATCACCTTTATCTTTGTGACCCACGATCAGGAAGAAGCGCTGACCATGTCCAACCGGATCGGCGTGATGTCCCAAGGGGCGCTGTTGCAGGTCGGCACGCCGCACGAGATTTACGAACATCCCGTCAATCGCTTTGTCGCCGACTTCATCGGAGAGACGAACTTTCTTGAGGGGCAGGTCGATGGGGGCCGCGTCCGTATTGGCACGGGTGATCTTCTTGATGTGCATCTTACCGGTCAAACTGGCGCTGTAACGCTTGCCATCAGGCCCGAACAGATCGGGCTGGGCGCTGCCGCCTCAGGCCTGACGGCTACAATTACCGAGACAACTTACATGGGCACGGACACGCATTACGCGCTTGCGCTAGGAGATGGCAGCCAGATCATCGCCCGTGTGCAATCCAATTCCGCAGGGGCATTGAGTGTGGGGGATACTGTCGGCATCAGTATCGACACCAAGGCCGTGCAGGTGTTGAAATCATGAGCAACGCAGGCGGACAGCGTAGCAAAGGGGCCAACGGATGGCTGCTTTCTGCGCCTGCCTTGATCTTGTTGATCTTCGCGGCAAGCGGCCCGCTTTTGATCGTCGCACTGTATTCTATACTGGAGAAGGGGGACTACTCCGGTGTCCGCTGGATCCTGTCCGGTGACGGATGGTTCCGCGTGCTGTTCGAGCGGGACATTTTCGACCAGACTGTCAGCCTTGCCGATGCGAACCTGTCGATCTTCTGGCGCTCGGTGAAGCTCTCGATCTCGACCACGGTGATTACATTTGTGCTTGGCCTGCCGACCGCGTGGTTCATCGCCACTAGACACGCCAAATCGCGGGCGTTCTGGCTGTTTCTGATCACCATCCCGTTCTGGACAAATTTGCTGATCCGGACCTTTGCCATCATGGAGGTGGTGCGGAACGAGGGTATCTTGAACACCGCCCTGATCAGCACCGGTTTGATCTCTGACCCGATCCAGATCATGTACACCGATACGGCTGTGCTGATCGGGATGACCTATGTTTACCTGCCGCTGATGGTGCTACCGCTTTATGCCGCCATTGACCGCTTTGATTTCCGTCTGATTGAGGCGGGATATGATCTTTATGCCTCGCGCTGGCAGGTCTTGCGCGGGGTGATCCTGCCGATCATTAAACCGGGGATCATTGCAGGCTCTATTCTGGTGTTCATCCCCAGCCTTGGCGCCTATGTGACGCCGCGCTTGTTGGGCGGGGGCAAGAATATGATGATCGGCAACTTTATCGAGCTGCAATTCGGTCAGGGGCAAAACTGGCCGCTTGGCGCTGCGCTGTCGACCGTATTGCTGTTGATTGTTCTGGTGTCGCTGGTGGTCTACACGCGCGTGTCTTCACGGGATGATCCACATGGCTAAGAAACGCGCCTTTGATGTGACGACCTTGCCGAGCTTTACCTTCATCGCGGTGTTGTCTTTTGTGCTGCTATACGCGCCGATTTTGACGCTGGTGATCTATTCCTTTAACGGCGGAAATTCGGTCAACCAATGGGGGGGATTTTCGCTGCAATGGTACGTGGTCGCCTTCAACAACGAAGCGGTGCAGGACGCTACTGCGCGCTCTTTGATCATCGCGCTCTGGGCCTCTGTCATTTCAACTTCGGTGGCAACAATGGCTGCCCTTGGGACCACGCGGCGGGGCAAGTTCAAAGGGCAGACGGTGATCTATATCATCATCAACCAGCCGCTGATGGTGCCTGAAATCGTGACTGCCGTGGCGCTGCTGATCTTCTTTTCCTCGGTCAAGGTCGCAACCGGCTATACCGGTTTGGGTTATCTGATTCTTGCGCACTCTGCTTTCTGTATCCCGTTTGCCTATCTGCCCATCAGGGCGCGGTTGGAGGGCATGGATACCAGCATGGAGACCGCCGCTGCGGACCTTTATGCCACGCCTTGGCAGACCTTTCGCTATGTCACGCTGCCGCTGCTGTTACCGGGTGTGATTGCAGGGGCAATGCTGGCGTTTATCATCTCACTTGATAACGTGATTATCACCGAATTTGTGAAATCGGCAGGGCAGGATACACTGCCAACCTATATGCTGGGTCAGTTGCGCCGTGCGCTGACGCCCGAGGTGAATGCCATTTCGACGGCGTTGTTGGCGCTGACGGTTCTGATCCTGATTGTTTTCGTGTTCGTCACCAAAAAGCGGGAATAGCCCGCACAACATCCAAAAGGGAGTAACCTTATGAAGACCTACCTTATTGCGACGGCAGCCCTGCTGAGCACCACCTTCGGTGCGATGGCAGAAGGCGAATTGAACCTGTACAACTGGGGCAACTACACCAGCCCAGAGATGCTGGAAAAGTTCACAGCCGAAACTGGCATCAGCGTAACCGTCACGGATTATGACAGCAACACAACGGCCCTGACCAAGGTCGAAGCGGGCGCGTCCGGCTTTGATCTGGTGGTGCCATCGGCGAACTATATCCCCGTTTACGTCCGCAAGGGCCTTTTGGCCGAGCTGGATCATTCAAAAATTCCGAACATCACCAACATCGCGGCCGAATGGAAAGACGTGCCATGGGATCCGGGCCGCGCGCATTCCGTGCCATGGCAGTGGGGATCAGTTGGCATCGCGGTGAACACGAGCGTCTATAGCGGTGACCCGAACACATCCGAGCTGTTCCTTGATCCGCCAGAAGAGCTGGTCGGCAAGATCAACATCGTGCCCGAGATGAATGACGTGCTGAACATGGCGATCTTCAACGCGGGCGGCGAAGCCTGCACCGAGGATCTGACCGTGCTCAAGGCTGTGCGCGACCGTTTGATGGCCGCAAAGCCAAAGTGGCTGTCGATGGATTATGGCACCACGGACAAGCTGTCCTCGGGCGATTATGCGGCTTCTGTGAACTGGAACGGCTCCACCATGCGCGCGCGGGTGAACAACCCTGATGTGGTTTATGGCTATCCCAAGGAAGGCTATCCCTTGTTCATGGACTCTGTCGCTTTGCTGGCCGATGCGAAGAACGTGGATGAAGCCTACCAGTTCATCAACTTCATTCTTGAGCCGGAAAATGCTGCGATGATTTCTGCTTTTGCACGCTATGCAAATGGTGTCGCAGGATCGGAAGAGTTCATGCCCGAGGATATGAAAACCGCACCAGAGATCGTGACACCGGCAGAGTTTGCCGAAGCAGGCCAGTTCCTGCCCACGTGCCCACAATCAGCGGTCGATCTTTATACCGCGATCTGGACTGAATTGCTGAAGTAAGCATAAGAATGCGGGGCTTCACTGCGGCCCCGCTTTTCGTGCTGTCTAAGTACCATCCAGCCCTGTCAAAACTGCGTAAAGATCGACGCGACGGTCGCGAAACACACCCCATGCGCGGCGCTGCTCTGCTGCATGGTCCAGATCTATTGTGGCCGTGAGTATTTCCTGAGTGTCACGTCCCGCCTGACCCAGCAACTGGCCGGTTTCTCCCGAGATGAACGACGTCCCGTAGAAACTAACACTGCGGTTGTCCTGCGCCTCTATGCCGATCCGGTTGGAGGCCAATAGTGGCATGATATTAGCTGCTGCGTGCCCACGCATGGTCATTTCCCAATGGGGCTGGCTGTCATAATCGGGGCGGTTCGGTTCTGACCCGATAGCAGTGGGATAGAGCAGCGCCTCGGCGCCCATCAGTGCCATGGCGCGCGCGGCTTCGGGAAACCACTGGTCCCAACAAATCCCGACACCCAGTTTACCAAAGGCGGTATCCCATACGCGAAATCCTGTGTCGCCGGGTGAGAAATAGAACTTCTCCTCATATCCCGGTCCTTGTGGGATGTGCGATTTGCGACAGAGGCCAAGCTCGATACCGTCCGCGTCAATGACCACAAGCGAATTGAAATAGGCCTGACCCGCGCGTTCAAAGAAAGAGATTGGAAGGACAACACCCAGTTCTTTGGCCAGTGCAGAAAAGCGGGCCAGCATGGGGTTCCCTTCACGCGGGGCGGCAAGGTCGAAATAGGCGGGGTCTTGGGTTTTGCAAAAATAGGGCGTTGCGAACAGTTCCTGAAGTAATATTACCTGCGCGCCTTGTGCAGTAGCCTCTCGAACCAGTGCTTCTGCACTATCCAGATTGCGTGCGGTGTCGGAATCTGTTGCAAACTGCGTCACGGCAAAGGTGACATTACGCATCCTTGAACCCCTCAAGCACATTGACAGTGTTCACGCCAACCGCCTCAATCGCATAACCGCCCTCCATACAGAAAACAGCAGGCAATTTCATGCGTCCGATCCGGCGACCAGCATCGGTGAAGTCGTCACTTTCCAGTTTGAAAAAGCTGATTGGATCTTCCTTATAGGCATCAACCCCCAGAGAGACGACCAGCGCGTCTGCACCCCAAGCCATGATTTTTCCGATGGCATCGTCAAGCGCTTTTGCCCAAACGTCGTATCCTGTGCCGGCGGTCATGGGGTAGTTGAGGTTCGATCCTTCACCAGCACCTTTGCCGGTCTCGTCGGCGTATCCCAGATAATATGGGTAGGACTCCTGCGGGGCTCCGTGCAGGGAGGCAAACATCACATCTGCGCGGTCATAGAAGATCGTCTGCGTGCCGTTGCCGTGATGAAAGTCGATGTCGAGTATGGCGACGCGGTTCGCGCCTGAATCCCGGAACATCTGTGCAACCACGGCGGCGTTGTTGATGAAGCAGTAGCCACCATATTGATCGGCGGTTGCGTGGTGGCCGGGCGGGCGGCACAGGGCAAACGCGCTGTCTGCACCCGCCGCGACATGGCGCTGTGCAGTTTGTGCGCTGGCGACAGATGACAGTGCCGCTGCCCATGTGCCTTGGGTCATGGCCGTTTCCGAGGCGTGGCAGTAATAGCCGACCTTCCCGTCGATATTCTCTGGAATCCTGTCCATATGCATGCTGCGCGCAGGGACATTTGCGGCGATAATCTCGCCCGCCATACCGGCGGCTTTCCATTCGTCCCAGGCTGTTTGCAGAAACGTCAGGTATCCGGGGTCAAGCAACGCCTGCACCGGCGCCATATCGACGGGGTCTGGTGTGAAGATGTCGGTCAGCTTGCGTTGGCGGAGACGGTTCAGCACGTATTCAACCCGCGAAGGACGCTCGAACGGGGTGACGAATTGGCCACCGGACAGTTCTGCCTGAGGAAAGTGTAAACGGTGATCTTCGCTGTAAATAATTCGCATCTTGCACCCTGATGTTGAAAAATGTGCCGCCAGTAGCAGTCCATTCAAGGTGACGTCGTCTTGGGCAATTCGTCAAGGTTCTTGAAACGCTTAGCGCGGGACGAGGCGCTGCGAAGTCGGAAGGCAGAGCATCGAGGGTGTTTCCATGTCAGATCGTGAGAAAGTTCGGCGTGATGCAACCGGTTGGCCGAAGAATATTAAAGATGTGACGTAACATTTCATCTTGTAACAGTTAACATGATGCGAAACCCTGAACGGGTTTGATAGACTAAACGCTGTGTTCTCTTGTCAACCAATCCGGCATGAGAACCTCTGTTTTTGGTCAATATAGCTAAACCACATTGAAAGAACTACAGATGCAAAACTGGCCTGCGCGTATCACCGACCTTATTTCCTCCGAGACTCATTTCGGACGGGAGGACATCAAATGCTTTGCCAACCGACCCGGCAATTTGAACGTGATGGTGCAGGAGTCGGTCGCACGTAATCCGCAGGGTGAGGCGGTTGTTTGTGATGATCGGCGTCTGACATATGCTGAACTGGATGAGCAGGTCCGCTCGGTTGCGCTTGGATTGCAGGGGCTGGGGGTTCGTGCGGAAAGCAGGGTCGCTTTGGTATTGGGTAATAGCCCTGAGTTCTTGATCGTGCTGTTGGCCAGTTTGCGTCTTGGTGCGATCGCAGTGCCGATCAATGTGCGCGAACAAACACTCGAGCTTGCCCATATCTTGAATGACTGCGGTGCGGTGGTTCTTGTTCATGGCGCTGATTTTGCTGAAAAGTTGCCGCGCAGCAGTGATGTGCCCACGGTTTCAAACCGCTTTAGTGTTGGCGGTACGTCTGAGGGATCACACGACTTTGACAGCCTGCTGGCCTCAGACGTAGAACTGGATAGCCCAACCGTTGCGGAAGAAAGTGTTGCGGTCATTCTGTATACGTCCGGCACGACAGGGCAGCCAAAGGGCGCCATGCTGACGCATCTCAATATCATTCATTCGGCGATGCACTTTGAGTTCTGTATGGAGCTGGGCGAGGGCGAGCGTTCGTTGCTTGCCGTTCCCGCATCCCACGTCACGGGTTTGGTTGCGACGCTGTTCACCATGCTTCGGACGGCGGGGTGCAGTGTCATCATGCGCAGCTTCAATGCGCCGGCATTTTTGGAATTGGCCGCGAATGAAAAGGTTACCCAGACACTGATGGTGCCTGCGATGTACAATCTGTTCCTGCTGCGCTGTGCGGTAGAGGACTATGATTTGTCGCACTGGCGCATTGGCGGCTACGGCGGTGCCCCGATGGCTGAGTCGACCATTCAGGAGCTATCGGAAAAACTGCCGAACCTCTTGCTGGTCAATGCTTATGGCGCGACCGAGCTGACGTCACCCGCCACGATATTGCCGCTGGGCTTGGGGGCCGAGCGTTCCGATAGCGTTGGCGTTACCGTGCCGTGCGGGGAAATCCGTATAGTTGATGAAAAGGGCGTCGAAGTCGCGTCTGCCGAACACGGAGAGTTGTGGATCAAAGGACCGATGGTTGTGCCAGGTTATTGGAACAACCCTGAAAAGACAGCGTCCGAGTTCCAAGACGGCTTTTGGAAAAGCGGCGATGTCGGCTCGCGCGACGACGAAGGGTTTATCCGGTTGCACGACCGGCGTAAGGACATGATTATTCGCGGCGGCTACAACATTTACTCAGCCGAGATCGAGAATGCGCTGACGGCCCATGCGTCGATCATCGAATGTGCCGCCATCGGCCGACCCGATCCGGTGCTGGGTGAGAAGCTGCATGTGTTTATTCAAAGCTCAGACGCCGACCTTGATGAAAACGCGGTCAAATCTCATATCCGTTCGCTTTTGGCGGACTACAAAGTGCCGGATTTTGTGACGCTGACGGATCAGCCGCTGCCGCGCAATGCCAACGGCAAAATCGTGAAAGCAATTTTGCGCGAGCAGGTCTAAGCGTTAGGCCCGCATGCCGCGCACAACGGTTTGGGCAAGGTCCTTGGCGATCAGGTCCCGGTCAGCATCTGTCTGCTGGGGCCTGAGCCGGTACCAGTCGACCAGACTGTTAAGTGCGCCCATGATCACCCGACCTGCGATTTTGACATCAGGAACGCTCAGCGTGCCGGTGTCTATGCCGCCACGCAGAACCTCGCGGTAAAGCTCTTCGTAATTATTGCGCTGGTTGATCAGCTCAGCCAACATCTCGCGGTCCGCTTCGGTGGTAGAGCCACGCAGGTATATCTCGACGCCAAGGCGGATGCTGCGCTGATATGGTAGGGTGTCCATCATTACGCGCGCGTGGGCAGCGGCCATTGCCTCAAGTTTTTCATCATGGGGGATGGGTAGGGCCAGAACCGGATCGACGGCATCAAAGCAGTATTGCATCGCTTGCCGGTGGACTGCGAAATAGATTGAACTCTTGGACCGGAAATGGTGATAAACGCGCCCCTTGGTTGCCCCAAGAACATCGGCAATATCGTCGATGGTTGCTTTCTCTAGCCCCTTCAGCATGAAACATTGAGCCGCAGCTTCGACAATTTGCTGTCGACTGTCCGTCATAGGGGGCAGGCTTTGCGGGGGTTGAGTGTTCATCATCTCGACCATTCCTCAAATGCCTGCTTCTCTTCAATAGTGTTTTTTTTCATGTCGTTGATCGCTCCCGACTGCTCCAGTCAAACTGATACTTCAAACCGGCTTTGTGCGCAAAGCCTTCTAATTTTTGTGTTAGCGCCGAAGGAACGAACGCGGACTATTGACACCTGCGCGTTGTGCGCTGACAGTGACATACTACTGAGAATGTTGTCGCTTTGGAAGTGAAACCGACAGCAGTCGATCCGCCAACGGAGGGGCGGATAGGGTAACCTTAAAATTAACGGCTCGACGGGTGCTTTTCCCGTCGCACAGGCCCACCAAATGTTCGGGAGGACACACATGACTTACAACAAATCCATCGCACTTGCTGCCACGCTTGCCGCTGCGGCAATCGCGGGTCAGGCCGCAGCCAAGGAACGCCTCAATTTTGCATACGGCTATCCAAACACCTCTGCGATTGGCAAAGCTGTTGACGATTATGCCGCAGCCGTAGCCGAGCGTTCGGGCGGCGAAATTGACGTAACCGGTTTTGCGATGTCGCTGCTTAGCCTGCCAGAAACATCCCCCGGTGTGCGCGACGGTCTGGCTGACGTGGGCTTCGTGCTGCCACCGTATTACCCTGCAGAATATCCAACGACCCTGTTCCTGCATGAGCTGAACCTGCTTATCAATCTGGTAGAAGAACCAACTGGCAAAGAGCCGTTGGCCTACACCGGCGCGATGATGGAATACACCTTCAACAACTGCCCCGAGTGCCTCGCCGAGAACAAAGCGCAGAGTCAGGTTTACACCGCTGGCGGCGTTACACCGCTGTACAATCTGCTGTGCAAAGACGTGAGCGTTACATCCATTGCTGATCTTAAAGGCCTGCGCCTGCGTGCTGGTGGTGCCGGTTTCGTGCGTTTCGCAGATCAGTTCGGTGCCCAAGGCGTGCGTTTGCCTGTGTCCGAAGTCTATGAGGCGCTGGATCAAGGTATCATCGACTGCGCAATGCTTTCGGCGCCTGAGCTGACCAACTACAACCTGCATGAAGTCGTCACCGACATCACGCTGGCTGTTCCGGGTGGCGCATTCGCTGGTGTATCTTCCGCCAACGTGAACTCTGATCGCTGGAACGCGATGGACGACAAGAGCCGCGAAGCGATGCTTTGGGCCGGTAGCCACATGTCAGCTGACGTGACGTGGAACTTCTACACCGATGATGCTTCAGCGATTGAGCATGCGCGCGAAAACGGCATCAAAATCCATGCTGCTGATGCAGAGCTTTTGGCTGCGGTCAAAGACTTCTCGCGCCAAGACCTCAAGACAGTAGCGGCTTTGTTCAAGGACACATATGGCGTTGCGCGTTCTGACGAGATCGTGGCTGAGTTCGAGCCGCTGCTTGCAAAGTGGAACGGCCTTGTTAAGGACATCGACAGCAGCGACGCGCTGCAGCAGCTGCTCTGGGATCAGGTGATCTCGAAGGTTGATCCGGCCACTTACGGTAAGTAACCCAACCGGCTTTTCGATCAGACGGGGTGTCGCTTGTTTCTTGCGGCACCCTTCGTTTCCTTCTCCAAAAGAGATAGCCCTCATGAATTTTATTTCGTCCGTCATCTCTCGGCTGATCTCGGGGTCTGCCTCAATCGCAGGCATACTGGTGTTGATGCTGGTTGTGCACGTGACCCTTGACGTCATCATGCGGTTTGTCTTTCAGACACCGCTCAACTCTACCATCCTCTATGTTTCTGCTTTCTACATGGTCGGGATTGCCTTTCTTCCGCTTGCCGCTGTTGAACAAAATGACGGCCACATCGCGGTCGAACTTCTGGTCGAAAAATTCCCGCAGAAGCTGCAAAACTTCATTGCCGGACTTGCGCTGCTGCTGACCTTTATCGTGACGGCAACTGTGGCCCTCCGCACTGGGGACGAGGCTTTGGCCAAATACATCGGTGGATCATATTCCATCGAAGCAGGCGGCAAGATCATCACTTGGCCCACCTATCTGTCGCTTCCCATCGGCTTTGGCCTGATGTCGATTGTGGCTGGCTGGAAGTTCATCTGCATGGTCATGGGTCGCCCACACGGGCTCAACGCTTTGAAGATTGAAGACCCTTATTTGTCCGCCGGAGATAGCCAATGACCGAACTACAGATCGCTGGCATCTTTGTTGCCATTTTGCTGGTCATGATCCTGATGCGCATCCCGATCGGCATCTCTTTGATTGCTGTGTCGTTCTGCGGGCTGTGGTCGATGTTCAACTGGAATATCGCGTGGGGAAGTCTGGGCATCGTGCCGTACAGCTTTGCCAACTCATGGGTGCTGAGCTCGATCCCGGCTTTCCTGTTCATGGGGTTCATATGTTATCATACCCGACTGACGCAGGGCTTGTTCAACGCCGCGCAAATCTGGTTGTCGGGCTTGCCAGGCGGTTTGGCGATTGCCTCTGTCTTTGGTTGCGCGGGCTTTGCTGCTGTCACGGGGTCATCGGTCGCGTGTTCGGCGGCGATGGGCAAGATTGCAGTGCCAGAGATGATGCGCCACCGTTATAGTGCAGAGCTTGCTACCGGCACGGTTGCAGCGGCTGGTACTATCGGCGCGCTCATTCCACCATCGATCCTGATGATCCTCTACGGCATTATCTCGCGCCAGTCGGTCAGCGCGCTGTTTCTCGGCGGTCTGGTTGTAGGTGTCATTACTTTGTTCGCCTACATCGTGCTGATCATTGTCCGGGTAAAGCTGAACCCCGATCTGGCGCCGCCGGTTGATATCAAGGCAACGCCCGCCGAGAAGATCAAAGCGCTCGGCCAGACCTGGCCTGTTCTGCTCATCGTGATCGGTGTGTTTGCGGGCTTGTTCGGTGGTGTTTTCACCCCGACAGAGGCAGGTGCTATCGGTGCAATGCTTTCTATTCTTGTGGCGTTCATGTACCGCACGCTGACTTTCAAAGCGCTGCGCATGGCGTTCACAGAAACCCTGACAACAACGGCTGCTTTGCTGATTATCGCTGTGGGTGCGAGCCTGCTGACACGGTTTCTGGCTTTGTCCGGCATCGGTGATGCGCTGTCCGATGCGATCCTTGGCTTTGGTGTGTCGCCGCTGATGATCATGATCGGGATTGTTGTCGTCTATCTGGTGCTTGGCATGATGCTGGAACCAGTTGGCGCCATGTTGCTGACGCTGCCCATCGTGATGCCGATTGTGGATGAGACAGGCTACAGCCTGCTCTGGTTCGGTGTGGTGCTGGTTAAACTGCTTGAGATTGGGATGATCACGCCGCCAATGGGCATGAACGTCTTTGTCATCAAAGGGGTGGTCGGCAATACCGCATCGCTCTCGATGATCTTCAAAGGCGTATTCTGGTTTGTGGTTGTTGATCTTGTGATCGTCGCTGCCCTGATCGCGTTTCCTGACATTGTGCTGTTTCTGCCGGCGATGGTTGCAAACTAGTGCTAGATTAGAAGCTTAAACGCGCCTGTCCCAATCTGGGGCTGGCGCGTTTTTTATAGGCGGGCAGGGGAGCGCTGGCTATCTGACCAGCCTACCGAGGTTTCGATTGCTTCACAGATCGCTTGTTGGCTGCTTCTTTGGTCAACGCGGCCATGCGGTAAAACCCGTGCGCCATCTTTGAGTAGGGGCTGAGCAGGAAGAAAGTCAAAACGCTGTCAAGATGCAACGGCAACAACCAACCGACTGCAGCGGTGCCAGTGGCGGCATAGAGCACCAGACCCGTTGCACCGACGGCGAATAGCAACAATGCGAATGCCATTTCTCCTCCCCAAGCTTTTGGCGCGCCAAGGTTCGGATCTGCCTTTGTCTTGAGCCATGCCAAGCCTGCGGTGCCGATGCATGGCAACAGTCCCCCCGGTACGCCCAGTAGTTTGGGTAGACTAAAAAATTCGTAGGGCGCTTCCATACCGAAGACACAGTGCAAGAGCGTGCCGCTGGACGTTGACGCAAAGCACAGCAAGAAGCCGTACAACACCGCTTGGTGAAAAAGCCGCCTTGCGTGGGTGAATTTGTCCTCTTCCTCGAAATTGCAGCCGTCGCCGTGGCCGCATTCAAGGGGTTTCATCCGGCCAGCCGACTTCATGGCGTCACCCAGATCGGACAGCTGGACGGTTCCACCGCCGACTGTGTGCCAATAGCCGCGCAGCGATGCAGCTAAAGCGAGAAGGGGCAGCAGAAATGCAGGTGCAAAGATCGCGACCATCAAGCCGTGGGACATGTAGGTATAAAAGCCCTCACCGCTTTCTGGTTGCAGGACCTGCGCCAACGCAAAGATCAATGCAAAGGCAAGGATCAGGCCAAAAGACATCAAAACTCCGCTGCGGCCGAAAAGCTGCGCAAACTCTTTGGGCCACGCGTAGTCTTTCCAGCTCTCCTGCCGTACCTCTGCCAGTGCTTTGGGCAGATTGAGATCGAATTCATGCGGTGCTGTGTATTGGCAGGCGTAGTAGCAACCGCGACAGTTGTGGCACAGATTTGCCAGTTGCGTCAGGTCACCGTCAGAGAACGCGCGTTCACGGTGTAGTGCCGGAAAGACCGAACAGTACCCCTCGCAATAGCGGCAGGCGTTGCAGATTTCGGCCTGACGGTGGGCCTCGTTGAGGAAATCAATTTGCATGGGCTGCGGCCTCCTTGCCTGCGATGCGTACGAAAACGGTACCGATGGTCATCCCGAAACCGGCAAGATAGCCCTGACCAAGGATTGAGCCGGCCATGGTTTCGCCAGCCGCCCATAGATTGCTGATAGGTTGGTTGCCGACTGAGCACTGGGCATTCTCGTCCACCTTTAGTCCGAGGTAGGCCTGTGCGCAGGCTGTAGCCCTAAAACGGAGCTTCGGTAATCGGGCGTGCCCAGTTGGATTTGGTCGGGGTGAGGCCGGTTGTGGTTCCACCGTCCAGCTCTGTGGGGTGGAAGCCAGAGGTGTCGCCGCAAGCGGCGTTGAACTCATCGACGGGCGCGCGCAGCTTGTCGGCAGGAAGGCCCATTTTTTCGGCCAGATCTTCGATTGTCGCGCCTTTGATCGGCCGAAAGACCGACGGCATGAACAGCTCCAGCGACCTGGCGTCGATAATGACATAGCCTACCTGATCGGGCCGCTCCGACACCAGACGCCCCCAGATCGCATAACGCTTGGGCAAGACATCTGCCCCCTCGTCATAAAGCCGCTCGGCGTCCTTTTTGACGACGATGGAGAAAGGCACGCAATCCAGTCACGTGACGATCCCGCCGTCGAACCTTGGCGCGCGCCCGTCGATGGCAACAGCGTGACACTGTGTTGGATCACCGACCTGTTCGACGCCTTGATCCCGAAAATCCGCCAAGACAACGTCGCGATTGTAGGGCGTGCCACGGATCAGGACGTTCTTCGCCGCAGGTCCCCACGCACGCACGCGCCAGCCAGTCAGTGCCGGCCTGAAAGCCGTCCGATGCCACGATGACCGATTTCGATGTCAAGCTCTTGGCTGCGCCCTCATGGGGAAAGTCGACCCGCGCCATATGGTCGCCGTCCATCTCCAGATGGGTGACGGCGGCCTCATACAAAACCTGAACGCCAAGCGCTTGCGCCGTGCGGTAGTAGGCATTCACAAGGCCTTTGCCACCGCCAAGAAAGAACGCGTTGGTGCGGGCCAGTGACAACGTGCCGGACAATGATGGCTGAAAGCGCACGCCGCGTTCCTGCATCCACGGCAGGCATTCCTCGGAGGTGCGGATAGCCAATCGAGCAAGGTGTTCATCGGTTTTGCCGTCAGGGACTTTCTTCAGGTCTGCAAAATACTCCTCTTCGCTGTAGCTATCTACAAGCGGCCCTAACGACCCCGTGTGCATGGAGCGAAAATTGCGGGTGTGGCGCGAGTTGCCACCGCGATAAGGCTTGGGCGCGGTTTCAAGGATCAGAACATGCGCTCCGACCTCTGCTGCTGTAATCGCTGAACAAAGAGGGGCATTACCACCCCCGATGACAACAATATCGGGATCAGATTGTATAGGACCTCCTGAAGTTTGGTCAATTAATGCGGTATGCGCATCAATTACGATTTCCTTGATTTCGAAGCCTTTCTGGCTGTCAAAGAAACAGGATCCTTTCACCTTGCTTCTGAGCGGCTGAACTTGTCGCAATATTCGGTCACGCGGCGGGTGCAAAAGCTGGAAGGCGCGCTTGGTTCGGTGCTGTTTGACCGCACCACCCGCGAGGTGCGCCCGACGCTCGCGGCCAAGCGGCTACAACAGCGCGCCGAGGCCATTTTACTGGACGCATGCGAAACCACGCTGGCCATGCGCGGCGAAAGTCCGGCTTACACCCATCAGCGCGCGCAGACTGAAGTGGTCCTGCTTTTTAGGACAGTTTTGCGGCTTGGCTAAG
>NZ_JBALVJ010000056.1:0-24428 GCF_036961165.1 Sulfitobacter sp. | reverse complement strand
AAAATGGCCGCGTGAGTTCTACGACCGCACCCCGCTAAAAATGGGGGGATTACCCTCTGAGCTTGGTCGAAGGAGACCCAAGTTTTCGTCAACTAATGGGAGGCGTCGTGTTTGGCGGGCTCATTACATCAACAAACTTAATCTTGGTTGTGATCCCAGCGGCTTTCATACTGATTGATGTTGTCGGAGGGGGTTTCCAGCGCATTTTCATTCGAAGAACTTGATACAGAGACACCAAATGGATTTGGCCCATGTAATTTTAGGAACAAGGGTAGAACCCCTGCCTATGTGATCTCCGGTCGTGCTCAACTCATTCATGCCAGTATATTTTGACAATCGAACGTCAGATTTTGCTGTCGCGCACTGAGGTTTCGCGAAGACTCGGAAAGTCAAAATCCACACGATCTATCCAAATATTTCTGGTGGCCCGCTGGGCAACTGACTTCCCCTCAAGGGCTCATGCTACGCAATGTTTAGAATTTCGACAGGGGTTCTTCTCCATCAGATCCACTGAATATAACAGAGTGTCTGACGTCAGAGCCTATCGTTCAGTTACTCTGTGAATTGAAGGGAATTCTACATGATTAAATTGGTAAAAAATACGCAGTGTTTACTATTTTGACTTTGACCCTAACCAGCGATGTATTAGCTTTTGAAGCCAGCCCGCGTTTGTGATGCTTGGTTGGAGTTGGCGGCTGAGCTCAAGCAGGTCAAAAAGAGCTGGCCAGCGTCACCGAGAAACGCAAAATTTAAAAAACGACCGAATACTCCGCACGATAGTCTCAGTGAGGTATGCGTTTATTGAGACATGACGCTTTGAGTTTTCGGGGCGCTCAAAGCGGCGACGATATGCTGGCGATGCCCGCCCCCACGACGATCAAATCAACGTCATTGTCGGGCATCGTCAGATTTCGTGAGCTTACTGCTTAAACGATCTCAAGCAGCAGCTTTGTCGTATTCTCTTTCGTCATTTCGATGGGGTTGCCGCCAGTGCTTGGGTCAATCAACGCACCCGCAACAATGCGGTCGATATCCGGGTTTTCAACACCAAGACCAGATAGCTTTAGAGGAATTCCCAACGAGGCGTTGAGCGTGTCGACGTAATCGCAGAACCCATCAAAGCCGCCTGAAATGCCAAGGTAATTGGCCGCGTGTCCCATCACATCAGTGATTGCGGGGCGGTTGAATTGTAGGACTGCGGGCATGCAAACAGCGTTCGTAGTGCCGTGATGCGTATGGTAAATTGCGCCTATCGGGTGCGACAAAGCATGGATCGCGCCCAGCCCCTTTTGAAACGCGGTTGCCCCCATCGCTGCGGCGGACATCATATGCGCGCGCGCCTCGATATCGGTTCCGTCGGCATAGGCGCGGGGCAGGTATTCTTTGACCAAGCGCATCCCTTCCAACGCCATGCCTTGCGACATCGGGTGGTAGTGCGGAGAGCAAAACGCCTCGACGCAATGTGCGAAGGCGTCAAGGCCAGTGCCGGCCGTGATAAACTTAGGCATCCCGACAGTTAGCTCAGGGTCGCATATCACGACAGTCGGAAGGAACTTCGGGTGAAAAATAATCTTTTTCTCGGACGTCTCGGAATTGGTGATGACAGAGGCACGGCCCACTTCTGACCCTGTGCCCGCTGTTGTTGGCACCGCGACGATAGGGGCAATTGCACTCGCGTCGGCGCGCTTCCACCAGTCGCCGATATCTTCAAAATCCCACAGTGGCCGCGTTTGCCCCGCCAAAAACGCCACGAGCTTGCCCAGATCAAGCCCAGACCCACCGCCAAATGCGACGACACCGTCATGCCCGCCCTCGCGGTAAGCTTTCACACCAGCCGCGGCGTTCTTTTCATTTGGGTTCGGGTCGACATCGCTAAACATCGCGCGGCCAAGGCCCGCTGCTTCTAGCAGGTCAAGCGTCTTGGTTGTGATGTCCATGTTAGCCAAGCCACGATCAGTCACAAGAAGAGGCTTCTTGATGCCCGCCACGTTGCAGGCGTCGGCAATTTCCGAAATACGGCCTGCGCCGAAACGGATTGCGGTTGGGTAGGACCAATTTGCAGTGATGCTCATCGTCATTAGACCTTTTTCATATGGTAAGATTTTGGGCGTGTCAGATTGTGGTATCCGATAACGGATAATCCGCCGCCGCGTCCGGTGTCTTTGCAGCCCGTCCAGCATAGACCTGGATCTAGGTAATCGGCGCGGTTCATAAATACGGTGCCGGTTTCGATCTGATCCGCAATGGCCTCCGCACGCACGGTGTCTTGGGTCCAAAGTGAAGCCGTCAGGCCAAAGTTGCTGTCGTTCATCAATCGAATGGCTTCTGCATCGTCTTTCACGGACATGATGCCAACAACAGGGCCAAAGCTTTCTTCCCTCATCACGCGCATATCATGGGTCACATTGGTCAATATCTGCGGCATCAGATATGCGCCGCCATCCATAGGAAAGCTGGCCGGATCAATATGCGCTTTTGCGCCATCGGCAATCGCCTCGGCGGTTTGTGCGCGGACCTCGTCTGCAAAGCGGACATGGGCCATCGGGCCGAGCGTAGTTTCTGGATCGAGCGGGTTGCCGAGTTTGTAACCGTTGACGATCGCCACGGCTTTTTCGACAAAGCGATCGAACAGGCTTTCGTGAACGTAAATCCGCTCGATGCCGCAACAACATTGGCCGGAGTTGAACATCGCACCATCGATCAATGTGTCTACGGCAGCGTCAAGGTTGGCGTCTTCCATGACGTAGCCGGGGTCTTTGCCACCAAGCTCTAGGCCGATGCCTGTGAAGGTTCTGGCGGCCGCTACTTCCATCGCTTTGCCACCGCCTACGGAGCCGGTGAAATTCACAAACCCAAACGCACGGTCTGCGATCAGGGCCGACGTGGTCGTGTGATCCAGGAAGACGTTTTGAAACACATCTTCTGGAATGCCCGCAGAATGGAAAGCAGCGGCCATACGCTCGCCCACCAACGGGGTTTGCGAGGCGTGTTTCAACATCACGGCATTGCCCGCGATCAAAGCGGGTGCCACGGTGTTAATGGCGGTCATGTAGGGGTAATTCCAAGGGGCGACGACCAGTACGAGGCCGTGCGGGATGCGTTTGATCACGCGGCGGAATGCGTCGCTGTCCTCGACCACGATAGGGGCAAGCGCGTCTTGGGCAATTTCTGCCATATAGCTTGCACGCTCGTTAAAGCCGCCAAACTCGCCGCCATAGCGGACAGGACGCCCCATTTGATGGGCGATTTCTGGCACGATCTCATCGTTCATAGCGCCAACAGCGGCAACGCCCGCTTGCACAAGGGAGATGCGCTCCGCCAACGGACGCGCGGCCCATGCCGTTTGCGCCGATTTAGCGCGTGCGACCGCGGCGTCAGCTTGCGAGCGGGTTAAGGTCTCGCGCTCGGCATAGACAGACCCGTCAATGGGAGAGATGCACTGGATAGTCATTGAATTAAGCCCTTTCAAAGCCGCGCGCGATTTCCCAATCGGTGACAGCGCGGTCAAATTCTTCTTGTTCCCACTCAGCGGCGCGCGTGTAGTGATCGATAACATCATCCCCCATCGCTTCGCGCAAGAAAGCGGAATTGCGCAGAGTTTCTGTTGCTGCGCGCAACGTTTGCGGGATGTCTGCGGCTTTAGCGTCCTCGTAAACATCACCCGTGGTCGCAGGAGAAAGCTCAATTGCGTCTTCGATCCCTTTGATCCCAGCGGCGAGCATCACAGCCTGTGCCAGATAGGGGTTTAGATCGGAGCCGCCAATACGACATTCAACACGCACGCCTTTGGTATTTTCACCGCACAAGCGGAAGCCTGCTGTGCGGTTGTCTACGGACCAGACGGTTTTGGTGGGCGCAAAGGTGCCTTTGGCAAACCGTTTGTAACTGTTCACGTAGGGCGCCAGAAAATAGGTATAGTCGGGCGCATATTTGATAAGGCCAGCCATATAGTGGCCCATCAATTTTGACATACCGTGGGGCTGAGATTTGTCGAAAAACGCAGCCTCGCCGTCTTTCCAAAGCGATTGGTGGACGTGGCTGGAAGAGCCTACACGGTCTTTATCCCACTTTGACAAGAAGGTAGCGGCATGGCCGTGCTGCCACGAAATTTCCTTGATCGCATGTTTGGCGATGGAATGGTAATCGGCGCAATCGAGGGCAGGGGAGTAACGTATGTTAAGCTCTTCTTGACCCGCTTCGGCTTCACCCTTCGAATTTTCAATCGGCAGACCAGCAGCAAAGAGATGGTTGCGGATCGGCCGCATGATGCCTTCTTCTTTAGTGGTCTGGAAAATGTTGTAATCTTCGTTGTAGCCGCTAATCGGCTCTAGGTTGCGGAAGCCATCTTTGCGAATGTCATTCAGGCTTTTCGCGAACAAGAAAAACTCCAGCTCGGTCGCCATTTTGGCCTCTAGTCCCAAAGCCTCAAGGCGCTTGATCTGCTTTTTGAGCATGGCGCGCGGGGCATGCGAAACCGGTTCGTGCGTATGATGATCAAGGATGTCGCAAAGCACCAACGCGGTGCCTTCAAGCCATGGAACGGGCCGGATCGTGCTAAGGTCCGGGGCCATGACATAATCGCCATATCCGCTTTCCCAACTGGTAGAGGCATAACCGCTCGGCGTGGCCATCTCTAGATCCGTCGCCAGCAAGTAGTTGCAGCAGTGGGTTTCTTTGAAAGACGTTTCAACAAAGTTTACTGCATGAAACCGTTTGCCCATGAGGCGGCCCTGCATATCGACAAAACACACCAGAACGGTGTCGATCTCGCCGGAATCAACCATTTTTTTTAGAGACTTGAAATCGTGTGGGTTTGTCATGGCGTTGCTCCGACAAGTGGTGGCCAGCACGAAAATTCGCGCTGGCCCTTAATGCTAATTACCCGAAAGTGTAGGGAGGTCCAGCCTTGCCGATGACGTCGTTATAATCACGGAAAGTTTGAACGATTTTGGCGTTGATTTCGCTTTCTTCGGCGACTTCACTCCAGAAGACCTTTGCCGCATCCTCAACCACAGCCCATTCTTCTTGTGGGATTGATCGCAGTTGCAACTTGTCGCCTTGTGCACGTAGGCGGGCCTCACCGCCCCAATACCATTGATTGCGGTAGGTGTGCCCTGCTTCGATGCCGGCCATAACGATTGCTTTAAGATGCTCTGGCAGGTCGGCCCAAACTTGCTGGTTCACGAAGAACGACCCGATCCAAGCACCCGAGATGTTGTTGGTCAGGAAGTAATCGGTGACGTCCGCCCAACCGACAGTGTAGTCCTCGGTGATGCCGGACCATGCCATGCCGTCAAGCTCTCCGGTTTGCACCGCAACCTCTGCGTCCTCGTAAGGGATCGAGACCGGCACAACGCCGAATTGGGACAAGAAGCGGCCTGCAGTCGGGAAGGTATACAGCTTGAGACCTTCAAGATCTTCAAGCGAGGTGATCTCTTTTTTGGTGTTAAAGTTACACGGATCTTGGCCCGCCGCCGACAGCCAGGTAACACCAACTTTGGCATATTCTTCGCGCCAGATATCGGCCAACCCGTATTGTTCAAACAGCACAGGCACATCGAGCGAGTGTTTGGTTGCTAGCGGGAAGTAGCCGCCGAATTGTTGCAACGGTGTCGGTGATGCCATCGAGTCGTCGTCGGAATGCACCGCGTCGATTGTGCCACGCTGAAGCGCTTGGAACAGCTCGCCAGTCGGAACGATTTGGTCCGCGTAGAACAGTTCAATCTCAAGTTCACCGTTCGCAGCTTTGTTGATGTAATCAATTACAGGTTTGGTCACATGCTCGCCAAGTGCAGCACCCGCATAGGTCTGAAAACGCCATTTGATGGCTGATTGAGCGCGCGCCACCGTTGGTGCAGCAAGCGCAGCAGCAGTACCGCCCAAGGCGGCTGTGCGTAGGAATGTGCGTCTCGTAGTCATGGTTTTCTCCTTGGTTGAATTGATCGCTCCGTTGCCGAAGTCTTCTTGGATTAGTTATCGTAAATGTAATTGGGCAGCCAAAGCGCCAATTGAGGAAAGATCATCACGAGGGCTAGCGCTCCAACCATGACCAAAACGAACGGCACGATTGAGCGGTAGATGTCTTGGATCGATATCTCGGGCGGGGCCATGGCGCGCATTAAGAACAGGTTATAGCCAAAGGGCGGAGTCATATATGCGATCTGGCAGGTGATCGTATAGAGAATTCCATACCAGACCAAATCGAACCCAAGTGCGCCGACCAGCGGGACATAAAGCGGGGCGACGATCACCAGCATGGCCGTATCGTCCAGAAATGTCCCCATCAGAATAAACGATAATTGCATCAGGATGAGGATCACCCAAGGGGACAGGCCCAAGCGTTCGGTGAAGAGGCTCTCAATCGCTTTGACTGCGCCCAGCCCATCAAAAACGGCCCCAAAGGCGAGGGCTGCAAGAATAATCCACATGAACATACAGGTGATGCTTAATGTATTGCGCAGGGAGTTCTCGAACACCTCGCGCGTCATGCGGCCTTTTAATACGGCGGCTAAAAACGCGGCGAGGGCACCGATGGCGGAGCTTTCAACCAGCGACGTCCAGCCGTTAATAAAGGGCACCATCATCACTGCGAAGATGCCGACAGGCAAAAGACCAGCGGTGAGAAGCCGTAGCTTTTCTGATCGGGGCATATCGCGTTCTTCGGCGGACAGGATTGGCCCCAACTCGGGATTTTTCCAGCATCGCACCATAATATAAATGATGAACATCGCTGCCATCATCAGGCCGGGTATCACGCCTGCAAGCCACAGTTGCCCCACTGGTTGCCGCGCAATCATCGCATAGAGCACCAGCACGACGGAGGGAGGCACCAGAATCCCTAGGCTTGATCCAGCCTGGATCACCCCGGTTACCATTCGTTTATCGTAACCACGCTTTAGCAGTTCAGGCAGCGCGATTGTGGCGCCGATGGCCATCCCCGCGACGCTAAGCCCGTTCATGGCCGAAATCAGCACCATCAATCCGATAGTCCCGATCGCCAGCCCGCCTTGAAGGCCGCCCATCCAGACGTGAAACATTTTATAGAGATCGTCGGCAATTTTGCTTTCGGAAAGCACGTAGCCCATGAAAATGAACATCGGCAGGGTCAGGAGTGGATACCATTTCATCAGTTTCATGGCGGCTGCGAACCCGATATCGAAACCGCCCCGATCCCCCCAAAGCAGAAGGGACGCGACAACCGCGACAAAGCCGATGGCACCAAAAACGCGTTGCCCTGTAAGAAGCATCAGCATCATTGATGAAAACATTAGTGTGGCAATCAATTCATATGACATCAGATTTCTTCCCCTTTGAGGCGCAATACATCTTTCAACAGTTCGGAAATGCATTGCAGCAACATGAGAAATATCCCGATGATCATCACAGTTTTAATTGGCCAAAGGTAGGGGCGCCAAGCGCTGGATGATCTTTCCATGTGGCCGATTTCTTCGGCGCCCGTTATGAGGCCGCCGAAGAATGAAAATGGCTCGGTCCCCCAGTAGCCCAGGGAATAAGCGGTCGAGCTGACCGCGCCATAAATCAGCACGACGAGATAGAATATGAGAAACAAAATGGTGACCAGATCGACCCAAGCCTTCTTACGGTTCGACCATTCCCCGTAGAGCAAATCCATCCGCACATTTGAGCCAAGCTGGATCGAATAAGGACCGCCCAACACGTAATAGGCAACCATCGCGAACTGCGCCAATTCAAGCGTCCAAAGGGTAGGGGTGAAAAAGGTTTTGTTCACCGAGGAGATCAGCAAAATGCCCATAATGACGAAGATGCCATACATCATCACGCGCCCGACGCGGTAGTTTAACGCTTCTACTGTGCGAATGTAGCGGTACATGAAGCCTATCATTTAACATCCCTTGCGGATTTCAGTTTTGCTAAGCTTTCCGACAGCCAGCTGGCAATGGTGTCTGCCATTGCGTTTTGTTGTTCGGGTGTCTGAATGAGGTCATTGCGAATTTCGATCATCACGTTCAAATGGCCTGCTTTGATCGCGTGTTCTTTCAACGTATGGGTCACACCGTGCTCGGGGCCGTAAGGCGCGTTGCACTGGACGTTTGCATTGGTATGAGCGGGCGCCAATTGCAGCATAATATCGGCAAGCCGCGTATCAATGTCGTGCAAAATGCCAATTTCCACTGCGCGAGCCTGTCCATGAAAAACCGGTGTAAAGCTGTGGATGGTCGCAATGACGGCATTTGGTGTTGCGGCGATTGTTTTGGACAGGTGATCGTGAAACGGTACGTAGTAGCGGTTGGTTCGGTCGCGACGCTGGTCCGCTGTTAGGCCGATGTTTCCCGGAACTTTGATTGTCTCGCTCTGCGCAGGCATCGCGTCATTCGCGGTCGGCGGTCGGTTGCAATCGTATATCAGCCTCGAAACCCCAGATGCCACGAGGGCGGCATCCATCCGGGCAGACATCCTGCGCGCCACACCAAGCGCACCGGGGTCCCAAGCGGCATGACTTTGCAGAGCGTCGACGGGCAACCCAAGATTGTTGAAAGCGTCAGGAATATAGCAACTAGCATGTTCGCATACGATCACCACACAGGATTGGCCCTGTGCGTTTTCGACGGTCACAAGATCGCCAGACGAAGAGTGTTGCTTATGATTCATTTAAAGTTCCCTGAGGTTAACGTGCTTGCTCACAGCGACGCTTGTCAACAAAGTTTTAGAAAATTATTTAACAGGAGGAATTTCTTTGTTACAAAAGTAAGCAGAATGGAGATCGAATGCCCGAAGAGATGCAAACTATATCTGATCGCATACAGCAAAAGCTGGATGATCTGACTCGCGCTGAGCGGCAGCTGGCGCTTTCCATTCTTGAAAATTACCCCGCATCAGGGCTGGGCCCGCTGTCATCTTTGGCAAAAGGCGCCAATGTTTCGGTGCCAACCGTGGCGCGGATGGTGCAAAAACTTGGCTACAAAGGTTATCCTGATTTTCAGGCTGAGTTGCGCGAAGAACTGAAGGCGAAAGTCAAAGACCCCATCGCCAAACATGACACTTGGGCCGAGGCTGTTCCGTCAGAGCATCTGCTGAACAGGTTTACGGAAGCGGTGATTGAGAACATCCGTCTGACCCTTGGCCAAATCGACCCTGTTGCCTTTGATGAGGCGTGCGATCTGGTCGCAGATCAGTCGCGCCAGCTTTTTATTGTCGGCGGCCGGATTACGCACACTTTGGCTGAGTATTTCTTTTTGCACATGCAGGTAATTCGCCCGAATTTGACCCATGTTCAGTCTACATCAAATACGTGGCCGCATTATTTGTTGAATGCGAAGAAGGGAGATGTCTTTGTCATCTTCGATGTGCGTCGCTACGAAAACAACACTCTGAAGCTGGCCGAAATGGCTCATGCCCGTGGTGCCAAGATTATTCTTTTTACGGACCAATGGCGCTCGCCTGTGCATCAACTTGCCGATGTTTGTCTAAGCTGTCGGATCATCGTTCCGTCGGCCTGGGATTCGGCAGCAACGACGATGCTGCTTCTGGAGACGATGATTTCATCGGTTCAGAACCTGAGGTGGGACGAGACGAAACAACGGATGGAGGCTTTAGAGGATATGTTCGATCAAACCAAACTATTTCGGAAGTTCACGTGAGTTTGGTGGCGGGGACATCCGCAGTGAAAATGAAAACAATTGCTTCCGCGGGCGATAGGTGCACTAATATCTGAAGGAAACCCGCAAAAACATCGACGTCATTTCAGTGTCATACCGTCGACTTACAGGCTGTGACACACGACTTGGGTCCTACGGGTAATTCACCTGTTGGCTGACAAAATTTGGAGAACTAAGATGAAATTGAACCTGATCCTATCAACTGTTGCTGCACTGGCAATGTCATCGGTGGCAGCGAACGCCGAGGCTTTGCGCTTGTTGACGTGGGGCGGCTACGCGCCAGACGAAGTTATTGAATTGTTCGAAGCGCAGACAGGCCACACTGTCGAAGTGACAAAGTCAAACAACGAAGAAATGATCGCCAAACTGCGCGCCACCAACGGGGGTGGCTTTGATCTTGCGCAGCCAAGCCAAGACCGGATTGCAGGCCCGCAGGCCGAGTTCGAGATCTACAAGCCGCTTGATATGTCGAAGATCGACGCCAGCCTGTTCATCCCTTCCATGCTGGAAGCGACCAAGGGCAACACGATGATCGGCGACGATGTATTCGCGGTGCCGCATGTTTGGGGCACAAGTGGTCTGGTTGTGAACACAGCGATGGCCCCTGATGTGTTGGACTACACCGACCTGTGTAATGAATCTGTGGCTGGCAAAGTGTCTTACCGTCTCAAGCGCCCAACGCTGATTGGATTTGCATTCGCGATGGGGCTGGACCCGTTTGCCGCCTACGGCGATGAAGCGGCCTACGCAGACATTCTTTCTCAGGTTGAGGCCAAGTTGGTGGACTGCAAACCACACGTCAAAACGTATTGGGATGGCGGCGACGAGTTGAAGAACCTGATGCGCTCTGGCGAAATCGTCGCGGCAATGGCTTGGGATACAGGCGGATGGCAGCTGAACGATGACAATGCAGACATCACTTTTGTTGCACCAAAATCTGGTGCGCTAGGCTGGATCGATACATTTGTATTGCCGGCGCGCGGACGTGCAGATGAGGCGGCTTATGCATGGATCAACTTTGTCATGCAGCCGGAAATTGCTGCGATGATCACCACATCGGCTGGCAACTTTACCGCTTCACAAGGGGGGGATGCCGGCGTGGATGACGCATTGAAAGCCAAGTATCAGGCCAGCTTCCCACAAGAAGCAATCGACAACATCAAGTGGTATCCGTCTGTACCAGCAGGTCTGGAAGCACTTGAGGGTGCGGCCTTGGACCGGATCAACGCAGCCAATTAATGACGGTGAGCTTGGCGATGGGGGAGCGCGGATTTCGCGCTTCCCGTTTTTTATGAAGGCGCGAAAATGATAACTGAAACTCCCGATCTTGAATGCTGTACACTATCAAAAAGCTTCGATAGTTTCAAAGCGGTGAGAGACGTCTCTTTGAGTGTACCGCAGGGCACGTTCTTTTCGATTTTAGGACCGTCTGGGTGTGGCAAAACCACATTGCTCAGGATGATCGCGGGTTTCCAAAAACCGACCAGCGGGGATTTGTTGATCAAGGGCAAGTCGGTGCTGGATGTTCCTCCGAACAAGCGCCCCGTATCTATGGTATTTCAGCATCTTGCCTTGTTCCCGATGATGAATATCGGGGCAAATGTCGGGTTTGGGTTGCGTCAGCGCGGCGTAAACAAAACCGATATCGAGAAACAGGTAACCCGCGTGCTGGAGCGTGTTGGGCTTGGTGGCGTGGCAGATCGTCCCGTCAGTTCCCTTTCCGGCGGGCAAAAGCAGCGCGTTGCGATCGCTCGCTGCATGGTTCTGGAGCCCGATGTCTTGTTGCTGGACGAACCCTTGGGGGCGCTAGATCTGAAGTTGCGAGAGCACATGAAGATCGAACTGAAACAGCTGCAATCAGAATTCAACACGACCTTTGTGTACATCACGCATGACCAATCAGAGGCGCTTGTTATGAGTGACCAGATTGCAGTTATGAACAACGGTGAGTTCGAGCAGACTGGCACCGCGAAGGAGCTTTATTACGAGCCCTCGACGGCATTTGTTGCTGGGTTCGTCGGCGAAGCGAACCGATTTTCGGCCACGATCAAGAACCGCTCTGGCGACGGCCTTCAGATGGCGACGGCGCAGGGGCAAGAGTTGCGCGGGATGGATGCATCTGGTGGGCTCGCAATCGGTGATAAGGTCGATGTTTTTGTGCGGCCCGAAGCGGTGCGGTTGTCGCGAAAGGAGCAGGATATCTCGGGTTTGGGTAATTCCGGGCAGGGGAAAGTTGAAAATGTGTTGTTCAACGGCGCAAACAGCCAGCTCATTCTGCGCGACCAGCAGACGGGCGCAGAGATGAGTGTGGCTCTTCCACAAACAGGCGAGTTTCGTGACCTGTCGCGTGGTGACCTGATCCATTTTCGGTGGGAGCATCAGCAAACGCGGGTCTACGCCGCGACAGGAGGACGGAATGGCGACTGATCGCTCAAAACTGGCATTTTGGCTCTTGATGGCACCGCTCCTGATCTGGCTCGTGACCCTGATCATTTTACCGCATGTCGGCATGTTTCTGGTGTCGCTGCGTGAAAAGGTCGGCGTGCGTGAGTATGAAACCAGCTTTGCCAACTACGCTGTATTTCTGAACGAGCCGCTCTATTGGAACACATTTGCGCGCACGGCCTATATGTCGATTGCGGCGACAATCTTGACGCTGCTTATCGGCTTTCCCATCGCGTATTACATCGCCAAACTGACACGCGGACGGACCAAGACGACGTTGTTCCTTATGTGCCTGATCCCGTTTTGGGTCAGTGAGTTGGTTCGGACATTTGGCTGGATGATCTTGCTGCGAGAAACGGGAGTGCTTTCAAATGCGCTTCAATATCTTGGGCTCGCAGCGGGTCCTGTTGAGATGCTTTACAATGATGCGGCAATTATGACGGGGCTCGTTTACACTTCGATGCTGTTTATGGTTGTGCCGCTGGTAACCACGCTGGACAGCCTCGACGATAGCCTAATCGAAGCGGGCTACGATCTGGGCGCCAGCGGGTTTGGCATTCTGCGCCAGATTGTCATCCCTCATGCCATGCCCGGCATCGTGTCCGGCTGCATCGTGGTGTTCATGCTAAGCCTCGGAAATTACCTGACGCCGATCCTTTTGGGCGGCAAGGACAGCTTGTGGTTTACAGGCATGATTTACAGCCAGTTCATCACGCGGTTCAATTGGGAACTGGGATCAGCCTTTGGGTTCCTATTGCTAGGTTTGTCGTCATTGATTGTCTTTATCGGCCTTAAGTTGACGGGACAATCTTTGGGCAAGACGATGGCGCAGACATGATTGCCGGCATCCCTCAAAGTCGCGCCTTCAAGTGGTCTTATCGGGCCTATGTCACGCTGTTCTTCATTTATCTGGCGCTCCCCTTGGCAACCGTTTGTGCCTTCGCCTTTAATGACAGTGTGTTTCCTTCGTTACCTTGGGAAGGGTTCACGTGGGCATGGTTTTTCGGCACCGACGCGCCCTATATCGGGGTGTTCCATGAGCGCCCGATCCTGCGGTCCTTAATCACTTCGGGTGTTGTGGCATTTTGGGTTTCGTTGCTGGCGGTTTTCGTGGGCACCTGCAACGCGTTCCTATTCTTGAGGCACGAGTTCCGCGGGAAGAGCGTCCTCTATATCCTTATGCTCCTGCCGCTCATCATCCCCGGGATCATCCTCGGGATTTCCATTCTCGTCTTCTCGTCAACTGTGGCCAATTACCTCGAAGACGCGACAGGCATGTGGTTTGACGGGCTGCGCCCCGGGCTGATCCTTGTCGTTCTGGGGCAATTTTCGTTTATCACGACTTTTGCGACGCTGGTGATTTCTGCCCGTTTACAGAAGTTCGATCCAAGTCTCGAAGAGGCAGCGCTGAACCTAGGAGCCACTCATTGGGGGGCCGTGCGCGCGATTACTTTACCGTTTCTGTACCCAGCGATGGCGGCGGCGGGTGTGGTCGCAGTGCTGATGAGCTTTGAGAATTTTAACACGACACTAATGCTTGTCGGATCAGATGCACCACTGACAATTACGATGTTTGACAGATTAAAGCTAGGTTCGACGCCAGTGCTGAACGCAGTATCGTTGCTCCTGATCGTGGTTTCGGCACTTCTTGGACTGGCATCCCTACTACTGCAGAAGCGGCACGACTAATGTCATTTCATTTTTTCCTAGATATCAAAACATCGAGTTCCGCATTCTGGGGCCCTCGCAGTCATTATCGAACCGAGTAATCGCAGTCGTTGTCTGTGTATTTCTGCGAACGAAAGCTGATCTATAGTCGGCCAAAGGTGATTGCCGAGCAGTAAAGGTCGATCCAAATTTGCAAGAGAGCCGACAACATGCGTTGAGACAGTTGGCGAAAGACCGCTATGGGCCGTGAGCGCTGGGGACCGTATTGTCGGGAAGCATGCATAACTGGGCTGACCATTCACTGAGATTGAGCTCCCGTTAAGATCACAGGATGGCTGTGAAATGGAGAGACAGACGATGGAATGTTATGTTGGATTAGATCTTTCGCTTCAGTTGTGCGCGTGGTGCATAATCGATTGAAATGGTCCGGCAAAATCGGACAGTGTGGTAAGATGTATCCAAAACTGACGACAGAATACACGAATGACGAAAAGTAGCAGTTTTTCGGACAGGCACACGATTCACCCGATGCAGGTCACTGCGTGGAAGCGTCAGGCCATTGACGGCCTAGCGGGTCTGTTTTCTGATAATGTCAGGAAGGCCGAGGGCAATGAAATTAAAGTCAAAGAACTACACGACAAGGTCGGGAAACTGGCGGTCGAAAACGATTTCTTATTACAGGGGCTGAAGCGATGAGCCCTACCAAACGTAATACGATGATCAATTTGGATCGAACGGATCCGAGCCTGACCCAGCAGCGCAAACTTTTCAATCGTTGGGCAATCTGATCCTGGAAAACATCGACGTATTGACTGTCATGAGGTATAATCCATTTGTTCCCTCGGGCACTAGCACCAACGTAGACACCGACATAATAGGAGCGTCTGGCTATGCATTTTCTGATTTATACAAGCACTGCTTCCCATCTCATGGACGACAGCGAACTGGAAAATCTGCTGGAAAATTGCCGTATGAAGAACCTGAAGAACGACGTCACTGGTATGTTGCTCTACAAAGAGGGGAGTTTCATGCAGTTGCTTGAAGGTGAGAGAAATGCAGTGATGAGCACCTATGATCGCATCGAAAAAGATACGCGTCATAAAGACATCACACTGTTGCGCGAACGCGCGCTTCCCGAGCGTAATTTTGGCGGCTGGTCCATGGGCTTCAAGTCGATTAGCTCTGGTGTCCTCGAGAAAACGCCAGGGTTTTCCCAACTTGGTGAGAACACTTTCAAATCATCCGAACTAGCCGCCGATCCCCATATCGCGCTTAGGTTATTAAAGACGTTTCATGAGACTACGCTCTTGTAGCTTTCCAAGAATAGCGTCGCCTTATTGAACTTGTTGACGGCATCCGGCTTTGCAAAGTGCTGTCGAAAGGGAAGGGGTGTAACGGAAAGATTTCTACCAGTAGGCTCCACCTGCGTTGGTTTCAGGCTTAGGCTACGTTAGCCGTTTGCGTTCAACTGACATTCAGTCATGCTTTTTGAAGTTTTGGACGTCGTAGGGTAGGCCACCCTCGCTCACTCGCAAAGGCTGGTGACGTTCAAGAACGACTGTCGTTTGTGGATGCGCCAAGTATTGTTCACATGAGCCTTCCAGACTTATTTCGCAACGTAGCCAGCAACTACCTGTAAAAGTTTATAGGCCGTGGCGGCGTCATGCTCGACGACAGCTAGAAATTCTTCGGCACCGATCCGCAAACTGGTCATGTCCGTTGCAGCCCGCATGTCCAAAGCTCGTGGTACATTGCGGATTAATCCCAATTCGCCAACCAACGCGCCAGGGCCTACTTCCGTGACGACCGTATCCTCTCCGATAGATTGCGGCAGTAGTAAATCCGCCTTCCCTTCAATGATAAGATAAGCACCGCTTGAGGGATCATCGTCTTTGTAAAACAGGTATTCCCCCGCCTTCGCTGTGTGCCAACGCGCACCGAACGCAAGTAGTCTCAACTGCTTGCGTTCCAAACCGTTGAACAGGTCGGCTTGTTCCAGTACGCGCATCTTCTTTGCCTGATCCGCGCTAATAGTGCCGCCAGCCTCGTCTGCACTCGCGTCCGCTTCGGTGAAGATACGGCCATGTCGCATCTCAACGTGCATGTCGAATTGGCTCGTGTCCTCAAAGGAGGCTTCCAGGCAAATTATCGTCGTATTTGGAAGTAATGAGGCCATGTTTTTATACATGGTCTGCCGGTAAGAAGACGGATGGCTGTTGAAAACGGACTCGAGGATAAGAATGTCAGGTCGTTTGATGGTGGCGCGACTGACGGCCAAAGGTTCGGCGATTTGGGTCGCCAAATTTCCGCCGCCCAACCGGATCGGCATGTCGAAGATCAGTCCAAGGATCAGAGCGTCCAGCCCAGCCTCACGAAGTACATTCCCAACGATGATGTTCAGTTCTTCGCCCTTGCGCCCTGCAGTCTGAGAGGTTTTTCCAAACAGAGCGTTTTCCAGAACGCCTAATCCAGCGACAGGCCGATCTGGGGACAGAGACGCAAATATGTCCTTCATGCTTTCCCTAAGCGCTGCCCCATGCGTGGCGCGCATTTTGAGGACCTTTTCAGTGATTTCGATTGGAAAAGACGGCCCGATAATCTCTGCCGAGATAGAAAACGGCACGATCAACAGCTGGGCCTTCTCCAGGTTCGTGAGAACCTTGCGACCCTTTTTCTTTTCTATGAGAGTAAGCGCCGTCTCATAGGATTTGGCCTGCAAATCCAACCTGCGGAACAACGGGTGATCCGCGCCATCCACCCCGAAAATCTGCCGTATCATTTCTACCATGTCGATGGCCAGTTGCATCAAGCCTTCTTCAAGATTTAGTTCCGCCAGCAGATCGAGAAATTTGGTGTGCTCTGCCAATACGTCCGCTGTCATCGGTTCGCGCGGCGTTGCAAAAAGCAGGTTGTCAATAACCGGGAACGCAGGGTTATAGGTTGCATCATCAATCGTCCAAACATAGTCGTCAAGTTGCCCTTTGGCGATAGCTTTGGCCACCTCAGGGCGAATATCGATCAATGCCTTGGCAAGCACACGATGTTGCTCCGGATCAAATCGCTGATCCAGCCCGCGGTGGAAGAGAGCATCGGCGCTGCCCATGCCATTCACCAACTCTAGCCACCAATCGCGCAACTCATCGGTATCTGATACCGCCGCTGTTTTCAGGTTCAGCCAATCGGAATCCAGCGTCTCTGTGCTATTCCCGGCGCGCAAGCTTTCGAGGATGATCTCGGTTTGCGGAGTAGAACCCACAGGCCTATCGCGCAATGGCATCAGCATGTTGTCTTCGAAGTTGCCTGCAAACAGAACAGGGTGAGACGTTGCATGGCCGATGCGCGAAGCAATCGTAGCCTGATGCAGACCCAATAGATCGAAACCGGCAATTGTAATCTTGCCCGTTGAAGGCACCAGTTCACGAGTCAGCAAGGCTGACAAGGCGCGGCGATCTTCATCGGCCTGCGCAGTGACGGCAATGCATTTGCCTGCGGGAAATGTGATGGTGATGTCATCCAGTACAACCTCACCGTCTCCATCACGCGCAAATACTCCGGATAGCTCTATGTCGCCGGCAAGTGAGGGCATTTCGGTCGGATGATGTTCAAAGAGCGCGGCATCAATCATTCCGGGCGGTGCAAACCGTTCTGTTATGGTGGACCACCTTACCGACATGTCCTGATGTTGATTGTAGTAGGCCAGCAATTCCTTCCAGGGAGAGCTAAGGTCTTTGTATGCGGCCAACGCAGCAACCAAGGCACCAATCGTAATATCGCCCTGTATGACCAGATACCCCCCCACCGCATAGAAAAAGAACGGCGTGAGTTGGGTTATGAAGTTGTTGAGAAACTTCATGAAGAATTTCTTCTGAAAAACTTCGAACCTTATGAAATAGAGCTTTCCCAATCGGTCCGAGAACATCGCCAAACGGTATCGCCAGCCGCCATGTGTCCGTAGCGCGATCGCTCCCTCGGCACTTGCGCCAATTTCCGCGGCCAGGGCGCGCACTTGTACTACCCTGCGGATGTTCAACATATTTACTTGCCGTTGCAGCTTTGGGATGAGCCACGCCTGAAACGGTATAAGGGCACAGGCGGCAAGACCAAAAGCGACGTCCTGAAGAAACAAGAACCCCAAAATCGTCAGCATTTGCCCAGCTTGCAATACGGGTTGAGCGACGGCGTCACCCATCAATCCCCCCATTGGTTCTGCCTCTGATGTCACCATCGACACAAGCTCACCTTGGCTTGTGCGGCTGAAATAGGGCGCAGGAAAACGCAGGATGCGGGCAATCAGAGTATAGCGAAAACGCCGAAGCAGACGCTCGGACAGCGCGCCTTTCATTGTGTTGATCCGCATTTTCATCAATCCGTGCACGAGCACAGCCGCTAGAAATACCCCACACAAGACAAACAGATATGTGATCTGGGAAAGATCGACACCGAAGACGGTTACTGTGTCGGTGCTGGCCCCGATGGCGTCATTGATTATGCGTTTGGGGAGTTCTAGCGTCAGATATAGCAACGGGAACAGTGTCAGGGTCACTGCAAGCAATGTTAGCTGATCATATTTGGAGTGCTTCCAAATGAAGCCAAAAAGAGATCTTTCCAATACTTAAATCCAACGAATGAAAATGCCGTAAAATCAGGCGCTCCTACAGTGCAAGACCCACGCATTTAAATCAACAGACTAGCACAAGCTGTCAAAGGGTTTGGCTGTGCAACTTGCTTCCTAATTATGCAATATGTGTTTAAAAATGATAAGTTATAAGCGAATTCAGAGGGGCAAGCACTCTACCCTTTACCGAAGCTAGCAAAGCACCCATGATGGCCAAGGTAGCTTTTTCATCAAGGAATTTTCAAATGGACCGATTTTGGCTCCTTCTCCTCCTTTCGTTACCAGTGTTTTTCGCACTAGAACCGCAGAAAGCGGCCGCAGAAGGCGGCCTGAGCACCCTTGCCGATGAAGGAGAGCGGCTTGCGTCACTTTTGCGGGTTGGTCGCGGGGTGATTTCCGACAATCAAGATACGATCAATGACCCGTTAGTCGGTGACAAAGGGCTAGACAGCGCAACTTTTCTAAAAGCCGTCGAGAGCAAATATCTAGAGCTTCATGGCGCGATGCCGCTTGAAACTGGCCTGACCCCCCAGCAACAAATGCTTACTGAGGCGCAGTTGGCGTCAATGGTGGAAGTGATAGATGAAAACCAGACCCTGATTAATTCAAAAGGCATGGCCTTTAAAGGTTTTATCCCTGCTGTTTTTGCAAGGCTCGTAAACGAGCGTTTTGTAGAAAAACAAGGCGCCCTTGCGAAGGTGAAGGTCACCGCACCATATGACCTTGTGCGCAATCGCAAGGCCCGACCAGATGCATGGGAAGCAGCGGTGCTAACCGAGAAGTTTGAGAGCCCCGACTGGACACGTGGCACCGCATTTTACGAGGAACTCGTCACTGGCGAAGGGCCAATTTTTCGTATGCTTATCCCCGAATACTACGGCGCTTCCTGCCTGTCCTGCCATGGAGGGCCGAAAGGCGAGGTGGATTTGACAGGATTTCCTAAGGAAGGTGGTGCAGTGGGCGATCTTGCGGGCGCAATCAGCATTACTCTTAAAAGATGACTGTTAAAGCGCGCAGGGACTTATTTGCAAGGATCTCGCAGAACAGCATTACCTTTAAAATAAGCTCGTTATCGGCGATCCTTTTGTCGACACTTGTTATCAGCACTGTCGTATTGGCGTGGGATCTGCGGCAAAACCAAAAACGGATCGCACTGTCGACCGAGCGGTTTCATAATCTTGAACTCGCTGCCGAAGCAGATAGAAACTTTGGCGAAATGCGGTACTGGTGGACCGATCTATCTGTAAGCTTACTTACCCTTTCAGAGCGTCGGGCGATAGCCGCACGTGAAAAGCTTGATAGTAAACTTACTGAAATTGAAGGGTTTGCGCCCGAAGCTACATCGCAAATCAGACAAGGTGTTCAAAACTATGTCATTGCAGCAATTAAGGCGGCTGATGCGTATACAGAAGATCAACGGGTCATCGGCAACACGTTGTCTGCGCAGGCCCGTCTCAGCAGTGATACCGTTGACAGTGCTCTAAAAGAGCTGGTGCGTGACCTTGCGATGGAGGCCGCTGAAAGCGAGCAGGCTGCAATCAAATCTGCGCAGCGTTCGATGGTGCGTGCAGTCATTGCCTGTGCCTTTATTCTCATCGGGGGCACCTATCTCACGTGGCGGGTACTTCGCTCTATTTTGACACCCCTCAGAGGGATCAACCGGGCAATATCTGAACTAAATTCCGGCGCGGAGGATGTGGAATTGCCCCCGGAGGGCACTGACGAACTGGGACGCATGTCAAGCACTGTACGCGCGCTGCAAGAAAGCCAGCGTTACCGCAGGCAGTTAGAGGCTGAAGCTGAAATTCAGCGGATGACTATCCTCACCGCAATCGAGACCATCCCCGACGGCTTCGCGCTCTTTGATGCGAACGATTGCCTCTTACTTACAAATCAGCGCTATCGCAGCATGTTTTCCAACATCGCCCCCTTAATCCAGCCAGGCACCGCGTTTCTGGACATTCTCGCAGCGCAAGCCGAGTCCGATCCCGACATTATCGGAGATTCAACGCTAGAGCAGTGGACGGAAGACAGGCTGCGCAATCACAAGAAGCTAAACACCAGACGCAGCGAAGTGCGGATAAACGGCGTTTGGTTGCATGTTACAAAAAGCAAAACACCGGATGGCGGCACAGTTGCTGTATATAGTGACATCTCGGACTTGATTGAAAAACAGGCCGAACTTGAGGTTGCTCGGGAGGACGCTGAGACCGCGAATGAAGCAAAAAGCCGTTTCCTTGCGTCTATGAGCCATGAATTGCGCACGCCCCTGAACGCCATCATTGGATACAGCGAAATGCTGATCGATGACTCTCAGGATGCTGGGGACATTTCCAGCATAGAAGACTTGGAAAGGATTAAGAATTCCGGCCATCACCTTTTGGCGTTGATCAATGATATTCTTGATTTGTCAAAGATCGAAGCTGGCAAAATGGAAGTCTATATCGAGCGTTTTGAAATTGCTCCCTTGATCGAAGATGTGGCTGCCACCATCAAACCTATCATCAACAAGAACGCAAACACACTGCTGACGCGCATCGACACACCCCTCATCGAAATGGAAACTGACAAGACAAAGCTGCGCCAGAACCTTTTTAATCTGCTTTCCAATGCTGCTAAGTTCACCAAATCTGGTCAAATCGAATTGATCGTGGAGGACAGCGACGACACCATCAAATTCACGATCCGCGATGATGGGATCGGCATGACTCAAGAGCAGAAAGAACATCTGTTTGAGCCGTTCACGCAGGCCGACAGTTCGACTACCCGAAACTATGGTGGGACCGGGCTTGGCCTTGCGATTGTTAAGCAATTCACCGAGATGGTCGGAGGTTCGGTCGACGTTGAAACCGAACCTGGCAAGGGGTCTGCGTTCACACTCAACTTCCCAAAGCACACTCAGGCAACGGTAATTGAAACGACAGCGCATGAGCGTCAAGGCTCGGGCGGATGCATTCTTGTGATCGATGACGATCCAAAAATTCGACAATCAATGACCGAGCTTCTGACTGCCGAAGGATTTACGGCGATCACGGCCGCGGATGCGCACGCGGGCCTTGAACTAGCCGAGAAGCACCGCCCCGATGCGATTGTCCTTGATATCATTATGCCCGGGCGCGACGGTTGGTCAGTTCTGAATGCGCTAAAAGCTGATCCCGAGCTGTGCGAAATCCCAGTAATTTTGGCAACAGTACTAGGAGATCGCGACATGGGGCTCGCGTTTGGTGCCGTGGATCATATGACCAAACCAATCAATCCCCAGCACCTGATCGACACGCTGAGCGCCTTTGCAGGTGGGTCAAACCGTGAAGTTTTGGTTGTAGATGATGATCCTGCTAGCAGGGCTCTTTTTCGGCGCATCCTTGTGCGAGAGGGCTGGGACGTTCGCGAGGCGTCAGACGGCGTTCGGGCTTTGGCGCAATTGGAGATCAAAATTCCGACAATCATGGTGCTCGACCTTATGATGCCGAACCTTGATGGCTTTGAAACGCTGCGCAGCTTGCGCAAGCGCGATGAGTTCCAAGATCTCCCGGTTATCATTGCCACCTCAAAAGACCTCACCCGTGAGGAAATCGACTGGCTACAGTCTAATGCGCGGGATATCGTCATAAAGGGGCAAACTGGTCGCGCAGATCTCATGGCTGCTATACGCCGCAACCTCACGAATACTGCCGACGAAGGAGGCTTTAAGTCATGACTAAAATCTTAATTGTTGAAGATAATGATATGAACCTCGACATGCTGTCGCGGCGGTTGATCCGAAAGGGTTTCGAAATCGTCACTGCGCGCGATGGTCAGGCGGGCGTAGAACAGGCCACCAGCGAAATGCCTGACCTCATCTTGATGGATATGAGCTTACCGGTCTTGGATGGCTGGCAAGCGACCCGCGCGATCAAAGGCGATGCGCACACTGCACAAATACCGATAATCGCACTCACTGCACATGCGATGGATACCGACCGCAAAAACGCTATGGATGCAGGGTGCAATGCATTTCACACCAAACCGATCGACCTTCCAGAGCTCCTTGATCAAATCAATAAGCTGATAGCGAATTGACGAAAGTGAGCGAGGCTGAACAGATAAGCCAACAGGCGCTATCAGCCAGAATAGTTCAGCGTCTCGCTGAGCCCGCCGAAACGATCCTGGGGTTTCAGACGCTGATCGTTGCAGCGCTAAAACGCGACGGCAAAGCAGTTGTCTATGATGATGCACAAACTGTTTTGCAGGCCGCTCGCTCACTCGACGCAATGATCAAGAAACTTTTGTCATCTGAGGGAAATGCAAATGCTTCGCAGCTCGATGATACAACCTTACGCCATGATCTTCGTACCCCGATAAATGCCATATTGGGCTATTCTGAACTGATACTTGAGGAGACCGAAGGCCAGCTTGATCCAAGCATCGAAGCTGACATTCGCATGGTTGTAAGCGAGTGCGGACGCGTATTGGAGCAGCTTGACGGCTTGGTGGAGTTCTCCCGAGGAGATCTGGAGGGGTTGGAGGGCGAGAAGTCCGATGCCGATATCGCAGAGGCGCTCGCGCAATCGCTGTCCCATACGACCGTTGCCCCAGACAGCACGGCAGGTCGGATTTTGGTGATCGACGATATCGAAGCCAATCGAGAATTGATGCGGCGCAATCTGACAAACAGGGGCCATATCGTAACGACAGCAGGCTCGGCCCGCGAAGCGCTTGATCTATTGCAGACAAATGATTTCGAAGTCGCGTTGGTTGATATTCTGATGCCTGACATGAACGGAATTGACCTTCTCGAGCGCCTGAAGGGAGCCCCGCGTTGGCGCGATATGGCGGTTGTTATGGTGACCGGGCTCAAAGATATCCGGGCTGTTGTAAAATGCATAACTGCAGGCGCAGAAGACTACTTACAGAAACCAGTAGATCCGATCCTTCTTTTTGCTCGGGTCGAGAGTTGCCTAGAGCGCGTGCGCTGGCGCGCTCGAGAACGCGAATTCCTCGCCCAGATTGAATTTGAGAAAGCGCGCGCTGACGGGCTGCTCCTCTCGATGTTGCCAGAAATGGTTATCAAGCGTCTTGCGGCAGGCGAAAAAGTTATTGCGGACAGGTTTGACAATGCAACGATCATCTTTGCAGATATCGTAGATTTCACACCAATGGTCGCACGCACAGACCCGAACGACCTGGTCAGTCTTTTGCACGATTTGTTCTCTGCTTTTGACAAATTGGCAGATCAGTTCGGGATCGAAAAAATCAAAACCCTCGGGGATGCATACATGGCAGTCGCAGGTGTACCAGAGCCGCAGATTGATCACGCCGACCGAGCATTAGAATTCGCGCGTGGACTGATCAAGGTCATGTCAGAAGATTTTGGCTCTGGCCTTCCTCTCAGGATCAGGGTCGGTTTGAATTCAGGGCCAGTAATCGGTGGACTGATCGGACAAAAACGATTTGTCTATGATGTGTGGGGCGAAACCGTAAATCTGGCCAGTCGGTTGGAAAGTTCAGGCGATCCAAGCCGTATTCAGATTTCGCATGCAACGTTGAATGCACTGGCCTATCGTCCTGTCAGCGCAGTTTCGAAAACCAGTCTTATCAAGGGCGTCGGAAGGGTAGAGACCTTTCTTCTGGACTGAACAACAGACTTGCCGCGTGTTCCGATCAGGACGATCCGGATATTCTCTTTGAAGCGCCCCGTTTCTGCTGGATGAGCCAAACTTTTTCTTAGTTTAGGCCGTCATTGGTCCCAAAAACCCCGACGACGGACACTTCCAGCTTTTTAAGCGGGAACGGATCAGGCGGTGGACGTACCCCACGCGTGACGCCGCTAGGCAGGACGTGTTCGATTACATCGAGATGTTCTACAACCCGACCCGCAAGCACACAAAAAACGGCATGCTGTCGCCAGCTGACTATGAAGCAAGAGATTCGAAACTCAACAAGGCAGGCGTCTAGGAAGCTAGGGGCACCTCGGGGAGGCAAGAGGAAGATGATTGATCGAGAACTTGAAGCAATCCTGCGTGCTTTTCCACTGAAGTGGTCCGGCAAAATTGGACAGCGTGCTAAGATGTATCCAACCCGAA
>NZ_JBALVJ010000055.1:0-24464 GCF_036961165.1 Sulfitobacter sp. | reverse complement strand
CCTGAAATCAGAGACGCCGCATGAAATCGGCGGACAACACCTTTGACAAACACCGCAACGTCGTTCAGTGCGGTTTGACTGAGATCACTCAGGTCAGTGCCTTTCGGGAAGAACTGGCGGAGCAGTCCGTTGGTGTTTTCGTTTGAGCCACGCCGCCAAGGCGCGTGCGGATCGCAGAACCAGATGTCAATCTTGAGACGACGAGACAACTCAGGATGGCAGGCCATTTCCGATCCTCTATCATAGGTCATCGACCGTCTTAGCGCCACGGGCAACCGTTTCATCTGTCGCGTAAAACCTTCAAGGGCGGTGCTGGCGGTGCAGCCGTTCATCTTGCTGAGAATGAAGAAGCGCGTCTTGCGCTCGACCACCGTGCCCACCGCCGACCGGTTGAAAGCGCCCTTGATCAGGTCTCCTTCCCAGTGGCCGTGAACTAGGCGCGCCTCAACGTCTTCCGGGCGATAAATAATACGCAGCGTTTCTGGAACCATAGCAGACCCGGCAAGCGGGGTGCGCCAGGCTCCGCGCTTTGGTTTAGCCTGCCGCAGCGCCTCGATCATCAGCGTCTTCAAGCTTCCCCGCGGCTGCGCATAGATCGCGGCATAGATCGCTTCGTGACTAATGCGCTGACTGGGATCATCTGGATGCATGCGCCGGAGTCTGGCCGCGATCTGCTCCGGCGACCAGCACCAATGAATCAAACGGTTGCGCACCCAGTCATAGAACGGAGCCTCGGGAACCAGTTTGCGCCGTCGTCTCGAGCGCAGCTGTGCCGCATCACGAGCCAGCCTCGCCACATGTGGATCATACCCGTCAGGTGTAGCACCCCGCGTCAGTTCAAGCCCGATAGTGCCGTGATGCCTCCCAACAATCCGACCGATCTGACGAAGGCTCGATCCCCGCTGATGTTCCGCAAGGATCACGCCACGTTCCTCGGCGTTCAGGTGCTTATAGTGTTTTTCCATAGCAACATCCTATGCCCTTCGGGCTGTCGGTGTCGCACTTCTAACTTGAGCCTAAGCAGGGCCATCCGCAGGGTTGGCTTCGTAGTAACTCGTAGGGCCGGAATTGACCGCGCAGCCACCCAGCAGGAAAAGAACGAAAAGTAGTTTCAGTTTGTTGAACAGCATGGAGAATTACCTTTGGTAAATCTTTCAGAAGTCAAAAGGCAAACCACCGAATGACGCGGCTCGACCACGCCACTTTCTTAAGTGCAGTTTTCAATAGTTTGAAGTCAGGTTCCTGATATGGAAGGCTCCAGACTTAAGCGTGCCAGCTTCGTGACGACAAGATCAAGTTAATTCGGTACGTTTCGCTGCTCAATAGCTTGGGCCGCATCCTCATCTTGTAGGGGGGGAACTAAAGGGCTGCATTGTCCGCGTTGCAGTCCTGTACGTGATTTCACATACGCTCGGCGCTTTTGGCCCAGATTTCGTTTGGTGGGTAATTGGGAAAAGAAATGCGCAGGACAATGTCCCGCGCACATTCAGATCACATAGCGTGACAGTGGATTAGTCAGCCACCAATTCTCCGCTGTCGATCTGCTCTTGCTCGATGCTTTCGAACAGCGCCTTAAAGTTCCCTTCGCCAAAACCGTCATCGCCCTTGCGTTCGATAAATTCGAAAAAGATTGGCCCGATAACTGTTTTGGAGAAAATTTGCAGCAGAATCCGTGTCTCTCCGCCATCCACAACGCCTTCACCATCAATCAGGATGCCATTTTTGCGCATCCGGTCGAGGGGCTCCTCATGGTCGGCAACGCGGGTTTTGCTCAGCTCATAGTAAGCGTCAGGAGGACCAGGCATGAACTTCAGCCCGTTTTCCGCAATCGCATCTGTGGAATCGTAAACGTTGCGCGCACCCACAGCGATGTGCTGGATGCCCTCACCATTGTACTTCTTAAGGTAGGCCACAATCTGGCCCGTCTCACCGCGGTCTTCGTTCAGCGGAATACGGATACGACCACAAGGCGACGTCAGCGCGCGGCTGAACAGGCCCGTGAACTTGCCCGCGATGTCAAAAAACCGGATTTCGCGAAAGTTGAACAGATCGCCGTAGAACTTGAACCACTTGTCCATGTTCCCTTTGAACACATTGTGCGTCAGGTGATCGAGATAGTAGAACCCCACCCCTTCCGGTTTGGACTGGGCGATCCAGTCATACTCCCAGTTATAAGGCGACGTGTCATAATACTGGTCGACGAAGTACAGAAGTGACCCACCAATCCCCATGATTGCCGGCAGATCAAGCACCTTGCCATCGCCTTTGTATTCCTCGGCGCCATTGGCAAGCGCATGGGCAAACGCCTTTTGCGCATCCACCACGCGCCACCCCATCGAGGGGGCGCAGGGGCCGTGCAGATCAACGAACCCAGCAGCAAAGCTGTCTGTGTCATGGGTCAGCACATAGGTGATATCACCCTGTTGCCAAAGCTCGATGCCTTTAGTTTTGTGATTTGCAACATGGGTATAGCCCATCTTGCGGAACACTTCGCGCAGCTCTTCTGGGTTTGGCGATGCGAATTCGACAAATTCGAAACCATCCGTGCCTGCGGGGTTTTCCGGAGTGACGGTGGATTTTGGTGCATCGTGCGGGAACGGACCCATGGCTGATCTCCTCGGTCATGTGAATTTTTTCCACCATAACCGCACCGCCACACGGCATTTGCGCATTTATCGACACTGATCTAGTAAATTTCGCGCAGTTGACGCATATTGAGTGCAATATATGCGAAAGAGCCGCGCAATGACTGATGAAATCGACAAGCGCCTGCTTTCAGCGCTGCAAAAGAACGCACATCTGACCGCCCATGAACTAGGTGAGGCGCTCAACCTATCCGCGTCACAGGCTGGCCGTCGCCGCCAAAAACTTGAGGCCGAAGGCGTGATCCGCGGTTATACCGCGCGGCTTGATCCACGGATGTTGGGTCTTGCCGTGCAGGGCTTTGTTCAGGTGCATCTGGGCACGCACGGCCCTGAACAGTCAGCTAGCTTTGCGCGGTTGATCGCCAATCGTGCCGAGATTGTGAGCGCGTGGACAATGACGGGGGATGCGGATTACCTGCTACGCGTCTATTGTGAAGATCTACCCGCCCTTAACCGGCTGATTCACGAAGTTCTGCTGCCTCACAAGGCGGTTGCACGTGTCCACAGCCAAATCGTCATGGACCAACTCAAACGCGATGGTCCCCTCCCCGTCTGACCCATAAGCCCCCTGAAGGACCCCCATGGAAGGTTTTCTGTTTCAAGCAACTATCTATCTTGCTGCCGCTGTTATCGCGGTGCCGATCGCGGCGCGTCTCGGCCTTGGCTCGGTTCTGGGATACCTTGCCGCGGGCATCCTGATCGGCCCCGTACTGGGTCTTGTCGGAGCCGAGACGAAGGACCTCCAGCACTTCGCAGAATTTGGCGTGGTTATGATGCTGTTCCTTATCGGGCTAGAGCTTGAGCCGAGGGCGCTGTGGGACATGCGTCACAAGCTGTTGGGGTTGGGTGGCCTACAGGTCGGGCTTAGCACGCTGGCTCTTATGGGGATCGCAATGGCGTATAATCAGCCATGGGGTGTGGCCTTGGCCATTGGCCTGACGCTATCACTCAGCTCCACCGCGATTGTTCTGCAGACCTTGACGGAAAAGGGCCTGATGCAGACCAAGGGCGGGCGCTCGGTCTTTTCGGTACTATTGGCGCAGGATATCGCAGTGATCCCGATGCTGGCCTTCCTGCCGCTGATCGCGGTGACGCTGCCGTCGACGATTATGGCACCGGACGGGTCGATCATCTTGGAAACTACGCCTGATGCCGCCCATGCCCCAAGCGATGCAGGCCCCGCCGATGTCGCGATTTCCTTTATCAACAGCCTGCCCGCTTGGGGCATTACATTGGTGACAGTGGGTGCCATCGCAGGGATCATCATCACCGGCGTGTTCTTCACCCGCCCCGTGTTTCGCTACATCCATGCGGCCAAGCTGCGCGAGATGTACACCGCGCTCGCGCTACTCATTGTTGTTGGTATCTCTTTCACCATGATGCTTGTGGGTCTCTCCCCTGCGCTTGGTGCGTTTCTTGCGGGTGTGGTACTTGCCAGCTCCGAATTCCGCCATGAGCTTGAGACCGACCTTGAGCCCTTCAAAGGGCTGCTGCTGGGGCTGTTTTTCATCACTGTCGGCGCAGGCATCAATTTTGAGCTTCTGGCATCGGACTTTGTCATCATTCTTGGCATGGCTCTGCTTGTGATCCTGGTCAAAGGGATCATCCTGTTTGTGTTGGGCCGCCTGTTCAAACTGCATGGCCGTGACCAATGGTTGTTTGCCCTGGGTCTGGCCCAAGCGGGCGAATTCGGGTTTGTGCTGGTGAGCTTCTCGGTGACAACTGGCGTAATTCCCGATGGCGTGGCTGAGGTACTGCTGCTGGTCATTGCGCTGACCATGCTGATCACGCCGCTGCTGTTTATCTTGCATGACTTCATATCCAAACGAAGTGCCGATGCCACCAGCCGCCCACCTGACGACGAGATCGACGAGGAAGGCCCCGTCATCATCGCCGGCGTCGGCCGCTTTGGTCAGATCGTGAACCGACTGGTGCAGGCTTCGGGGTTTGAGACAGTCGTGTTGGACCACAGCCCCGAGACCATCGCTGTGATGCGCCGTTTCGGGTTCAAGGCGTTTCTGGGCGATCCGACCCGCCCCGACATCCTGCGCAAGGCGGGGCTTGCGGATGCGCGTGTTCTGGTTGTGGCACTGGATGATCGCAAATCGGCACGTGCTTTGGTACAGTATGCCCGCGCTCAACGGCCTGACCTGCACATCGTCGCCCGCGCCCATGACCGGACGGATGTTTACCACCTATATCAGGCCGGCGCGAATGACATCGTGCGAGAGATGTTCGACAGCTCCCTGCGTGCAGGGCGCTACGTGCTCGAAAACCTAGGCCTGTCCGAATATGAAGCAGCCGAAGCGCAGCGCATCTTCTATCACCATGACCGCATGTCCATCCGCGAGCTTGCGCAGCTGTGGCTCCCTGACGTAGCCCCCGCCGACAACAAGGCCTATGTGGCCCGCGCCAAAGAGCTTGAGAAAGATTTGGAGACAGCTTTTCTGAATCGCTCTGAAGAGGACGATCAAAAGAAAGCCTTATAGGTTCAGGTGCTTAGGCGCCGCTAACACCCGCTTCGGCGAAGGTGGCCATGCCACTGTGACACTCTAGCGCGGCCTTCACGATGTTGATCGCCAGCGCGGCGCCAGAGGCTTCTCCCAACCGCAGCCCGAGCGACAGCAGCGGCGCCTTGTCCAGCGCCTCTAGCAGACGCGGATGCGCGCCTTCGGCACTCACGTGGCCTGCGATGCAGTGATCCAACGATCCCTCACGGGTATAGGCCAGACAGGCCGCTGCCGAGGTGCAGATAAATCCGTCAAGAATAACCGGAATCCGCAGGCTGCGCGCCCGCCCAATGGCACCCGCCATCGCCGCCAGCTCGCGCCCACCCAAACGGCGTAGCGTCTCGATCCCATCGCCCTGCCCTTTGTGCAAGGCAAGCCCTTCGGCGACCACGCGGGTTTTGTTCACAAGGCCCGCATCGTCCACGCCTGTACCACGCCCTGTCCAATCCGCGGCCTCTCCGCCCAGCAACGCGGCAGCAAGCGCCGCAGCAGGCGTTGTATTGCCAATCCCCATTTCACCCACCACCAGCAGATCGGTGTCCCCGCGTACCGCGTCCCAGCCTGCTGCAAGGGCTGCAACGACGTCAGCCTCGGACATGGCTGGGCCTTGCGTGAAATCATCTGTCGGGCGGTCAAGCTCTAGCGCGTGCACGTCCAGATGCGCGCCTGCAACGCGGGCAAGTTGGTTGATCGCCGCGCCTCCGTGCTGGAAATTGAGGACCATCTGTTCGGTCACTTCGGGTGGAAAAGCCGACACGCCCTGCGCCGCCACGCCGTGGTTGCCGGCAAAGACGATGATCTGAGGTGATGTGATGCGAGGTGCCGGATTGCCGCGCCAAGCGGCGTACCACTGGGCAACGTCCTCAAGCCGGCCCAAGGCACCGGGTGGCTTGGTCAACTGGGCATTACGCTCGGTAGCGCCTGCGCGGGCCGTGCTATCCTGCTGCGGCAACGCCGCAAGTGCGGCGCGAAACCCGTCCAGATCAGAAAACTCAGCCATCTTTAAAACCCTCATTGCCAGACCGTTGCCGTCTGTTTACCCAATGAGGCGCTGCTCACAAGCGTTGAAAGGGGCAACCCTATGAATAAAAACGACCACTTCCGCCAGCTTTGGCTCGCCACTGTGCTGCTGACGCGCCTGCCGTTGCCACACTTGCCGCAGGACGCCTTCGCGCAGGGCGCGCGCGCGGTGTGGGCCTATCCGCTTATCGGCCTTGGGGTCGGAGCAGTTGGCGCGCTGACCGGTCATCTCGCGCATTTGCTTGGTCTTCCCGCTCTGGGTGCCGCGGCGCTGGCGTTGGGAAGCATGATGGTCCTGACAGGTGCGATGCACGAGGACGGGCTGGCAGATGTCTTCGACGGGTTCTGGGGCGGGTTTAAACCCGAACGGCGCCTTGAAATTATGCGCGACAGCCAGATTGGCAGCTATGGCGTGTTGGCGTTGGTCGTGGTCTTCACCCTCCGCCTAAGCGCCTTGGCTGTGTTGCTGCAAAGCGGTCCACTGGCATTGCTGGCCGCAGGCGCGCTCTCGCGGAGCATGATGCCCGTGCTGATGAGCGCCCTGCCCCACGCCCGCCATGACGGGCTGTCCCAAAGCGTTGGGCGACCGTCTATACAAACTGCCGGACTTGGATGTTTCCTGGGCGCCGCCATTGCCTTGATCTGCCTTGGGGCAACGGCTGTGATGGCCGTTCCGCTCACCTTTACGGTGGGTGCAGGCATGGGAGTGCTGGCCAAACGCAAAATCGGCGGACAGACCGGCGATGTGCTGGGGGCAACGCAACAGCTGAGTGAGACCGCCATTCTTTTGGCCTGCGCCAGCTTGCTTTAGCGCAATAAAAAAGCCGCGCCAGAACTAGCTAGCGCGGCTTTTCACTTCAATGTCGCTGATTAAGCGGCGATACGGCTTTCCAGCACATCACCAACCTGCTTGGCAGCCGCGATCTCGTCACCACCAGAAACGGCGGCCACTTCGCGAGTCAAACGTTCAAGTGCGGCTTCGTAAAGCTGACGCTCGGAATAGGACTGCTCGCGCTGGTCGTCGGTGCGGTGCAGGTCGCGAACGACCTCGGCAATCGCGATCAGATCACCAGAGTTGATCTTTTGCTCATACTCCTGCGCGCGGCGCGACCACATGGCCTTCTTGACCTTGGCCTTACCTTTGAGGGTTTTCATCGCGTGGGTGATCACGTCAGGCGAGCTAAGCGCGCGCATGCCGATTTCAGTCGCTTTGTATGTTGGAACACGCAGGGTCATCTTGTCCTTTTCGAACGAGATAACGAACAGCTCCAGCGTGATGCCGGCAACTTCCTGCTCTTCAACCGATACGATCTGCCCGACGCCATGTGCAGGATAAACAACGAACTCGTTAGGGCGGAAATCAAGCTTTTTCGATTTGGTCATACTCTTCAGGCTCCTAAGATGGCCCCCCTTGCCAGGGAAAGCGCAAAAGCGCACAGCAACCAGCGGGCAATAGCCCGCGCATGCTGTGCTGAAATTTGGGTGTCAGATGCGCCGTGGCAGAGCGGCGTCTATATGTGTGAAACAAGATGTCATTAGCGGTACTATAACACAAAAAAGGCCCCTAAGAAAGGGGCCCAAAAGCCAATGCAGCAACGCTACAGAGCTTAAATGCCTGATGCGCGCCGAATCGCCTGTGTCGGCCTCAGCCGCCTTCGCCGGGTGCCTCTGAGAACTGATCCATCTTGCCCTCTTTGCCGTCCATATCTTCGGCAGTGGGCAGCGGATCTTTCTTGGTAATGATAACCGGCCAAAGCTCGGAGTACTTCCGGTTAAACTCAACCCACTTCTCCATGTCCGGCTCTGTATCAGGGCGGATCGCGTCTGCAGGACACTCGGGCTCACACACACCACAGTCGATACACTCGTCCGGATGGATCACGAGCATGTTCTCGCCTTCATAAAAGCAATCCACCGGGCAAACTTCTACACAGTCGGTGTATTTACAGGCGATGCAGGCGTCGTTCACGATATAGGTCATGGGTGAATGTCTCAATCAAGTTGGCTTGGGAAGTAGCTAATTCAGCGGGCACAATCATTCAAGGTGGCGTGCCTTAGAAAGATCAAGCTGTCGCCGGTCCCGTTTGGTCGGACGACCTTTTCCCTCAAATGCCGGATTATGTGGGACTTTGTCCTCGGATCTGCGTTCCGGAGGCGCCATATCGGTATATAAAGCCTGCGCTTCTGGTGCCGGACCGCGCCGTGTGCCGCAGGCTTCGACCCGGATCACGCGAATATGATCGTCTTTGGTGAAAGTCAGTACATCACCGGCAGTGATGGTGGTGCTGCGCTTGGATGCAGGCGTGCCGTTGATGCGGACGGCACCTCCGGCGACAATACTTGCCGCCAGAGAGCGTGTTTTATAGAACCGCGCGTACCACAACCACTTGTCGAGACGCAGTTTTTCCGTAGTCGCCTCGCTCACTTGTTAGTTTTGAGGCCCATGAGAGCCGCAGCGAACGGGTTGTCAGGGTCGATCTTCTTTTCAGCCTTTGGTGGACGCGCCGAAAAGTTCTGGCTCTTGTTGCCGCCCTTTGCTCCGTCGCGCGGACCTTTTTTGCCACGTGGGTTTGGCTTGCCTTTGCCTTTGGGACGATCACCACCTGCCGGTTGGTGGCGCGGCGCACGAGCCCAAGTGAAGGTGTAGAACATCTCCATCTCTGCGCCCGCGATCTGGGCGTCAGCGGCTGTACCTTGGGGCGTCTCGCCTTCGGACATCTCGGTGATGGCTGCGGCGACCTCACCCTGATCCTCGGGCTCTGCCGCAATCGGGGCAGTACCTTCGTCCATGATGGTCTCTGTGCCTTCCGGCACATCGGCAGGTGACGGTGGCACAGGCTGTTCTATGATCCCGCCAGCTGGAGCAGCATCGGAAACATCCATAATTGGTGTGTCAGCAGGCAGATCCTTGGCCGCTTCGGGCATAACTTGCGTTACTGACTTAACCTTGGCCCGCTGACCCGCTTCGGCGTTGTAGCCAAGACCCTTCATCAGGTCGGCAAACTGTTCAAGCGTGGTGCCCGAGATTGACAGCATATCGGCTTTTGCTTCAAAGCCGCCGCGCGAATCTTCACCGCGCAGCATGTCGGCCAGACGCTCAAGCATATCAATCCGGATCGCACGGGTGCCCGCGTTGCGGTAACCGGCCATTGTGTCAGACCCAGCAGGAGCACCTGCTTCAACCGGAATGGTCACCAAACCCGGAGGAGGCGATTCGGGGAATTCTGACAGGCCTTTGGTCAATGACCACAGCACCAGGCGCAGACGCGTCGGCGCGGGCTTGAGCAGGAGCGGCAGGAAGATTGTGAACTGGCCAAAGCGGATGCCGTGCTTGCGCAGCGCGCCCCGTGCATCCTGATCCAGCGCCTTCACTTCGTCGGCGATATCGGCGCGCGATAGCACGCCAAAGCTTTCCACCATGCGGAAGGCAAAGCCCCGTGCAAGGCCGGTCAACGCTTCGTCCTTTTGCAGGGCGATCAGCGAATCGAACAGGCTTGCAATCTTGCGATCGATGAAGTGTTGCAAGCGGCGCTGCACCTTCTGTGCAACCTCCGGACCGGCTACATCGTCCACAAAAACCTCGACGCGCGGCTTCAGACCGTCAGAGCCGGGCACCAGTTTGCCCACCGCAGAACTGCCCCACATAAGGCCGCCCTGCTCGGTGAAATCTATCTCCGTATCCGGCGCATTGTAAAAGCGATCCGCGCGCAGATGGAACTGCGGCGCCAGCGCCTGCAAGGCTGCTGTTTTGATCGTCTTCGTTTCGGCCGTACCAGCGCCCTTGTCTGCGCGGAAACGGAAACCGTCCAGCTTGCCTACAAATTCGCCTTCGACGGTCACTTCACCGGTATCATTAACTTCGGCCACCATGGCTTCCTTCTGTCCTAGCCGGCGCAAAAGCACGGATGTGCGCCGATCTACAAATCTCTGGGTCAGACGTTCGTGCAAGGCGTCCGACAGTCTGTCTTCTACGACACGAGCTTGTCCGCGCCAATGGCTTTCGTCATTTGTCCACCCTTTGCGCTGGGTAACGTAAGTCCAAGTGCGAATAAACGCCAGTCGCTTGGACAACGCATCAATGTCGCCATCGGTTCGATCTATGCGCTTAATTTGTCGTGCAAGCCAGTCATCGGGGAGGCTGCCGCGCTGGTGCAGGTAGTTGAAAATAATCTCCAGCAGGCTTGCATGTTCCGCATGGCTGATGCCGCGGAAATCGGGGATACGGCAGACGTCCCACAACAGTTTGACCGACGGGCCATCCGTGCAGCGCGCAGCCACCTCTGCATCCTCGCCCAACGCCTTGAGCGCGCGCAGATCGTCTGCCTCGCGCGCTTTGACCAAACGCTCATGGTCCGGTCCCTCTTCGAGCGACATCACCAGCCGGTCGATTGAGCCAAACTGAAGGCGCGGGTTGCGCCAATTGATCTTATTTTGCGGCGTGAACTGGTGATCCATAATTGCCCGCGCCACGCCGTCATCCAGCGGTGGTGCATCGCCGGTGACACCGAAGGTGCCGTTCTTCATGCCGCGCCCTGCCCGACCAGCGATCTGTGCCAGCTCATTTGGAGCGAGGGGTCGCATCCGGTGCCCGTCAAACTTGCTCAAACTAGAGAACGCCACATGATCAACATCAAGATTGAGCCCCATACCGATGGCATCTGTGGCCACCAGATAATCGACCTCGCCATTTTGATACATGGCGACCTGCGCGTTGCGTGTGCGCGGAGAAAGTGCGCCCATAACCACCGCCGCACCGCCCTTTTGGCGGCGGATCAGCTCTGCGATGGCATATACATTCTCAACCGAAAACCCGACAATTGCACTGCGTGGGCGCATCCGACTTATCTTTTTCGGACCTGAATAGGTTAATTCCGACATCCGGTCGCGCCGAACGAACTGCGCCTCCGGCACAAGCGCTGCAATGGTACCGCGCATGGTGTCAGAGCCCATGAACAGCGTCTCGTGCAGGCCCCTCATGCGCAGCAACCGGTCGGTAAATACATGGCCGCGCTCTGGATCAGCACACAGCTGGATTTCGTCCACGGCCACGAAATCTGCGCCCATACCTTCGGGCATCGCCTCGACGGTGCAGACCCAGTATTGGGTGCGGGGCGGCACAATCCGTTCTTCGCCTGTAACCAGCGCCACCACTGAAGGGCCGCGCAGCGCAACAATGCGGTCATAGACCTCGCGCGCCAACAAGCGCAGCGGCAGGCCGATAACCCCTGTCCGGTGCGCCAGCATCCGCTCGATCGCATAGGTCGTTTTGCCGGTATTGGTCGGACCTATAACGGCCACAACCCTGCCTTGCGTATTCACCGCAGTTTCCTCACTTGGATCAGAGGGTCCGCCCAATACCTTCGGTTTTGAGCTGTTCAAGCGCCTTCTCGGCATTCTCGTGATGCGGGTTTATCGCCAGAGCACGGCGGTAAAGTTGTGCGGCATGGCGGCTGTCGCCCAGTTCTTCAAAGAGCACGCCAAGGCCGAATATCGCGTTGTAACTGTCAGGGTTGAGCGCCAGAGCCGTCTCCAGATCATCCAGCGCAGGTCCATACAGATCAGCACGGTAATAGGCAGTCGCACGGGCATGATAGCCTTCGGCGAAATCCGGCGCATGATCAGTCAAAGCGGTCAAATGATCTATCGCCACAGCCAATTCCCCCACCGCCAATGCTTCGCGTCCGCGTTTGAGCAGAAGGTCCATCGAGGCAGAGCCGGACCGCGCCCATTCCCGCTCCACATCGCGCTGGGCCGCTTGGGCCTGTTCAGCCGGTGCGGTGCGCAGCGTTTCCAGCAGCGTATCGATCCGATCCTGCGCGAACACAGGGTTGCAGAGCAACACAACAGCACCAATTGCCGCGACGGTATGTTTGAGGTTGACGATATTCATACGCATAACAAAAATGAATGTAACAGGTGGTGGAGCGATTTCCAGAGACCTCCGCCCTATTTGCCAAAAAAGGGCCAAAAATGAGTGAAGTGATTAACGAAGCGGTAAAAATGCTGAGCGAGAAGATGTCTGGCGTGGATGTCGGCGGCACCGTCAAGTTCGACATCGAAGGCGAAGGCTGCGTAATGGTTGACGACAGCGGCGTGCACGCTGGTGATGAAGAAGCCGACGTAACTCTCAGTGCAGACCCAGAGACTTTTCAAGGCATGATGGACGGTGAAACCAACCCGACATCTGCTTTCATGACAGGCAAGCTCAAAATTGACGGCGACATGGGTATGGCGATGAAACTGGCCGCTGCACTCGCGTGATTTAACCTGATATGCCGCTCGCGCCCGCCCCTATTTACACAGACATCCACCCCGGACCGGATCCGGCGGCGGCGTATTGGGCCGAAACCTCCGACGGGGTCAAAATCCGTCTGGGTGTCTGGGAAAAAGCGGGCGCGCGCGGCACTGTTCTGATCTTCCCCGGACGCACCGAATATATCGAAAAATATGGGGATTGCGCCGCAGAGTTCGCCAAACGAGGTCTTGCTTCCATAACGGTCGACTGGCGTGGGCAAGGTCTGGCAGACCGGCTCCTTGAGGACCCTCTCACCGGCCACATCTACCATTTCCCAGATTATCAAAAAGACGTGGCAGCCGTAATGCGTGCCGCGCGGGCGCTCAACCTGCCGCGCCCTTATTTTCTGGTCGCCCACTCCATGGGTGGCTGCATCGGTCTGCGCGCTGCGATGGAAGGACTGGCAGTTCAGGCTGCGGCGTTCACCGGCCCGATGTGGGGGATCTATATGTCTCCGCACAAGCGCTTGCCCGCACAGCTTCTCAGCACATTTATGCCAAAGTTCAATCAAGGGCACCGCCTGCCGGTTGGCACAAAGCGAGAGCCTTATGTTCTGACAGCGCCTTTCGATGACAATCTGCTCACCACCGATGAGGAGATGTTTGACATGATGCGCGACCAGATCAACGCCCATCCAGAGCTAAAGCTCGGCGGTCCAAGCTATGTCTGGCTGCGTGAAGCGTTGGCAGAGACCAAACATCTATCCCAACGCGCTGCCCCGAACCTGCCCTGCATCGCCTATGTCGGCAGCAATGAGCGGATCGTCGATGTGCCCCGCATCGAGACCCGGATGGCGAATTGGAAAGGCGGCCAATTGCGCATGGTGGAGGGCGGAGAGCATGAAGTGCTCATGGAGTTGCCCGCCATACGACAGCCCATCTTTGACGAGATAGCAGCGCTGTTTCTCAACACAACCACAGGATAGGACTGGCCCTGCGCGCGCAGGAACCTAGGTAACTGGGCATGACCCATGATCCTGTCCTTACTTTTACCCTTGAAGGCATTTATTGCCCCGCCGGTGATTTCTACATTGATCCGTGGCGCCGCGTTGACCGTGCGCTGATCACCCACGGCCATTCTGATCATGCACGCGGGGGCATGGGCCGTTATCTGGCCACACATGACGCCCTGCCCGTCATCCGCCACCGTCTGGGAGAGATCGAGGCCGATGGCATCGCCTATGGCGAGCAGCGGCGCATTGGCGGGGCAACAGTGTCCTTTCACCCCGCAGGCCATGTACCCGGCTCCGCCCAAATCCGCGTCGAGGTGGCCGGAGAGGTCTGGGTGGCTTCAGGGGACTACAAGATCATCGACGATGGCCTCAGCGCTCCCTTCGAGCCTGTGCGCTGTCATCACTTCATCACAGAAAGTACGTTTGGCCTGCCCGTCTTCCACTGGGAACCGCAGGAGGTGGTCGCGGCCCAACTGAACGACTGGTGGCGCAGCTGCGCACAGGCGGGGAAGACAGCCGTTCTGGGCGCCTATTCACTCGGCAAAGCGCAAAGGCTGATGTCGATGCTGGACCCCGAAATCGGCCAGATTCTGTGCCACACAGCTGTCGAAAATACGAACGCGGTCATGCGTGCTCAGGGCATCGTGCTGCCCGAGACAGTGCTGGCTGACAAAGAGGTGAGCGCCAAAACCCACCCCGGCGCGATGGTCATCGCACCGCCCTCCGCATTGGGGTCTGCATGGTCCAAACGCTTTGGCCCGCAAGAGAGCGGCTTTGCCTCTGGCTGGATGGCGATGCGCGGCGTGCGCCGTCGCCGTGCGGGCGATCGGGGCTTTGTTATATCGGATCATGCAGACTGGTCCGGGCTGCTATGGGCGATCGAACAGACAGAATCAGAAAATATATATGTAACTCATGGTTACACCGATACATTCACGCGATACCTGAATGAAAATGGCTGGAACGCCCGCGTCGTTCCCACCCAGTTCGAGGGGGAGAACCTAGACCCATCCGAAGACAATGGAGAGGCCGCATGAAGGTCTTTGCACAGCTGTTCAACACCATCGATCAAAGCACCAAGACCACCATTAAAGTCAACGCCTTAGCCGACTATTTTAAGGCAGCCGATGACATAGACAAGCTTTGGACGATAGCGCTTTTTTCTGGGCGTCGTCCGAAACGCGCTGTCACCACAACGCGCTTGCGCGAATGGGGGGCTGAGATGGCGGGCATCCCGCTCTGGCTCTTTGAGGAATGCTATCCCGTTGTTGGTGACCTGGCAGAAACCATCGCCCTTGTCCTTCCCCCGAACAAGACCACCGATAACCGCTCCCTTTCGCAATGGATCAATGACCTGCGCGAGATCTATAAAGCCGATGACGAGGCCAAGAAGGCCTTTGTTCTGGATGCGTGGACGCGCCTTGGCGGGACGGAGCGGTTTATCTTCAACAAGCTGATCACAGGCGGGATGCGCGTAGGCGTCAGTCAAAAGTTGATGACCCGCGCATTGGCCCACGCAACGGACAGGGATGAGGCGGAACTGGCCCACCGCCTAATGGGCAACTGGCATCCCGACGACACAACATGGCACGCATTGATCGAGGCGCAGGACGCCACAGCCGATGCATCGCGCCCCTATCCCTTCTATCTGGCCTATGCGCTGGAGGGCGGCCCTGAAACACTGGACGGCCTTAGCAATTGGCGTGCGGAATGGAAGTGGGACGGCATCCGTGGCCAACTGATCCTACGCGGCGGTGCGCATTATGTCTGGTCGCGCGGTGAAGAATTGATGACGGACCGCTTTCCGGAATTGGCCCGCGCGGTGGATTATCTACCCGATGGCACCGTCTTGGATGGTGAGCTGCTGGTCTGGCACGAGGGCGCTAAGCACCAAGCAAGCTTCAACACCCTGCAACCACGCATCGGGCGCAAAACCGTGCCCAAAAAGCTGCTGAAAGAAGCGCCGGTTATTCTTTACGCCTATGACCTGCTGGAATGGGAGGGTGAGGATATTCGATCCCGTCCATTCGCCGAACGACGAGCACTGCTAGAGGCCGCTTGCACCGATCTGCCTGTCGATGCGCCGCTCAAACTGTCACCGCAACTGCCGTTTGAAACGGCTGAAGATCTGCAAGGCTTCCGTGACGGTGCCCGCGACGCTTATGCCGAAGGGTTGATGCTAAAACGCGCGGATAGCCCCTATCTGGCAGGCCGCAAAAAGGGCGACTGGTGGAAATGGAAGCTGGCCCCACTAACCATCGACGCCGTGATGGTCTATGCGCAGTCAGGCTCGGGCCGCCGTGCCAACCTGTTCACTGATTTCACCTTCGCGGTGCGTGACGGAGAGGCGCTTGTTCCCTTTACCAAAGCCTATTCGGGCCTCACGGATAAGGAGTTCCGCGAAATCACTGCTTGGGTACGCAAAAACACGCTGCAACGCTTTGGCCCCGTACGGCAGGTCACGCCGCATCATGTGTTCGAGATCGCGTTTGAGGGCATTCAAGCCTCTAGCCGCCACAAATCCGGCGTGGCCCTACGCTTTCCGCGCATGCTGCGCTGGCGCAAGGATAAGCCCTTGGCAGAGGCCAACACACTTGGCGATCTTAATGAAATGCTGCGCCTTTACGGCTAGCACGCTGTTTGCGCCCCTTCACGGCTTGCCCCTTCGCCGCTGCATGCCTACCTATGCTCCAAACGATCAAAGGATACCTCGATGTTTCACCTGCCCACGCCAGTTTACGATGCCAATGCTTCCGGCACAAAATCCCCCTTTGGCAATCTGCCAGATTGGAACCTTGATGACCTCTACACGGGTGAGGATGCAACAGAACTGAAGCGCGATCTGGACTGGCTGGAGCAGGCGTGTGCCAGCTTCGCCACCGACTACGAAGACAAACTCGCCACTCTGGACGCCGCGGGTCTGCTGGACTGCGTGCTGCGCAACGAGAAGATCAATCAGATCGCAGGGCGCATCATGTCCTATGCCGGTTTGCGCTATTATCAGCTGACCACAGATTCCGGTCGCGCGAAATTCATGTCCGATATGCAGGAAAAGATCACCAATTTCACCACGCCGTTGGTCTTTTTCACGCTGGAGCTAAACCGGCTGGAGGATGCGCACCTTGATGCGCTGCTGGCCGAGAATGCGGACCTTGCCCGCTACAAACCCGTTTTCGACCGCATCCGTGCGATGAAGCCCTACCAGCTTAGCGACGAGATGGAAAAATTCCTGCACGACCTTGGCGTTGTTGGCGACGCTTGGGAGCGGCTGTTCGATGAGACAATCGCGGGCCTCAAGTTTGACGTGAACGGTGAGACGCTGGGCATTGAGGGCACCCTTAATCTGCTCACCGACCCCGACCGCGACACCCGCGAAGCTGGCGCACGCGAGCTGGCCGAAGTCTTTGGCGAGAACGTTAAAACCTTCGCACGTGTGCACAACACGCAAGCCAAAGAAAAAGAGATCATGGATCGCTGGCGCGGGATGGAGACTGCACAAACCGGTCGCCACCTGTCCAATCAAGTAGAGCCTGAAGTGGTCGAAGCCCTGCGTAACGCAGTGGTCAAAGCCTATCCAAAGCTCTCGCACCGCTACTATGCGCTGAAGAAGAAATGGCTGGGGCTGGACAAAATGCAGGTCTGGGATCGCAACGCGCCCCTGCCCATGGAAGACCCCAAGATCGTCGATTGGCCAACGGCTGAAAAGATAGTGATGGACGCTTACAGCGCCTTTGATCCACGCATGGGTGAACTGGCCGAGCCGTTCTTCCGCAAAGGCTGGATTGATGCAGGTGTGAAACCGGGCAAGGCGCCTGGAGCGTTCGCCCACCCAACCGTCACAGACGTCCACCCCTATGTTATGCTCAACTATCTGGGCAAGCCGCGTGATGTGATGACCCTTGCGCATGAGTTGGGCCACGGCGTGCACCAAGTGCTGGCCGCAGGCCAAGGTGAGATGCTTTCCTCTACTCCGCTTACACTGGCCGAAACGGCTTCTGTCTTTGGCGAAATGCTGACCTTCCGCAAGATGCTGGAGAACGCCAAATCCAAGGCAGAACGTAAGGTCCTACTGGCTGGCAAGGTCGAGGATATGATCAACACGGTCGTCCGCCAAATCGCGTTCTACGATTTCGAGTGCAAACTGCACGCCGCGCGCCGCGGCGGCGAACTGACGCCAGATGACATCAACGCCCTGTGGATGAGCGTCCAAGCCGAGAGCCTTGGGCCAGAGTTTGAATTCATAGACGGGTACGAGACCTTCTGGGCTTATATCCCGCACTTCATCCACTCGCCCTTCTACGTCTACGCCTACGCCTTTGGTGACGGCCTCGTGAACGCGCTTTATGCCGTCTATGCGGAAGGCGCCGAAGGGTTCGAGGACAAATATTTCGACATGCTCAAAGCTGGTGGTTCAAAGCACCACAAAGAGCTGCTGGCGCCCTTCGGCCTTGATGCCTCTGATCCCGCCTTCTGGGACAAAGGTTTGTCGATGATCTCGGGCTTCATCGACGAGTTGGAAGCAATGGAAGACTAAACATTCAACTGATTGGTCGCCATCCGTTCGGGCTGGCGACCAAAGGGAACAATTATGATGGTGCAGAGTGAAAAACAACCTCCAAGCGCCAGGTCCGTCGTTAACAAGAGGTGGTTTGCACCGCCGATTTAGACAAATCGCATCTGCTTCTTCGGTTTCCGAATACCAGAACCGAGGCGCCAAATTTCATAAATTCTGTCAGGGGGGGGGCTGCGAGTTTCGACCTATGGGTCACTTCAACTGGCTGTCTTTGCTGCCGCGCCGGTTGATCCCGCTGCGCGATTGAAAGGACTTATCACGCTCGCGCACGCATTCGATGCAAAGCTTTACCCCCGGCAATGCCTCTCGTCTGGCTTGCGGTATCGGTTCTTCACATTCGGCGCAGTGGGTAAGGCTTTCCCCTACCGGCCTACGCTGCGCTTTAAGGCGTGAAAGCTCATCATTGATCGATGCTTCGATCTGTTCTGCTACAGCGCCATCCCGCGCCCACCCGCCAGCCATATCCGCTTCCTTTCAGCTCCTTTTTCCGTCCTGCGCAATCGCTTCGCGCATTGCATCTAGTTCTTTAAGCTTCAGTAGCTCAGATGGAGCGGGCAAAGGCTGCAGGGGCAGCGCCCCCACATCACTTACATATACTTCAAGACAGCGACTTTATTCAGCCGCAGCCATACCCTTTTCTTGCGCCAGCTCACGCATGCGCTTTTGCAGTTTTTCAAAGGCACGCACCTCAATCTGGCGAATACGCTCGCGGCTCACGTCATATTGGCCGCTGAGATCTTCCAGTGTTATCGTCTCGTCTGACAGACGACGCTGCATCAGGATATCTTTCTCACGGTCGTTCAACACATCCATCGCTTCGGCCAACATCTCACGACGTGTCTCAAGCTCATCGCGCGCTTCGTAATCGCTGGCCTGATTCGCGTTGTCATCCTCAAGCCAATCCTGCCACTCCATGGTGCCTTCACCCTCGGAACCAACAGTCGCGTTGAGCGATGCATCACCGCCCGACATACGCCGGTTCATCGAGATCACTTCAGCCTCGGTCACACCCAACTGTGTCGCAATGGTCTTGACGTTTTCAGGGCGTAGATCGCCTTCTTCCAGCGCACCAATCTTGTTTTTGGCTTTGCGCAGGTTGAAAAAAAGCTTTTTCTGGCCGGAGGTCGTACCAAGTTTCACAAGGCTCCAGGAGCGCAGGATGTATTCCTGAATGCTCGCCCGAATCCACCACATGGCGTAGGTTGCAAGGCGGAAGCCCTTCTCGGGGTCGAAACGTTTAACTGCCTGCATCAGACCTACGTTCGCTTCCGAGATCACCTCGGCCTGCGGCAAGCCATAGCCGCGATAGCCCATGGCAATCTTGGCCGCCAAACGCAGGTGCGACGTCACCATGCGGTGCGCAGCTTCGGTATCTTCCTGCTCGACCCAGCGCTTGGCGAGCATATATTCTTCTTCCGGCTCCAGCAGCGGAAACTTGCGAATTTCCTGCATATAGCGGTTTAGGCCGCCTTCCGGTGTTGGCGCTGGCAGATTTGCATAGTTGGCCATGGCTCAAGTCCTTTCCCTGGCGCCCATGTAACAGGGCTTAACATCCATATGGGGTCTGCACCCAAGCGATACAAGATCGCCGGATGCTGTATCATTCATACTTACACAACAACGATGAAGAGAAAATGATCCCGTCTTTTTATCACGGATTTGTGCGATCCTCAGACACTGTCAGGCCCGTGTCGGCTCCAACAGCGCCAAAAGATCGGCCATGTCGGCTGGCAGAGGGGCCTCAAACCGGATCGCTTCGCCGCTAATAGGGTGTGTGAATCCCAAAACTGCTGCGTGCAAAGCCTGACGCGGGAAGTCCTTGACCGCTTGCGCCAATGCCTCTGGCAATGCTGTACGCGCGATTTTGCGTTTGCCGCCATACGTCGGGTCACCGACAAGGCCGTGGCCGGCATGCGTCAGATGCACACGAATCTGGTGGGTGCGCCCCGTCTCCAACCAGCATTCCATCAGCGCCAACACCGGCGGCGTGCCAAAGCGCGCCACTGTGCGCGCCCGCGTAACCGCGTGCCTGCCGCCGTTGAACAGCACTGCTTGGCGCTGGCGATCAGTCTTGTGACGGGCCAGTTGCGTGGTGATCTTGAGGATATTGCCGGGCTCGAAATTTGTGCCCTTAACGCCGCGCAGACGCGGATCGTTGGCGTCTGGCACACCGTAGACCAGAGTACGGTAGTAACGCTCAACCGTGTGAGCCTCAAACTGTTTTGCCAATCCGTGATGCGCCGCATCCGACTTGGCCACAACCAGCAGGCCCGATGTTTCCTTGTCGATCCGGTGCACAATCCCGGGCCGTTTCATACCGCCCACACCTGACAGGTCATCGCCACAGTGCGCCAGCAGCGCATTTACCAGCGTTCCAGAGGGCGAGCCGGGTGCAGGATGCACTACCATGCCCGAAGGCTTGTTGATCACGATCAGATCGTCGTCCTCAAACACGACATCTAGGGGAATCTCTTCGGGCAAGATATGGCTCTCCTGCGCCTCCTCCACATCGATATCAATCTTGGCGCCCTCGCCGACCACCGCGCGCGGATCGCGCTGGACCTCGTTATTGACGAACACTACGCCCTGCTCGATCAAACGGCCCAGTCGCGTGCGCGAAAGCGCCGCCTCCTCTGGCACATCGCGCGCAAGCGCCTTATCAAGGCGGGGTGGCGGTGTTTCGCCAAGAATGAATGTAATGCGGCGGTGTGACATGGATGATCTTCCCGAACCGGCCAATCTGCGCTTTTTGCGGCGCATGGTCACGGTGCTGACAACAGTGATGATTTTTGGCGTGGTAATCGTTATCGGACTGCTTGTCACGCGTCTGGGCCGCGATACACCAGTTTTACCCTCGGAAATTGCATTGCCAGACGGCGCAACCGCGACTGCTTTCACCCAAGCGGCTGATTGGTACGCCGTGGTGACGGATGACAACAGGATTCTTATCTTTGACAGGATGACAGGCGCGCTGCGTCAAACCGTCGATATTAAGTAGGCGCTGCGTTTCAACCCGAAAACGCTCGCCCTGCATTCACAACAATCTTTGATTTTGTTGAAAGTGGTACCGGGGGATGGTTTCGAACCAACTGCCTCGTGGACCACAACCACGCGCTCTAACCAATTGAGCTACCCCGGCACTGCGGTGGTCTTAATCTCGGCAGCGCGGGACGTCAACGCCCGTTATCAGAAAATTACGCCGTATATAAATTTTGAGAACGGATGCAGCTGGCAGTCCCAATGCAGTTGCACACAATGGCTCTCAAAGCGTCTGTGCCGCGCACCACGCGCTAGAGCGAAAGGCGCATCACACGCTCAATAAGCAGTTGCCCGTAATTCGTGATCGCCTGTTCGTCGATGATCTCCCAGCCGTTGCGTAGATAGAGTGCGTTCGCAGCCTCGTGGCTTTTGTGGGTCGACAACTTCATCTCTGTGTACCCATGAGCACGCGCAAACTCTGTACAGGTCTGCAACATCAGGTGACCCAGCCCCAGCCCACGGGCTTGCGGAAGCAACTGGAAAAGGCGCAGTTTGGCGGTCTGCGGCCCCATACGCACACAAAAGATCGAGCCGAGCCTCTGCGCGCCATCCCAAGCGATCCAGCCGCGTTCGCTTTGCGGATCATGCTTTGCCAGAAAATCATCAATGATCTGGGCTACCAACACACCAAAACTTGCATCAAACCCCTCTTCCTTCTCGTAAATTTCGATATGCGACGCAACGAGCCAGTCGCGATCATCTGCGGTAAACGGACGTATTTCTATCTGGATCATACTGCCAACTTGGCGCACAACTGCTTGCCTTTCAACCGTTCTGGCGGTAGCGGTATCCACCTCGGAAGGCAAAGGAACATCCCATGGGCATCAACGACGAACGCGATATTGAAGCCAACCTGCAAATCGGCCCTACCGACAAAGGTATGGTTCGTTTATTCATCGAAGGCGAAGGCATTGAAATTCCTATGGATTTCACACCTGATGAAGCCCACGAGATTGCAGAAGAAATCATGGCTGCTGCTGCCCGCGCCCGCCAAGCTGGTGGTAAAAAGCGCCGCTAATCCCAATCCGGATGCATGTCAGGATCGCGCAGCACCTGTAGGCGCCGCGCCGCCGTGACTGCAAATTTTTGCACCATCACCTTGCGCCGCGCCGGCGCAAGCTTGGCCTCTGGTGCCATGCGGACGATCTCTGCGGTGTAAGCGTCGCCGATGATCAGCCCGTGATCTTCTGGCAAAAGTTCGATCGGAAAATGTTCGTTCACGGCAAAGAAGAACCGGTCGGCCCATTCCAGATAGCCCTGCCATTTACTGTCAGAGGTGAAATCAACGCAGCTTGATTTGCATTCTACCACCCAAATCTCGCCCTTGGGCCCCAACGCCATGACATCCACGCGCAAACCACGGGTGGGGACCAATTCTTCCACACAAGCGAATCCGTAGCTCGCCAAATGGCGAGAGACGCCGCGTTGCAATAGCTGGCCAGGTTGAAGAAGCGGGGGCGTTTCCATCATGGGATCTTTTATGAAAATATCGTGAACATATGCAAGCCCTCTGCCCCGCCTTGGCCTTTTGCGCAGGCGTACCTATTTTACTAAGAAGTTTAGCAAGGATACCCTGATGAGCGATCTTGAAGACCCCTCCGCCCGCGCCCGTGGTGTGCGCTACGCGCGCGAACTTGAAGGACATCTGAGCTGGCTTGATACTTTCTCGGGGACCGCATTGGGCGTGCTGGCCGTCACTTCGGGCATCTATACCTATCTGGGTGTATCTTCGCTGCTGGATGACAATGGCGCGATGAGCACGTTTGCCGCAATCGCCTACTCCGTTGCGGTGTCGGTCGGGATTTTTGTATTTTGGTCCTACATGCTGCGCTTGTTTCCTGCTGTGCGGGGCGCGCGCGCGGGTCGGGTTGATGGGTGCGATGGGCCTCGGCTCTATCGCGATCATTGCCATGTCGAGTTGACTGAACGCCGCCGCCCTTGCAGGCTCTGCAGCGGTTGAGCAGCATTTGGCGAAAACGGTACAGGATTATCAGGTCTCTCTTGAGCGTGCGCATGAGGTTGCCCTATCCGCCCAAGGGCTTGAGCGGGACGTAGCCCGCGTGCGCCAGTCTTTCGAAGACCTGAGTGAAGAGGAGGCCACGGGTAACCTGTCGGGTCTTGCAGGTCGCGGTGCGGTGTTCCGTGTCCTGCGTCAAAAGGCGAGCGAGCTTGCAGGGCTAGAAACACAGATCGCCTCTCAAACCCCGCTGGTGCAATCCGCCTTTATCGAAGGCAACGCCATTCTCAGCCGTATGCGGGCGTTGACGGTAGAGGCCGGACCGGTTGAGACGCGCTCGGTCGAGTTCTCGGAGCAGGCTGTGTGTCTGGCGGGGCTGATTACGCAAATGCGTCAACTTTCCGTGGCGTCCTTGGTCGAGCGGGCGGCGCAAGATCTTTCAGCCTCAGTGGTTCTGCCCGAACTTGACGGCCGCTCTGCAGAGACACGCGGCGATCAGGCAGCGACGATCACCTCTGTTCTCGAAGTCCTAGCGCAACGGGCGCAGACCCTTGGACGCGCAGCCCAAGCAGTGCAGTCCCTGCCCGCTCCGCCAGAAACGACGTATACGCCAATCTCCTCAGCCGATGCCGTGATCCTGTATGCGCGCAACTTTGTACCATCATGGGCCGGCGCCATCGCGATTGACCTGCTGCCAACAGTGCTTGTGTTCATCCTTGCCATCACTCAAAGCGCTATCCGCCTTGGCCGCGAAGGCACTGCCGTAGAGGATAGCCTTACCTTGGCTGAACTGCGCGCAGCGATCGCAGTGATGAAAGAGATGGACCAAGCCATGAAAGAAGATGCCGCTTCGTCAGTGGCCACCATCGCGCAGCCCAACAAAACCGCCGCCGAATGAGTATTGTGCGCAAACATGCCTCTGTCGGTCGTGTGCTTACGGGCCTTCTGGTTTTCCAGCTAGTGCTGGGTGGCCTGCTGGTCATTGGCGATCTGCAAGACGGGTTCAGCCTGCCGCGCATGGGGCCGACAGCCCCTTCGCTGTCTGATCCTGTGCGCCCCGGCGACCAAACCCGCCGCTTTTCGCCCAACCGCGCGGTGCCCGCCAGTCGTGATCCCCTGCCCGAGCGTCTGCTGCTGACAGTCGTTGCCGGGGGAGAGGCAGTGCTGCTGGAGGGCGCAATTACTGATGGTGACGCCCTACGGATCGTAAATCAGATTGAGGAATTGTCCCCGTCCCCTACCCGCGCAATTCTCAACTCTCCCGGCGGTTCGGTTCAGGACGCGTTGATACTGGGCCGCGCCCTAAGAAATGCCGGTCTGAATACCGAAATGCGCAAAGAGGACATTTGCTATTCCGCCTGCCCCTATCTCCTTGCGGCAGGTGTGCAGCGCTCTGTTCCGGAAGGTGCATTCGTCGGGGTGAGAACGCCGGTGGAATACTGCACCACGTGAGCGGCGAGATTGTCTTGTCGC
>NZ_JBALVJ010000054.1:0-25119 GCF_036961165.1 Sulfitobacter sp. | reverse complement strand
CCGCCTGCTGCGACAGTACTTTCCAAAGGGCACAGATTTGTCGATACATAGTCAAACAAAGCTGAGCGCCGTTGCAAGACAGCTCAACGAGCGACCACGTATGACGCTAGGATACGAAACTCCCGCAGAGCGTTTCAATGCATGTGTTGCGTCGATCAGTTGAGACCGCCACGCAAAGCGGACCTTGACCAAGGGCCGGTCTAGGGTAACATTTCCAATGTTCTAAGCTACCGCATACGTAAAGCGCCGTCCAAGCGGATGACTTCACCGTTCAGATACCCCATTTCAACAATGAACGCGGCCATGCGGGCGTATTCATTCGGATCGCCCAAGCGGGCAGGGTTCGGCACTTCGGCAGCAAGGCTGTCTTGGACTTCTTGCGGCAATCCCTTGAGCATGGGGGTGCCGAAAATGCCCGGTGCAATGGTCATCACGCGGATGCCGGACTGCGCCAGATCACGGGCCATCGGCAGGGTCATGCCCACGATGCCACCCTTAGAGGCGGCATAGGCTACCTGACCTTTTTGCCCGTCAAAGGCCGCGACAGAGGCAGTGTTGATGATCACGCCGCGCGCGCCGTCCGCTTCTGGCGCGTTCTTTGCCATGGCAGTCGCCGCGATGCGGGCGATGTTGAAGCTACCGGTTAGATTGATATCGATGGTTTTCTGAAAGGCGGACAGGGGGTGCGGCCCGTCGCGGCCCGTTGTCTTGATCCCCAGCGCAATGCCGGCGCAGTTCACCGCAACATTGAGCGCGCCCATGTGTTCTTGCGCTTGCGCGATAGCAGCCTCGACCGATGCTTCATCTGTCACGTCTGTTTCGATGAAATGGCCGCCGATTTCTGCGGCTACGGCTTTCCCACGCTCTGCGTCACGGTCAAGAAGAGTGGCTTTTGCGCCTTGAGCGGCAAAGTGACGGGCGGTGGCTTCGCCCAAACCGGATGCGCCTCCGGTGACGATCGCGGCGGTTTTGGACATCTGCATGGCAATGCTCCCTATTTGAACAGGCGTTCAGATAATCACGGCTTCGGGCGGCGCGCAAGGGGTGTCCAGCGCAGCCACGTACCGCCTGTGGGTATGGCGCGCGCACCCGCACGTCGTTTGAAGCGGTCAATCTGGGGCGTCGTTTCAGGGCCGAGGTCAAGGCGGGTGATGCCCCGGCGCGCCAGCGTGTCCATTGCGTGCCAAAGCAGCAGGTTATGCGCATGCGCAGTCCGTCCTGCATCGCTGCTGTGGCCGATGTGATAGGTCGCGCGGCTGCCATGGATCAGAAACAGCATATGCGCCACCGGATGGCCGCGCAGAAACGCGGTGAACAGGTGGGTCTTGTCAGGTGCTGCCTGCGCAAAGGCGGCGGTCAGCGCGCTTGGCCAGTTTTGGTAGCGGCGCGCGCGGGCTTGTTTAGCCTCAATCTCTAGCAGTGGATGATCTGGGATGAGCGGCCTTTCCAAAACGCGCAGCGGGCTTGCTTCGGCCTGTCCCAGTTGGTGACGCCATTTCTGGTGCAATGCCGAGCGGCGCGCATGTGATGGCTGCGACAGGTCCACTTCAAGCAATGTACGCGCGGGGCTGAGGGGCATGGCGCGGGGGATGGGGCCTTGCCGTTCAGGCGACAGAATCAGAGGCCGTCTGTGAAGACCCGCCTGCGCCAACTGGTGGGCTAAATCATTTGGCGGTGCTGCGCGCGGTAGCATCAGCACAGGAACCCCGGCAAGGCGACGGCTGAGCAGCATCAGGCCAGAGGGCAGTAAGACAGGGGATTGCCCGCAAAGCAGAAGGGCAGCGGCAAAGGCGCGGTCTTGCATCAGGGGATGATCAGACAGGGGCGGGCTTGTATCAAACATGCCCCGATCATGGGCGCGGGTTGGTTAAGGGGGGCTTAACCTCCTCAACCGAGTTTAGCCTAGCTGCACAAGCGCGTGGCGCTTTTTGCCTGCCGAAAGTTTGATGGGCGAGCCGAGCGCAGCCGTGTCCAAAATCATGCCCGCATCGGTCAGCGGCGCATCGTCAAGGCGCGCACCATTGTCTGCGATCAGGCGCTTGGCCTCTTTGCCAGACCCTGCGAGGCCGGATTTCACAAGCAGTTGCACAATGGAAATGCCGTCGCCCACGTCAGCGGCAGACAGTGTGAGCGTAGGTAGATCATCGCCCACGCCGCCTTTTTCAAAGACCTCGCGCGCGGTGGCCTCTGCTGCTACCGCAGCCTCTGCGCCGTGCAGCAAGCCCGTGACTTCGTTGGCCAGACGGATCTTGGCCTCGTTGATCTCGGAGCCTTCCAGCGCGCCAAGGCGCTCACACTCATCCACCGGTAGCTCTGTGTAGAGCTTCAGGAAGCGGCCCACGTCTGCGTCCGTGGTGTTGCGCCAGAACTGCCAGAACTCATAGGGCAATAGCATATCAGGGTTGAGCCAGATCGCGCCGGATTGGCTTTTACCCATCTTTTTGCCGTCTGACGTGGTCAGTAGCGGCGAGGTGAGGCCATAGACTTCGCCGTCAATCACGCGGCGGGTCAGGTCGATCCCGTTGACGATATTGCCCCATTGGTCGCTGCCACCCATTTGCAGGATGCAGCCATAGCGGCGGTGCAGCTCCATGAAATCATAGGCCTGCAGGATCATGTAGTTGAATTCGAGGAACGACAGCGACTGCTCGCGATCAAGGCGTGATTTCACGCTCTCGAAGCTCAACATCCGGTTGATGGAGAAATGGCGGCCAATGTCGCGTAGGAAGTCTAGGTAGTTCAGCTCGTCCAGCCATTCGGCGTTATTGATCATCATCGCGTCTGATGGGCCGTCACCGTAGGTGAGGTAGGCCGAGAACACTTTTTTGATACCGGCGATGTTGTCGTCAATCTGATCAGGCGTCAGCAGCGGACGCTCATCGGCGCGGAAAGACGGATCGCCCACCTTGGTCGTGCCGCCACCCATCAAGGTAATCGGCTTGCCGCCGGTTTTTTGTAGCCAGCGCAGCATCATGATCTGGATGAGGCTACCGACGTGCAGGGATTTGGCCGTGGCGTCAAAGCCGATGTAGCCCGGCTGCGCGCCCTTTAGCAGTGCTTCGTCCAGGCCTTGATAATCAGTGCAGTCGGCAAGGAAGCCACGCTCCATCATCACGGAGATGAATTCGGATTTGGGATGGTATGTCATGGCGCTTGCCCTCGGCTTTGATTGCAGGTCATCTATAGGGTGGGCAAGGCCAAAGGAAAAGGCAAGAAAATGAGCAAAGCCATCGCAAAGACAGGGGTTGTGACGGCGGCAGGGGCGATGTCGGGCACTTCGCTTGATGGAGTCGATGTGGCAGTGCTGCGCACGGACGGGCACAGCATCACCGCATTCGGGCGCAGCGCCTATCGCAGTTACACGCTGCAAGAGCGCTCGATGATCGCTGCGGGTTTTGGCCAATGGCAGGGGCCGAACGTCGAAGCCGCAGCACGGGTGGTAGAAGCGGCACATCTGGAGATTTTGGCGGACTTCGACCAAGTTGATCTGATCGGATTTCACGGGCAGACATTGGCCCATGCTCCGCGCGCGCAAGGCACCTTGCAGGTGGGCGATGGCGCTATGCTGGCCGAACGGCTTGGCGTGCCGGTGGTCTGGGATTTCCGCAGCGCCGATGTTGAACTGGGCGGCGAGGGCGCACCGCTGGCGCCTTTCTTTCATCATGCCTGTGCGCGCTACATTGGCACTGAGGAGCCTGTGGCGTTCCTCAATCTGGGCGGCGTGGGCAACCTCACATGGGTGGACCCCGCCGTGGCCGAGCCGCACTACGAGGGCGCCTTGCTGGCGTTTGATACAGGGCCGGCCAACGCGCCAGTCAACGATCTGATGCTGGAACGCCTCGGGCTGGCCTATGACAAGGACGGCGCTGTGGCACGCGGCGGGACAGTTGAAACGGGCGCGCTAGAGCTGTTTTTGGCCGAGCCGTATTTCGCGCGCATGCCACCCAAGTCTTTGGATAGAAACGACTTTGCCGAGATGATTGTGCTGGTGCGCGAATTGTCCGATGCCGACGCGGCTGCCACCTTGACGGCGATGTGCGCGGCTGGTGTGGCCGAAGCGATGCAGCATTGCCCCAGCCCGCCCTCACGGGTGCTGGTGACGGGTGGCGGCCGACAGAACCCAGTGTTGATGCAGATGCTTGCGGTGTCGCTGGATTGTCCGGTAATGCCGGTTGAAGAGGTCGGACTTGACGGAGATATGCTGGAGGCGCAGGCCTTTGCCTATCTTGCCGTACGCGTGGCGCGGGGAATGCCCACCAGTTGCGCAGGCACCACTGGTGTACGTGCAGCTGTGGGCGGTGGGACAGTTAGCGTGCCTGATGGTCACAGCACGAAAAGCGCCTAGCAGGCCGTGTCAGTAGCTAAGATATATTTCTGCGCGGCCCAGCTGCGTTGATGAATGCGCACGCAAACCGGATCGCCGACAGCTTGGTTCGGGCGCATGGCTTTGGTGTTGATCTGTGCTTCTGTGCCGTCGCGCAGGGTACATGCAGGGTCCACAGATCGGGGCCTGCGTCGGGCGATATGCTGGTCACGTCCGCAACAGTGGCTGGCTGTATCTCAACGCTGCGGGTGGCATTTTCGATGAACGCCAGACCTGCAAGTAGGGCAACGCCTGCGATGGCAATATTACGCTTTTGGCTCATGAGGGGATCTCCAAATCGGGGGCGAGGGTAAAGCCGTCAAAGGTAAAGCCCGGTGAGACGGTACAGCTTACCAAGGTAAAATCGCCTGTACTGCGGGCACGTTGCCAGTGGTTTTCCGGCACGATGATTTGCGGTGCGCCGCGTGTCAGGTCCGGCGTCAGAAGATGATCGCGGGCAGGGCCTGCCTCGGTCTCTGCCATGCCAAGGATCAGTGGCGCGCCGGAATGATAGAGCCAGATTTCAGTGGCATCCACACGGTGCCAATCGCTGCGCTCTCCAGCTTTGAGCAAAAAGTAGATGCAGGTGCCGGTTGGCCGCCCGTCGTTTTGCGCCACCCACGTCTGTCGATAATGTCCACCCTCGGGGTGCGGAGCAAGGTCTAGTCGCGCGATGATTTCATCCGCGGTCACAGGGTTGCCTCAAAGAATAGCAGATGCGGCAGGGCGGCAGCGGGAATGTCCTGATAGGGGCCGCGTTGGTCAAAGCCCATGGATGCATACAGCGCGCGTGCAGGACCAAGGCTGACCGATGTGTCCAGAACCACGCGGCTAAAGCCGTCTATACGTGCTTGGTCCACCAGCGCTGTCACAAGCTTGCGTGCGATGCCGTGGCCGCGTGCTTGCTGGGTGACATAAAGGCGCTTGATCTCGGAGGTGTCGGGAAAAAGCGCATGGCTCATGCCGCAGCCGACAGGCTGGCCGTCAAGCTCCGCCAGTAGGATGATGCCTTGGGGCCGCGCGTGCAGCGTCTCAAGGGTGTCAATCAGGGCGGTATACTTGGGGACGGGATAGAATGTCTCGGTCAGCTCTGCATCCACAGGGGATACCGATGACAGGTGGCTGCGATAGTCCCAGCAAAGCTCGCGCACGGCAGCCAGATCTTCGGGCGCAGTCGCAGGGCGGATCAGGGTGATTGTCATGCGGTGCTCCGGATATGTGTGATGTCTTCTCTTCCTCTGGAGAAATGCATTTTGGCCGCAGATGCAAGAGGCTGTTCGGCTCCCACGAAGGGGCCGCGCCCAGATTAATCTATGAGGCAAACACGGGTGATAATCTGAAAAATCCGTGAACCCAGTCGGTTCGCGCTGCGTTTGTGGACTGAAGCAATAAGGAGTTTAGACAATGAAAGCGAATATCCTGACACTCGCCGCATTGGTCGCGGCTGGCACCACCACCGCTGCGTCTGCAGAGCAACAATACTCTGCAGAGAACCTGATTTCCGCCGGTCAAATCGAAGACGGGGCGGTCTACCGACTTGAGGTAGCGCCTGATGATACAGTCTGGGCTAGCGGCGGTAGCTACACCACGGTTGATGCGAACTGGAACAAGGTTGGCGAAATCTCTGATGTGCTGTTGGACCAGAATGGCCAGATGATCGCGGTACTGGCTGAAATCGGTGGTTTTCTTGGAATTGGCGATCGGGACGTGATCCTGCCGCTTGAGAGCGTCCGCTTCGCCCAGGGCGACGACAAAACCTATAACTATGTCACCAACTTGACCGAGGAACAGCTGGAGAGCTTGCCCGAAGTTGGCGACGACATCTGGGATTGATCTTGGGTTTAAGCCGAAACAAGAAAGGGAGGGAAAAGCGCCCTCCCTTTTTTTGTTATTCTTAAATCCGTTCGCTTATTTCAGGATGCTGCGGCCTGCGTACTGAGCACTTTCGCCCAGTGCTTCCTCGATGCGGATCAGCTGGTTGTATTTCGCCAGTCTGTCAGAGCGCGCAAGGCTCCCGGTTTTGATCTGGCCGCAGTTTGTCGCCACAGCGAGGTCCGCAATGGTCGCGTCTTCCGTCTCACCGGAGCGGTGGGACATCACATTGGTGAAGCCCGCGCGGTGCGCCATATCAACGGCTTTCAGTGTTTCTGTCAGGGTGCCGATCTGATTGACCTTAACCAGCATGGAGTTGGCTGCCTTGCGGCTGATACCATCGGCCAGACGGGTAGGGTTGGTCACGAACAGGTCGTCGCCAACCAGCTGAACGCGGTCGCCAAGGGCTGCTGTCAGCGCGATCCAACCGTCCCAGTCGTCCTCGGACATGCCGTCTTCGATGCTGATGATGGGGTAATCATCTACCAGCGCTTTAAGGTAGGCGACATTTTCCTCTGAAGCCAGGGTTTTTCCTTCACCAGCAAGGACATAGGAGCCGTTCTTGTAGTATTCTGTCGCGGCGCAATCAAGGGCAAGGTAGATTTCCTCACCAGGCTTATAACCCGCTTTTTTGATGGATTTCATAATAAAATCAAGTGCGTCACGGGTGGAGCCAATGTTGGGTGCAAAGCCGCCCTCATCGCCGACGCCTGTGGCCAGACCTGCGGCGGAAAGCTCTTTTTTCAGGGTGTGGAACACTTCGGCGCCCATGCGTACGGCTTCGCGGATGTTCTCTGCCGCGACCGGCATGATCATGAATTCCTGAATGTCGATCGGGTTATCCGCATGCTCGCCACCGTTGATGATGTTCATCATTGGCACTGGCAACACGCGGGCAGAGGTGCCGCCCACGTAGCGATAAAGTGGCTGGGCGCAGAAATCAGCAGCGGCTTTGGCAGCGGCAAGCGACACGCCTAGGATGGCGTTAGCACCAAGACGCGATTTGTTGGGCGTGCCATCCAGCTCAATCATGGCTTCGTCCAGCTCGACCTGCTCGGTCGCGTCCATACCAACAAGCGCCTCGGCGATTTCGCCGTTCACGGCGGCACAGGCATCAAGAACACCCTTACCGAAGTAACGCGCAGCGTCGCCGTCACGCTTTTCTACCGCTTCATGCGCACCTGTGGAGGCACCCGAAGGCACGGCCGCGCGGCCCATTGTGCCGTCTTCGAGGATCACATCTACTTCAACCGTTGGGTTGCCCCGGCTGTCTAGGATTTCGCGGGCGTGGATGTCGATGATGGTGCTCATATGGGCATTCCTTCAAGCAATCAGTGAATTTGCGCCCGTCTTACCCCGCGTATTCAGGCTTGGGAAGGCTTTGCCGCCGCTTTGCGCCGCTGTTTGCGCTCACGTAGAATTGTATAGATGCCCGAACCCACAATAATCGCGCCGCCAAGCAGGGTGAAGGTATCTGGCCGCTCGCCAAAGACGCTGATGCCGATGATTATAGCGAAGATCAGACGCGAATAGCGGAACGGGCTGACAAAGCTGACCTCTCCCACGCGCATGGCGGCGACGATGCCGTAATAGGCAAACACACCGATGGTGATTGAGGCCACCATCAGCAGCACCAGCCGCGCGTTGAGTGGTGCGAATTCTTGACCTGTAACAGCCAGTAACGCCAGTCCGGCAGGGATAAGTACAAGAAACCCGAGAAAGCTCAACTGCATGGTCGACAAACTGGCAGAAACCTTGCGTGTCGCGATATCGCGCAGCGCCAGACCGAGCACGCCGCCTACAGCAAACAATGACAAGGGGGAGAACCCCTCAAGCCCGGGACGAATGATCATCAACACCCCCATGAAGCCGACGCTGATAGCCGCCCATCTGCGCCAACCCACGGTTTCCCCTAGAAACAGCGCCGCCCCCAGAGTGACAACAAGCGGTGTCGCCTGAAGAATGGCAGAGGCGGTCGAAAGTGGCGTAAAGACTATGGCGGAGATGAAGAATATCGTGCCGAAGATTTCTCCGATGCCGCGCAGCAGCACTGGACGGGCCAGCATCGAGCTCTCAAACAAAGGGCGGCGCTGCGCCATTATGATTACCGCAAAGACTGCAGCACCGCCAGTGCCCAGCAACGCGATGATTTGACCAACGGGCAATGCGTCGCCCATCAGTTTGATGAAGCTGTCCTCAATAGCAAACCCAAGCATGGCCATGACCATCAGGACCGCGCCGCGCAGATTGTCCATGCCTCAAACTTCCCCCAGTTTCGCGAAGGTGATGCGCTTTTCAGACTGGCTGTGCAAGGGGCTGGGTGGTAGCGATCTGATGATGAACAGATTTTTCGATAACTCGCCCATCGGGCGTACCTTGATCACGCTTGTCATTGCGGCGGCAGGGGCGGCGCTGGCTTACGCGTTGAACCTACCAGTCTACATGCTGACTGGACCTGCTATTGCGGTCAGCCTTGCAGGGCTTGTCGGTTTGCGCGTGCAGATTGATCCGCGTTTTCGCGATGTTTGTTTTGTGGTGCTGGGGCTGACAGTCGGTGCGGGCTTTAGCCATGAGGCTTTGGGCACCATGATCCGTTGGCCGGTCGCCTTTGCCGTAATATCACTGCTCACATGGGCCACAATGCTGGGGTGCCGCGCGGTGTTGGAGCGGGGCTTTGGGTTTGCCTGTAATACCGCGTTGCTGGCTGGCGCACCGGGGCATCTGAGCTTTGTCATCGCGATGGCTGAAAGCAGCGGGCGCGATGTCGTGCGCATTTCGGTCACGCAGTCGGTGCGGTTGTTGATGCTGACGCTGGTGGTGCCCTTTTTGGCGCTTGCTATGGGTGTGGATCTAAGCGGCGCGGTGACGCTCCAAGGCGTTGGCTGGCCGCTGTGGGTGCTTGGGGTGCTGGCTGTTCTGGCCGTGATCGCATCTCGGCTTCTGACCCTTTGGCGGGTACATGCACCTCTGTTGATCGGAGCAATGCTGGTCACAGGCGTGTGGCAATTGAGCGGTGTCGCACCCGGTGTGATGCCGCAGTGGCTGGCGCTGCCCGCCTATGTGGCGCTGGGGGCGTTGATCGGCACGCGGTTTTCCGGTATTTCTGCAGCGGACTTGCTGCGCAATCTGGCAGCGGGGTTGGCAATTACGGGTGTAGCTGTGGTTTTTGCAGGCATTGCTGCCGTACTGGTGGCAGTCGCGCTAGGGATGCCCGCCAGCCATGTTCTGCTGGCGTTCGCGCCGGGCGGGCTTGAGACGATGATCGCCATGGGCGTGGTGCTGGGGGTCGCGCCGGGATTTGTGGCAGCCTGCCACATCACCCGCCTGATGGTGCTCAGCGTGTTGCTGCCGGTGATGGCGCGGAAGCGTTAGTCTTTGAGCCGCACTAGCAGGCGTGCGCCCGCTTTCTCTGTCTCAAGCGTATTGATGTCGCGCACCAGCGCGCTGAGCTTGCTATGGCCATAGCTGCGCGTGTCAAAGTCTGGATGGGCTGCCTGAATGGTCTGACCGATCTGGCCTAGATTGAACCAGTCGTCGTCCTGTTCAAGCTTGGCCATTGCGGACTCAATCAGGGGCAGGGCGTCTGCGGCTTTGAGCGTGGTTTTACGCGGCGCTTCGCCCTCGTCAGTGCCTTCGAGGTTTTCGATAAAGATAAAGCGGTTCACAACGTTGCGCAGCGCTTCGGGTGTCTTTTTCTCACCGATGCCGATCACGTTCAGCCCGTCTTCGCGCAGCCGGTTTGCAAGGGCAGTGAAATCACTGTCAGAAGACACCAGCACAAAGCCGTCAAAGCGGCCGCCGTGCAGGATGTCCATCGCGTCAATCACCAGACCGATATCAGAGGCGTTCTTGCCCTTTGTGTTGGCAGTTTCCTGAACAGCCACAAGGCCAAGCGACAAAAGCTTTTCGTTCCATGATCTTAGGCGGTCACTGGACCAGTCTCCGTAAACACGACGCAACGCAGGTTCCCCGATCGATGTGATCTCACGCAGGATAGCTTGGGCATATTTTGCGGGCACATTGTCGGCGTCGATCAATACGGCAAGCAGAGGGCGGTCGCGGTCGGTGCGTGGCGGCATGACGGTTCCTTTCGGTGTTGCACGTTACATAGGACGCCGCGTCGCGGTTGACCATGGCCGTTGACTTATCCGCTGCAAACCCCCATGTAATGGTCAAGGCGAGCCTTCTGCCGCGTGAGCAGGCTGTGGATTTGATCCGCATACGCAAGGTCGCCCTTTGTTCCCAAAATCACGCGTGGGGCAGACGCATCCGGACAGGGGCTGGGCATTTGGCCCGCACCTGTGATCCGGTCATGCGCACCACGATGATAAGCGCGCGGGCAGGGCCCGCAGCGCGGAAAAAGAGATATAGATGAGCGATTTCGACATGATGGACCTGCCAAAGACGCTGACAAAGCGGCTTGCGGCAATGGGTCTGAACGAACCTACACCGATCCAGAAACAGGCGATCCCGCACGGGCTGAATGGCCGTGACGTGATGGGCTTGGCCCAGACCGGTACCGGCAAAACAGCCGCTTTCGGCATTCCACTGATTGCACAGATGTTGCAAATGGAAGGCCGCCCGAATCCAAAATCTGTGCGTGGCCTTGTGCTGGCACCCACGCGGGAACTGGCAACCCAGATCAGCGTAAACCTGCGCAGCTTTGCCGAAGGCACTGCGATCAAGGTGGCGATGGTTGTTGGCGGCCAGAACATCAACACACAGATCAAACGCCTACACCCCGGCGTGGATATTCTGGTGGCGACACCTGGCCGTCTGCTTGACCTGATGGATCGCCGCGCTGTGCGTCTGGACGAGGCGCGCTTTTTGGTCCTCGATGAAGCCGACCAGATGCTGGACATGGGCTTTATCCATGATCTGCGCAAGATTTCCCAAGTGATCCCGAAAGATCGCCAGACGTTCCTGTTTTCGGCCACGATGCCTAAGCTGATGAACGAGATTGCCAACAGCTATCTGCAAAGCCCCATCCGCATCGAAGTTTCGCCTCCGGGCAAGGCGGCGGATAAGGTGACGCAAGAAGTGCACTTCATCGCCAAGGCGGAGAAGAAGAACCTTCTGGTAGAGCTTTTGGCCAAACATATGGACGAACGCGCCCTGGTCTTTGGCCGGACCAAGCACGGCTGTGAAAAGCTGATGAAGGATCTGGTCAAGGCTGGTTTTAATGCGGCGTCGATCCACGGCAATAAATCCCAAGGTCAGCGCGACCGCGCAATCGAGGCCTTCAAAAAGGGTGAAATCACCGTGTTGGTGGCCACCGATGTGGCGGCACGCGGCCTTGATATCCCTGACGTGAAGCACGTCTATAACTACGAGCTGCCCAATGTGCCGGACAACTATGTCCACCGTATTGGCCGGACGGCACGTGCAGGCAAAGACGGTGCCGCGATTGCCTTCTGCGCACCCGACGAGATGGGTGAGCTGATTGATATCCAGAAAACCATGGGTATCCGTATCCCAGTGGCCTCAGGCCGTGTGTGGGAAACCCATGAAATCCCCGCCAAGCCAAAGCAGCAAGGGCGCGGTGGCCGAGGTCGTAGTGGCGGCGGTGGCGGCGGCGGTGGTGGCGGGCGTCCACAAGGTGGTGGTCGGCCCCAAGGTGCTGCGGGCGCTGCCAAGCCTGCGGCAGCTGGTGCCAAGCCCGGCGGCGCACGTCGTCGGCGGCGCAGTGGTGGCGGTGGCGACAGTTCAGTAGCCTAAGCCCTCTTCATAATAGAAAAAGGCGCCCCGAGATGCGCCTTTTTTGTTGATGTCAGCAAGGTGAGCGGTTTGGCTCAGGTATAGAGCGAAGCCACACCAAGCTCTGCATGGATATCATTTACCTGTGCAGGCTGAAGGCCGTAAGCGCTGGCCAGCTTGTGCAGATATTGCGCTTCGTCCTGTGTATCCAGATCAATGGCGACGACGCTCATGGCATAGACTTGCTGGCCCATTCCGTCAGGTGTGTTTGCCACCAGACCGTCGATGTCGACAGGGGCTTTCAGCTGTGCCTGAACAAATGCGGCTTCTTCAGCATCTACATCGCCTAACTGGTCCAGCAGCTTTTCTTTTTCCGCATCGTCAAACGTACCGTCTGACTTTGCAGCCTGAATCATCGCCGCCAGCATCAGCGCGGCAGCAGCTTCCTGATCTTGCGATGGCTCAATCGCTGGCTCTGGTGTTTGGTCGAACTAGGAGTTCAGCACCGCGCCAAAGCTCTGGTTGTTTTGCGCAGTGGCTTTCGCCACAGCACCACCAAGACCGCCAAGCAGTCCGCCGGCACCTGCTGCTCCGGCCAGACCGCCCAAGAGACCGCCCAAACCGCCCTGAGAGCCGCCACCGCCTTGAGCGCCGCCCAAGCTTTCGAGCAGACCGCCCAAACCACCGCTACCCGTGCTGCCGCCTGCAGTACCGCCGCCCAAAAGACCGCCCAAGCCGCCTGCCTGGCTTGTCCCGCCGCGTTGACCGTTCTTCAGCATGGCGCTTGCGCCTTTTGCTACAGCAACACCTATGGCCACTTTGGCCAATGTTTTCATAAGGCTCATCTGTAAGGCCCCCCTTGAGTGAATCATACGTGCCTTATTCTTGCATATATTGGTGCACTGGTGTGCGGGAAAAACATCGCTGAGGGGCGCATTGACAATTCCATGCCGGTCGGCGCTGTTGGCGGGATGGTACGCAAGACTCATATGGACGCCTTCGGCGCGGCGGCCTTGACGGCCTTTGCTTTGCATCTGGCATTCAATCAGGTTGTGATCAAAGTGACGGGCGGCGGGTTCAGCCCGGTGTTTGCCGCAGGCTTGCGATCTGCGGGCGCAGTCGTTGTTTTGCTGTTGTGGATGTATCTGCGCGGTGTGTCATTCCGTATGCCGCGCGCGGTTCTGCCTTGGGCCTTTTTATCCGGTATTCTGTTCGCGATAGAATTCATTTGCCTTTACAACGCGTTGGATCTTACCACGGTAAGTCGGTCTTCGGTGATTTTCTATTCCATGCCGCTGTGGCTGGCGTTGGCCAGTACGGTGCTGCTGCCGGATGAGCAGCTGACCCGCCGCAAGGCGTTGGGACTTGCGTTGGCTTTTGGTGGTGTCGTTCTGGCGTTGTCAGACCGTTCCGGTGTCGAGGTTAGCTGGACCGGCGATCTATTGGCGCTGTTTTCAGCACTGTGCTGGGGTGGGATTGCGCTGCTGGTGCGGGTAACCCCTCTGTCCGAAGTGCCACCCGCACAGCAGTTGATTTCGCAGGTGCTCGTGTCCGCGCCGATCCTGCTGTTGCTGGCACCACTGTTCGGTCCGCTGTTACGTGACGTGCAGGCAATTCACCTATGGGGCATGGCCTTCCAGATCATCGCCGTGGCCAGCCTTGGGTTTTTGGCGTGGTTCTGGTTGATGAAACAATATCCTGCCAATTCCGTGGCATCGTTCAGCTTCATCTCGCCCGTGGCTTCTGTCTTGATGGGCTGGTTGCTGCTGGGAGAGCAGATCGCCCCCTCAATCTGGGGGGCGCTGGTGTTGGTGGCCGTCGGAATCACCCTGATCAACCGCCGACCGCGCGAGAGTTAGGTCCCGCAGAAGGTGGCGGGTACGATCTCAGACGGGGCGGGCGGTTTGGCCAAATCCATATCGGTCGGAGTGTAAGGCGTGGCGAGCGCTGTCATCAGCCGCTCAAACGGGGCGAGATCACCTGCAACGGCGGCTTTGATCATCTGCTCCATCCGGTGATTGCGTGGGATCACGGCAGGATTGGCTGAGTTCATAATTGCTCGCGGATCGGGCTCGTTACTGATGCGCGCCAGATGCTGTTGCGACCAAGCTTGATATGCATCGCGGTCGGTGAACCGGTCCTGCGCGCTGCCCCCCGACAATGCGTGGAAAGTATTAGTGAAATCGGCACCATCTTTCTGCATGAGGTCTAGAAAGGACTGGATCAATTCGGCGTCTTTTACCTGCGGCTTAGCGATCCCGATCTTGGCGGCGAAACGGCGTAGCCATGCGTCCTCGATCTGTTCGGGCATGGCGTGGATGATCGCTGTCGCTTCCTCAAGGGCGGCGTCCTTGTCCTCGAACAACTGGATCAGGGCGGTCGCAAGCTGGGCCATGTTGAACATCAGCATGTTGGGCTGGTTGCCGTAGGCATAGCGCGCCTGTCGGTCGATGGAGGAGAACGCGCGGCCCATGTGGAAGTCATCCATGAACGCGCAGGGGCCATAATCAATCGTTTCGCCTGAAATGGTGCAATTGTCAGTGTTCATCACCCCGTGGATGAAGCCGACAGACATCCAAGCCGCCACCAGCTCTGCCTGTTTTTCACAGACGCCCCGCAGCAGGTCCATCGGGCCTGTGGCCCCCGGAAAATGGCGGGCGATCGCGTAGTCGGTGAGGGTTTGCAGCTCTGCCGGCTGGCCGCGATGGGCGAATACCTCGAAAGTGCCAACGCGCAGGTGGCTGGAGGCTACGCGGGTCAATACAGCACCGGGCAACATGCCTTCCTCGCGCAGGATATCTTCGCCTGTTGCGACGGCAGCCAGCGCGCGAGTGGTAGGAATGCCAAGCGCATGCATAGCCTCCGAGATTACATATTCACGCAAGACTGGCCCCAACCACGCGCGCCCGTCACCGCCGCGTGAATAAGGAGTGCGGCCTGAACCTTTTAGTTGAACGTCGCGCCGCAAGCCTTTGGTATCAATTACTTCTCCGAGAAGTATCGCGCGCCCGTCACCCAATTGCTGATTGAAGTTCCCGAACTGATGCCCCGCATATAGCTGGGCTAGTGGTTCGGCGCCTTGGGGTATTTTATTACCGCTAAATACGCGCGATACTTCGGCAATATCATCAACTTCAATTCCCAACACCTTGGCGAGATACTTGTTGAATGCCAACAGCTTGGGCGCCTTAACTGATGTTGGCGACAGCTTTGTGTAAAAAGCATCGGGTAGGGCGGCATAGCTGTTGTCGAAGGGAATGTGCATGGCGTGGCTTTCTTATAGGCGTTTGGACATGAACATATAGTTCTCGCGTGGTGTAAATCCCGCACGGCGGTAGAGTTTCAGGGCCGCAGCGTTGTCTTTGTTCACCTCAAGGTGAATCGAACGCAGACCTGCGCCAGCCAGTGCGCGCGGCAGGGCAATCAGTGCCTCAGACGCAATGCCGCGTCCGCGCACGCCAGACCGCACGTAGAGCTCATCTACGATGCCATCCAAACCGCCGAACTCGACCGACCAGCCGAAAGTGATGACGATATAACCAATCGGCGAGCGCGGCGGACCGATGAGGTAGGCGCAGCCATGAGGAACGCCAGAAAGCAGTGGTAATACACCAGCCTCACGCGATTCCGCCGTTGATTTTATCCCCGCTTCTTCGTGGAAGGCAGCCACCAACGGCAAGATCTTGTCCAGATGATCCGGACCGGCAAGGGTAAGTGCCGCGCTCACAGGCGGGCCAGCCTTTCGGTGAGCAGCGAGAAGAAGCCGTCAGCGTCCAATTCACCCATGAAGGTCGCATTCGGCTCGCGGCCCGACACGCTCCACCAGTCGGCCACGGTCATGCCCATGGTCAGTTCAGAGGTGGTTTCGATCTCGACGTTGATGTGGCGGCCTGTGAAAAGGTCGGGCTGGATCATGTAGGCCGTCACGCACGGATCATGCAGTGGCGCACCGGCGGAGCCGTATTTCTCTTTGTCGAACCGCTCAAAGAAGTCGGTCATCTCGGCCACGGCGATACCGATAGGCGTGCCAAGCGCGCGGAAGGCATCGTTGCGGGCCCGCGTGACCAGTGCCTTGTGCGTCACATCAAGCGGCATCACTACAATAGGAGCGCCACATCTGAACACGATATCAGCAGCTTGTGGGTCGACGTAAAAGTTGAACTCAGCCGCGGGCGTGATGTTGCCACCCTCAAAATAACCGCCGCCCATCAGCACGATCTTGGCGATACGCGAGGCGATATCAGGCGCTTTTTGCAGCGCGGTTGCGATGTTGGTGAGCGGGCCGAGCGGGCACAGGGTCACAGTGCCGGGGGCGTATGTGCGCAGCTGGTCGATGATGAAGTCCACCGCGTGACCTTCGGCCATCGGCATTGTTGGCTCGGGCAGCGTGGGGCCGTTGAGACCGGTTTTGCCGTGTACATGCTCTGCTGTGACCAGTTCACGGCCCAGTGGGCGGTCGCAGCCTTCATAGATAGCGACGTCAGTGCGGCCTGCCAGTTCGCACACGATGCGGGCGTTTTTAGTGGTCAGCGCCAGCGGCACGTTGCCCGCAACGCAGGTAATGCCCAGAACCTCTATTTCTTCTGGGCTCGCAAGGGCCAGTAAGATGGCCACGGCATCATCCTGTCCGGGGTCTGTATCAATAATTATTTTACGCGGTGGCATAGGGATATTCCTTGGGACGGTGTTTTGCGCACCCTTGCAAGGTGCAAGCGTCTTGTCCAGCCGTGAGGCGGTGCTTGCGCAAGGGGGCGCTGATTAGATAAGCCTGTTCGCATGAAGCAAGGCAAGCCCCTTTACGTGCATCTTGGTGCACACCGTACGGGCACATCATCCTTCCAGATGATGCTGGCTAAAAACCGCGATCTGCTGTCACACGCCGGTTACGACGTCGCCTATCCGGGGCGGGATGATATTCCGCATGGGGATTTGGGGCTCCGGCTGCCTACGCCACGCACGGCGGATCAATGGGAGCGCAGGTATGTACCGGCTTGTGCGGAGGGATTACAACGCTGCGCCACTGAAACCAGCCATGCGATGATCCTGTCGGAAGAGAATATTCCGGGCCGGATGATTCATTTTGCGTCAGGCGAGTTCTATCCTGCCGCCGAAGCGCGGCTGCGGACGTTGGCTGCCGCTGCAGGTGCACCCGTTCTGCGGGCCGTATTGGTGGTCCGGAATTATACCGATTTGTTCGTTTCTTCGTATCGCAAGCGGGCAGAGGATAACTACGCTGATCCCTTTAATGCCGGACGGCAGAATATGGTGCGAATGGCGGAGGGGTGGCCCGATCTGGTGCGGCTGATCCTTCAACACCTCAAGGTGCAGGAACTGCTGGTGATCGACTACGGCCGCCGTGGGCGCAGCGTGGACATGCTGGGGATGTTGGTGCCGGACTTGGCTGCGCTGCCGCTGCAAGAGCCTGCACGGCGATTGAACTTGTCCGCGACAGATGCGGCGCTGGTTGCGCTGCAGGAGCGTTACCAAAATGGTAAGACGTTGGAGCGTGAGGCGTGGCAGGAGATCATCGCCGAGCACCGTGACGACAAGGTCTCGCGCGGCGTGTCTGAATTTACCAAGCGGCAAACACGCATTCTCGAAGGCCGGTACCAAGAGCATCTGGACGAAATTGAAAAGATGCGCGCAGTGATGCTTTTACGCTAGGGTTTGGCGGCCTTTTCGTCGGCTTTTACAGCGTCCCAAAGAGCATCCATTTCAGCCAGATCACTTTGCTCCGGTGTTTTGCCAATCTCGCGCAGTTTTTCCTCAACCACAGCAAAGCGGCGGGTGAATTTGGCGTTGGCAGCACGTAGGGCGGCCTCTGGCTCGATACCCAGATGCCGACCCAGATTGGCCATGACAAACATCAGGTCGCCAAATTCTTCGAATTGCTCTTCGGATGACAACTCATCGCGCGCCTCGACAAGCTCTGCCGCTTCTTCGCTGATTTTGGCGATCACGTCACCTGTGTCGGGCCAGTCAAAGCCCACGCGGGCAGCGCGTTTTTGCAGTTTGTACGCGCGCAAAAGGGCAGGCAGGCCCACCGCCACGCCATCCAACGCGCCTTTTTGCGCCTTGTCGGCACGCTCGGCCGCTTTGATGGCTTCCCAATCGGCTGTTTGCTGTTCGGCGGATTTCTCGCGGCTTTCGTCGCCAAAAACATGCGGATGGCGTGCGACCATCTTGTTGGAGATATTGCGCACAACGGATTGGAACGAAAACAGCCCGCGCTCTTCGCCCATGGCGGTGTGGTAGACCGATTGCAGCAACAGATCGCCCAGTTCTCCCTCTAGCTCGGCCCAGTCGCGGCGCTCGATCGCGTCCGCGACCTCGTGGGCTTCCTCAATAGTGTAGGGCGCGATGGTGTCAAAATCCTGCTCGATGTCCCACGGACAACCGGATTGCGGATCACGCAGGCGGCGCATGATTTCAAGCAAGCGTTCAATGCCGGCGTTTTCGTCATTTATGATGTCATTATTCGGCTCTGGGGGCATTGCGGGTCCTCTCTGCGTGGTGTCAGATAAGGACAACCACAGACAGGAGTCCACCCATGCCCATCATCAACCGGATTGCCGATTTTGCAGAAGACATGACTGCATGGCGCCAGCATCTGCACACCATTCCCGAGCTGGGCTTTGACTGCCCCAAGACAGCTGCGTTTATCAAGGAGCGCTTGCAGGAATTCGGTGTGGACGAGATTCACGACGGTATTGCGCAATCGGGTATCGTTGCGATAATCAATGGTAAGGGGGCGGGGCGTACGGTTGGTCTGCGCGCTGACTTCGATGCGCTGCCAATCGAGGAAGAGACAGGCGTGGCGTATGTCTCGACCCATCCGGGAAAAATGCACGCTTGCGGGCATGACGGGCATACAACCATGCTGCTGGGGGCTGCGCGCTATCTGGTGGAAACGCGTAACTTTTCGGGCCGTGTGGCGCTGATCTTTCAGCCAGCCGAAGAAGACGGTGGTGGCGCGCAGGTGATGTGTCAGGAAGGCATGATGGACCGCTTTGACATCGCCGAAGTCTACGGCATCCACAACTTCCCTGGATCGGAATTCGGAGCATTCTACACCACGCCGGGTCCGATCATGGCGGCGGTGGACAGCTTTACCATCACGATCAAAGGCCGTGGCGGCCACGGTGCGATGCCGCACGAGACTGCCGATCCGGTGGTTGCGGCCTGTGGCATGGTGCAGGCGATCCAGACAATTGTGAGCCGCAACACCCACTCTGCGCAGGAAAAAGTGATCTCTGTCACGCAAATCCATACCGGCAGCGCCAGCAATATCATCCCTGATACAGCGATGATCAATGGCACCGTGCGCACCTTTGACAAGGCGACTCAGGAAACCATCCACCGCCGCATGAAAGAGATCGTGGCAGGCCAAGCGGCAAGCTATGGGGTGGAGGCCGATCTTGACTATGAGGTGGGCTATCCCGCGACGCTGAACACACCAGAACAGACAGAGTTCGCGGCATCCGTTGCGCGCGCTGTGGTGGGCGATGCCAAAGTAGACGCTAACTTTGCCAAGGTCGCGGGCTCAGAGGATTTCGCCTATATGCTCGAAGAGCGTCCGGGGGCGTATTTATTCCTTGGCGCGGGTGAGGGCGCAGGACTGCACCATCCCAAATACAACTTCAACGATGAGGTCGCCCCCATTGGCGCGTCCTTCTTTGTGCAGCTGGTCGAACAAATGCAACCGGCGGCCAAATAAATGGGGCTGGAGGATGCAAAGACACAAGTAGATCAAGCCTTCACGCGCGATGATCTGAAGGGGCAAAGCTTTGAGAACGCCTTTGGCGGGGCGACGTCGTTCTTGCGGCGGCGATACACCAAGGACCTGACAGGTGTGGATATCGCGATCACAGGCGTGCCGTTCGATCAGGCAGTGACCAACCGGACAGGCACGCGGCTGGGTCCGCGCGCGATCCGCGAAGCGAGCAGCCTGCAGCCCTATGATCCGCCTTATAGGTGGGACTTTGACGTGATGAGCGAGCGGGCCATCATCGACTATGGCGATCTGGCCTTTGACTATGCGCGGGTATCGGAGTTTCCGGCAACCCTGACGCGGCATATCAAAGGGATACTGGATGCAGGCGTGGCCAGCGTTGCCTTAGGCGGGGACCACTACATCAGCTTCCCGATCCTCAAGGCCTATGCCGAAAAGTTCGGCCCGATGAGCTTGCTGCATTTTGATGCGCACAGCGACACATGGGCCGATGATGATATGGAGCGGATCGACCACGGCACCATGTTCTATAAGGCGATCAAACTGGGCTATGTGGACCCTGCAACCTCGGTGCAGGTGGGTATCAGGACCTATAACGAAGACACGATGGGCGTGACGACGATTGACGCCCGCGAAGTGCACGAGCGCGGCACAGCGGCAGCGGTCGAGACGATCAAGGGCGTGCTGGGTGACAACCCTGTGTATTTGACCTTTGACATTGACGCGCTTGACCCTGCCTTTGCGCCGGGCACCGGTACGCCTGTTTGGGGTGGGCTGACCAGTTGGCAGGCCGCGGCAATGCTGCGCGATCTGGCGGGTATCAATATTCGCGGTGGGGATATCGTTGAGGTATCGCCACCTTTTGACACAACAGGCGCCACCGCCATTGCAGGCGCACATGTGGCCACAGAGATATGCTGCCTTCTGGGCGCAAGGATGCGCAAGACATGAATGAAAAGAACCAACCCATCGGCGGCAATGAGCTCGCGCGGTTTTCCGGTCCCAATACGTTTATGCGGCTACCGGCCGTCAATGACCTCAAAGGGCTTGATGTGGCGGTGCTGGGCATTCCTATGGACATCGGAACATCATGGCGTTCCGGTACGCGGTTTGGCCCCAAGCAGATCCGCGCCGAAAGCGCGATGCTGCGGCCCTATAACCTTGCAACAGGGGCGGCGCCCTTTGACAGTTTTCAGGTGGCTGACATAGGTGATCTGGGGATCAACACGTTCTCCCTGAGCAAAAGTTTGAAAATTATTCAAGATAGTTACGACCAGATTCTCATGTCGGATGCGATACCCATAGCGATGGGCGGGGACCACTCGATCACCCTGCCAATCCTGCGCGCTATCGCCAAGCGGCACGGGCCAGTCGCGTTGATCCATATCGATGCCCACGCAGATGTGAATGACGAGATGTTCGGCGAGAAAGAGACCCACGGCACAGTTTTCCGCCGCGCCTATGAAGAGGGGCTGATACGTCCCGAGAAGACCTATCAGATTGGTATTCGCGGCACGGGCTATGCCAGCACCGATTTCTCCGAAGCAGTGGACTGGGGTTTTCAGCAATGGCCGGCCGAAGAACTCTGGCATCGCAGTCTGGCGCAATTGTCGGGCGAAATTCGCCGCGATATCGGTGACACGCCGACTTACGTGACTTACGACATCGACAGCCTTGATCCCGCCTACGCGCCCGGTACCGGCACGCCAGAGATTGGCGGGCTGACCACGCCGCAGGCGCTGGAGCTGATCCGCGGGCTGAAAGGGCTCAATATTGTGGGCTGTGATCTGGTGGAAGTGTCTCCGCCCTACGATACGTCAGGGAACACAGCGCTGACTGCCGCGAATTTGCTTTATGAGCTGTTGTGCGTGCTGCCCGGAGTTGCATACAGGTAGGATGTCCCCCGGGTGGGGCAATCATTGGAATTTGGAACAGGTGCGCAGGATGATTTGGGTAATTTTGCTTTTGGCGATTGTGGCTGGGCTGGCGTTTATCAGACTGGCGCCTTCGGATGTGTCACGCTGGCACCGTCCAATCGGAGATGCTGAAAGCACGGATGGCGAAGGCTGGTCCGCACGGGTGGTTCAAGCCACGCCGGGGATGCTGTCGGATCTGCATCAGGGCATGCTTTCTCTGTCGCGCACCGACCTGCTTGCCGGTGGTGTGGGCGAGGGACGTCTGACCTATATCACCCGCTCCAAATGGATTGGATTTCCCGATTATACCACGATCGAACAGGAAGACGGCCAGATCAAACTTTACGGGCGTTTGCGGTTTGGAAAATCAGACCTTGGGGTGAACGGCAAACGTTTGGACGGGCTGTTGAAGCGTATTCGCGCCAAACGGGGTGATGGGAAGACCTAGCCCAGAGCTAAGGCACCCTTCCTGCGTTTCGCGCCACATGGGAACGTTCAGCGACATCTGGCATTGCGCCATAAACATGCGCCCGTCGACTTGTAAGCAGATCGTCTCGCCCAGCTCGATGCGGGCACCGCCGCTGTCGGTACAGTAGCAATCAATCGTGCGGCCCTGTGGCGTGAGGATATCGCCGTGAGCGGCAAAAGGGACGAGCACAAAGATAATAGCAAAGCGCATCATAGAGCCAATATAGCATAGCGCGGGCCTTGACCAAAGCGGTTTGATCGGTCACTTCCAACTCCATGATACCGATGGACCGCCTTGCCCAGATCACCGCCCGTTTCGAATACCTCGAAGCGGCTATGTCCACTGCGGGTGGGGATATTTCCAAACTGGCCAAAGAATACAGCGATCTACGGCCCGTGGTGGAAGAGATCGCTTCCTACCGCGTGATGCTTGAAAACCTCGACGGCGCGCGTGAGATGTTGGGCGATCCTGACATGAAGGAATTGGCCCGAGACGAGATTGCCGAGATCGAGCATGCCTTGCCCGAGGCCGAGGCAAAGCTGCAGCTGGCGCTGTTGCCCAAAGATGCGGCCGACGCGCGGCCCGCCATGCTTGAAATTCGTCCCGGCACAGGCGGCGACGAGGCCGCACTGTTCGCGGCTGACCTTTTGCGCATGTACCAACGCTATTGCGAAGCGCGTGGCTGGAAATTTGACATGATCGAAGAACAGAACACCGAGCTTGGCGGGATCAAGGAAGTGGTGGCGCATATCACCGGCGAAAACGTTTTTGCCCGCCTGAAATACGAGAGCGGCGTGCACCGTGTGCAGCGTGTGCCCAGCACCGAGAGCCAGGGCCGTGTGCATACCTCTGCCGCGACGGTTGCCGTGTTGCCCGAGGCCGAAGATGTCGACATCCAGATTGCGCCCAATGACATCCGCATTGATACCTACCGCAGTTCTGGCGCGGGCGGTCAGCACGTGAACACCACGGATTCTGCCGTGCGCATCACCCACATTCCCAGCGGCATCGTTGTTACCAGCTCGGAAAAATCCCAACACCGCAACCGCGAGATCGCGATGCAGGTGCTTAAGACGCGTCTTTATGATGCCGAACGCCAGCGGATTGATACGGAACGCTCTGACAGTCGGGCAAGCCAAGTGGGCAGCGGCGACCGCTCAGAGCGGATTCGCACCTATAACTTCCCGCAGGGGCGGATGACGGACCACCGCATCAACCTCACGCTCTATAAACTCGATGCCGTCATGCAGGGCGATCTGGATGAGATCGTGGATGCGCTGACCGCGCACGCACAGGCCAAACTGCTGGCGGAGATAGGGCAGTGACCACGGCAGCGGTTGCGATGGCCACAGCCACGGCGCGGCTGCGTGCGGCAGGTGTGCCTGACCCCGCACGCGATGCGCGGCTGCTTTTGGCCCATGCCGCGTCAGTTGATGCCGCGCGGGTGACCCTGATTGCCCCCGAAGAGATCGCACCAGAAATATCGGAACGCTACGAGCAGCTTATTTCGCTGCGAGTTGTGCGGGTGCCAGTGTCCCATCTGATCGGCGAACGGGCCTTTTACGGTCGTGGTTTCAAAATCAGCAATGAAGTGCTGGACCCACGCCCTGAAACCGAAAGCCTGATCGAAGCAGCATTGGCCGCCCCGTTCGAACGGGTGCTGGACCTTGGAACCGGATCAGGCTGTATTCTTGTGACCCTACTGGCCGAACGGCAAAGCGCCACGGGGGTCGGCGTCGATCTGTCCGAAAACGCCTGTCTGCAAGCCAGTGACAATGCCGTGTTGCACGGAGTGGCGGGGCGCGCGGAAATCCTGCAATCGGACTGGTTTGCCGCAGTAGAGGGGCGCTTTGATCTGATCGTGAGCAATCCACCGTACCTCGCGCAGGACGAAATGCGCGATATCGCGCCGGAACTTGCGCTCTATGAGCCGGCGATGGCGCTGACCGATGGGGCGGACGGGCTAAGCGTTTATCGCCTGATCGCAGAGCGTGCCCAAGGCTATTTGACGGCGCAGGGACATGTCATGGTCGAAATCGGCTGGCAGCAGGGGGCTGACGTACGCACGATCTTTAGCGCCGCTGGTTGGGCCAATGTGGTGATTCTTCCTGATCTGGATGGTCGTGACCGTGTCGTTTGTGCCCAAAACCCTGCATAACTCCACATTTGGTGCTTTTTCGCCTTGCTCCTAGGGGGTAGAGAAGGGTAAGGATGAATTGTTGCAGCGGTGAATGCTCCTTGCAGTCCCGTGCGGCGTTAAGCCCAACATCTCTCCGTGCCGACAGGGTGCGCATTGCGCGCCAACGGTCTGACCGAATAACAGCACTAAAGGCTGACTTCCCCTATGAAACCTCAAAGATCGCGCTCGCGTAACAATAAGAACCGCAACCGGAATTCCGGAAGTCAGGGTGGCAATGTCGTCAACCGTGTGTTCGACAGCTCTGGTCCCGAAGGGAAAGTGCGCGGCACCCCCAGTCAGGTGATTGAGAAATATAACCAGCTTGCCCGTGACGCGCAGCTCAGCAATGACCGCGTCGCGATGGAGAACTTCCAGCAGCACGCAGAACATTACCTGCGGCTATTGAGCGAGGCGCAAAAAGAAGTCGACGCCAAGCGCGAAGAGCAAGAGCGTCAGAACCGCGAACGCCAAGCAGAGCGTGACCGCGAACGTCAGGAACGTGAAGCTGCACAGCAACAGCAACAAAATCAACAGCAGCAGCCTACCGAAGCAGACCCTTCGGAACAGCCGCAGCCGCAGCAGCAAGTATCCGAACCTGAGGCCGAAGAGGCCAGTAATCTGGTGGACACACCAGAAAGCAAACCCGAGCCAAAGCCGAAGACCCGCCGCGCCCCACGGCGTAAACCCAAGCCCAAAGAGGACGCTTCCGACGCCCCTAAGGCTGAAGGCGGCGATCATCCGGAAGCGGCAGAATAAATCAAAAAAGGCCTCGCAAAAGCGGGGCCTTTTTTGCATTAGAGCGGTCTGAGCTTCGCGTTTCGACCGTGCTGATCAAAGGTTGAAGTGGTCCTGCTTTTTGGGACAGTTTTGCGGCTTGGCTAAGATGCATCT
>NZ_JBALVJ010000053.1:0-25501 GCF_036961165.1 Sulfitobacter sp. | reverse complement strand
GTTCGGGTTGGATACATCTTAGCACGCTGTCCAATTTTGCCGGACCACTTCAGTGTCGTACGGCACGACATCTTCAGCCAATAAAAAAACGCGGCCCCGATCAAGGGCCGCGTTTGTATTTAGTCAGCGGGCCTTTCAGCGCAGGACAGAGGGGTCCAGATCGAAGCGGTCAAGCTCCATCACTTTGACCCAAGCGTTCACGAACTGCTTGACGAACAGTGCTTCGCCGTCACCTGCGGCGTAGACCTCGGCCAATGCGCGCAGCTGGCTATTCGAGCCGAACAGCAGATCCACACGTGTGCCTGTCCGCTTGACCTCATCAGTCGTCGTATCGCGGGCTTCGAACACATCGTCCGCATCGCTTACCGCTTTCCACGTGACGCTCATATCCATGAGGGCGCGGAAAAAGTCGTTGTTGAGCGTTCCGGGCTTGTCCGTCCAGACACCGTGGCTGGCACCTTCATAGTTGGCACCCAACACGCGCAGACCACCCACCAGCACGGTCATCTCAGGCGCGGTGAGCGTGAGAAGCTGCGCACGGTCCACCAGCAGCTCTTCGGCAGAGATGCTGAATTGGCGCGACTGGTAGTTGCGGAAACCGTCAACAGCAGGCTTGAGCACATCGATGCTTTCCACATCGGTCTGCTCTTGGCTCGCGTCACCGCGGCCCGGTGTGAAGGGAACGTTCGTGTCATGGCCGCCAGCCTTGGCAGCAGCCTCAACAGCCGCGGTCCCTGCCAGCACGATCATATCAGCCATCGACACAGGCTTGCCGAAATCGCTGCGGATCGCTTGGAGCTTGTCGAGAACGCGTGCAAGCTGTGCAGGCTGGTTGACCTCCCAATCCTTCATCGGTGCCAGACGAATGCGCGCGCCATTGGCACCGCCACGTTTGTCAGAACCGCGGAAGGTTGAGGCAGAGGCCCAAGCGGTCGAAACCAGTTCGGCCGTGCTCAGACTGGAAGCGAGGATTTTCTCCTTGAGCGCGGCAACATCCGCGTCACCGATCAGCGCGTGATCCGGTGTCGGGATCGGGTCTTGCCAGATCAGCTCTTCCTGTGGGACTTCCTTACCCAGATAGCGGGTGGTTGGCCCCATGTCGCGGTGGGTCAGCTTGAACCACGCACGTGCAAAAGCATCCGCGAACTGGTCAGGATTGGCATGGAAGCGCTTGGAGATTTCCAGATAGATCGGATCTTCGCGCATCGCCATGTCAGCTGTGGTCATCATTGGCGCATGACGGCTGCCGTCATGTGCGTCAGGCACGGCGTCTGCCATGGCAACACCAGCAGGCTTCCACTGGTGCGCACCGGCGGGCGATTTTGTCAGCACCCACTCGTTGTTCAGCAGCGTGTCGAAATAGGACATGTCCCATGTGGTCGGTGTGGGCGTCCACGCACCCTCAATACCTGACGTGATCGTGTGCACACCCTTGCCGCTTTCGAACGTGGACAACCAGCCAAAGCCTTGCGCTTCGATTGGTGCGGCCTCTGGCTCTGCGCCAACAAGAGCAGCATCGCCTGCCCCGTGCGCCTTACCAAAGGTGTGGCCACCTGCGGTCAGCGCCACAGTTTCTTCGTCGTTCATCGCCATGCGCGCGAAAGTCTCACGGATGTCACGTCCAGAAGCGATCGGATCAGGGTTCCCGTCGGGACCTTCTGGGTTCACATAGATCAGACCCATCTGCACAGCGGCCAGCGGGTTTTCCAGATCGCGCTCTCCTGTGTAGCGTGAACCGGTGCCACCGCTCGCGGCCAGCCATTCATCCTCGGAACCCCAATAGATGTCTTCCTCGGGCTCCCAGATGTCTTCGCGTCCACCGGCAAAACCGAATGTTTCAAAGCCCATGTCTTCAAGCGCGCAGTTGCCCGCGAGGATCATCAGATCAGCCCAAGACAGCTTGTTGCCGTATTTCATCTTGATCGGCCACAGCAGGCGGCGCGCTTTATCAAGGTTGCCGTTGTCAGGCCAAGAGTTCAGCGGTGCAAAGCGCTGCGTGCCTGAGCTTGAACCGCCACGGCCATCCGCTGTGCGGTAGGTGCCGGCAGAGTGCCACGCCATGCGGATAAAGAACGGGCCGTAGTGGCCGTAATCTGCGGGCCACCATTCCTGACTATCTTTCATCAGCGCATAGATGTCGGATTTCACCGTATCCAGATCCAGCTGCTTGAAAGCTTCGGTATAGTTGAACGTGCCGCCCAGCGGGTCGGATGCGGGCTGGTTCTGGTGAAGCATTTTCAGGTTAAGCTGGTTTGGCCACCAATCGCGGTTGGAACGACCACTGTTGTTGGCTTGCTTGTTGGCGCCAAAGCCCATTGGGCAGCCGCCCTGTGCACTGTTGTCTGATCCGTCCATTGCTCTCTCCACTTACGTTGAATTCGGGTGGGGGATTCGCGCCCCCGTAGAATGGTTCTAACAAATGTTGGCGATATCTTTAAGTTTGATTTTCCGATAGGCGTGATAAGTAAAACCTATGATAAATTTTACGCTCAAACAGTTGCGCTATTTCGAAGCGGTTGCAAGACAGGGTCACTTTGGCCGCGCTGCCGAGATGTGCGCGATCTCGCAGCCTGCGCTTTCAGCACAGATCGCCACGCTGGAAACCGCTATCGGCCATCAGCTTTTTGAGCGCAACGCGCGGCAGGTGCGGCTCACAGCCTTTGGGGAACAATTCGCAGCGCGTGCCCGCGATATCCTGCGCGGAGCAGAGGCACTGTCTGACATGGCAAGGGGCGCGCGCGGGCTGGCGCTGTCACGGTTGCGGATCGGGGTTATCCCCACCATTGCGCCCTACTTGCTGCCCTCGGTCATCGGTCATATCACAGCGGCCCACCCGCAGATCGACCTGATGGTGCGTGAGACGATGACCCACAAACTTATTGAAGAGCTGGGCGATGGCAAGCTTGACTGCGCCATTGTCGCCCTGCCCGTGTCCGAGCCTGCGTTCATCGAGGTCGCGCTTTTTGACGAGGCGATGGTGCTGGTACGTCCTGTCGAGGACAGCACAAAACCGGTGCCGGACATGGACGCGCTGAGCCAGATGAAACTGTTGCTGCTTGAGGAAGGGCACTGCTTTCGCGATCAGGCGCTCTCGTTCTGCGCAATGCGCAATACATTGCCGCGTGAGGGGCTGGACGGCTCATCCCTCACCACGCTTGTGCAAATGGTGGCTGCGGGCATTGGCGTCACCCTTATCCCTGAGATGGCGGTCCCGGTCGAGACACGCTCAGCCACGGTCAGTATCGCGGCAATGGGCGCGCCGCACCCCAAACGCACTGTTGGCATGATCTGGCGCAAGACCTCTGCCCTGTCCGTGCAGCTAGAGGAAATCGCCGAGTTGGTTCGCACCGCCGCTGCTGCCCACCCCGCTTTTGCGCGACAGCCTTAAAGCCGGATACGAGAGGTGCCTGTAGCGATCCCTTGGATAGGTAACGCACGTGCATAGGTCTTGGCGTGTCGCCAGATAGATATACTTTTAGACATCAAGTTTTGACTATTCACCAAATTTATACCCTCTCCTGCTCAACTGCCGATCTGTGCGGGAGAGCCTAATGTCCTTTCAAATATTCGGGATTGATACTGAATTCGCCGCCTCGACGGGCAGCAACGTCAACACCTCACCGGGACGGTCGCGGTTTGACAACCCGCCGCAAGGCTCCAAGGACTTTGCCATCACAACAAAGGACGGTGACCCCGAACCACGCCGTTTCGACATCGGCGATACATATGATCTGAGCTGGGGCGGTCAGGCGGGTAGCGGCACCATCACGGATGCAGTCGTTGTAAGATCTGACCTCGCTCCCTCAGACGGTGGGGGCATTATCGTCTTTGAAGGTCTCGACGAGAACGGAAATACCGCCCAAATCATCTGGACACCCGGATTTGATCTGGAGCAGTGGTATGCCGACAGTTACAATCGTTCTGCAGAGCCGGAATTCTACGCCACCGATCTGCAATCGGACTATACGCATGGGTATGTTTGCTTTGCCGCAGAGACGCGGATCAGGACTCCTGAAGGTTACCGAGAGGCAGGTCGTCTTGTGAGTGGCGACCTGGTCCGCACTGTTGATGAGGGCGATGTGCCGCTGCTTTGGACGGCACGGTGGCAAGGCGTCGGGCACGAAAGCGCGGCTCCGGTTTGTTTTTCACCTGGCAGTCTTGGCAATCGCCGCGAAATCCGGCTTTCCCAACAACACAGGGTGCTGACGAAGTCCGTGCGCCTGCAAATGCTTTACGGGTTAGAAGAGGCACTGGTCCCTGCGCGCGCCTTTGTGAACGGGGCGAACGTCCGCCTCAGTCCGGCAGAGAACATCACCTATGTCCACCTCATGCTGGCGCAGCACCACATTCTGGACGCTGAAGGCACCTATTGCGAAAGTCTATATCTAGGGGATCAAAGCAGCCTGCGATTATTCCAAAACCGGGAATGTGCTGCGCTTGTCGCGGCGACCGATCTGCGGGCTAAAAATGCCCCGGCAGCGCGCCCGTTTCTGTCTATGAAAGAGGCGCAACTGTTGTTGCACGGCGGTTGTGCAGCGCAAACCATGTTTGCCGCCGCACAACCGCCTATGTACTAACCACTTAGGACGCGTTGTCCAAAAGAACCTTACCGAACTCCTCGCGCAGTTTGTTTTTCTGCACTTTACCGGTGGAGCCGATGGGCAATGCATCTACAAAGATCACGCGGTCGGGGATTTGCCAGCTTTCCACTTTGCCTTTGTAGAAAGCGCGCAGCTCTTCCTCGGTCACTTCGCCAGCCTTGATCGCCACCAATACAGGGCGTTCGTCCCATTTTTCGTGCAGGGCCGCGATGGCCGCCGCGTTGGCGATGGCAGGGTGCGAGATAGCGATGTTTTCCAGTGTCACAGTAGAAATCCACTCACCACCCGATTTGATGATATCCTTGGAGCGGTCGCGGATGACCATAAAGCCCTCTTCGTCGATCGTGGCGACATCGCCAGTATCAAACCAGCCATCCGATGTGAGCGCAGGTGCGTCCTTGCCGAAATAGGTATCCACAATCCATGGTCCGCGAATTTGCAGATCACCCTGCAATGTCCCGTCATGAGGCAACACTTTTCCGGCTTCATCCACGACGCGCAGATCAACACCATAAGGCGGGCGGCCCTGCCCCAGCCTGATCTCAGCCTGCTCTTCTGCAGAAAGCTTTGTGTGACGCTGCAACAGCTGGTTCATAGAGCCCAGCGGCGAGGTTTCAGTCATGCCCCAAGCGTGCACCAGATCCACACCGTATTCGGCAAACTTCGGGATCATCGACGGTGGCAAGGCAGAGCCGCCTACCACTGTGCGGGTCATTGACGGGATTTTGCTACCGGTTTCCTTGAGCGCGGCCAGCAAGCCCATCCAAATTGTCGGGACGCCCAGCGCCAACGTGACCTCGGTTTCGTCAATGAGGCTCACAAGGCTTTTGCCATCAAGGTTCGGGCCGGGCAGCACAAGCTTACAACCGGTCACAGCCGCCACATAGGGCACACCCCACGCATTCACATGGAACATCGGCACAACAGGCAGCACAGTATCCATGGCCGAGATGTTCAGCCCGTCAGGCTGGTTGCCTGCGATGGAGTGCAGCACGGTGGAGCGGTGCGAATACAGCACGCCCTTGGGATCGCCCGTGGTGCCTGAGGTATAGCACAGGCTGGATGCGGCATTCTCGTCAAAGTCCGGCCACGGCTCGGAGGCATCGCCTGTTTCCAGCAGCTCGTCAAAGAACTTCAGCCCGGGAACAGCTTGCGCCGCCGCTTCATCGCGTGGCCCCATCAGAACGATGTGTTTGGTGTGCTTCAAAGCCGGTGCCAGTTGGCCTGCAGCTGGTACAAATGTCGCGTCGATGAACAGGACCTGATCCTCGGCGTGGTTGATCACATAGACCATCTGCTCTGGCCCCATGCGCGGGTTGATCGTGTGGCAGACAAACCCGCCGCCCGCGACGCCAAAGTAAATCTCAAGATGGCGGCGGTTGTTCCATGCGATGGTGCCGCAGCGCACACCCTCTTCCAGACCCAGCTTGCGCAGCGCAGAAGCCAGACGACGTGCGTTGGCGCCGACCTGCCCCCAGTTCGTGTGCTCCAGCCCGCCAGTCGTCTCAACCGAGACAATCTCACCTTTGGTGTGGAAGCGGGCGGCGTGATCAATCAGGCTGCCGATTGTCAGCGGCATGTGCATCATTTGTCCAAGCATTGGGGTCTTCTCCTGTAAGTAATTATTCTGCGGCCTGCGGGTGTGCCGCATCTGCCTTGATGAAGTCGGCGGCGCGTTCAGCGATCATGATCGTCGGAGCGTTTGTATTACCGCTGATGATTGTGGGCATGACGGACGCATCGACGACGCGCAGTCCTTGCATGCCATGCACGCGCAATTGCGGATCGACGACAGACATTTCGTCAACGCCCATTTTACACGTGCCTACGGGGTGGTAAATGGTGTCGGCCCGTGCACGAATGATCTGCTCCCACTCCGCATCGGTCATCCCGTCACGAACACCGAAAAGCTCTTTATGTTCATAAGCGGCCAACGGCGGGGTTTTCATAATATCGCGCGACATCTTCGCACCTTTGATCAGGGTCGAAAGGTCCCCGTCTTCGGCCAGATAGTTAGGGTCAATTGCGGGCGCTGCCATTGGATCGGCGGAGGCCAGTGAAACGCTGCCGCGCGACTCAGGACGCAGCACGCAGACATGGCAACTGTAGCCATAGCCGGCGTGTAGCTTGCGTGCGTGATCCTCCACCACCGAGATGACAAAGTGGATCTGGATGTCAGGCCGATCCTGCGCGGGATCGGTTTTGAGGAAAGCCGCCCCTTCGGCGAAGGGCGTGGCAAGCATCCCGCGTCCCGTCTTGCGCCATTCAAGGATATGTTTGACCAGATTGACGGTGCCACGAAGGCCGATACCAAAGTTGTCCGTGTCTTTGGATTTATAGCCCAGCGTGAAATCAAGGTGATCCTGCAGGTTCTGCCCGACCCCTGCCAGTTCATGAACCATCTCGATGCCATGCGGGGTGATATCCTGTGCGCGCCCGATGCCGGACAACTGTAGCAACTGGGGCGAGTTGAACGCCCCGCCGCACAAGATGACCTCACGCGTGGCGCTGACGTGCTTGTCTTCTTTGCCCTGACGGTAATGCACGCCCGTGGCACGCTTGCCTTCAAGCGACAGACGCGTGGCGTGCGCGTGAGTGATCACAGTGAGGTTGTCGCGCGACATGACCGGATGCAGATAGCCCGCCGCAACCGAGCACCGCTCGCCGTTGCGCGCTTCGTCGTGGAACTGGGTCACTTGATACAGGCCTGCGCCTTCATTGTCTCCGGTGTTGAAATCAGCGACTTCGCGGTACTGCAGACGGCCTGCCGCCTCGATAAAGGCCCGGGTGATGGGACGTGGTGATTTCTGGTGTGAGACTTGCAAGGGTCCTGCGCCGCCATGCAGTGCGGCCTCGCCGTCTTCGTGGTTCTCAGAGCGTTGGAAATACGGCAGCACCGCGTTCCAATCCCATCCCGCGCAACCGTTCTGCGCCCAGCCGTCATAATCTGCCCGGTGGCCGCGCACATAGAGCATCGCATTGATCGCGCTTGATCCGCCCAGCGCCTTGCCGCGCGGCTGGTAGCCCTGCCGCCCGTTCAAACCCTTTTGCGGAACAGTCTTGAAGGCCCAATTGGAAATCCTTCCCCAGCCGGGCAGCATCGCGACCACGGCAGCCGGGGCGCGGATGAGTATGTGATCGCCGGCCCCGCCCGCTTCTAGCAGGCAAACGCTCACAGCTGGATCTTCGCTTAGTCGCGCGGCAAGTGTTGCTCCGCCCGATCCGCCGCCGACAATCACATAATCGTAGGTCATGAAGCTTCTCCCTGCATGTCCCGGAGCCTCCCCCGCACGCTGGCGAAAATAAGCCAAAGATCACTGGCAGTGTCCATGCGTATTCGGGCAAGAAACCGGTCGCGTCACGCAGCGTCAGACCGGTTTCTTGCTTAAACACAGCTTCGCGGGGCAGACCTTTAGTCTTTTAGCAGGGCTTTTTGTACAGCTTCATCCCAGCCAAGATAATAATCAGCCCCGTCACGGATCACCGGACGGGCCATAACCTTGGGCTTGGCGGCAATTTGAGCTTCGGCTTCAGAGTTCTTGAGCCAGTCATTCAGCGCGCGGTAGTCGTTGGAGCTGCGGTCAACAAGACGGTCACCGAATTCCACGATCAACTCACCCAGCTCAGCCTCGCTTAGCGGATTAGCGCGAACATCGCGGAATTCGACTTTGTTGCCCTGAGCTTCTAGTGCCTTTTGTGCCTTCTGGCATTGGGAGCAGGTGCTCAATCCGTACAGTATCATCGGGCCGTCTCCTTAGGTGATCGCCCGCACCCTGTTGCATCCAGCCTGCCTGCGCAAGCCGTTTGGCACCTTAGCCCGCAGGAACTGCCGCAAGGGCACGGCCTGTCACGCGGTTCGCCAATACCGCACCTGTCAGGATACTGGCGAGCGCCAGCAAGGCTGCAATGCTCAGCGAAGCGCTACCGCTTAGACCTGCGCCAATAGTGCACCCACCGGCCAGCACACCGCCCACCCCCATCAACACTGCACCGGACAGGTAACGGCCCATCTGCTGCGCGTTCTCAAAGCTTTCGACCTTCAGCTCACTCCGCAGCAAGGCGCTGATAAAGCTGCCCAGCAGAACACCACCGATAAAGCCTGTGCCAAAGCCCGCCGGAATGGCGCTTGAGGCCAGCGTCCAGAACAGGGTGTCTGACCAAGGCAGAGTGAAGGCGGCGGACTGGGCCTCAAGCGGATCGAATTCGTCAAACAGCAACACACTTGTCGTGGCCCACCCCAGCACCGGCACCAGACCGATCAGCGCGCCCAGCACGACCTGCCCGACACCGGGACGGTGCCGATGGATCAAAAGACCCGCAGCGGCCACCGCGATGACTGACGCCAGCACAGCCGCAAAAGGCACAGCATAAAGGCTACCGAATGGCAGCTCGGCGGTCAGCACACCCAATGACGTACGCACAGGCGCCAACACGCCTTTCAGCGTTGCATGGGCCGTGATCGCAAACACCGTAAGCACCACAACCGCACGCAAGTTTCCCGTGGCAGCCAGAACCGTCAGCCGCGAGGCACAGCCCCGTGTGAGGATCATCCCCGCCCCGAAAGCCAAACCGCCAACCACAATCGCGACGACAGGGACAGAAGCGCTGAAATAGCGGTGATCCTGAAGATCGACAAACCCTGCCCCGGAAGCAATCAGAAAGCTGACAATCGCAGTGGCAAGCGCGGTCATCCAGATCGCGCCAGCAGGCCCGCGCTCTGACAGATCGCCCGCAACGGCCCTACGCAAGCAAAACCGCGTGATCTGCGCCGCAGCGCCCAACACAACGCCAAGCACTAGCGCAAACAAAACCTGCAGCGTCCGTGCGTCCAGTCCCCAGTCATATTGTTCAAGCAGCATGTCAGTCCCCTCATTCTATCAATTGGGGACATGGGTTTTACAGGGCTACCTGTCAACTTGGATAGGCGGAACAACTTAGACCTGTCGCTGCCGATTATGGAACAGCGTCCCAATTCTCGGGGATATGCCAAGCAGACGTCCGGTTATGACCGCGCCAGAGGGCAAGCTTCCTTATTTACATGCACAGCACGATCATAGCGCTTTGCCTATCTTTTTGGCCACGGCTGTCCTGTCGCACTCTCAAGCGCCGAGGGAACCGTCCTGCGCAGCAGCAATGCTGCACCAAACATCTTGAGCGTGTTGCGCGGCTCTTCCCACAGAGGTCTCCACGACTGGGTAAGCGATTGAGATAGCAAATCCAGTGCTTGAGCTGGGTCTTTGTTTAATATGGCACCGCGCACAAGACTGCGCAGCTGGTACGCGCGTGCAGATTTGGCGTTGACGTTAAAGAACGCAGGCGCAAACGGCGTAAGTTTGCGCACCATACGGTCCCACGAGACCAAATGCTGTTCGGGTGCAGTAAACTGCCCGCCTGCGTGAATTCTGTGCTGGGTCAACGCGCCGACGATCCCCTCGAACCGCCAAGGAGTGGTGAGCGCGATGCGCAGCCAACACTCGATATACTCACACTGCCTAAGGTTTCGTCAAAATACCAATCCCGATCTGTTCCTGACAAAAGACGGTAGGCAATTGAATCAAAAACTGCCCTACGGACAACCGGAGCAGAGCCCCCGCCGATCGAATTACGTTTGAAAATCTGCGCCAGCGTAACATTGTAAAGCCGTGGACAGTGAGATGGTTGGAGCAACGTGCCCGCTTCGTCAATCAGGGTTGAACCGGAGAAGCTGACATCGACGGCCGAATTCTCCTGTAGATGGGCCACATGACGCGCCAGTTTTTCATGCGGCCAGATATCGCCTGCATTGAAAAAAACCGATGAACTTTCCCCGTGCGGCTGCAATTCCGCTGTTAAGGGCACCCGCCGGGCCACGATTGCGCTGTGTAATCACCCTAACTTCAGGATCATTTACATATTCGCGCAACAGGGTCGCGGTGCCATCATTAGAGCCGTCATCAACCACGATGATCTCATAGTCGATGTAGGTTTGGGAAAAGAGCGACGCCATGGTGTCACGAAGTTCATCCACGGCATTGAACACAGGCACGACAATGGAAGCGATCGGCATGAAAAAGCCCCTAACCTAGGATTACAAAGCAAACAGCATCCGAGAGATGCGGGATGGAAGAATTGACGATAATAGTGCACCGAATAGCGTTCCGAAGCCGCGCCGTGGCGGATTGAAAAAGCCCGCAGGACTACGCAGAACTCCTTCAAGCGCAAAGATCAAAGGCATCGCCCGGGCCTGCTGCGACAGCAAAGCACGGTGGCTCAGACGCCGCAAAAAGATTGCTTCGGACTGTGCGCTAGCGGTGTGTCCGAACTGTGCAGCAGCCTCAAGCGCAGCCCCTCGAGTGCGGTGCATGTCACGCAGATCATGGTCAAAGCTGCACTTACTGCTTCGGCACCACGTCTGGCTCCGGTCGGTCCCCACCACATGGGCACCGGTTCCGACAAGACGGATCAGCCAATCCAACGCACCAGTTTGCTTCAGGTCTTCCTTAAATCCACCCGAACGCAGGAACGATGGACGGCGTACTGCGATGTTTGACACTGAGTGAACCGGGTCTTCCCCCAGCAGTACGGGAATGCTCAGTGGTCCGGAAGGCGTTGTATAGCTTACGCTTTCCATTGTCGGATCGTCATGAAAGAATGTAACCTTGCCGAAAACCGCATCGGCCTTTCCACCATCAAAGCTCACCGCTAGCTGGCTAAGCTTGTCCGGCGCCCAGATATCGCCCGGATCGCAAAATGCGATGACGTCGCCGTTAGCGAAGATCAGAGCACCAAAGTTGCGCGCGCAATTTGCGCCTTCACCAATATTTTGAACAAAGCGGATGCGCGGATCACTGTCGCCTTCACGCCGCAACAGCTCCAACGTCGCATCGCTGGATCCGTCATCGACACAGATGACTTCTCAATCACCGCAGGTTTGAGCCTGAATGCTACGAAGGGTCGCCTGGAGGGCATCGACCGCGTTGTAGCATGGGATGATGATTGAGAAGTCCATCATGACAGGTGAGAAGTCCGTCACGTCAGCACATCGGGAGTGGCTGTTCTTATATCAGTGTAGAGTGTTTTGATCGCACCCTTCAGCACAGGCGCGGAAGTGAACGCCGCACGGGCGTCAACAGGATATCCGGCTTTGAGCGAAAGGAGCATGGCAGTGGCTTTCGTTAGTTTCAACCAAAGTTACCGCATTCACCCAAGCCCTGTCTCTGACGCCACAGGACAGGAGGCTAGCGCAAATGCTGTATTCTCTATCCTTTCGGGTAGTTCAGCCATTGTATGATTTGCTTGCGGAAAGGCCGCCAAGGTCACCACTGCGCTGCTGGTAATTAGGGTTGTGACGGCTATCCTTTTGGCTTGACCTCGGCCAAGGCTTTTTTGCTGTGGTGCCATATCTCTGGCAAGCTGGCGACAGCCGAGATCAGCTTTGCATCTTCGCCCGCTTTTGCAGCCCGCTCTATGACAGTTAGCGCTTCGCCAAAGCCGACAGCACCAAACAGGCCAGAATTGCCTGCGAGCTTATGCGTTTCATTCGCGATATCAGTCCGGTCTAGGGCGCTATCACTTTGAAGCCAGTCAATCAGCTTTTCGGCCTCGGCGCTGTAACGTGCCAGCAGGTTTTGATAGTTCTGTGCACCCACGACTTCAAACAGCTCGTCACTGTGCGCGGGGTTGATCAAAAAGGTGGCAGAGGCCAAAGCAGCTTGGTCCCCGTGACCCAACACGCGTTGCAGGTCTGACTTCTTGAGCGGTTTTGTCAGAACATCGTCCATCCCGTCTGCTAGAAAATCTTCCCGCTCGGACGGTAGCGCGTTCGCTGTCAGGGCAGCGATGCGCGACGCGGCAGACGCGCCGGTACCTGCCCTGATGCGGCGGGTGGCTTTGCGCCCATCCAGTACCGGCATGCTGATATCCATTAGGATCAGGTCAAACTTCTTTTCCGCTGCCATATCGACGCCTTGCTGGCCGTCGCGGGCCTCTGCCACGTCGTGACCATCAGCTTGCAACATCTCGCGCACCACGAAGCGGTTGATCTCGTTGTCCTCGACAACCAGCACAAGCAGCGGCATTGTGGCGACTGGAATGGCTATCGGACCGTCCTTTTCAGGTTCGGGTGCTGCGCGCGTTGCTGGCAACGTGAAACAGAATGTACTGCCTTTTCCGAATTCGCTGTCTACCGATATCTCACCGCCCAGCACGCTCACAAACCGTTTGGCAATGCTCAACCCCAGCCCTGTACCGCCGACTTCGCGGTCATAGGCCGTGTTTCCGGTCATAAAGTCATCAAATATCCGCGCTTGCTGATCCAGAGGTATCCCTGCCCCGGTGTCTTTGATATCAAACGTGATCTCATCCTCATGCCAATGCACCTTCACCGAGACACGGCCACGTTATGTGAATTTCACTGCGTTACCGACAAGGTTCATGAGTACATGTTGCAGTCGGTCCCTGTCGGAATTGATCCAGTTCTGCGCAGACCCTTTCCAGCTCCAGTCGAGGGTGGTTTCCTGCTTGGAAGCCATCCCGCTCTGGCTGTCTATGATGTCTTGCAGCAGATCCGAGACGTTCATCGGTTCCATGTTTGCAGCAACCTTGCCAGAATCGTAGCGGATGATGTCGAGCACATCCGAAACATGGCTCAGCAGCAGGCGGCCGGATGTCTCCATGTTCCGGATGTATGTGTCCTGTTTGGGATTGAGCATCGTATCACGCAGCAGGCTCAAATTACCCAGAAGACCGTTCAGAGGCGTGCGGATTTCATGGCTCATGGTGGCAAGAAACTCGGACCTGCTCTTTTCCCCGGCGATGGCCTTGTCGCGGGCATCTACCAACTCTGCTTCATCCGCCTTTTGCTGCGTTATGTCGCGCAGGAAAGCGATCAAGACATCTCCGGCCTCGGTGACAGCAGACTCCACCGCCAGTTCAACGGGGAAGATGGACCCGTCTGCGCGTTTGGCCTCCAACTGTGTTCGGCCCTTACCGACCACGCGTAATTCACCTTGCTGGCGCATCCGTTCCATACCGGCATCATGTGCAGGGCGCATGTGGTCAGGGTTGATGATCGCGCCCAAATCCTTGCCGATCGCATCTGCCGCACGGTGGCCAAAAATCGCTTCTGCAGCCGGGCTGAACTCAATAATGCGGCCTTTGTCATCGCTGACAATAACCCCGTCGAGAGACGTATTGATCACGGTGGTCATCCGCGTGCTGATAAGGCGTTGTGACAGCTCTTGCTCTCTCATTTGACGGTTTAACCGAACCAGATGGAGCACCCCGAGGCCGAGCGCCCCGATAAGGGCGGCCAATGCCAATGCGAGTTCAATCAGCGTCGCGGCAACGTCGGCGCGTTGGTTGTCAGCGTTTTGGGCAAAACCGGTTAGCCCCGAGTTTGCCAGCTTGCGCACCGCAGGGCGTATGTCCTCCACAAGAGCCGAGAGTGTTGGAAAGCTGCTGGTCAACTCCGCATCTGTGGCATCAATGTAAGGCACTGTCTTATCGAGCCACGCTTGGATTTCCGTCAATGCGCCGCGAAATTCCGGATCTGCGCGCAACTCTTCAAACACTTGCCCCTGCGAGACGGTCTTGATGCGGCTATAGAAAACGTCAAACCGGTTTCGGACACCCGCCAGATCGGCTCCGACGAGAATGCGTCCAGAAAATTCATGAAACTCGACTTCGGTCTGGGACAAGGCCCACTGGACATTGTCAGATCTGGCAGAGCTTAGTTCTTCGATCTCCTTCCCGACATTCCACGTCAACAAAGCGATCGCAACAACGACCACAAGACCCGCAATGATGATGATAGCCTTGCCAGCCTTTGCCCGCGAAATCAGGATGTTTTTCACGTCTAATCCTACTGCCAATGCAAGCTACACTATGAGTGCGTTACTCGACGACTTCCAGTCTGTCGAGCTGCCCGATGCTACGAGAAAAGATAACCTCGGAGCGATAGTCGGCTTTGCTATCATAGGGATAGATGACCCATAGCGGACCTTTATCACGCAGGGACAATTCTGCGCCGTCCATTTTCATCGCAATCATCGGGCCGTTTTCGACAGCATCCGAAAGCGGAATTTCAACGCTGTAGTCATTGACTGCGGTTGCAATCAACTTGCCTTCTTGCACCCCGACTTCGCGCATCAGACGCGCCAGCGACACCCCTTCGAAACTGCGCGTGCCTTCGGTCCAGATGGTCGAGGTTTCGATCGTTTCGGTACCAAGCGCTTCCAGAGCCTCACGATCAAAGGTCAATGCCTCGCCGTCATGGGTTACGGTCAGAACGGTGTCCTGTGCCAGCGCAGCACTGCCGCCACTGATCGCAAAAACTGTTACCAGGCCCATTCCGGCCAGAAAACGGCGCATACTGCTTAACATCTTTGTCTCCCAACAATTCCTAACCTCTGTGCCATGATCCATCCGCATCCACATGAGGGCAAAGGGATATGACCCTATCCTTTCGGATAGGATAAGGCGTTGAATCCAAGACCGCTCGACATTCTGGCGGTAACTTTTGGCATATTTCGTCCACCAAACTGCCCTGCCCCACAACCGATCAATAGAACACGTTGTAGGGTAAATAGCGGGAGTATTTAGCCCATTGGGATAGGCTTCAACATTTAAAGTTGGCGGGCCTATCCTTTATGGCGGGATATTGATCAAGTAAGGTGGGCATTTGCGCCTTTGAACACCCATAAAGATTAGGTACGATGACATAACGTACAAAGGATGCGCCATGAGAGTATTGATTGCCGATGACCACGACTTGCTGCGCGACACGCTCGTAATGTTTTTAGAAGTTGAGGGCAAAATGGAAACAGCTGTTGCCGGTACATTTCAGGACGCCTTTACACGCATTGAAAACGACGAGCGCTTTGATCTGATCCTTTTAGACTTCAATATGCCGGGCATGAACGGGCTTGAAGGCCTGAGAAAAGCCATCGCGATGTGCGGTGGCCAACGGGTTGCCCTTATCTCGGGTGAAGCCACGCGCCAGATCGCGGAAAACGCCCTTGAAGCAGGTGCTGCCGGTTTCGTGCCCAAGTCCTTGCCCGCGAAATCCTTGGTAAACGCCTTCAAATTTATGGCCATGAGAGAGCAATACGCCCCAATTGATTTCATGACTGCTGTCGAAGAAGTGCCTGGCAACGCGCTGGCTGACAAACTGACCCCGCGGGAGCTGCAAGTTCTCAGAGGGTTGACCGAAGGCAAATCAAACAAAGAAATCGCCCGCGATCTGGACATCACTGAACCAACCATCAAACTCCATGTCAAAACCCTGTACCGTGAAGTAAGTGCCGCCAATCGCACTCAAGCGGCGTTGATTGCACTAGAAGCCGGCCTTTTCTGATCCGGCCTCGGTGCGGTTGGCGGAAGGAAGTGGAATTACGGCACTGCTGATGCTTACTTGAGCGGCAACGCTCTTGGCCATCGCAACTCTGCCCACCTAGGCGCGATCAACGGGAACATGGCTGGTCTTAGGCTGATCTGATGTGTCGTCCTGCGCCCTCCCAGCGCACCACTTCCCCCCATCAACTCAAGCTCCCCGCGCAAGGAAGCATGCTTGATCGTGGCGTAAATCACGCAGGTGACAACTCATGGTTGATTGAGCATTGAGAGCGCCTGTAGAGAGGTTTAGAGATAAAAAACTGCGCAATCACTTGCGACAATTCAAGCAGTCAGCCGCCTATGGTAAAGGTTATGTAGTAGTGATTTTTTCAAATTGGTCCCGCGGTATTATCGTCTCCGCAGTTGCGTTTCTGACCATCCTATTCGCAATCTACGTTGACCGTTTGGAAGCCTCACGAACATACGCGACCTTCGATAGCTATGCCGCCGAAGGCGAACGCGGACTCATCAATCGTACAGACACTTATATTATGACACTCGACGCGGCTTCCGGCCTGCTAATATCGTCAAACGTGGTGACGTCTGATGAATGGCGTAGCTACATAGACTTGCTTGATATCGAGACGCGCCTTCCTGGTATCCTCGGCGTTGGTTATATCACGCTTGTTCGCGCAGGTGCCTATTTTGACATCACTAAGGCCATAGTTCAGCGCGGCCTGACCATCCCCCCAATCTATCCTAACACCGGATTGGATGAGCGGTTTGTCATCCAGTTCATTGAGCCCATAAGCGACAACAAGGCGGTCCTCGGCCTTGATATCGGGTTCGAACCGATGCGGCGCGCGGCTGCGCAGCAAGCCCGCGAGACGAACACTTTGCGGCTGAGCGGTGCAATCACGCTGGTTCAGGATAACGAGAAGAAGTCGGGCTTCCTGCTTTTGCGGCCGGTATACGATTCACAGGCCGACCTTTCAGTACCACAACAGCGCGAAGAGGCATTTCGCGGCTGGACCTACATGCCCTTCACCGCGAACGCGGTGTTTGAAGCGCTGACCGCGCAACGAAACGAAGTCAAAAATCTGACAGTCGTTGATATCACTGATCCCGATGCTAAAATTGAAATTTACACAAACCGCCCCGAATTACTTGACCATTCGCCGTCGTACACAGCAACGCGCAACATAGAATTGTTTGGCCGCCACTGGGAAATGACGTGGACCAGCACGCCGATGTTCGAGCATGCAAACTCCAACATCGCGAAATGGATCGTACTGGCGTTGGGGCTGGCATTGACGTGGTTGCTGGCAGTGATGTTGCGCATCATCTCTGGCCGCGAAAAGCAGATCGAGACTGAAGTCTCCGTGAAAACACTGCAACTGCGCGCCAAGACAGGTGAAGCACAATCTGTCATCGATAATGCTGTTTTTTCCATTATCGTTCTGGATGAAAACGGGCGCATCGTGTCGACCAACAAGGCCGCCCGCGACCTCTTCGGGACCGACTGCCTCAAGATCAACCAGCCGATTTCCTCTACGTTGACCATCGGGGAGTTTCCCGACCGCTTGCACGGAGACGCCCATCCCGCTCGGGTCGCAAACCAACCGGATCTAAGGTTGCTGGTCGAAGAGAACGAATGGCGCACCGAAACTGGTGAGTTGCGCAAATCTTTGCTTGTTCAGGACGTCACCGAAATTTTGGCAGCCGAACAAAAGCTTCAGGAAGCCGAAGCACGATGGAACATGGCGTTGGCGGGGGCGCAAATTGGCGTCTTTGACATCGATCTGACAACGCAGAAATAAGTTGTATCAGATACTTGGCGTGATTTGATGGGTGTTTCGAAAGATATCAGTAATGACGAGGCTCAAACGATATTTCTGTCCCGTATTCACCCAGAGGATCGCCCCATCCTTGAAGCTGCCGATCGCAACTGCATCAACGGCCTCACGGACAGATCCCTTGCGGAATATCGCATGACGTTTCCTGACGGATCATTTCGTTGGATGAAGTCAGATGCCGTGGTTGTGGCGCGCGATGAGAACGGAAAAGCTTTGCGGCTGCTTGGCGCCCAAACAGACGTCACACAGCTGCGCAATGCGCAGGACGCGCTCACAGAAAGCCGTGAGCGATTTGAACTTGTGCTCGAACAGGCCCCTGTAGGTATGGCGCTGTTCAACAGCGGCGGCTGCTTTCATGGCGTGAACGATGCCTTGTGCCGGATGACAGTGTACAGCCCTAAAGAATTGCAAGGAGGCATGCGTTTCAGCGACCTCATTTCAAAAGATGATACAAAATGGCTGATCAATGCCGTTGAAGAACTCAAACGCACCGAACAGTCATCCTTTCAAGGTGAGTTTCTCCTCATTCCTAAAACCGGTCCATCAATTTGGGGGCTGGTCAGCATCGCATGGACCAAGGTTCCAGTGTCGGGCGAGGATGTGTTCATCGTCCAAATCAATGACATCAGCGAAAAGAAGAATATTGAGAAGATTAAGTCCGAATTCGTCGCAACGGTCAGCCATGAACTACGTACGCCACTGACATCTATCAAAGGTGCGCTTGGCTTGCTTCACGGACCAATGGTCAAAGATATGCCCGCGGGAGCAGAGCGTTTGTTGGAAATTGCGGCGGCCAACTCTGAAAGACTGACGGCCCTGGTGAACGATATCCTTGATCTGGAGAAAATCAGCTCGGGCGATATCGACTTCCACATCGGGCCCCTCTGCATGGGGCAGCTGCTGCGTGATGGTGTCGAACAAATGCTACCGTTCGCGACACAACACAAAGTACAATTCACGCTTGATCTGCCGCAACGCGACGTGTGCACAAAAGTTGATCCGCAGCGAACGCAGCAGTTGATCGCGAACCTGCTTTCGAATGCGTGCAAGTATTCGGACGATGATACCGTCGTCCATATTCGCCTTGAGGAGATTAACGGCCAAGCGTTGGTGTGCATCATAAACAGCGGCCCCCCTATCCCAGACGAATTCAAACCTCGCATCTTCCGGCCGTTCTCCCAAGCGGACGGGTCAGATACGCGCTTCAAGGGTGGCACTGGCCTCGGCCTGAAAATTTCACGGGAGATCGTCGAGCGGATGGACGGCCAGATCGGTTTCCAGAGCAATGCAGGCACGCCAATCGTCTTCTGGTTTACGGTGCCGCTGGCGCCATCAGGTGAAGCCGCCATAGACCAGCATGAGCCCGTGCGCGAGATCAGTCATGAGCGGTTGAACGTCCTTCACGTCGAGGACGACAGCGATTTCCTCGAAATTGTCCGCACGGGCCTGAAGGACAAAGCCGATGTGACGTCTGTTTTGAGCATATGCGATGCTAAGCTGGCAATCTTGCAAGGTCGGTTCGACGTAATCGTCATCGACTGGGAGCTTCCGGACGGTCATGCACGCGAATTACTGGCGGGAATAGCGAAACACCAGCCGCAAGCAAAGATCATCTCACTTTCGGCCAGAGAGACCTCATTTAAGGATGCACGTGTAGACCATGAAATTGTAAAATCCCGCACCGATTTGGGCGACATAGTCTCTAAAGTGGTCGAGATCGCGCAGCTAGCATCTTAACAAAAGGCCAACAAAAAAGTAATAGGCGCTCCTAATTATTACCATATTTCCGGTTTACTAGGAGCCACAACAGAGGCGGTACTCCTGCCCCCCCTCGACGTTTTAAGTGCCCCGCGCACGATTAGTATAGATCAATATGAAAGAGTTCACCGTGGAACACATGTTGAAAAACGAGGAGTCGCCTTCCGTGGCGAATGACCTTCAGGGATTCGACCTTCTTGCGGATGCTGTCGTCATTTTCGACGCGTCGTCAGGTGATGTGACCTACAAAAACTCTGAAGCACGCGCGATTGCGACCCAAAGTGCCGACGCCGGAACCCCCCTGCTCACGCTCTTGGACTGGACTGGCAAACCGACTGACTTCTTTCGGCCACTGGCCACTGCATCCCCAGACGATCCAAAAACATCATGGCGTCTGGAAGCACAGCTTGCTGAGCTGTTGTTTGACGTCCATGTCAATTTGGGTGGCACGGACGCAGAAACGAATTTTGTGGCGGCCGTTTTCCGCGACATTTCCAAACGCTCTGAAACGGAGCGATTGACCAAGGAACTTGTATCCACTGTCAGCCATGAACTGCGCTCGCCGCTGACAGCTATCAAGGGCGCAATGGGACTGATCATATCTGGCGCGGCCGGTGAGCTTTCCAGCAAGGCGCGCGATATGGTTTTGATCGCTCAGCGCAACGCGGACCGGCTGGTTCTTATCATCAACGACATTCTAGATCTCGACAAGTTTGCCAGCGGGCAGACGGTTTTTGACAACGCACCGACTGATTTGTTGACCATTGTCGAAAGTGCTGTCGAAGCGATTGCAGGTTTCAAGGGACGGTTCGATGTCCGGATTGAGGTTGACGTCCAAGACAGTGGACTTACTTCGTTTGTTGATCCGAACCGGCTGGTACAGGTTTTCGTCAACCTTTTGTCCAATGCAATAAAATTTTCCCCTTCTGGTGGAGTGGTGACTGTCCGCCTCGCACGGGACGGTGAAAACAACCGCATCAGTGTGATTGACGTGGGCGAAGGTATCCCCGAAGCTGATCAGGAAGCACTGTTCGGTAGATTTGTTCAGATCGGTGCAAAAAATCGCGCCGCGACAGGAGGCACCGGATTGGGATTGAGCATTGTTAAAGCGATCCTCGACAATCAGAGTGGCTCTATCTCATTCGAGAGCAGGCTTGGTCAGGGCACTATTTTTACCGTCGACCTGCCCCAACTCTCATCCATCCAGACACGCGCTCAGGCCAAAGGTGCTTAAAGAATGCATATTCTCCACGTAGAAGACGACACTGATATCCGCGAAATCGCAAAAATGTCCCTCGAAATGATGGGCGATTTTACCGTCGTCCAATTTGACAGTGGTGAAGCGGCACTTGCTGGCGCCGCGAATACGACGCCAGACGTCATTCTGCTGGACGTCATGATGCCCGGCATGACCGGCCCTCAAACATTGTTGGAGTTGCGCAAGTTCCCACATCTGGAGAACGTGCCGGCCATCTACATGACCGCACGCGTGCAACCAAGCGAGCTTGACGGACTGAAAGAAGCTGGCGCCTTGGGTGTGATCGTTAAACCGTTCGATCCGGTGTCACTGGCGCAGCAGATCAAGGATCTGATTGCCGCCTGACGGATTGAACATCTATCAGGGGATACAGGTTGTTCTGTGTCAATCAGCGTCTCTTGTCAGACCCGATGACAATTCCAACCAATCCACAATGTCTGTCCAAAGCTCGGCAGGATACGTCCCGTTTGCCCGGCTGGACGTCAGAATGCTGAATTCAATCTTTTGCGCGGATTCGCCGAGTGCTTCAAAGCCCAGCGTTCCTGCGGTGCCCGCGATCTTATGCATGACCCCCCCGATCCGCTCCAGTTCAACTGTCGCGAATTCGGGGGTCTGCATAGCCACTTCAAGGCTAGTGAGTATCTCACTCTGCCGGTCTGCAAGAATCGCAATGAAGCGGTCGCGGATCGGTTGTAGGCTATCGGTAAGGCTGTTCTGCATCATGCGATCTGGGCTGTGGTCCAGATATTGCCCAGCTCGCGCTCTAGGCGATCTGCATTCTGCTCGGAACTGTCGTGCGCTTCACGCAGAGCGTCAACCGCAGCATTCCCTTTGCGCCAAACCATACGCTTCATGCCGCCGGCACAAACGCGAACTTTGAGGCGTTCACCGTTGCTTTGGGCCAGCTCCATCCGGTGAATGTGCAAGTTGATCTGGTCAACCAAGCGGTCTGTATCGATGTGGGAGGCCCCTTCGATCACACTGACAAAGGTCCCATTCCCTGCATAAGATACCAACCGATGAGCGGGCGACAGGCAATCTGAAATCGCCTCACTTACATCAGTAATCATGCAGCTAAAGTCGTAGTTGGAAATGTCATGATACAGGTCCGCGACATGGCGAATGGTAAATGCTAGGCACACAGACCCACATAGGGATTTGCGTGACAGCTGGTTCACGTAGTTTTCGATCGCGTGGTTTTCGATCACCCCGTCTACATCCATGATCGGGAACGGTTCGTGAAGCTCGACAAAGGACTGTCCCGCCTCGAACTTTGCTTCTCCGGTATCAGCAGAAGCGATCTTCTCTGCTCTCACGCGAATGTCGTCTGCGATTGGCTCAACCAGGTTGAGCCGCCCTCTCAGGCTGTTAAGTTCGAACGGCTTGGTGATGTAATCTGTGGCACCGGCTTTAAAGGCATTATCAATATAGCCTTTATCAGACATTGCTGTCAGCATCAGGATCGGTGTGCGCTCATAGCCACCAACGCTCCGCAAGATGCTGCAAAGCTCAATGCCATCTGTGCCCGGCATCTGGATATCCAACAAGAAGCAGTCGAACAGACGGCTCTGATCTGCCATCAACTCCAATGCGTCCAGGGCGCTTTCGGCTGTTACGATTTCGTGATCAGGCATCGAGCCGACAAAGTATTTAAGGGTCTCGAGGATGATCGGATCGTCATCTACTGCAAGAATATACATCGGTGTGCTCCAAATAATTCTACGCTAAAGGCAATCCACTTTTTCGCGCAGCGGAATGGCGTTGTTGAGTACACTTTTAACGCGAAATCGGGCGGGATTATGTCGCGAACACGGTTTTATCGGTTAATTTTCTACTATTTGTAGAAACCTTTAGAGCAATCCATCAGCCCGAATGCGCCTATCTGCATGTCTGAGAAACAGGAACAACGGCAAATCCTGTGTTAAAGCAAGGATGGACGTCTACAACCACAAGTGTCCGCATTCCTCCTTTGGGAGCCGCCCCTGCGTTCACAGACTTCCAACCAGCAACAACCTATCTCACAAACAGATCGTTTTAAACTCACTCTTTGCTCAGTATACAAAGGTATACTGTCGACGTTTTCGAATGGGTGGGCTATGAGGAGGCAAATCCCGCATCAAGGAGTTTCCAATGTCTGATATCATCTACACCAAAGTCGACGAAGCACCGGAACTGGCTTCCGCCTCTTTCCTCCCGATTATTCAGAAATTTGCAGCCGCCGCAGGCGTGTCCGTTGGGACCAAAGATATCAGCCTCGCAGGCCGAATCCTTGCGACATTCCCCGAACATCTGACCGAGTCGCAGCGTCAGTCGGATGACTTGGCCGAGCTTGGCCGCTTGGTAAAGACAGCCGATGCAAACGTCATCAAGCTGCCGAACATCTCGGCGTCGGTGCCGCAGCTTGTTGCGGCTATCAAAGAACTTCAGTCACAGGGCTTTGCGCTGCCCGATTACCCAGAGGCCCCCGAGACAGACGCAGACAAAGCAGTGCGTGCCAAATATGACGGCCTCAAGGGATCGGCTGTGAACCCCGTTCTGCGTGAAGGCAACTCTGACCGCCGCGCAGCCAAGGCGGTAAAGAGCTTTGCACAGAACAACCCGCACCGGATGGGTGATTGGGTCGCTGACAGCAAAACACATGTATCCGCGATGGCCGGCGGCGATTTCTTCTCGAACGAAGTTTCCGCGACGCTGAGCAACGACACCACCGCAAAAATCGTGCTGACAACAGACGCAGGCGAAACCGTCCTCAAAGACGGCATTGCCTATCCCGCAGGGACAGTCGTTGATGCCACGTATATGAGCGCGGCTGCGCTACAGAACTTCCTTGCTGATCAGATCGAGAAAACAAAAGCCGAAGGCACACTGTTCTCACTGCACATGAAGGCCACCATGATGAAGGTCTCTGATCCGATCATCTTTGGTTACGCGGTCAAAGCGTTTCTGGCACCTGTATTTGAAAAGCACGGCGACGCGATGCGCGAACTTGGCGTAAACCCGAACTCCGGCTTGGGTGATCTGCTGGCCCGCGTCAAAGATGACGCGGCCATCATGGCCGATATCAAAGCCTGCATGGCAGCCCGCCCGCCGATGTATATGGTCGATTCAGACAAAGGCATCACCAACCTGCATGTCTCGTCTGACGTGATCATCGACGCGTCAATGCCCGCCCTCATTCGTGCCGGCGGCAAAGGCTGGGGACCGGATGGCAAGGAATCTGATACCAACTGTTTGATCCCGGACAATTCTTATGCGCCCGTCTATGATGAATCCATCAACTTCTTCAAAGAGAATGGCAAACTGAACCCGGCGACAGCAGGTACGGTCCAGAACGTGGGCCTGATGGCGCAGAAAGCCGAAGAGTATGGCTCTCACCCGACCACATTCGAGATTGCCCAAGCAGGCACGGTCAAGATGATCCTTCAGGACGGCACTGTGCTGCACGAGCACAAGGTCGAGGCCGGTGATATCTGGCGCTCAGCCTCTGCACGTAAAGCACCAATCGAGGACTGGGTGAACCTGGCAATCGACCGTCAGAAAGCTGAAGGCTGCCGCGCCATTTTCTGGCTGGACGCGAACCGCGCGCATGACGCTGAGCTGATAGCCTACGTAAAACCGGTCCTTGAAGCCAAAGGTGTCGCTGACAAATTCGAGATCCTTGCCCCGCGCGAGGCCACACGTGCATCCCTTGAAACGATCACAAAGGGTGAGAACACGATTGCAATTACAGGCAACGTGCTGCGTGACTACCTGACCGACCTTTTCCCGATCCTCGAATTAGCAACCTCTGCCAAGATGCTGTCCATCGTCAAACTGATGAACGGTGGCGGGTTGTTCGAGACCGGCGCTGGGGGCTCTGCGCCCAAGCACGTGCAACAGCTTCAGGAAGAAAACCACCTTCGGTGGGACAGTCTGGGCGAATTCTGTGCACTTGGTGAAAGCCTGACGTTCCTTGCTGATACCAAAGACAACGAAAAAGCCCGTGTTTTGGGTCAGGCAGTAGATGCGGCGACACAAGGCATTCTCGACAATGGCCATTCACCATCGCGCAAAGTGGGTGAGCCCGACAACCGCAACAGCCACTACTGGTTCGCACGCTATTGGGCCGAAGCCCTGGCAGCACAAACAGGCGATGCAGAGCTTGCAGCACACTTCGCTCCGGTAGCGGATGCGTTGGCATCGAACGAAGAAGCGATCCTTGCCGAACTCGCAGCTGTTCAAGGCGCGGCGGCTGATCTGGGCGGGTACTTCCACGCGGATGCGGCCAAAACCGCCGCCGTCATGCGCCCCTCAAAAACGCTAAACAAAATCATCGGGTAAGTCTTCAAGACAAACCGTTGGGCCGCGCTTCGTAACGAATGCGCGGCCCCTTTTTTGCGAAACCGCCACCTGTTTCCGAAGATGCCGCGCGATCAAAAGATGCCTGCTTCAAAGGCTCGCCTTCACAAGCCGAACTCGCATGATCCCCGCTGTTCGGGACGATCGCCGCCTGGATACTGTTCGGGCGAGTTAATGAAATGAGAGGCGAACGCTGTCGCGAAGCTCATGCTGGAAAATGGCAAGGTACAGCAAAACTCCATCCCATAATCGCATGTTACCAGTGATATCAATGGATAGAAGATGGCTCTTCAAGGAGCTGTCAGTGAGAACCGTTGCCTTCGAAGTGAAGTGGTCCTGCTTTTTAGGACAGTTTTGCGGCTTGGCTAAGATGCATC
>NZ_JBALVJ010000052.1:0-25742 GCF_036961165.1 Sulfitobacter sp. | reverse complement strand
GCGAAAGCTGCACTGCGGCGTCGGTCCGCCCGATCAAAGGCGGCAATGGGCCGTTTGTGTCGATCGACATCAAGGGCGGGAACCGGACATTCGCTGCAAGTGCGAGGTGGGAGTGCGTCAACAGCGAGAGCTGACATTCACACTGCCGAGGAACTCAGCTCCTTTCTGCACCGCCGCAAGGCGGCTTGGCGCCCCTAGCGACCAAATGAGTACAGGGCAATTGGTTCTGCAAATCCGTGGATCTTATGTATGCCCCTCGGCACTGCTCCATCGCTGCAGTGCTTCACGAATGCCTCCGTGGCGACAACGTTTTCCCCAATATTCTTTGTCAGATTCTCGCAGCGACTCGCCAATCCCACGGCAGTGCCAGTAGCGGTGAAATCGAGCCGCTGATCAGTGCCGACATTACCGTAAATCACTTTCCCAACGTTGAGGCCGATACCAAAGGACACCATTGGACGCCCCGCCTCTGAGCGTATGCCATTTATTCGATCGAGCCGGTCAAATGCCTCTCTTACAGTAGCGAGGGCGGCGGCACACATTTGGTCCGGAGGTCTCGTGGCAGCGTCGAATGGAAAAATGGCTAGAACTCCATCACCAATAAATTTTAGAACTTCGCCGCCATGTTCAATCACCGCACCCGCAGTGCAGTCGAAGTAATCGTTCAATATGCCAATGTAATCTTTCACCGAAACTTCACTGGAAAGAGCGACTGAATTTCGCATGTCGCTGTAGAGCAAGGCGCAATCTATCTCGGTTCCGTCTCCCCGCGCTGTCTGCCCAGTCAAAACCCGCGAGCCGGAAATTCGCCCCAAATACCGGTCCAGCAACTCGGTTACCAACGTTCGATCAATCGCTACTCTGATGCAAGCGCACAAGGCTGGAAACAAGCTTCTGAGCCCCTCGATATCGGCTTGAGAAAAACCAGCATGCCACCGCGTGCAACAAGCAAGTACGGCACCCTTAAATTCAGACTGGTTGGTCGGCAAAGGCACTTCGGGTGGAGTGAAACTTCTGGAGAGACCGAGATAATGGGTGATGCCCTGACCAGCAAGACTCGGGAACATTGCAAACCGTTTTACGTCATCAGCATCTGTCAGTCTGGCGGATATGAACTTTTCTTCGGTAAGTGCCATGTGGCCAAACGGTGTGGCCAATACGTCTTCTCGGCTCAACTTTGTCGGAGGAGTGACTTCCAGGTGAACATTGGGCTTATCAGATTGCCAGATCAGGCTCGCCAGGCCAATTACCGGGTGTGCCATGCCTCGACCGACAACGATACGACAAACAGGGATACCCGCTGCGACCAGGCGTGATCCAAGTCCGCTAATCGTCGCGTCCAGTTCAGCATCTTCAATGGCTTGATCTAGCAACCAAGCACTAATTCTCTCAAAAACGCCTGACATTCTGGCACTTATTCCTTAGGTTTGCTCGGAACCGAGTATAGAAGCTGTTCATGAGAAATTGGAAGAAATAGTCAAACGGATGCTCCGTCCCGCATTGTGTAAGTCCACCTTTCGCGAATGCTGCGCTTTGCACGAATGGCCGGAATGCGAAAGCTACACCGCGGAAATCTGGGGCGCGATGAGTGGCCGCTCTGGGCCGTTCCCGGTATACTGGCTTGAAGATTTCACCTTCCTCACAATGTCGGTAGAAAAGATGCCGTGGAGAAACTGGAAGGGGCTCGAATCGTGACAAAGAACTGGACTGCGATAAAGGGGGCGTTGTCAGGGTTTTCCAGGGTACAGCTCGTGGGCCTTGTCCAGGACCTGTATCGCGCCGACCCGAAGAACCAGGATTTCCTGCATGCAAGATTCCTGGTTTCGGATGGGTGCACCGACCTTTCGCCCTACAAGAAGCGGATCAAGGCAGCCATCAATCCAAGCCGTTGGGACGCACCCATCAAATACCGCGACGCCCGACGCGCCATATCCGATTACAACAAGGCTAGGGGACAGCTCGGCGAAACGCTGGAGCTAATGTTTTACTACGTCAAATGCGGCAATGACGTCACGCTGGAGTTCGGTGATATGGATGAGACGTTCTACAACAGCATAGGGTCCATGTTTGGCTCAATCGTAAAGAAATTATCCGTGCAAGCCGACTCGGAACTGACGGCAACTTGGCTGGATCGGCTGGAGAAAGAACATCAACGCGTTGCCAATACCGGCTGGGGCTATGGCGACGAACTTGGTGGCTACGTCGAAGACCTCAGGTCTTCGCAAACATAGTTCCTATCCGGTCCGGTCAGTGCGGCGTCAACAGTGTCCACTCAGTACGACACAGATTTGTCCACCGCTCGGATTTGCGGCTGCGTCGAATGTCCGGAACGACGGGCCGCGGCGCAGCATCGGGGTCTGTGGCAGATGTCCGCAAAGGGCCGATATCGGCAGGGCGAGCGGCCACAATTCTGATTTAGAAGCGCGTAAAGGCCGATTATGAACACTAGTGTTCTGAATCCGACACAAAGTACCCTCTGCAGAAGCAATATGTGCGTTAATGGCTCTCGGGGTTCAAGATAAGCAATCTCGTTAAGCAGGAACCTTTTGTCGGACGGCGAACACTAGCGGAATATGACTATCTGTTGAGATGCATCCCGGCGTCGACTAGCAACAGTTCCCCAGTCACGTGGCGGGATGCGTCAGACAGGAAAAACAGAGCTGCATCTGCAATGTCGTCCGGTCCCTAGGCAACGCCCAGTGCCGTCCTGGCCTCGACCGCTTGAACCGTCTGGTTGAACGTATCTTCGTCCATCGCATCTTTGAACCAGCGTGTGCCAATGAAGCCGGGGCAAATGGCGTTGACGCGAATGGCAGGAGCAAGCGCGCGGGCCAGCGAAATCGTCATTGTGTTCAAGGCCCCTTTAGTAGCGGCATAGGCCACGGATGACCCGATCCCCTTGATGCCCGCGATAGAGGATGTGTTCAGGACACTGCTCGCGCGCTGCGTCGTTTCATGCGCAGCCACGAGAAGGGCTTTGGTGGCTTGGAGCATCAGGTAGGGGCCGACCACATTGACTTCGTAGGTGTCCATGAAATCGCCTTTTGTCAGCGCATCCAGATCAGAGTGATCGCGCGCATGGCGGGTGATCCCGGCATTGTTGACCAGAATGTCCAAACGCCCCCGCCGCGCGGCGGCATCTGCCAGTGCCCTGCATCCATCGGAGTCCGCGACATTAGCCTTCACGACTTCCACTTGTGACCCGGCCGCTCTACACAGATCAGCGGCCTCTTCTGCTTCTGCCGATGAACGGGAGAAGTTAATGATCACATCTGCGCCACGCTCTGCGAGCTTTACCGCAATTGAGCGGCCAAGGCCCGTGGCCGAACCTGTGACCAAAGCAATACGTCCATCGAGATCAGCCATTACAAATTCTTTCTTTAATCTACTTCGTTAATTCTTGGTCATGATCCGCAAGCGCACCCATCTGTGCCAGCGGCACGTTCGCTTTGATCGCTGCCTCGGTCAATTGCGCCACCGTCCCCGCATCCAGTGGTATCCCGTTGGCATGCCGGTCCCGCGCTGTTTTACGTTCTGGATCGCCAGGGAACTGAACTGCGTCCACACCGGGGGCCGGGGGGGATGATTTGACCCACTCTGCATACCGGTCCATGTCGATGCCGAAGGCTTCAGCCATGCCAAAGACATCGGGGTCGATCAAAATCGCCAGCATGTTGTTTGTGATGCTGCCTGGCATTTCGCGTGTCGGCAGATATGCACCTCCACCACTGAACGATCCGCCCAGAATGTCACCGAGCAGAGCCAATCCGAAGCCTTTGTGTTGGCCGAATGTCGTCAGTGATCCCCCCTTATCATCGAACATCACGGAAGGGTCATTAGTTGGATTGCCTTTGGCGTCGATTACCGAGCCATCCGGCACCTCCTTGCCGCTCAAGTTCGCGACACGCGCTTTGCCCATCGCGATAGTACTGGTAGCCATATCCAGCAAGAACATCGGGTTCTTGTCGGTCGCAGGGATTGCTGTGCAGTATGGGTTTGTCACGAACCGCGCATCGCTGCCGCCGAAGGGTGCCACGATGGGACGGGCAGATTGCACATTTGCGTAGATGATACAGATAAATCCAGCCTCCGCCGCCATCGCGCCCCAATCACCCAATCGCCCCAAATGAAAGCTGTTGCGCAGCGACAGCACAGCGAAATGGTTAGTCTGTGCGCGCTCGATCGCAAGGTTCATCGCCTGCTCCGCGACGATGTGGCCAAAGCCACGTTGACCGTCTACCAGCAGGAAAGGCCCCCTATCCTGAACGATCTCGACGTCCGCCTCCGGATTCAACTGCTGCGCGACAATGCCGTCCACATAGGCCGGGATCATGCCCACACCGTGGCTGTCGTGGCCCGTCAGGTTCGCATCCACCAGGCGCCTCGCAACCTTGCTGGATTTAGCTGTGTTCCCACTGGCTGAACCCAGAATGGAGGTCGCCAACTTGGTCAAGTTTTCGGCAGATATATTCATTTAAGCTTGCTTCCGTTCGATCATCAGAAATGTCATGCGCTATGATCATGCCTTCTTCTCAACTTCATGAAGCTATTTCAGTACTGAGACCTACTGGACGTCAAGGCGCTTTTGCAAAGTCTACCCTGCATAACACCCTCGTCTCCGTCGCACCTATGATCGATGAAGCCGTTGCCGAACTAACGTTCATTGAGCTTCACAAGAACTGAAATCAGCAATCTTCTATGGCCTAGGCGGGAGGTGAATTCCTGTCAGAGCAATGTGCGAGGCTCAACCGCTTCGTCGATAATGGAGTGCCACTCAGCCATCTGTGCCACAGTGTCCCGTTCAAACGCGTCCGTAGACCGGATTCCCTTTCTCATAAGGTACTTGCCAAAGCTCGGGACTGGCAAAGTAGGAGCAGAAAGGCGTTGCATGACGCGATAAAGCGCAAACAGCGAAAAAGCCTCTTGGGTCGTTTCAAGTGGCGGTGTCAGTTTTCGATACGGCCCAAGATCTCTTTGCAGGCGACCTCCATTGAGGGGCGAAGTGCATTCAGTGACGGCCGAGTGTATCTCTGCCCAGTGATCGACAGCGGTGTGTGATTGAGCAACCGCCCTACAATCTCCTCAAGAACCCCGGCTTCCATTGCAACCGTGGCAAATGTTCTGCGATGCATATGCGGGTTATACTTGAGCCTTTCCGGCTTTGTGATGTGCCCAACCACCGATTTTGGAGAAGGAAACACCCACTTTCGGCTGAAAGGACGCAACGGCGCTAAGATCTCATGATGCAACTGCAAGATCGGAAGGTCGAAACTTCGTCCGTTTTTGGTCATTGGCAGGTGAATATGATCTTCCTGAATACTACTCCACTGGAGAGTCAGCACCTCAGTTTTTCTTAGGCCGGTAAACAGGAGGAATTCATAGAACACGCGGTGTATCGGGTTGTTCAGATCGTCGATCGTTTGCCGCCACGCCTTCAAGTCATCAATAATACGGCCATCCGGTTTTTCCTCATACCATTCGATTGCCATAGTCGGGCACTCGGGCAGGTCGTAAGTCCGACGTGCATGGTTATAGATCGACCGAAAGGCGCGAAGCACATGATTGGCCCCGGACGGCATCTTTGCCAATTCCTGGTGGCGGCGAACAGCCATCGCTTTGCTAATCTCATCCAGCGGCAATCGTATCCAGTCTTTCAAATGCAGTTCCAGCTGCCTTCGTATCCCACTCTTATGGACCTCAGAGCGCAACTTTGGCCGCGCCAAGTAGACTTCCATCGCGGCTTCAAGCGTAGGCGCGCCTATCTGCGCCGCCTTCCCTGCCCCTCTGCCCATCTCCAGAGCAAACCCAAGTGCAGTCTGCCGTGCAGCCTGTGCTGAGATCGTTGGGAACCGGCCAATCAGAATGCGTTTGGTCTGACCGCCTACGTCTTTCTGAAAGTACCAGGTCTTGGAACGCTTCCCTACAAAGAGCACCAGCCCCTTGATTTCGGAGTCCCAATACTTGTCGGTTCCCGCTCTCGCATGCGGTAATTTCCGCGCAAACGTCTCTGATAGCTTGGGCATAATACTGTCTGCTTTTTGTCGGTTTCAAACTGAATGCTGGTACTATTCAGAACATCAGGAGGAACAACAAAAGTCAATGAATAGAATGACTAAGGATGACAATGAAACAGCAGGAAACTTAGGAGCTTTGTTTGGAAAACTGGGGTCTTAACCATTACACAACGCCCTCTTACGAAATGGTGTATATTTCATGGGCTTAAGGGCGTCAAGACATCGATGGGCAACGTTTCGCTAACGAGCACAAACGACTGCAACAAACAGCCCAAGCCGCACCTTAACAATCTACTCAAATGCTGCGGTGCAGTTTCGCCAATCCGGCCATTCGCGGCTGGTCTCCTGAGCGATTTTCAAACTGAAACGCCAGCTGGCGATTGATATTGAGGTGGGACAACGGCATGCCTAGAACGTCTTCTGCCCTCAATATGACTGTGGCTGAGGCACGCGCGTCTTCCCCAGCGTCATGGTGATGAAACTCAAGCCCAAGGTGCTTTTTGAGGTTTGCAAGACCATGCCCGCCGGCTCCTTTCAACGCGGGCCATGCCTGACGGGCAACTGTGACGCTGTTGGTCCAATGTGACGTTATCATTGGCAAGCCATACCGCGCGCAAGCGGATGTTAGGGCCTTTTCATCAAATGTGCTGTGCTGAACGAGGCTGTGTGTGTTCAAAAGGTCAAACAAAGCCGCATAGACCTCTGGAAATGTTCCGGCGCCCGCAACAGTATCGGCTGAAATCCCATGCAGTTCGGTATTGAACGGCTCAAATGGTTCCTCGGGTTCGATCAATACTGAATAGGTCTGAACAGCCCCTGTGTTGCTAACAAAGCAAAGCCCGATCTGGCATATACCGGAGATCGTTTTGCCCGCTGTTTCGACGTCCAATGCGATAAAACGAAAAGGCCCGGCGGGCGGCGTCTTGAGATGTCCAAATCTGTTCAACACGTCCACCATTCGCTGTCCTACATTTGTGGAACTATCTTACCCGGCGCTGCGATGCAGCTTGTCCCTCGCGATCTTTGGCACGTCAGATCTAATGAATGCGGGGCGTCACAAAGCATTTTAATGCTTTGGATACTGTACAGACAATTTAACTACGCGGCATTTTTCCATTCGATCGGGGTCACGTAGACGATGCGATCGTCTACCCCGACCATGACTTCGCCATCCTGAATATTTACCTGCACCTTCATCGAGCGATTTACCAGCTCGCCAAGATCACGGGTCTCTTCTTGCGAAAAATTCATGACCTGAAGATTATCAAAACGAGTAGTGTTGTTTTTGAGCTTTTCCCACCACATCTCAGCGGTCCTGCCACCGTAACTATAGACGATCACCTTGCTGCCTTTGCCACAGGACTGACGCACAACCTTCTCGCTCGGAAGGCCCAGAGCCACCCACAATTCCAGCTCGCCACTCAGGCTTTTCTGCCAAATGTCCGGCTCATAATCCGTTGAAAGACCCTTGGTCATTTCCAGTTGCTCATGGGCATTCAGAGAAAAGGCGAGGATACGCACCATCAGTCTTTCATCCGTCTCCGAGGGATGTTTTGCCACAGTTAGTTTGTGTGTCTCATAATAATGGCGATCCATATCGGAGACGGAAAGCTCAACTTTGTAGATGGTAGATTTTTGCGCCATGACATGCTCCAGAATTGCGAAGATAGTCGTGCCTAATGCGTCTGGTGACTTTCCGAAAGCACTTTAAAAGTTTGCGTATACTTGGCGGGACACTAGGTATGGCCAAGTTGTGTGACTTGCAGGAGCTGGATGGTTGGTTCGTTTGAGGTAACTACATTCAAGGCCAAAGCTAAAGCATCGGGTACATTGAAATCACGACCCCGACAGATATGATCCACGATCACGCTGCGCGGGTCCGGTCGTTAGAAATTGTCGGTGATGTCTTGACCCAACTGCTTGCGCATAAAAAGGTGGCCTAATCCTGCGTGCGGGTTTCGACACTTCCGGCCCTTAGCTGCCGTTCATCCCATTGACGAGGACGTTCGTTGAGTTGCCTCGCGATTGCGCTGAGTTTCGCCTGAGAATGGATGGATAAGTCGGTTCCTCTTGGCAAATACTGCCTCAATAGCCGGTTGGTGTTCTCGTTTGATCCACGTTGCCACGGTGACTGCGGGTCGCAGAAGTAGACATCAACATTGGTTGCCAATGTGAAGCGCGGATGGTCTGCCAGCTCTTTACCGCGATCCCAGGTCAGAGATTTGTATAGCTCACGGGGCAGCTTCTGAGCCGATTTGATTAGCGCGGTAACAACACTCTCGGTGTCCTTGTTCGTGACTTTCACCAACATCACATACCGTGAATGTCGCTCAACAAAGGTCGCGATGTAGCTGTTCTTGGACCCACCAATCAAGTCACCTTCCCAGTGGCCTGGAACAGCTCGATGCTCCACGGATGCAGGCCTTTCGCTGATAGACACAGCATCTTTAATCTGGCCATTGCCGTTGCGCTTCTGGCTGGCGTGCTTGGAGCGCCTCACCGTCCGTTTTGCACGCAGATGCTCCAGGAGTTCCTTCTTCAGGACAAACCAGACCCCCATCATAGCTGCCCCGATACCTGTTATGGCAGCCGGATCTGCTGTTGGGCAAAAGGTCAATTTCTGGAGGTTTGGGCAGTTTGCAGGGCAAATTGAGTGAGCCCGTTACGGGCAGCGAGCAAACATGGATAATCGGCAGCTTGTGCCATCTGATCTCTCTCACAAATCATGCAGACGCGCTTCACGGTCCCAGTACGGGGTTTTGCTGCCAATCTGGTTGACCAGATAATCTATGAAGGCGCGAACTTTTGCGGGCATGTGGTGCCGCTCGGGAAATACCGCGAACAGTGCTTGTTCGGGCATCGGGTAGGAAGGTAGCAGTCGCTCCAGACTACCTGCAGCAATAAACGAACCCGCGATAAAGGTCGGCAGCCGCCCGATGCCCAGCCCATCCACCAACGCCGTGCACAACGCTTCGCTGTTGTTGACACTCAGAGAGCCGCTTGTCCGTACGCGCGTTTCACCATCTGGGCCAAGGAACGCCCAATCCAGCGGGCCTCGGGAATAGGCGTAATGCAGGCAATTGTGGCTTGCCAGATCTTCGGGCTGCATCGGCGTTCCGTGTTGGGCGAGGTAGGACGGTGCTGCAACAATCACGCTGTAGATTGGGGCGAGTCGTCGGGCAATCAGCGCCGAGTCTGGCATGGTGCCCGCGCGGATCGCCATGTCGTAACCGGCTTCAACCAGATCAACGACCCGATCATCCATGGTCAATTCAAGCCTGATGCCCGGATTGTCTGCCAGAAAATCCGCCACCAGCGGAGCGATGTGCAAGCGCCCGAATGACATAGGTGCGCTGATTTTAAGCTGTCCGACCGGCTTGTCTTGTAACGCCGCCACCGCGTCTTCGGCGTCTCGAGCGGCGCCGAGGGCTTGTACAGCATGCGCCAAATAGATTTCACCCGCCTCTGTCAGTGAAATGCTGCGTGTAGATCGATGAAATAACTGAGTTCCCAGCCGCGCCTCCATGGCCGAGATACGCTTGCTGACTGCGGATTTTGTGACCCCCAATTGGCGAGCCGCCGAAGCAAAGCCCCGGGTCTCTGCGACCGCGACGAACACGGGGATGGCACCGATCTCAGTCAAATTACCCTCGATTTGGGTGAGATTTTCTCAACGATAAGTCCCCCACATACTCAATTATCTTAGTTTTGGAAACCCTCTAGATTAGTTGCAAGACAGTGAAGGAGACTCAGATGCCCAAAATGCTGATCAATGGTGAATTGCGTGACAAGCCTGCGCAGACCGACGGGCGGTTCTACAGGATGCCCAGCGGCTTTCGCGCCCGCATCGACGCCAGTTTAGGCGCAACATACCCGGCGGCGTTGAATCGCTATCATCTATACCTTTCAAAGGCTTGCCCGTGGTGTCACGGTGTGGATCTGGTCCTGTCTCTCAAGGATCTTGCAGGCGCGATCAGCATCACGTGGATGGCCCCGATCTCCTCCGAGGACGGCTGGGTGATCGAACAGTCAATTTTTGATGCGAACGATGGCGTTCCGCGCGACCATTTTCTGTATCAGGTCTACCAGCGGGCTGCGCCCAACTACAGCGGCCCAATTTCGGTGCCGGTTCTACTTGATAAATCCACGGGAGAAATTGTCAGCACCGAGTCTGCTGGCATCATGCGAATGCTCAATTCAGCCTTCACCGACATCGGTACGACAGGGCCAGACCTTCACCCCGCTGCACTGGCGGATGAGATAGGCCAGATCGATGACATGATCCAAGCGCCAATCCGAGAAGGTGTTTATCGCGCGGGTTTTGCAACATCGCAAGCTGCGTATAATGCTGCGGTGATCGTGCTGTTTGAGGCGCTCGACAGCATCGAAACCCTGCTGGAACAGCGGCGCTATCTGGCGGGGCCGGTCCTTACCGAAGTCGATCTGAAGCTGTTTCCGACGCTGCTGCGGTTTGATCCAGTCTATGTCACCCATTTCAAAACGGATCGGAAGCGAGTCGCAGATTACCCCGCGTTGAGCAGGTATCTTGCCGACATCGCGCAGTATCCCGGCGTGGCAGCGACGATCGACTTGCCGCATATCCGCACCCACTATTTCCAGAGCCACCGCCACATCAATCCAACGGGCATAATACCCATCGGGCCAGAACCGCAGGTCATGACCGTTTCGACAAAAGGAGCGGTCTAATGCCCGCCGCTGTGAGAAATTTGCCGCCCGTGGTGTTGATCATCGTAATTGGTGTGCTGGTGGGGATCAGCTTCGCTCTCTCAAAGATCGCCGCCATGGCAGGGGTGCCGCCCTTCGTCGCGCTTTTCCGACAGCTTTTGGTGGCAAGCCTGTTGCTGCTTGTGGTGGGCATTGCAACCGGGCGGCGCTTGCCACTGACGCGCCGGCATCTGGGGTACTATTTAGGTGCCGGCATTCTCGGTGTCAGTGGACCGGCGCTGATTGGTTACACCGTGCTCAGCCATATCTCTGCCGGTTTCTATTCGGCGCTTGTGACGCTTTCGCCGCTGTTTACATTTGCCATCACCGCTGTGGTCGAGCGACGCATGCTGCCTATGCATCGTCTTGTAGGAATTCTTGTCGGACTTGGCGGTGTCAGCATCGCCACGCAGAGCGGCTTTGACCATGATGGCACCGCGCTGGTCTGGATTGTCATGGCGATGGCCGGCCCGCTGCTACTTGCATCGGGCAATGTCTTTCGCAGCCGGGCCTATCCGCCACAGGGTGATCCGATGATGATGGCAACCGGGGCGCTCTTGTCGCAGCTCGTGTTGATATGGCCGGTGCTGGCGCTGTCGGGCGCGGCGCACTCTATACCCAGTATTGCCGCTGGACCTGAGGCCGCCATTATCGGAGTCGGGCTGATAACCGCGGCCAGCTATGTTCTGACCTTCGAGGTCCAGCGCCGGACCGATGGCGTAGGATTTGCGCAGGTCGGTTACTTTGCCACGCTTTCCGGAATTGGCATGGGCGCGCTTGTCTTTGGCGAGTCCATTCGCCCCGTACTCATGATATCTCTTGCCGTTTTGTTTCTCGGGCTCGCTATATCGAACGGACAAGTCAAACGACCCACGCAATTATGGGGTCAGCTTCTGACCCTGGCCGCCCGTTGGATACCAGGCATCCGGGGCCACCCCGGTGCGCGCTGAGCATCAACTAGCTTACATTCAATCAACCAAAAGAAAGTAATCCATGTAAATCACAGCGAGCAACACCACGCCTCACACCACGCTGATCGCAGACCTTTATTGAGCCGTCGACGCGATGTGCGCCGCAAGCGTGGTCAGCCACGTGACCGAAGACGTGACCTTTCGTCTCGGCAATTTTGACACCTGGTTGGTCGAAAACCTGTCGAACAGGCCAATGCGTCCTTCTTTGAAACCATCGCAGCCATGCGGCAAACAATCACCGGTATCTGGTCCAACGGTGATAAGGCGTAGTGCACCGGGTCGGTGCACTACGCGCGCAAAGACCAAAGCGAGTACGAGGTGCCCTTTGCCACACGCTTGTTGATACGCGCCTCTAAAATCGTAGACTATCAGGTTTACGTCGACATTTCGGGCCTGTATTTTATTTGCCTGCCTTTCGGCGGTGTTGGCCGCTGAAGGGCAGGCATGGTGTTATGTCTGCGGGGGCTTCAACTAAGTAGCTTCCGAACAGATAGATTTCAGTTCCGTATGGGCGCTTTGAAGGGCTGCAAGCGGTCGCTCAAACCAAGCGCAGCATTCGGTAATATGGGCTCGAAGAAGACATTCGCTGCGCCGTTTACGAAGGTCCGGTTGTCCGAACAAGGCGACGGCGTTCGAGGTTCTCTCGTGTCAGTTTAGAACCTTGCCCGGTTGTCTAGCGCCCCTAGATAACTGGCTACGGGTCCTTCCCAGCACTTTGGGCCTGTCGCGGGGGGGCGCAGAGCCCGGAGTTTCAGGCATTTTTGGATTTTGCCCTAAACACTCATATTGCTGGGGAAGGGTTCTCAACTGGGGCCGGATACCGTCTGATCGGGAGGTAGGTTACGGTAGCAGTTCCTCAGTTTTGTTGCTGGAGCCAGCCCAACAGATGCTCCAAACGATCCTTATTGGGATGAGTGGATAGGAACACTGCCCAATAGGTCAAACCGGGCAAGGCGATGTCCGACAGTTGCACAAGCTGGCCGACTTTCAGCAAATCTGCCACCAGATGCTGCGAGGCCAGAACCGCGCCCTGACCGGACATAGCGGCATCAATCGCGTGTATCTCTTCGGAAAAACTCTGAGGCACGGTGGACAGTGGTGCTTTGACGCCTGCATGGGCGTGCCAGCGGTCCCAGCTGGGCGCGTTGCTTGAATCGGATTTCCACCGATATTGAAGCAAGGGGAGCGCCAGGATGCCATCCGACGTCAACGGCTGCATCGTCTTAACCAAGCCAGGCGCGCAAACCGGTATTATCGCGTCATCAAACAGCCGGTGCCATTGCGCTTGGCCGTAAGGGTGTTGGGCATAGCGGATCGCCATGTCGATGTTTGTCGCATGCAGGTCTGCAGGCAGGTCTGTGGCTTCGACCGTGATGGTCAGGCCTGTTTCGGCGCGCAGAAGCGGCAAACGCGACATTAGCCAGCGACTGGCAAAGGCCATGGTGACCGACAGGCGCAGCGGCGCTTCGTGGGCGGTGGCGGTGGCGGTGGCGGTGGCGGTGGCGGTGAGCAGATTAATTGTGCCTGCAATTTGGTCCAGCGCCGTGCAGAGAACTGGAAAAAGATTTTCCCCGGCCGTAGATAATCGTACTGGACGTGGAAAGCGGCAAAACAATTCCACCCCCAGGATCGCCTCGAGCTGCCGCACTTGATGACTGATTGCGGTTGGCGTCAGGCCAAGTTCGTCTGCAGCACGAGCGAAATGCAAATGCCGCGCGGCAGCCTCGAAGGCGCGTAGGGCATGCAGGGGAGGAAGATTGCGCATGGAATCCTCATAAGGTGAATCTTATTCACCTTATGCTTGAAATATTCGCTTTGGCCAAGGATTTTGACGGCTGGTAGCCATTACCTCGACAGGTTCCTAACGAACCCTGAAAGGTGAAAACTATGACAACCCTGCTCCGCATCGACGCCAGCGCTCAGATGGAAGAACGATCCTTGACGCGCAAGCTGACAACGATGTTCACGACCGAATTCCTACAGGCCAATCCAAGCGCAAAGGTGATCATCCGCGATGTCGGGCAGTACCCCGTTCCGGCGATTGATCACCCCTTTATTCACGCGGCCTTTACCCCGCTGAACGCGCGCGAAGACTGGATGGCCGAGCGGCTTTTGCTATCGAATACGTTAATCGATGAGGTTGAGGCAGCAGATATTATAGTTTTGGGTGCGCCGATGTACAATTACGGGATGCCAGCCGCCTTGAAAGGTTGGATTGATCAAATCGCACGGATAGGCCGGACCTTCTCGTTTAACTTGGAGCGTGGGGATGTCCCGATCGAGCCAATCCTGAAGGGGAAACATCTTGTAGTGCTTTCATCGCGCGGCGAGTTCGGATTTGAACACGGCGGGCCTCGGGCACACATGAACGCGCTGGACCCCGCAATCGCAGCATGCGCCCACTACTTTGGCGTTGACGCGTCGGACATCCATACAGTCGCCATCGAATACCAAGAGTTCAAGGATGCGCGTCATGACCGCTCAGTCATTGCGGCAGAAAGAACGACGCGCGAACTGGCTCTGCGGTTTGCCAAAACTGCTAGATAGCCTATCCTAGCTTTCCCATCCGTTTGACTTTTGGCCATTGATTGGCGTTTGCATGTCGCCCCGACTATCTCAGTTGGGATTCCTGGACACAGTTGGTTGGGGCGATAAGGATCAGCGGGATAGCAAAATGCGCTTTCGCAGGACGTAGTTCAGTCGGTCAACGGTAGCGGAACTCGTCCCCAAGTGAGTAAAAGTTCCGCTGGCATGGTGATCAGTCACCATGAATATCTTACTTGCTGGAGCGGGCAACATTTCCGTGCCAGTCTTCGATAAGATCGATGCTGCCAGCAGGTTGCTTGGCCGCTTCGGGATCATTTGCAAAGATGGAGAAGGCCAGGCTCAAGGCTGCAAAGAGCGTAAGAATGAAGATGACCCGAAGGGTGTCGTCATTTAGATTTCCCTGATGCTCACGCACGATCGGGCCGCTGTTTTTGGGATTTGAAGTATACATGTGATGTTTTCCAATTTTGATAGGGTGGATTGGACAGAGATCAGCAAAAGCTGACCTGCATTGATGACGGTAGATCTTTGCGTCAGGCCCAAGAACAAACAGGAGTGAGCTTTTGGAAACTGACCAAAATCAGCCTGTCTTCGGGATAAACTTAGTTCAGGTTTGGGCAGCGGAGTGCGCTGGCATAACAGCCTTTGCTGAAATCCTGTTCTTTGTCTGGATATGAGAAGCAATTTTCATACTGCTCGAAGCTTGACAGATGCCCAAGTAACTCAGGTCAGCAAGATCTTCATTTCACGCATTGAACGGCCGTAACCTCCGGCCATGAGGCTAGTAACCTTGCCATCCGCAGCCGTCTCAAGATCGACAGTGATCAAACTCGGGGATGCAGGCTTCATAAAGTGCCCTTGTGCGACCTTCAGGTGGGTCTCTTTGATATGCATAATGTCATGCAGATAACAGGCAAGGGGGCCAGCTGCCATGCCGGTCGCGGATTCTTCTGGAATGGCATAGCGGGGCGCAAACATCCGGGTTGTGGCAACGGTTTCAGCGCTATCTGGCGACATCGCAAAAAGATAGTAACCAATCAGGTCAAGCTTGTCACTGATCTGATTAATTGCGTCCTGATCGGGGGCAACGCCTGCCAGAATGGTGTCGCTCTTGACTGGGATCACGATGAAGCTGTTTCCGGTATTCACAAGCATTGGCTCGCAGCCAACGATCAAATCGTTGGTATGCAGACCGATCGAACTCAGCACGTCTTGTAGCACAACACCGGAAGCCCCCCAAGCATCGGAACTTTGGTACGTGGGTGCGAGTTGTTCCATAAATGCCTGTTGATCCTTGATGATGATCTTTCGCAGGCCGTCGACTGTCATCTTGGATGTTTCACCTTGAGGCACCCGACCGGTCTGCGCCAGATAAGAAAATGCGGCGATGGTTGCATGGCCGCAATGGGCGATGCGCCGGTTTGCTGTAAAGAAATCAAGCTTGAAGTCAGCTTGGTCAGACGATGAGACGAAGGCAGTTTCCGAAAGTCCAATTTTTGTTGCGACCTCCATCATCTGATCTTCGCTCAGCCCGTCAGCATCAATCACGACACCGGCGGGGTTCCCACCCTCACCGCCAGCGACGAACCCATTTACGACATGAGCGGTTATTTCATTTAGTTTATGTTGAATGTTCATTACTGTATTCCTCTATTTGTGTTTTATATAGCTACAAATATCGGCATTACTGATGAAGAAGGTTCATAAATACATGAAGGATCATCATGATTGATAGCAGGAATCAGGCTCTACAGAAACTGGCCGCTGCCGCGTCGCTTCTCGAAGCAATTGCGCGAACTGAGAGCTTTACCAAAGCCGCCCAGGAGCTTGGCATCCAGCAATCTGCCGTCAGCCACAAGTTGCGCTCAATTGAAGCCGTGCTGGGATTTGCGCTGTTCACTCGGACAACCCGCAAAGTGGTCCCGACGCATCAGGGTGCTTTGATCTGCACGGCGTGTCGGGTTTCCACCGAAGCCATTTCATCCGCCCTCAACGAAGCAACGCGGTTGGGCGAAGTGCAAAACACGGTTCTCTCAGTATCCTCTTCACTCGCAATGAAATGGCTGGTGCCAGCAATGAAGCGCGCGCAAGAGCGCGAACTTAAAATTACACTGAACATAGATGATCAGTTAACGGTATTGGGTCAAAAAGGGATGCCTCATGCGGCTATAAGATTTGGATCCGGTCCTTATGCGGGCTTCCATACAACGCTGCTTTGCAAATGCCATGTCATGCCCGTGGCCCACAAAAGACTAGCGAAATCCTTGCGTCCCAAAGCGGGGAAGCGGAGCGTTTTACTGCGCGATATCACTGCCGAAGAGGATGGGACGGGCATGACTTGGGAAAACTATCTGGCGGACGACTTTGAGGCGGCTCGTTTCGACCTGACAATGAAGTTCAGCCGGTCAGATGTTGCGTTGCAGGCCGCCATTGCTGGTTTGGGGCATTCCCTTGGAAGAACACTATTGGTGGAAAATGATCTAGATGTGGGCTTGGTTTCGCTTTCTGGACCGATGGTTGCCATCAAGTCGCGATACTGGCTTGTGACCACTGCAGACTTCGCAGCCACAAAAGCGTTTGGAAGATTGGAGGAATGGCTGCATTCGGAAGTGAGGCGAAGCAAAATTTTACTTGATAGCCATATGCCTCCGTAGTGGCTCCCTCCTAGATTGGACGCTTAATCGCGGGTCATCGTAGGGTAACCGTCTGCATTAGGAATCTGGCCAGACGAGGCCAGAAAGATTCTGAGAAATTCCCTCTTGACCCTCCAATGCTGGGAACGCCCAAGTCTTGCTTTGCCAATCAATCAAAGGAGGCGAACATGCAATTCCACATCGAAAATATGACCTGCTCCGGCTGTGCCCGGAGCGTGACCAAGGCGATCCAATCGCTCGACAAGGGCGCGGTGATCAAGGCGGACCCAGAGAACCACAAGATCAACGTCGAAACCTCGGCCGCACGCGCCGAGATCGAGGCCGTTCTCGTCGAGGCGGGCTACCCCGCCGCGCGCGAAGCCGCGTGACAAATTCTGGCGGTGCCGCGCCTCTCTATCGCGTTCCTCGGGACCGCCCTAACCTCCGCACTCGGTCTCTGCTTCAAGTGCAGATCACCGCGGCCAGCTCTGGTGCCTACGGGCAGTCGGATCAGACCCAAATCCACCCGACCGGACATTAGGGAACTGAGACAGCAAGGGATGGGCCACTACGCAAGCGAGTGGCCCATCCGAACGACAAACGAAAACTTGCTGCTGAGATCCAAGGTTTTTAATTAGTATGGCTCGTTGGATGGGACTTTTGATCCTGTTTCACGGCACGTCCGTCAAATAAGGAGACACCTATGTCAGACCCAATCGCCATCCCACCCCGTCAAAACTGGACCGTCGTAATATTCGGCTTTCTGGCATTGTCGCTGGCGTTCTCAAGCCGTGCGGCTCTCGGGCTGATCATGCCAGTTTGGCAAACGGAGTTCGGCTGGACCAGCAGTTACATATCAGGTGTGGGCGCTGCGGCTCTAATCGTGATGGCAATTGTCGCACCCTTTGCGGGCCGCATGGTAGATCGGCGCGGCTCACAATTCACCCTCAACCTTGGCATGGGATTGCTGGGGATCGGCTGTGCAATCGTTGCTCTGATGAATGGAAAGCTGATGTTCATCTTGGGATTTGCAGGTTTTTGCGCCGTTGGTTTTGGCATTGTCGCAACCCATGTGGTTGCTACCGCAGTCACGCGTAGCTTTTCCGCAAATCAAGGTTTGGCTACAGGTATCGGCACATCCGGTGCGACGGGCGGTCAGTTCCTGATTGTGCCGATGATCGCTGCATTGCTGGCCTTCGCAAGCTGGCGCTGGAGTTTTGGTGCATTGTCATTGGCCAGCCTCGCGCTGATCCCCTGTATTCGTATGAGCATGCGGGCAGATGTCCCGTCAGATAACACGGTTGAACCCGATGAAGCGCCTTCAAGCATGATACAGGATTTTGCTGTGATCGTGCGCCAACCTGCGTTTCATCTTCTGTTTTGGAGCTTTCTAATCTGCGGGTTCACAACGACTGGCGTCATTGAAACACATCTCCTGCCATTCGCATCGTTTTGTGGATTTCCACCCGTTCCCAGTGCCACAGCCTACGGACTTCTGTCGCTCGTCAATCTGACGGGCATGATCGCAGCGGGATGGTTAACCGACCGCGTGAACCGCCCGATGCTTTTGGCAGCGATCTACTTGCTGAGGGCGCTGACATTTATCTTGCTCGGCAGTCTTCCGGGAATGTCTATCGAGATGCTGTTCCTATTCGCGGTTCTCTTTGGCGCTGTTGACTATTCCACCGTGCCTGTGACTGCCAGCTTGGTGGCCAGTCATGTCGGGGTCAAAATGATGGGACTGGCGATGGGAGTTATAGCTGCCGGTCACGCATTGGGTGGGGCGATGGGAGCTTTTGTAGGGGGATATGTCTTCACCACGACAGGAAGCTATGATCTCGTTTGGACTGGCTCAATCTGGTTGGCTGTCGGCGCAGGTTTGCTCGCGCTGTTCTTGAAGGCACAGCCAGCAAACAAAATGGTGCTATCCTGAAAAACAGTCGTTGGTGCCGGAGCAGCGAAAGCTCACTTTGTCTACACTGCTGACCTCTGTGCGCAGCGCAACTAATGGCCGGTTCCCGCCCAAATGGACTTCGGTTCGATCCGAAAAGGCCCCGCCGAGTCTAACCTCTTGCAGAGTCCTCCAAGTACGTCGCCCACCAGTGGGCCAGCCTCACCCTCTCCTCACAGTGCTCGCCCCTCGCATAGGCCAGGCGCACTTCGCTTTTCTCGACGTGGGCTAGGCGCGTTTGATTGCGTCGGGGTTCCAAAGGCCGCTTTCGTTGGCGAGCGTCGAAAAGGATGCGCGGAAGCCGCGCGCGGTCATTTCTTCGCCAGAGTGTCCCATGCGGCGCAAGGCGGCGTTAAGGGTGTTTTCGGACATCGGGCGGGTCCAAGTGCGCAGCTATGGGAACAGATAATCCCCAATATTGTTCATTGTGCGCAGATGGCCCAACAGCGCAATCGCTTGATCCGGAAGGGGCACATTGTGGTTCCTGACGGTTGGTCACCGCGCAAAACGTCGGACGGCACACCGCATCTCATAATACATATTCCGGACGGTTGATCCGGAATGCATGATCAAACGCAAATCCGAATAGTTTCCATGCTGGGCCACTCAAAAACGCTCGTTGCTGGACACCTCCCACTTCCACTGTGTGAAAACCGACATTTATGCACGGCGCGCACGGTGGCCGATCCCCTCGAAGACTATTACGTGAACGAAATTCTTCCCCTTCTGGAAAAGGACAGGGCATTGCAGGCGGTCACCCTGTTGCGCCATCTTCAAAGTGAGCATCCATTGGACCGCAATATGAGCATAGCCGTGTTGAATGTCAGCGAGAACTGACCTGTACTGGGCAAGTTCATGGCGACCTTCAACATTCTTGCGCCAGAAACTTCTTGACCCTCCAATGGTGGGAGGGCGTACGGAAAGAGTTGAACTCGGCCTGGCCGGAACCGAAAGGAGCGACGCAATGAATATTGGCGAAGCATCAAAGGCGACAGGTATCTCTGTTAAGATGCTGAGATATTATGAAGAAATTGGTCTCGTTCGACCCGCTCTGCGGGCGAACTCTGGCTATCGTGTCTATCCCGACAAGAGTATCGCGACGCTTCGCTTCGTTCGTCGGGCGCGTGATCTAGGGTTCCAGGTGAAGCAGATCGCAGCTCTGCTGGATCTCTGGCAAGACGGGAGCCGGGCCAGCGCCGACGTGAAGTCACTGGCCATGGACCATGTTCGTGAATTGGAACAGCGGCGTCGAGAGCTGGACGAGATGATCGGCACGCTCGAACACTTGGCACATCACTGCCAAGGCGACGCGCGGCCCGATTGCCCAATCCTGACCGGCCTCAGCGCCGAAGAGGTGGTACCGCCGAAGGCCGCGCGTAAGAAATCGTCGCGACGGAGCTTCGCGGTCGCTGGTTGACTTCAATCGGCTGACGGATTCGGACCGCGCCAACTCGGACGGAACGCCACGAATATATTGAAGACCCCTTTCGGCCGACGGTCTGGTTGCACAGACGGAAATGCGGAGTTCTCGGAGGTATCAAGCCTCGGGGAACTCCGTCTTTGCTGCAACTCAGCCAGCCGCTGTAAGTCCCACAGTTTCAGTCTTAGTCTCCGGGGTGAAGAACACGTCGGCATGCAAGTCACCCCGCTGAAGGCCCTGGGCAAGAACGACCTCCGTCAGAGCGTCGATCATGACTGGCGGACCCGCCGTGTAGCACTTCCACCCGTCCAGGTCGTCGTGATCGGTCCGGACAGCAGTATGCACTAAACCCACGCGCCGCGTGGTTGGCGCGGACGGAGAAGACAGCACTGGCGTCACCGTCATGTCCCCGTGCTGTTCGGCGAGTTTGGTGAGACGTTCAAGGCCATAGAGGTCGTATTCGTCCCGCCCGCCGAAATAGACGTGGATTGGCTGCCGCATGCCCTGCGCAACCACGCTCTGAAGGATTGACAGGATCGGCGCGAGGCCGGACCCTCCTGCCACGGCAAGGATCGGCCCAGTGTGTCCGAACCGCAGCTGTGCTGAGCCGCGCGGGCCCGTCAGGCGGACCCGGTCGCCGGGCCTTAGTCGATCATGGATGGCTCCCGAGGTTTGTCCGCCGGGAACGCGACGAATATGGAACTCGAGCTCCTCCGCACATGTCGCGTTCGCCATCGAGTAATCCCTGGCAGGCACGCCGGGTAACGCAAGCGTTGCATATTGGCCGGGCGCGAAATCGAGAGCCGGGCCAGCCACCTTGAGTCGAAGACCAAGGATATCATGCGTGAGAAGCGCTACACCCACGACTTCGGCGTCAGCCTCGCGAAGAGGGTGGCTGTCCGTCTCGTCTTCATCCCCCAGCCAGACAACGCTCACAGGTCCCTTCGGCACCGCGCGGCACGCAAGGATAAGGCCCCCATCTCTATCTTCAGGTGTGAGGGCGAAGCGCGAGTGGTCGATGAGTTCGACCTCCCCGCCAGACAGACGCGACTTGCAAGATCCGCAACGTCCGGACTTGCAGCCGTGCGGGTAGTCGATGCCCTCGGCCAGCGCTGCCTCAAGGATTGTCTGTCCGTCCGGCACCTCTATGGTCCGACCGATGTTGAGAAGAGTGACTTCAGGCATTTGTGGATACTCCGTTGCAGTAAAATGTGCACGCTGGGGCGCAAGTGACGATGCCGGTGCCGCTCGCCGCTGCACCGGCGCAAAGCCTTTTGGTGACGGAGGTCATGTCCCCACCTTCCTCAGGCGGGCCTCAATCCGGGGTTTCTGGCCCTCGAAGGTGCCGTAGGTGAACCAGTCGCCGATCTCGGTGATCGGCGCGACGCGCACGCCGAAGCGGCGTTTTGCATCATCCATCACCGTCTGGTCGGTGAGGTCGCGTTCGATGAAGTCGATACTGTTGCGCACCAGCCAAGCCTTGAGCGTACGGCAGTCCGGGCAGGTCGGGGTCGAATAGACTATAACGGTATTGGTCATGGGAAGTCTCCTCGTGTCGGACGGGGTGGGATTGGGGGCGTCCCCGGCTTGGCCGGGGACGCTGGGACATCAGCTCGTGGCGCCGTTGGCCTCTCGCATCGGTGCGGCGAACCGGCGCAGCCGGAGCGCGTTGCCAAGAACGAAGACCGACGACAGCGCCATGGCACCAGCCGCGAAGACCGGCGACAGAAGAATTCCCGATACCGGCCACAGCGCCCCGGCGGCGACCGGGATGAGTGCCGCGTTGTAGGCGAAGGCCCAGAACAGGTTCTGCCGGATGTTGCGCATCGTCGCCCGGCTGAGCGCGATGGCGTTCGGCACACCCTTCAGGCTGCCTGACATCAGCACCACGTCGGCGGCTTCGATAGCGACGTCGGTGCCGGTGCCGATGGCGAGGCCGACATCGGCTTCTGCCAGGGCCGGAGCGTCATTGATGCCATCGCCAATGAAGGCCACGGAGCCGAGCGCCTTGAGCCGCTTGATCGCTGCGACCTTGCCGTCGGGCAACACCTCGGCCACCACCTCGTCGATGCCCAGCCGCCGTGCAATTGCGTTCGCCGTGCGCCTGTTGTCGCCAGTGATCATGGCGACCTTCAGGCCGAGGTCGTGCAGCGCTCGGATCGCCTCCGGCGTGGTCTCCTTGATCGGATCGGCCACCGCGATGATCGCGGCCAGACGACCGCCGATCGCGGCATAGAGCGGCGACTTGCCCTCGTCGCCAAGGCGCGTGGCGATGTCCGCGAATGCACCAGCATCATGGCCGAGCTTCGCCATGTATCGGTCCGCTCCGATCTCGACGCGGATACCGCCCGCCTCGGCAGTCACGCCGAAGCCGGTCACGCTGTCGAAGGCCGAGAGCGTCGGCAGGGACAGACCCTCGGCCTTGGCCGCTTCGACAATGGCGCGGGCAATGGGATGCTCGGACTTGGCCTCGACGGCCGCGATCCGCGACAACACTTCAGCGCGGTCAAACCCATCCGCGAGGACGAGGTCGGTCAGCGTCGGCTTGCCTTCGGTCAGCGTGCCGGTCTTGTCGAGCGCGACCACTCGTGCGCCTTGCAGACCCTGAAGCGCATCGCCCTTGCGGAAGAGGACGCCGAGTTCTGCCCCGCGGCCTGTGCCGACCATGATCGACGTAGGCGTGGCAAGACCCATGGCACAAGGGCAGGCGATGATAAGCACGGCAACGGCATTTACGAGACCGAAGGTCAGCGCCGGATCGGGCCCAAAGAAGAACCACACACTAAAAGTCAGCGCGGCGAGCGTCATGACGGCTGGTACGAACCACATGGTGATCTTGTCCACGAGTCCCTGGATCGGCAGTTTAGAGCCTTGCGCCTGTTCGACCATGTGAATGATCTGCGCAAGCATCGTGTCGTCGCCGACGGCCGTGACGCGGAAGGCGAAAGCACCCGTCTGGTTGACAGTGCCGCCCGTCACGGAAGCGCCTGCGGACTTGGCGACCGGCAGCGGTTCGCCGGTGATCATCGACTCGTCGATCCAGCTCTCACCCTCGATCACTTCGCCGTCCACGGGGACACGCTCGCCGGGGCGCACTTCGATTATGTCGCTAGAAGCGACGTCCGAGACCTCGATCTCAGCGACACTTTCGCCGCGCCGCACGCGGGCGGTCTTGGCCTGCAACCCCACGAGCCGCTTGATCGCCTCGGAGGTGCGGCCCTTTGCCCGTGCTTCGAGGACGCGACCGAGGAGGATCAGGGTCACGATGACGGCAGCCGCCTCGTAGTAGACGTTCACCGTTCCCGCGGGCAGCAGAGCCGGGGCGAAGGTCGCGATCAGCGAATAGGCATAGGCAGCAAGCGTGCCAACTGCGACCAGGCTGTTCATGTCGGGCGCCGCGCGCAGCAGCGCCGGGATACCCTTTCGGTAGAAGCGGATGCCGGGGAAAGCGAGCACAAGCGTGGTTAGCCCGAACTGGATCAGCCAGCTGGCCGTCATGCCGATGGTCGATGCGATCAGGTCGTGCATGCCCGGAATGACATGGCTGCCCATCTCGAGCAGGAAGACTGGTGCAGTAAGGCCGGTCGCAACCGCAAGGTCGCGCGACAGGATGCGGCGCTCTTCTTCTTTCTTTGCCTCTGCCTCTGCATTGGCGGCCCCGCTCCGATCCACAGGGTGTGCCTCGTAGCCCACGTCCGCGACCGCGGCAATTAGTATGGTGGCGTCGACGCTGCCCCTCACGGTCGCCCGTTCGGTGGCGAGGTTCACGGTCGCCTCGGTCACACCTAGTACTGCGCGCAACGCACGCTCGACGCGGCCCACACAGGACGCACAGGTCATTCCGTCGATCGCGAGCTCCACGGTCGATGCCGTCACCGTGTAGCCTGAGTCCTCGACTGCGCGGACCAGAGATCCTCGCCCGACAGGTTCGGCGAGACGGATATCAGCCCGCTCGGTGGCGAGGTTGACGCTGGCATCGAGGACGCCTGCTACGGCCTTCAGGGCCCGTTCGACACGGCCGACGCAGGAGGCGCAGGTCATGCCCTCGATGGGAAGAGAGACGGTCTCCCGGGTGAAACTGGTTGGCGCATTCATGGCTGATTCCCTTTGGGTTAGTGGTGATGCGCCAAGACATGAGGTCTCCCATGATAGGAGGGTCAAGCGATGATTTTTCTCTTTCTGCGATCGCGTGGCACAGCCTCGCGGGGGCGCGTTCGATTAACCGTCTGCATTAGGAATCTGGGCCTACGGGCAGTCGGATCAGACCCAAATCCACCCGACTGGACATTAGGGAACTAAGACAGCAAGGGATGGGCCACTCGGCAAGCGAGTGGCCCTGTCTGACGTCAGCGCTTGTGGGTCCGCGCCCGCCTGATCTGCCCACGATCTGCCCCGCGCCCCGTGCTGAATTGCGCGGGGCCTTTCCGTTTGGGCAATTCGTAAACGGTAAACCGTAAACCATAACGCCCGCCGGCGTGACCCGTCCGCCTGATCTGCCCCGGCCATGCCAGTACATCCCGTTGCCATGCGCGGCGAACGGGCGATTCGGGGTGTCGATTAGACGGGGGCAGGGCGACAGGCGGACGGGGTGACAGGGTGACACGGGGGCCGAACAAAGCGGCGGGGGCCGGGGTTGTCTGATGCCAGTTTAGAACCCCGCGCGGTTATCCACCTGCTATTGAGAACCATGTGCATCTGGCTTCGGGTCCCTCCCAGCACTTCGGGCCTGACGCGGGGGGGCGCAGAGCGTGACGTCTAACAGTTTTCTGAAAATCGTCTTAGTCACTTATGGCTCGTGCGCCTAATAGTTGGTTTTGATGTTTCTGCGTTTAGGCAGAAATTGGATTTGTCATTTGGTGGCACGCGGTAAAGGACGCCCTACCTGTCCAACTGGGTTTGAAAGACATCCGCCTACGCCGTTGCGGGAACTGCGCAAAATGCCAGCATTACGATAAGGGCGAAGGCCGCAAATATCCATTTCTTATGTTTGGTCAAATGCCTGTTCTCCGTTTTTGATGCGCCTCATAGTGATTGCAGATGCCCTTGATCAGGTGCTTCGTAATGGGCGGCGCAGGCCTCCTCCTGCCCGCGAATGACGCGTTTGTCGTCAAGTGGGCCACCATGTTCTGTGACAACGGTGACTTGTGCTTCAGGCTGATCAGCGCGTTCAAAATAGATCACCACCCAGTCTCGGGCTTTTCCGAAGCGATGCGCAGTCGGGCTGTTTGAAAAGAGTGCGGTAAATTGCCATTCGTCCCGTTCAGTATGCAGGATCGGCAGACGCGTACCGCCAGTCGGATTGAACCGGCGCGGTTTGATCGTGGGCAGTTTCTCCACATTGCTTTGATAGATCTGATCAACCGCAAGAATGTCAGCGATGGACGGTTGTTGTCGATCCCTTGGGGCCTGCCTTGGCCGTCTGCGCGCCTGAAGTGGTCCTGCTTTTTAGGACAGTTTTGCGGCTTGGCTAAGATGCATCTG
>NZ_JBALVJ010000166.1:0-2334 GCF_036961165.1 Sulfitobacter sp. | reverse complement strand
TTTCACAAGTTGATCCACCTTAACTACTGGTCCGAATTCCCGAGACCACCTCTGTACATGCTTGCCGGCCATACAGCCAGCTGTACAGGAAGGATCGAAAACGTCCTCAAAGAGCTGTTTCAGCGGAATGCTGGGCCATGCGCCCAAACAGTCATTGAATAACGTATGCCACTTTTGACTGGTGTTACCTGATGAAGTGTAAAGCTTGGAAAAATACTGACGCACCCCTGACCACGATTGGCGGTGAGAATTTGAGCGCCCGGCATAATTTCCAAGTTGCCGCCATCATAGGTATCAGCACCGCTCAATTGTAGCACAAGGGTGAGCTTTCGTTTTCCAGAGGCAGGACCACCGCCAATATCGGAGTGCCACGCAAAGTGCCCGCTTTCTGACGACTTGTAGATTGCAACCTGAGGGCTTTCGGCAAACTCGCGCAGGTCGAATTCAAAACGGTCTCTGTTTGAACTCCGAACAAGTTCGATCAGACGCTCCATCACCCATTCCATGCCGGTCACGCCATCTGTCCAGACCAATTCTGCTTTGCGAAGATTGTGATCTTTATTGCGACCAACGAGGAGAGCTTCCTCGGTCTGCGCTTCGGAAATTGTCGCGATAATCTGTTCACATTCACTTTTAGTAAACGCATCGGGCATCGCATGTAATGAGAGCATTCCGTCCACATTTTCGAATTTCAAAAGAAACTTCATCAGAGCACGGGCTGGGTAGCGTTCAACCTGTCAGCAGTAGCGGCTCGGTCACTAATCCTTACATGAATCGATCGCCAAAGTGTGAAAGATAATGCTATTGGCTTCCCGTGCGACAAACTGGACCAAGGACGGCTTTTCGGAGGTCGTATTGCGCTGTTTCAAAAGCTGATGGCACACAGCTTCGTGCCCGAACTAGCGATTTCAGCAACATGTACCGAAGACTGCATTCCAATTGGTGGTCATTTTCTCCCTGTTGCGCATTCAACGACGATCTGATTTTGATGACTTATGCTTAATGCACTTATTCTTGCTGTCGTTGTCTTTTTTGGGGCGATGCTGATCTGGCCTCGAGTGGCCAATTCGGCTGTATGGCGGGCAACAATCACGCCCTTGGCTTCGATCATCGGAAGCGGTTTTCTGGTTTTAGGTCCGATACTTGATGTCAGTTATGGCGGCTATGCGCCCTTTGTGATGATTGGCCTATGTACGATTGCTTATCTGTTTGGAAACGCGATCAGATTCAACATTGCAGAAATTGAAGCGCACGCTGCCCCGTCCACTCTGCTTGTTTGGTTAGAGACGGTCGCGTCAGTCGTGCTCGCCTTCGCATTTATTGTTTCGGTTGCCTATTATCTAAACCTGTTCGGCGCATTCGGCGTCAGCCTCACAGACCTCGACGACAGCTTTCATGCCAACCTGCTTACGACCGCCGTTTTCGTGTTGATCTTGTTCACTGGCTGGGCGCGCGGCTATTCCGCTCTCGAACGGATGGAGCAGGTTTCTGTTGGTCTAAAGCTGGCAATAATTGCCGGCCTCATATTTGGCCTTGTTGTGCATTTCGGCGAGGTGACTGGCAAAGACGCGTTACAGTTCGATCAGCCCCAGGTCACCGGATGGGCTGGCATTGCTCTTATGGCTGGGTTGATCGTGACGGTTCAGGGATTTGAGACGTCTCGCTATCTTGGCGCAAATTATGACGCGCCAATGCGCATCCGTTCCATGCGGCTGGCTCAGTGGATTTCCACAGGCATTTATTGTCTCTATATTGCTCTTCTGACCTATGCGATCGATTCCGATACGCTCTCTCTGGATGAGACTGCGATCATTGACTTGATGCAAGTCGTTGCCCCGATCCTGCCCCTGCTTCTTGTTGTGGCCGCTCTGAGCGCCCAGTTCAGCGCCGCAATCGCTGACACAAGCGGCTCTGGCGGCTTGATTTCGGAAGTCTCCAAAGGCCTCGTCACGGAAAAGCTCGCTTATACTTTTTTGGTCGGCGTCGGGATATTTCTGACTTGGACAGCCAACATCTTTGAGATCATCAGCTATGCATCGCGGGCTTTCGCGCTCTACTACGCTATACAAGCGGCCATTGCTTCAATCCGCGCGGCTCACAGAGGCTATTCAGGAAAGACTGTCTTCTTTGCCTTGCTGGCGGTTTTGGGCGGAGCTATCGCTTTGTTCGGGGCACCCGTTGAGTGAACGGCGGACCTTAGTTTCTAAAGAACCAATACCTGCTTCGCCCGCTCACAGGCTTTTTTAGCCGCCGAAATGCTGCGCGGAGCACCAGCGATAGGTGAAGTGGTCCTGCTTTTTAGGACAGTTTTGCGGCTTGGCTAAGATGCATCTG
>NZ_JBALVJ010000051.1:0-26267 GCF_036961165.1 Sulfitobacter sp. | reverse complement strand
CCAGATGCATCTTAGCTAAGCCGCAAACCTGTCCAGAAAAGCAGGACCACTTCAGCCCGGGAGGCGCAGGCTTTGCATGCGCCTGTGGGGTGAGACTTAATCCGCGAGACCGTATTTGCTGATAAGCCAGCGGCATCAGGACCCAGAAGAACCTTGAGGGCCGTGCCCATTTTGCCACTGGAAATCCCTTTGAGGTATAGCCACGGCAAGGCTGCTTCCAACGCCTTGGTTCTGCGCACATAGAGCGGCGCCAGAGCAGACCGGAATGTCACCGGTGTGCCGTACTTGGACCGAACCTTTGGAATGCGCACGCTCACGGGGCCAATGCCAGTCTGCACTGGTCGAGCCGGATGATGCCCATTGCGGACCACAGCTGCGTGACCTGCCTCAGTGCGCAAGTCGGTAAATTGCGCCAGATAACGGGCAAGCTCTGCCTCGACTGCTGTCGCAATCAATTGCTGGGCTCCTGTTCTTAAAAAATCCGTCAGCGCGTCTGTCATCTCGTCTCGACGCGCAAAATCAACAATGGTAGTCGTTTCCGCGGTTCTCTAATCGCCTTCGTCAAGTGCTGGTCCTTTTCACAGTCCATAATGCGTGCCGGGCTCTTGGGTTCTCTCCGCGGTCGTCGCGAGGACGCCGCATGTTTGCGTTCAGGGTCAGGTGGATCGAAGTGGTGTGCGCGGTCTGTGCCGCAGCCATGGGGGCGATCTCACCCTCGCTGCGCGTCCTGGCGGGACGCATTCCGTCGTGCTGAAGATCAGCGACGTGAACCACGATAAGCGATGGCAACCGGCAGCGTCTTCTGCCGTTGAGACATGGTGCTAAAGTCTGGCACCGTCCAGTCCAAGCCAACAAGTTCCAGAAGGCTTTCTACGAAACCAATTGTCTGCCGCAAAGGCAAACCAAACAGCACTTTAAACGTTAAACAGGCTTGGATCCCCACATCGCTGTAGGCCTCCTGGCGCTCACGTTGACCCGAAGGCTTCGCTTCCCAAGACATCTCTGCGTCGAACCAGATTAATATTAAACTGCACCGCTTCAGGGCGTCGTTATAACCTGACCAGTTCTTGGTCTCATAATCGTCGGTTTCCAGATACTCATGCCAGCCAGCTATCACGCTGGATTCATGAGATGAATCCCATCAAACGATTTGTGCAACAAAGCCGACTTATGTATCAAACGCACCAAGGGATGTGGGCGATAATTGAGGTGCAGGTACCATATTTTTTCGGGCCTGTACGCTGTTGTCTTCTACCTCAGGACTGTTCGGCGAGACCGTCAAACTGACGGTCCCGCATGCGATTATGGCCGCAAGAACTGCGTCGCCCTCGCAAAAACAGTCAGAAAAATCTAGATGACCCCAAGTGGAACCCAATTGCTATTGCTGACCGTGTCTTCCCCATCTTGCTCCTCAAGGAGGATAGGGCGCCGTTTGCAATTTTTAAAACGCATCACCTACCCGTTTGCGAACTCTATCTGGACGTCGTGACGTCAAAATGACGGCCTGATCTGGTGCCTTGGTTTTTGCCATAGATCAGCTAAGCAAGTATATGAGTAAAGGTAATGTGACTGCTGAGAAGACAGTTCCGTATAGGACCGTGCGTGCCGCTAAGGCGACGCTGATCCCTTCTGCCCGTGCCATGACATATACGTTCGCGGCAGGTGGTAATGCACCCATGATGATTGCTGTGGCGATCCAAACGGGGTCAAACCCCGAGACAACGACAAAGGCTGCAGCAACAGCAAGCGGGTGGACAACCAGCTTTGCCGTCAGGCACGCGCCCAAGCGGCGTTCAACCCGACCGCCACGATTGCGTGCGAGGGTCAGTCCGAGGGAAAAGAGAGCAGTGGGAGCTGCTGCATTTTGAAACCCTGTAAGCGGGCTGTCTATGTACGCCGGTAAGGTCAAGCCACTTTGGGCGAACAGAAGTGCTGCAAGTGTGGCCAGAATAAAGGGGTGCGTTAACACTTTTCGCAGAGGCTGCATGATGCGTCCCAATCCGCGGCTGTCGTGGCCAAGCATGGTGGGCCAGATTGTGAAGATCAGCAATACATCGGCACAAAAGATAAAGGCGGCCGGCGCGCCCGCCTCTGGCCCAAGCACTGCGACAGTGAGCGCAGGCCCCATATAACCGATGTTGGAATAGCTGGCGGCAAGACCGAAAACAGCCGGGCTATCGCCTGACCGGTTCTTGCGCCCGATGAGCCATCCTAGAACAAACATCGCCCCGGTTATAGAGGTAGTGATCGCCAAAAACCCGACCAGATTGTTGTCATTCGGTGGGACGACACGCACCGATTGAAACAAGAGCGCGGGCAAAGCCACATAAAAAATAAAAGCATCAAGCCAGCGTTGCTGCTCGTCGCCGTGACGTAAAAAGAGCTGTGCTGTAACACCGGCAAGGATGTATAGAAAAAAAGGCGCTATCAGCTCCAAGGCGACGATCATCGCGACAGGCTCTTGCTGTGCGCTACGCTTTTAAGGTTATTGAGGTGCACGGTTGTTATGGGCTCATTTTGCTGATGGTTATTTTTTGACCTCGCATTCCAGAAGCGGTCAGAACTGTAACTTGGGGGACAGGAAAGTGTTTGTAAAATAGGTTTTTACCGCCTTCATCGCGGGGGTTGCGACTTTCGTCTTATTTGATGCCAATCCCACATCCATCGTCGGTATGTCGACATCCGTTTGCACAATTTCGATTCTGCGCCCTTCCAGTGACCATGGGCGGTACACCATGTCAGACAGGATCGTGATGCCCTGACCATTGGCCACAAGCGAGCGGACGGCCTCCACCGAAGATGTTCGCAACTTGATGTTCGGGCTCGCATTATGCCGGTTCCAGTATTTCATGCTGGAATGGGCGGCTTCATCTACGGTGAGCATAATGTAGGGCTCTTGGGCAATCCGTGCCAGCGACACCTCGGGTCCGGTGTTGAACGCGTGACCTGCAGGAACCCAGAGCCGTCTGGGAGACTTGAGCAGTGTCACCGTTTCGATCCCGTCGCGCTGGATGTTCGAGGTCAGAGCCACCGCCATATCAATATGCGCCTGCAATAGTTGCTCCTCGATACTTTGGCGGTTAAGCTCTACTACTTGAATATCAATGCCGGGATAGAGCTGTGTGAGGCGGCCCAGATGATAGGGCAGGAAGTAGCCAATCACGGTATAGCTGGCTGCGAGTGTCAGTGTACCGTTGATCTCCGAGCTGCTTTGGTCGATCTGGCGCGCGGCCTCGATCTTTTCCAGAATATCACGGGCGGCTTGCAAAAACTCCCGGCCAGCTTTCGTCAGCTCCATCCCTTGTGCACGCCGCTCGAACAAGGTGGTGCCCAGATGTGCCTCAAGTTCACGCACAGAGCTGGTGACTGAAGATTGCGAAATCGACAGTAATTTGGCCGCGCGGCTGACCTGACCTGTGTCGGCGGTCGCCACGAAGTATTTTAAGTGCTTGAAGTTCATGTAATTTCCGAGCTGAAAGCCATCTGGAGGATCAGATATCTGTTTTTATGATAATGCTTAAGCGGAAAAAAGAAATATCAATTTTGCTTCGAGGTAATCAGTCTGGCCTGACAACAACACGGGAGTGGACGCGTGAAAGCAGCAGTAGATCTGAATTGCGACATGGGGGAGGGGTTTGGTCAGTGGGTTCTGGGCGATGCGCCCGACGCACAGATCATGCAGATTATCAGTTCTGCCAATATTGCCGCGGGCTTTCATGCGGGCGATCCGAATTCTATGAACCGGGTGATTAAGCTGGCGCAAGAGCACGGTGTTGGTCTCGGCGCACACCCCGGGTATCACGATCTGCAAGGGTTTGGTCGGCGCTATATCAAAACCGACACGGCGGAGCTGATCAATGATATCGTCTACCAGATAGGCGCGATCAGGGAATTCGGGCGGCGTTACGGTGTGCCGCTCCAGCACGTCAAGCTGCATGGCGCCCTTTATATGGAGGCGGCGGCTAACGAAGATTTGTCGCAGATGCTGGTGGATACATTACAGGTGACAAGTCCCGATGCGCTGTTGTTTTGCATGGGTGTTTCCAAGACATATGCGGCGGCGAAACGTGCAGGCCAGCCGGTGATCCGTGAGTTTTATGCGGACCGTGAATATGACAATTCGGGATCGATCGTGTTCACTCGGCATGTGGGGAGGCCCGATCCGGCGCAGATCGCTGCCAAATGTGTGAAAGCCTGCAAAACCGGCAAGGTCACCACGGTCGAGGGTGACGAGATTGATATCCCTTTCGAATCTATCTGTTTTCATTCCGACACGCCAGGTGCCTTGTTGATGGGGCAGGCCATTTACGCAGGCCTCAAGGATGCCGGTATCCGCATTACGGCAGCGGCGGACATCGCCAAAACACTGGCTTAACACTCATACAAGGAGACCAATATGGTACAGGTTCTTTCCCCCGTTCCGGGCACATTCTACACGCAGGCATCCCCCGAGGAGCCGGTTTACAAGGCCGCAGGTGATGCGGTAGCTGTCGGCGACACTGTCGGCCTCATCGAGGTTATGAAGACGTTTATCGAGGTGAAAGCCGAAGTTGCGGGCACATTTACGGAGTATCTGGTCGAGAGTGGCGGCGCTGTTACGGCAGGCCAGCCGCTGGCAGAGATAGAGGCGTAAACCGTGGCCATAAAACGCTTGTTCATTGCCAATAGGGGCGAGATTGCGGTGCGCATTATCCGCGCCGCGAAGGCGATGGGTATCCATACCATTCAGGCCCATTCCGAGGCTGATGCCGATATGCTGGCGGTGCGACTGGCGGACGAGGCTGTGTGCATCGGGCCTGCGCAGGCGGCGCTGTCGTATCTGAATGTCGAGGGGGTGGTCGCGGCGGCAAAAGCGACCCATGCGGATGCGGTGCATCCCGGGTACGGTTTTTTGGCCGAGAACGCTGGTTTTGTGCGGGCGCTGGACGCGGCGGGCATCATATTTGTCGGACCCTCGGCAGATACGATTGACGCAATGGGCGACAAGGTTTCTGCGCGGCAGGCAGCACAGGCAGCTGGCGTGCCTGTTGTCCCGGGCTCTAAGGGTCGTGTTGAGACTATAGATGACGCGGTAGATGTTGCTGCGAAAATTGGCTATCCTGTGATGATCAAAGCGGCTGCCGGTGGCGGCGGTAAAGGTATCCGGATTGCCGATACAGAAGCGGAGTTGCGCAAAATGGCCCCGCAGGCGCAGGCCGAGGCCAAGGCATCCTTTGGCGATGGCGGGCTATATCTGGAGCGCGCGATCCAGTCACCGCGTCACATCGAAGTGCAGATCATGGGCGATGGCACGAATGCGGTCCATTACTTCGAGCGGGAGTGCTCCTTACAGCGGCGACGCCAGAAAGTCTGGGAGGAGGCTGGTGCCGAGTGTCTGGACGAGTCGACACGCGCACATCTGTGCGATACTGCTGTCGCCCTTGCAAAAGCGGTGAACTATGTCGGCGCGGGCACGCTTGAGTATCTGTATGACAGCGTCACAGCGGATTTCTATTTCATCGAGATGAACACCCGTATTCAGGTCGAGCATCCGGTGACGGAAATGTTGACCGGAACAGATCTGGTTCAGGAGATGATCCATGTGGCGGGCGGAGGCAAGCTGCGCCAGCGGCAATCGGACATCATACGCAGCGGTCACGCCATCGAAGTGCGTCTGAACGCCGAGGACCCGTTTTTGCAATTTATGCCGTGTCCTGGCCAGATTACTGGATTGCGTGTTCCCGAAGGGGAGGGCATCCGCTTTGACCACTTTCTTTATGAGGGATACCAGATACCGCCCTTTTACGATTCCCTTCTGGGCAAGCTGATCGTGCATGGCCGCGACCGGCAGGCCGCGATTGATCGGCTGTTCACAGCACTGAAGGGGTTGGAGATCGAGGGGGTCAAGACGACCAAACCGCTGCATCTGGCGCTGGCGCAGGATGCCAGCGTGCGCAGCGATGACTTTCACACACAATGGCTGGAGCCTTGGCTGGCTTCGGGCAATCTGAAACCCACTCCCGAAATCACAGGAGGCACATCATGAAAACACGCTACAGCCATGGCGGCGACGAGCATATCTATGTGGAGATGGATGACGAGATGTCGCTGGATGCGTTTTTCAAATCCCTCTCGATGAGCAATGCGGTTCGCGATGCGAAGATAAAGGGTGTGACGGAAATCTGTCCTGCCAACGCCTCGTTTCAGGTCCGCTTTGACCCTGATATCATCGCGCCCGACCAGATGATGAAAAAAGTCAAGGAATTGGAGCATAAGGCCGAGGATGCCGAAAAGCGGCTCAAAACACGGATCATTGAGATACCGGTCTACTATCAAGATCCCTGGACCCACGAGACGCTGATGCGATTTCGCGAGCGCCATCAGGACCCCTCGGGCTCGGATCTGGATTATGCTGCACGGATCAATGGCTTTGACAGCGCCGAGGGTTTTATAGAGGCGCATCATTCCCAGCCTTGGTTCGTGTCGATGGTGGGGTTTGTTGCGGGCCTGCCGTTTCTCTACCAGCTGGTAGAGCGCGGAAAGCAGTTGCAGGTACCTAAATATCTGCGCCCGCGCACCGACACCCCCAAACAGACGGTTGGCTATGGCGGATGTTTTTCCTGCGTGTATTCGGTGCGTGGTGCAGGGGGCTACCAGATGTTTGGCATCACGCCGATGCCGATCTTTGATCCCGAGCAAAAGCAAAGCTACCTCAAGAACTTTATGGTGTTTTTCAAGCCGGGTGACATTGTGAAATGGAAACCGATCGACCGTGCCGAATATGATCGGATTTTGGCTGAAGTGGCGGCTGATACCTACACGCCGCGCATAGCGGAGGTCGATTTTGATCTTGATGCGTTCAATGCAGATATGTCCGGCACCAATGCCAAACTGATGGAGGCCCTCAATGTCGCTTAAAATCATGCAACCCGGCCTGTCGACTTCCATTCAGGATCTGGGCCGTCCCGGCTATTTCCATCTGGGCATTCCTATTGGCGGGGCGATGGACCGTTTTGCGCTGCGCGTCGCCAATATGCTGGTGGGCAATCCCGAAGGGGCTGCCGGTCTCGAGGTAGTCTTTATGGGGCCTGTGATCGAGTTCGAGCGCGACAGTCTGGTCGCCATTACGGGTGCCGATCTGCCTGCTAAGGTCGACGGAAACCCACGGGAAGGCTGGACTTCGTTTGTGGTCAAAGCAGGCCAGACACTGAGTTTCGACTTTCTCAAGGCAGATGCACGCGCCTATATCGCGATCAGCGGCGGCATAGATACGCCGCCAGCGCTCGGTAGCCGCTCCACCTACCCGATTGGTGCGCTGGGCGGTATCGAGGGACGCAACATTCAGGCGGGAGATGTCATTCCGCTAGGCGACGCAGAGATGGTCGAGGCCGGAATGAGCGTGCCGGCGAACCTGCGCCGGATGCCTGCAAATCCTGCGGAATTGCGGGTTTTGCCAGGGCTCTACTGGCACCGTTTGACGCCAAAGGCACAGGACGGATTTTTCGCCGATAACTGGGCCGTGGCACTTGAGGCGGACCGGATGGGCTACCGTTTCAAAGGTGGCAAGCCGCTGGAGTTTGTGGACCGCGAACAACCCTTTGGCGCCGGTGCCGATCCCTCAAATATTGTGGATGGGTGTTATTCCTATGGATCCATTCAGGTGCCGGGCGGGCTTGAGCCGATTGTGCTGCACCGTGATGCGGTGTCGGGCGGCGGCTACTTTACGCTGGGTGCGATCATTTCCGCCGATATGGATCTGATCGGACAGTTGCAGCCGCATACCCCCGTGAAATTTCGCAAGGTGGATATGGCACAGGCCGCCGAAGCACGCGCGGCGCGCAAGAAAATGCTTGGCTCTGTGCGCGCCCATCTGGGGTGAGCTGCCGACTACGACCCACCGGTCGCCCGCCTCAGGCGCGGGCACCGGCCCTGTAGGCTGAAGGTGTCACCCCGAATTTTTCTCGGAAAAGCCGCGAAAACTGTGCCTGATCTGCAAAGCTGTATCTGTAGGCCACGGTGGCAAGACTTTCGCTGGAGCGGGTCCGCAGATCGATTTGCGCCTGGGCAAGCCGGTAATCTCGCACCTGCTGTGCAACAGATTTATCGACGGACCGGAAGAGATCGTGCAAATAACGTTTCGAGATGCCACAGGATGCCGCGATCCGCTCTGGAGATAGGTCCGCCACTTTGATATTTTTGCGGATAAACTGGTCTATGCGCGCCAGATGAGCGGCGCGCACAGTGCTGATTGCCTCTGAGGTATCGTGTTTTTCATTGTTTATGGCCAAGGCCAAAAAGGCGAGTAGCTGGCTCCCCAGCAACCTCTGGGCCGGTGCGTCCAGACCCGCATCACTGTTTTGCGCCATATTAACCATCGCCGCAAACACCTGCTGTGTGCCTGTCGTGGCATCGAACACCCGCGCGCACAGGCCGTCTGGGTCTGACACCCGCGTGACCAGTTCCTTCTTCGACAGTTTGAGCACGATCAGATCATTGGTCTGCTCATACCGAAATCGGTAGGGCTCGTCTCCGCGCTGGATGATGAAGCCGCCGGGTGCGCAGCGCACGTCGCGGCCCAGTTGCCGGAACTCGACGGCAGTGCAGCGCGGGATCGTGACCAGATAATCTTCTTCGAGACCCTCGCTGATATGGCTGGCCTTGCGCTTGTAACTTGCTGGGTCAGATGTGAGCCGCGACAGGGCCACATTGCCAAATGTCCGGTGGCTAAGCCGTCCCGTGAAGCGTTCCGGATCCTTGAAATCAAGCTGGAGAGGAAAGTAGGTCTTAGCGATGATCCTGCTCCACTCGGCAGAACGCTCGGCACCTCTGAAACCTGCCGTCGAAAGCTCCGTCATATATGTGCCCCTCGTTTGACGTTTCGGGTGCCCCCGTATCCGGAGAAGTCTAAGACCTCTGTGCACCCTGCGTCAAATGATCCTGCACTGTGCGACAAGACGGGCGCACGCGCATGCGCAAACATTGATCAAAAGCAATGGAGGTATGCTATGTCCGTCTCGACTGTCGATCCGATTACCCTGTCCGTCGTGCGCGGTGTGCTCGAGACGACCCAGCGGGAGATGACGCTGACGCTGGAAAAAACGGCGCGGTCTTCTGTTTTCAACCTCGCGCATGATTATTCGACCGCATTGTTCAACCACACGCCCGAAATGGTGCTTCAGGGTCAGGATATTCCTATTCACCTCGGCTCGCTCATTCCGGCAATGAAGGCGGTTGCGGGTTTTTTCGAGGGCGAGATCAACGAGGGTGATCTGTTTTTGCACAATGATCCGGATTACGCCGGAAGCCACATCATTGATACCTGCATGTATTACCCTGTTTTCTATGAGGGAGAGCTGCTGTTCTGGACCGTGTGCAAGGGGCATCTTACCGATATCGGCGGGCCTGTGCCAGCGGGATACAATCCGGATGCCAAGGAGATCTATGCCGAAGGGTTGCGCATTCCGCCGATCAAAATCTGGGACAAATGGGTGCCGCGCCACGATATTCTGAATATGCTGCTGACCAACATGCGCGCGCGGCGCGATCAGGAAGGGGATTTTAACGCCCTCATCGGTGCCTGTCAGGTTGGCGCGCGCGCACTTACAGGATTGCTCGACAAATATGGCAAGGAGACGGTCCAGAACTGTATCGAAGAACTGTTGTCGATGGCCAATGCCCATATGAAGGGGCTGATCGCGCAAGTGCCTGACGGGCGGTACTCCGGCACGGCGGTGCTGGAGGATGCGGGCCACGGGTTTGGGGATTTCGACATCACCGCCCATGTCACGATCAAGGGTGAAACCGTCCACATCGAGATCGAAAGTCCCCCTCAGATCCCCTATTTCATCAACTCCTACGAAGGCAATTCCTATTCCGGCGTCTATCTTGGCCTGATGATGTTTGCGCAGTTGCCGCCGCCCTACAACGAGGGGCTTTACCGCAGTGTAACAGTGGATATGGGGCCCAAGGGGACGTTGTGTAACGCGAAATCGCCGGCGCCGCATATGAATTGCACTACCACCCCGATGGAGACGCTGACCGATGCGGTGCGTCTCGCGTTTGAGCAGGCAGCGCCGGCAAAAGTTTCGGCCAGCTGGGGGCATGCCAACGGGTGCAATATCGCGGGCTGGGACAAGCGGCACGACGAGGAATATGTCACCATGGTGCTGGCCTCAATCATTTCGGGCGCGGGGGCCACAAACAGTCAGGACGGCTGGCATGCCTGCGGTCCGCAATGCTGTTTCGGGGCGCTTACCTCGGGCGACATCGAAATGCTCGAGCACAGCTATCCGATCATCATCCACCAATATTCTTTGATGGAGGATTCGGGCGGCGCAGGACGCTTCCGCGGCGGGTCTGGGACCTGTTGGGAAGTGGAGCCGCTGGACGCGCCCATGACGTTGATCACCTTCGGGGAAGGCCGCCGGATTCCAGCCATGGGGGCGGGCGGTGCCAAATCCGCCATGGTGGAAAAGAAGGTCGGACGCCTTGAGTTGACGCGCAACGGGGGCACGGAAATTATCACCGACAATGTGATTGAGATCATCAATCCCGGCGAGCGCGCCGCCAACAAGAACCCCGGCGGCGGCGGCTTTGGTAATCCGTTCGAGCGAGAAGTGGACAGTGTGGTGGAGGATGTGCGCAACGGTCTGGTGTCGCTGGAGGGCGCGAGGCTGGACTACGGTGTGGTCATCGCTGACCGGCAAAGCCTGCGTGTGGATACCGCTGCAACAGACGCATTGCGCGCCTCCTGATTGATGCTGAAAAGGAAAAATGATGAAAACCGACTATAGACTGGGCATCGACGCGGGCGGCACGTTTACCGATTTTGTACTGGCAAAGCGGGACGGGGAAATTCAGCTATTCAAGGTCCTCTCGACGCCCGATGACCCGACACAGGCGATCCGTGACGGTCTGGCGTTGATCACCGAGCAAACGGGCATCTCGGCGCGCGAGATCGTATCAAACGCGGATCTGTGCATCAATGGCACCACGGTCGGGCTGAACGCCCTGATCACCCATACCGGTGCAAAGACGGGGCTTATTTGTACGAAGGGCCACGAGGATTCCATCGAGATCCGACTGGGTCACAAGGAAGACGGCCACCGCTATGATCCCGATTACCCGCCCGCCACCATGCTGGTGCCGCGTCATTTGCGCCGCGGCGTCACCGAACGTGTCATCTCCAACGGCTCTGTCTATACGCCGATGAACGAGGAAGACGTGAGGGCGGCTTGCACCTATTTCCTCGCTGAGGGAGTGAAGTCTGTCGCCATTTCCTTTGTTTGGTCGGTGCTGCATCCGGATCACGAGAACCGCGCGGCCGAAATCGTGCGCGAGATGATGCCGGACGCGCGCCTGACGGTCGGTGCCCAGCTTTATCCGCAGGTGCGCGAATATACCCGCACCTCGACCGCGGTTGTAAACGCCTATCTGGCCCCGATCCTGCAACGCTACGTCGAGGCGATCGATGGCTATTTCAAAGATCTGGGATCCAAAAATCCTGTACGTTATTTTCAGTCGAATGGCGGGCTTGCACTGGGGCGTGTGGTCACGGACCAATCGGTTTATGCTATTAACTCAGGGCCTGCATCGGCGCCTCAGGCGGCACTGGATGTGGCCGCACCCTGGGGCGACCGCAATATCATCACCTGCGATATGGGGGGGACGTCCTTCGACATCACGCTGACCCGAGACGGCAAGGCCAATGTGAACAAGGACATCGACTTTCTGCGCTACCGGATTGGGATTCCGATGATACAGGTCGAGACGCTGGGGGCAGGGGGCGGATCTGTTGGCTGGATCGACAGTATGGGCCTGATGCAAATGGGGCCGCAATCGGCGGGCGCTGATCCGGGGCCTGCATGTTACAGTCAGGGGGGGGCGCGTCCGACGACTACGGATGCCAACCTGACGCTGGGCTATTTGAACAGCACCGGTCTGGTGGGCGGGCGTTTGCCGCTGGACGTGGAAAAATCCCGCACGGCGATCCGGACCCATCTGGCAGAGCCGCTGGGTCTCAGCCTTGAAAAAGCGGCTTACGGCATGTTCACCATTGTCAACAACAACATGGTCAACGCGATCAGGCGAGTGTCGGTCGAGCGCGGCTATGACCCGCGTGATTTCGTGCTGATGGGGGCAGGCGGGGCGACAGGCGCGCATGTGACAGCGCTTGCGCGGGAAATGGGTATTCAGAAGGTTCTGGTATCAAAGTTGGCGTCGGGCCTGTGTGCCTATGGCCAGATCCTGTCCGATGTGAAATACAACTACATGGCGCCTGCACCGCTGCGCCTTGACGATGCGGTTGCCAGTGCGCACCTGAACAAACTGTTCAGCGGTCTCGAGGCGCGCGGTGCGGTTGATCTGGAGGGAAACGGCTTTGCCAGCGACGAGATTTCCATCAGCCGCAGCCTCGATATGCGCTATGTCGGGCAGGTCCACGAATGTACCGTTGAAATTGACACGTTCGACATTGAAAAGCTGGGGCTTGGTGCGATCGCGCAAGCATTCCACACACGCCACAAGGAGCTTTATACCTATGATGAGCCTCAAAGCCCGGTCGAAGTGGTGAATGTGGAAAGTACGATTATCGGCCATCTGGACAAACCTCGACGCCAGAAGATTGTCGCCGGGAAAGGGGCTGAAACCGCGCTGCAAGGATACCGCGATATGGTGTTCTCGCTTGAGGGGACCGCCAAGTCCACGCCTGTCTACACAGGAAGCGCGTTGGGGGCGGGGGATCATTTGAGCGGACCAGCGGTTATCGAGGAAGTGACGACAACAATCGTGATCGAGCCGGGCTGGAACGCAGCACTGCATGAAAGCGGCGTTTACGTCCTCACGCCACAGGCTTAGGGTCGGCGGCAGGCCCGGGCGGGCTTGTTAAAGGGAGAAGCACCCCATGCCTGAAGAAGTACGCACCGAGCCGAAACTTGCCTCGCCGCCCCGCGTCACGCGCCGCACTCTGCGCGTGCGCGGCACCGATGTGACCCTGCTGGAGGAGGTCAGGCTGCTGGCGATTGACGATCTGGGGTTTAATGTAGAGTTTGAGAACTTGGACTTTCTGACGTGCCAGCACCGTGCTGCGATGGACCCGCTGAACTATGATATCTACGAGCAGTGTTTCCACAATCTGGACATTGTCTGGTACTGGGGCGCATTGCAGCCGATCGAAACCGAGCGGATCAAGCAGTGGGATAACATCGGGAGTCTGGCCAAGTCGGGCGGGATCAGCAAATACACATGGCAGGGTCACGGCGATGCGCCAGTGCGCAAATTGTATGTCCAGCCCGACGGTACGCTGGGCCAACAGCCGATGCCCCAGATCAGCATGCTGCCGACCGCGCATAACGTGGACAGCTTTGGATATGACCGACGCCTTTTTGGGGAGGAGGGGCCTGAGGGGTCCAGCTGGGCATGGCTGCTTGACCGGCGCGCGCGGGGGCGGATCGCTCTTGTGGATGAACCGGCAATCGGGATCTTCGATGTAGCCCTTGCCGCAGAAGCTAACGGTGATCTGACGTTTGAGGACATCGGCAATATGACGGTGGATGAAATTGACAGTCTGATGGGCCTTCTGGAAACACTCCGGCAACAGGGCTTCTTCGTGGGCAGCTGGGTATCGCCGGATCAGGCGGAGGCACTTGTGCGTGATGACCGTGTTTCTGTGCAAAGCATGTGGACGCCGTCCTATGGCAACCTCGGTACAATGTCGGGGATATTTTGTGAGAGTTTCCCGCGTGAAGGATACCGCGCATGGCACGGGGGCGCATCGCTTGCCCGACATCTGACCGGGGCAAAGCTGGACATGGGATACGAGTATCTGAACTGGTGGTTGACCGGTCCGCCCGGCGCCGTGATGGCGCGACAGGGTCATTATATGACCAATCCTGAAGGGGTGCGCGCATACCTCAGCGCTGAGGAGTGGGGATACTGGTACGATGGCGACATCGCCCGCTGTGATCTGAAAGGGCCTGATGGGAGGATTGTTGTGCGCAAGGGGCAGCGTCGCCCCGGAGGTGCCTACCGCGAGCGGGTAAGCCGGATTGCTATGTGGAACACGGTTATGGACGAGTATAATTATGCAGCCCGTGCCTGGAAGCGGTTCATCGCCTCCTTGGGTACAGCGACACCATGACTCAAATAATTATGCCTCGAACACCTGCAGGTCAGGGACAGGAGCCTTTGTATGAGACGATCAGCCGTGTCTTGCGGCACAATATCACCTCGGGGCGGCTGCCTGCCGGATTGGTCCTGATCGAGGGGCCAATTGCAAAACTCATGCAGACCAGCCGTGCGCCTGTGCAAGCCTCACTGAGGATGTTGAACGCCGAGGGACTGATCCACCGGTTCCGCGGGCGCGGGTATCTTGTCGGGGCAGAAGGGGCTACGTCCCAACCGGTTCGGAAGTCACTGGATGAATATGATTTCGACATTCCGGAGGCGTCGCGTGCGGCATTGGCGATCCGCGGGACGTGGATCAGGGTCTATGATGAGGTTGAGGCGGAGGTGGCCGCGTGCCAGATTTTTGGTGAGTTCAGGGTCATCGAGACAGAGCTTGCGGAATATCTCGGGGTCAGTCGCACAGTGGCGCGCGATGTGCTCAGCCGTCTGAACGAGCGGGGGCTATTGCGCAAAGGAGCTACATCGCACTGGCTGGCTGGTCCCTTGACCGCGCGCACCCTTAGGGAGAAATTCGAGCTGCGTAGTATAATGGAGCCTGCGGCGCTCAGGCTCGCGACGGATTATATCGATCCGGTCCAGATCGCCACCATCCGTGCGCGGATCGACCGTGGCGATGCGCGGGATGCGGCAGAACTGGAAGGTGCCTTGATGCGCCACTGTTTAGGACGTGCGCCCAACGGTGCTCTGGTTGAAATCATTGCCAACAATCGCCTGCTTTTGTCTTCGATGGACAAGGCTCTGATTGATCTTGGTTTGCCCGTGGATGTGGTCGCACTTGACCAGTACCGCACCCTTTTCGACTTGATCGGATTACGCCAGGTCGATGCCGCAACAGAGTATCTCAAGGAGCACTTGCGCATCTTGTCATTCAAAAGTCTGGCGCGTCTCAAGATCGTGGCATTGATCCCCGAGAGTGAGTCGATTCCACGCTATCTTGTGAAAGTCTAAATAATGAACTTAGTACTCGATATTCATTTTTATAACATCAAAAACGCTGTAAAAGATTTGATTTACTCCCACTTAGGTGATAAAAACCCTCTTATCGTTTGAAAGATGGCTCTTGATATAAATCTCAATTAGTTATTGGATACGTCATACATTTTAATTCGGGGCTGTGGAAGAAATCTCCGCGCCTGATGTACCCATCGTTTGATGGTTTGTTTTTGCCCTGTGAGGATCGAATGACGCACCGTGACGCCAGTTTCAGACTTGAAGGGATTACCCGCCGCTACGGGGAGATCACTGCACTCGAAAACATCGATTTTGCAGTCGAGCAGAGCGGCTATGTCTCGCTTTTGGGGCCTTCGGGTTCGGGGAAGACATGCCTGTTGCGTATCATTTGCGGCTTCGAAAAGCCTGATGCGGGGCGGGTCTGGTTTCAGGGGCGCGACATTACGGATTTGCCCGCGCACGAGCGTGGTATCGGGTTCGTCTTTCAGAACTTCGCGTTGTTTCCGCACCTGACGGTTTTCGAGAATGTGGCATTTGGTCTGCGCAACGGCGCGGTAAGCGTTGCGGAGGCAGAGATTACGAGACGCACCGCGGAGGCGATTGAAATGGTCGGTCTGGCGGGCCTCGAAGACCGCTCTCCCGAGCAGGTTTCGGGCGGGCAGAAGCAGCGAGTGGCACTGGCGCGCACGTTGGTGATGCAGCCGTCGCTGGTGCTGCTGGACGAGCCGCTTGGCGCGTTGGATGCAAACCTGCGCGAACGGATGCAGACAGAGTTGCGCGCTATCCGCGAGCGGCTGGGTGTTACGTTCCTGCATGTGACGGGCAGTGAGACAGAGGCGCTCGCGATGGGGGATATTGTTGCGGTTCTGGATGCGGGCAAGATCATCCAGACGGGCACGCCAGACCAGATCTATGATACGCCCGCCAGCTCGGATGTTGCGTTGTTTCTCAACCGGTTCAATATGTTCGACGGGACGCTGTCGGACGGCATGTTTGCGGGCCCCTTCGGGACTACCGCCGCCCCTGTGGCCCGACACAATCCGCGCGATGTCTATGCAATCCGCTATGATCGCACGCAGATTTTTGACAAGGGCGCGGCATTGCCCGGGCCTGCTTTGACGGCCCGTTTTCTGGCAAGCGAATATCTGGGTTCTTCGATTATCTTCCTGTTCGAGACAGCCGACCGCAAGACGGTCGAGGTTGATCATCACCTCAGCTTTGGCGAGCCGCGCGATCTGGATGTCGGCGGGGAATATGTCTTGTCGTGGGATCCGGCGCAGGCAATCGTATTCGGTAAAGGAGCCACAGCATGAGCGCGCAAACTGCCACCAAACAAAAGACAGCCACTTTCCGGTTGCTCGCCCCGGGTGTGTTCTGGATGATCCTGTTTCTAGTCGCGCCGATTATGATGATCGTTTACGTGTCCTTCTGGACCCAAACTACATTTGCGATCAACTCGACTCTAACACTGGACAGCTGGCGCAATTTCTTTGCTTCGGAGGCTTATGTCGGGGCTCTGTGGACGACGATCCGGCTTTGGCTGATTGTCCTGACCCTGACTTTTGTGATTGGCTATCCTGCTGCCCTTTTTGTGGGTCTGCTTGTCAAAAGCAAAACCCTCTCTACCGTGCTTTTGGTCCTTTGCGTGATCCCCTTTTGGACCTCGTTTTTGATAAGGGTGCTTGCGTGGCGTCCAATGCTGGGCAAGGAGGGGGCAATAAACATTATCCTGCAAAAGGTGGGCCTAATCGACAGTCCAATCGAGGTTTTACTGTTCTCGGAACTGTCGGTCGTGATCGGCATGACCCAGATTTATGTTGTGTTCATGGTAGGCCCCATCGCCTTTATGCTTGGCCGGATCGACCACAACATTATCGAGGCTGCGCGCGATCTCGGCGCAGGTTTCGGGCGCATTTTCTGGAAGATTATTCTTCCGCTCAGCCTTCCAGGCGTGGTAGTAGGTGCGATTTTTGTAAGCGTGATGGTTTTGGGCGAATTTGCCACATCAGGCGCGTTGTCGGGGCGCAAGGTGAATTTGCTGGGCAATGTGATTGTCACACAGGTGGGATCGCTCAAATGGGCGATGGCATCGGTCGTAGGAGTGATCCTGACTGTTCTTCTCGGTATTGTGGTCGCCGGTTTCTTGCGCATCGTTGACCTGAAAAGGGAGCTGTGAGCTATGGAATCTAAAACTCTCAAGCCAATTCTTGCGGTCTATATCGCGCTGTTCATCCTGTTTTTATACGGGCCGTTCATCGTGCTGGGTATAATTTCGTTCCAGCAGGGTCCCGAGGGCGGACCGCAGTTTCCGATCACCGAATGGTCCACTTACTGGTACAGACACCTCTTTGGTCTGACCCCTTCTTCGCGCATTGCACCGCTACCAGTGGGCGAGGCGCTGATCCGCTCGCTGATCCTGGCCTTCATGACGATGGTTACGGCGACGGTGCTGGGTGTGATGGCGGCGCAGGCCTTCCGTCGGCGGTTTCGCGGTGCGGGTGTGGTATTCTATCTTATCGTTCTGGGGATGATGGTGCCCGGTGTTCTGACTGGCCTTGGGACATCTTTGCTGGCCAATAATGTAGTTCACATCGAGCGTGCCTGGTGGAGCACCGCCTTTGTCACTCATGTGGTCTATACCTTCCCTTTCGCGTTTCTGGTCATGCTGGCGATCATGAACCGCTTTGATGCTTCGGTGGAGGAGGCGTCATGGTCGCTTGGCGTGTCGCCCATCCGGACCTTCCGCAAGGTGACCTTTCCGCTGATCTTTCCGGGGGTATTGTCGGCCATGCTATTTGCGTTCACGCTCAGCTTTGACGAGTTCCCGCGCACGTTGTTCGCGTCGGGCCGGGACCAGACATTGCCCTTGGCGATTTATGGGACGTTCTCGGTCGAAATTCATCCGAACATCTTTGCCTTCGGGGTGATGACTACCTTGTTTTCTTTTGCTCTCTTGGCTGTCTATGGCATTTTGATGGGGCTGAGTGTGCGGCGCGCCAAAAAGATGGCGATGCAGGAAGATATCTCATGAACTCAGTCATTGTCACAGGTGCGGGATCTGGAATCGGGCTGGCCGTTGCACAAAAGCTGGCGGACCTTGGCTATAATGTGGTCGTTAATGATTTTGACGAAGGCAGTGCGATTGCTGCCGCGCAAAAGATCGGTGGTTTGGCGGTTCAGGGCGATGTGTCGGACGAGGCCGATGTCGCCCGTATGGTAGCAGCTTGTACTGCCAAATACGGTGCGCCGACGCATCTGGTCAATAATGCAGGCCATGTGCATCAGGCGAAATTTACCGACCTTGCGACTGCTGATTTTGACAGGATGATTGCGGTGCATCTGCGTGGCACATTCCTTTGCACCCGCGCGGTGCTGCCACATATGATCGCAGCGGGGGCGGGATGCGTGGTCAATATGGCCTCTCAACTGGGCCAGATTGGCGGGGTTGAACTGGTGCATTATTCGGCTGCGAAGGCCGGCATTATCGGAATGACAAAAGCGCTTGCGCGGGAGGTATCGTCCACTGGTGTGCGGATCAACGCAGTGGCACCCGGCCCAATCAATACGCCGCTGGTGCATACCCTATCGGAAGAGTGGCGCGCCGCCAAGGCGTCCGAGCTGCCGCTGGGCCACTTTGGAGAGCCGCAGGATGTGGCCGAAACGGTGGCTTTCCTGTGCTCGGATGCCGCGCGGATTTACGTGGGCCAGACATTGTGCCCGAATTCAGGAGATGTGATGTTATGACCCCTGTTGCACTGATCACGGGCGCCAGTATTGGCATCGGGCGGGCCTGTGCCAAAGCTTTGGCCGCGCGCGGCGATATGGTCATCGTCACAGATGTCCTTGAGGATGAAGGCCGGGCCGTTGTGCAGGAAATTCGCAAGGCTGGCGGTGCTGCTGAATTCCAGCACTTCGATGTGCGTGACACGCAACGCGCCAATGCAGTGGTCAAGGACATCGAGACGCGTTTTGGCGGTATCCACACAATCGTTGCAAATGCGGGCATCGCGCTCCGCGTCCCGCTGGAGCAGCTGACGGACGAAAAATGGGACCACACGTTTGACATTGATCTCAAGGGGATGTTGCGCGTGATCCGGCCGGCTGCAGCGGGCATGAAATCACGCGGCACCGGATCTATCGTGTGTTTGTCTTCGATTATGGGCGTGGCCTATGGCTGGGACGAGCATGTGCACTACTCTGCGGCCAAGGCCGGTGTGGTCGGTCTGGTGCGCGGTCTTGCGGTTGAGCTGGGGCGAAGCGGTGTGCGCGTGAATGGCGTCGCACCGGGCTATATCCGGACGGCGCAACTGTTGTCCGAAGAACATTCCCTCGGACCTGAGGGGGCCAAATCAGTGGGCGAGATTGTCCCGCTGGGCCGGATTGGACAACCCGATGATGTCGCCGATGTCGTGGCCTTTCTGGCCTCCGATGCGGCGCGGTATCTGACGGGTCAAGTGATTGCCGTGGACGGTGGGCTTTTGGTCGGGCGCTACTGAACACATAAGGGGGGAGCCAACCTCCCGAATAAACCAAGGTAAAACGACCTCAACAAGGAGAAGACAGATGACACACTCAAATTTCTCAAGACGAAACTTTCTAAAGACGACCGCCGGAAGTGCCGCACTGGCCGCAGGCGGGATGCCGTTTCTGGGAGCCCAGCAAGCGTTTGCCGCCAATCTGGGCAATCAGGAACTGCGCACAGTCGGCCTTTCGGTGACTGTTCAGGAACGCATCTTGAACGAGTTCAAAGAGCAATCCGGCGTAGGATCGGTGAACGGCAAAGCGGATATTTTCCCCAATACCCAGACCGAAATACTGTCCGGCTCCGATGCCTATGACTGCTGGGAGATCATTGCGGAGCGTCTGGCTGCGATGGTTGCGACGGACAAACTTGCACCTGTTGATGCAGCCAGCCTGACCAATTGGGCCGGTATCCGCGAGACGTTCACGACGCCCTCTGACCGCTGGGACCTGAACCGCCAAATCGTCGGGCAAATCTGGGAAGACGAGAGCCAGACCCGCCTGAACATGGTGCCTACGGTTTATAACTATGACGCTATCGGGTATCGCCCTGATCTGGTCGAAGCCGAAGAAGCCGCAAAATGGTCTTCGCTGTTTGATCCGAAATTCAGAGGCAAGACAGGTCTCAACGTTGACCCGCTGATTGCATTTGGCCAAGCTGTCATGGCGATGAACGAATTGGGTCTGCTTGAAGTCTCGAACCCCGGCAATCCCGACGCCGAAGCGATCGAAGAAGCGGCCAAATTCCTGATCGCCAAGAAGAAAGAGGGTCAGTTCCGTGCCCTTTGGGGTGACTTTGGCGAATTGGTAAACCTTCTGGCCTCTGGTGAGATGGTCATTGCTGATGCATGGCAACCTGCGATTATGGCCGTCAAGGCGCAGGGCGTCGAGTGTTCCTACGCGACGATGGACAGTGGATATCGCGGCTGGTCAATCGGGGTTTCTCCGCTCAAAACATCGCCGAACCTCGAAGCGGTTGCGGCCTACGCCGATTATTGGCTGTCCGGTCCCCCCGCTATCGCGGTGTCCGAGCAGGGCTACTATTCGCCTACGACGAACATCAAAAACGTCATGGATGCCGATAAATATGGCTTCTGGTATGAAGGCAAACCGTGGGTTGGCGAGACAGATCGCGGCATCAAAGAGGGCGATTTGCGCGATGGTGGCTCGCTGGATGAGCGCGCGGCGAACGTCGCGTATTGGCACCAGTGGCCGGACGAGTATGACCTGCTGATCCGCAAGTGGGATGAATTCCTGTCTGCATAAACACCAACTGGTTCAGCCGCTTATACGGCTGGACTCTTCCTGATCCCCTTTTGAAAAGGACGTGTCCCTCTTGGCCTACGATCTACAGCTCTCCAATGTCTACAAAACTTATGACAACGGGACACCTGCGGTCATTGATTTCAATATCGATGTCGTTAAAGGAGAATTCATTGCCTTTCTGGGACCCTCTGGCTGTGGAAAGTCCACGACATTGCGGATGATATCGGGGTTCGAGACAGTTACTTCCGGCGATCTGATGATCCGTGGCAAACGCGTGAACGACCAGCTCCCCGAAAAGCGGCCGACATCGATGATCTTCCAGAACTACGCGTTGTTCCCGCATATGAATGTGCGCCAGAACGTGCGGTTTGGCCTTGAGGTTAAAAAGATGCCGCGGGCGCAGGCGGACCGCAAGGTTGACGAGATTCTCGAAAAGCTGGGATTGGGCGATATTGCCGAGATGGCGACGTCGCGCTTGTCGGGTGGTCAGCGCCAGCGTATCGCACTGGCGCGGTCACTGGTGGTGGAGCCTGATATTTTGCTGCTTGATGAGCCGCTGGGCGCACTCGATGCGAACCTGCGCAAAAGCATCCAGAACGAATTGAAATTGTTGCAGCGTGATCTGGGGATTACCTTTGTTTTTGTGACCCACGCTCAATCCGAGGCGCTGGCGCTGTCGGACAGGATTGTTGTGATGAACGCGGGCAGGGTGGAGCAGATCAGCCCGCCGCGCGAACTTTATACCCGCCCGAGTAGCCTCTTTGTTGCGCGGTTTATCGGGTCCAACACAATCCTGCCGGGCACGGTGAGGGAGGGTCAGGACGGTATTGTCACTCTTGATACTGCTTTTGGCCGGTTGGCTGGTGCCAATCTCGCGGGAATTGACGCCCATAAAGACCGCAATATGAGTATTGTTTTGCCTGCCGAAGCTGTTGATCTGGTGCCGGCAGACGTATCCGAGCGGCAGATGCAGGCAGAGTTTGGAGCGAATGCTATTCCCTGCACGATCGAGACGCTACAAATTGTGGGCCACATTATGCACATGGTCGTCAGGCTCAAAGACGACAAGACGATCAAGGTTGAGGGGCATGTCGACAAATTCCGCGACCGCCTGAAGGCTGGTGGCAGTGCGTTCGTTGCGTGGAAATCCGGCAGCGCCACAGTGATCGACGGCTGAGGGGGGGGGGGCGCATGACACATGCAACAGCAGTAGAATTGGCTGATGGTCTGCGCACAGGGCGGCTTGATCCGGTAGCGCTCGCTGAAGAGGTGTACGACCGCATTGCGGCGCACGGCGACAGTGCAATCTACATCGAGCAAACGCGCGCGCGCGCCATGACCGAGGCGGCGGCGTCACGGCTTCGTCTGCAGGCGGGCAATCCGGCGAGTGCGCTGGACGGTGTTCCTGTCGCATGGAAAGACCTGTTTGACCTCAAAGGGCGGGTAACAACGGCTGGTGCGGTCGTGACGCAGTCAGATGCGCCGGCAATGCAGGATGCCTCCGTAGTGGCGATTGCACGCAGGGCAGGGATGACCACCACCGGCACTGTGAATATGACAGAATTTGCCTATTCCGGTATTGGTCTGAACCCGCACTATGGCACACCGCGCAACGTGCACTCCCCCGAAGGCCAGCAGCGCAGCCCAGGCGGATCTTCTTCCTCTTGCGGTGTCGTCGTCTCGGCGGGGATCGTGCCGTTGTCGATGGGCTCCGACACGGGCGGGTCGGTGCGTATTCCCGCCTCTTTCAATGGGGTTGTCGGCTACAAGACGTCTTGGGGGCGGTATCCAGTCGAGGGGGTTTATCCTTTGTCCCAATCGCTTGATACGATCGGGCCGCTTGCAAATACGGTGGCGGATTGTGCCCTGTTTGACGCCGTGTTGCGCGGTTTGGAGACTTCCGAGGCTCAGCCTGCGGATTATGGATCGCTGACTTTTGTTATTCCCGATCATGTGTTTTTTGATACTCTTTCGCCTGCAGTTGCGGCCAATTTTGAGGCCACGGTTGCGCGGATTGAGGCGGCGGGGGCGCGGGTGCAGCCTTTGAAGCTGCCGGAACTGCAGGAGATCATGGATCTGACAGAAATCCACGGATTTCTTGCGGGAGCAGAAGCGTTGGTGAACCACAAAGATCGCATCTATGGCCCTGATGTGGTGCGTATGGACTCGCGCGTTGTGCGCCGTATCCTTGTGGGAGACAGCATGAGCGCGTTGGACGTTCTGGTGTTGCAGCAGGCGCGCGTGCGTCTGATGGCCGCAACGGCAGAAAAAATCGGCAATGCCATTGTGCTGTGCCCGACAACGGCCACGACCGCGATGGAGATCGCACCGCTGGAAGCGGATGAGGATGCTTTCTTCCGGCACAACGGCTTGACCCTGCGCAATACATCGCTGGGCAATTTTTTGGACTGGTGTGGCGTGTCCATTCCCAACGGCACGGATGCGGACAGGATGCCGACGGGGTTTTTGATGTCGGCGCCATCGGGTCAGGACAGGGCACTGCTGGCGGCAGCACTGGGCTGCGAGGAGATCATCCGCGGCTAACGCCGCCCCGAAAATAAAATCACGATAAACATGGAGACTGAAACATGACCAAGAAAATCTATTGTGCCTTCGGCACCGATATTGATTCCGTTGCGGGGCAGATTGGCTCTTATGGCGGCGGCGATTCCCCCAATGATATCCAGCGGGGCATTTTCGCGACAGAAGTGGGGGTGCCGCGCCTGCTGCGTTTGTTCAAGAAATACGAAATGCGGACGTCTTTCTTCATTCCCGGTCACTCGCTGGAGACATTCCCAAAAGAGATGGACATGATCGTCGAGGCGGGCCACGAGATTGGCGCGCATGGCTATCTGCATGAAAACCCTGTCGCCATGACGCCTTCGCAGGAAGAGGATGTATTGGTCAAATCCATCGAGCTGATCAAAGGTCTGACTGGCGATGCGCCGAAAGGTTACGTGGCGCCCTGGTGGGAGATGTCGAATGTGACGGCGGCCCTGCTGGGCAAATACGGGTTTTCGTATGATCACAGCCAGAGTTACCGTGACTTTCAGCCGTTTTACGCGCGGGTCGGTGATGAGTGGAATGTGATCGACTATTCCAAGACGGCCGGTGAATGGATGCACCCGCTCAAGCATGGTAAAGAGATCGACCTCGTTGATATTGGGGCAAACTGGTATGTAGATGATCTGCCACCGATGATGTTCATCAAGAACGCACCCAACAGCCATGGTTTTGTGAGCCCGCGCGACATAGAGCAGCTGTGGAAAGACCAGTTCGACTGGGTCTACCGTGAGATGGAATATGGTGTGTTCCCGATCACCATTCACCCTGATGTTGCGGGCCGCCCTCAGGTGCTGCTGATGCTGGAGCGGTTGATTGACTACATCAACACACATTCGGGTGTGGAATGGGTCGATTTCAACAAAATCGCGGATGACTTCCGCAAGCGGTTCCCGTTTGCGGGCGACGCGCGCCCCGAAGTTATCTGATCCGGCGAGGGCAGCAGGCTGGTCTGTTGCCCTCCCCATTAATTAGTGAGGTCCACTTATGTGCAATGCTTGCGGATTTCCCACACGGCCCGGTCACTGGACCGATGCGGGTGCCACGACGTCGGGGGACAGATTGCGCCTGCAACTAAGGCGCGTAGAGGTTCTCAACAAGATCCTGCGCGGGTACGGGTTTTCGGCGCGCACGCCCGGGCATGGACCTGGATTTGCCTTGGCGTCCTTCACGGGGCGCACAACGCTGTTGCCTGATTTGGAGACCGTCTGGGAAGAAGCCGCGCAACAGTTGGGACAGCCGCTCGATCCGCTTGATCCACGGTTTACCGGATCAGGCACGTCTTCATGAGTGATGGCCGCGTAAAGGCCACGCCGCCTGTGGCCGAGGATACCCGACTGCGCCTTACCATCATCGGGGGGTATCTGGGTTCTGGCAAGACGACATGGCTGCGCCATCAGTTGTTTGAAGGGGTGTTTGGCAAGGCCCACATCATCGTAAACGAGGCCGCAGAGACGCCAGTCGATGACACGCTGTTGTCAGCGCAGGCGTCGGGGATGACGATGCTGGCGGGAGGGTGTGCATGCTGTACGGGCAAGGCCGATCTTGTTGAAGTGCTGCGCAGACTTTGCGACGCCCGCACAAGCCAACGTGCAGAGGAGCGCACGCAAGGGCAGATCATTCTCGAGACAAGTGGTCTGGCTGATCCTGCCTCTATTCTCGACGCCATTCGTCAAGACGGGGTACTCGTTCACCACATTCGGGTGACCGAGATAATTGTGCTTGTCGATGCGTTAAATGCTTCGGATCAGCTGCGCACAGAATATTTGGGGCGCGCCCAGATCGAAGCGGCGGATCGTATCATCGTGACCAAAGCCGACGCCGTGCCAGTCAACATCCTCGGGCGTGTCGCGGCCACCGCACAGACCCTTAATCCCGCAGCACAGATCATGGCGGCGACAAAAGGCCAATTTGTTCCTTTGCAAGACTTCTCCGCTGCATTGCCGTTTGATTTGCCCGTAATTTCGGGCAATGAACCAGTCGTTCCAACCAAAATCGATATTGGCGACGATGTGGACTGGGCGACATTCTCGGTCTGGCTCTCTGCGCTACTCTATGCGCGGGGTGCCGACCTGGTGCGTGTAAAAGGTGTCTTCAGGACACCGGCAGGCCCAATCCTCATTCAAGCAGTCCGTAAATCTGTACAGCCACCAGAGCTGCTTCCGCAGGAAGCGGCGATTAACCAGAATAAAATGATATTTATCGGTCGCGGGTATATCGGCGATGACCTTGGGCGTTCACTCGATTTTTTTGCATCTTAGTGTGATGCGCCGGATTTGTGAGACGGATTATTGGTTATTCCTAACCATTTTTTGTTCTTGCAGACTGGCTTTGACGGCTTAAATTCGTTCTAAATGTACCGCGGCATCAGGTTTTCTGCAAAGCTGGACACGATCGTTATCAACCATGACGGTAGATGATGCCGTACCGTTCTTACAACACATGGAATACCTCTTTATTAGGTTATTGGGTATAGAAGGCTAATCCTGAAATTTAGCATATAGCCAAAAATTTCTACGGATAGCTCCAGCATTGAGGCTCCTTTTGTCCTGCTTTGCAGTCACCTGGCCCCAGAAATGATGTACAATACGCGATGATCAGTTCGACGGGTCACATCGTAAGGAGTGGCTGGATGTCCGGTTTGGTGTAGGTTTCTCGGACGCCACAGGCGCGCCGTTTGAGTGACGCGTATCGTTGCTTGGCGTCGGAGAAGCGCTCAAGCGGGAAATCGCGGGGTTGGTCTTGGTGGATCTGAAGTGGTCCTGCTTTTTAGGACAGTTTTGCGGCTTGGCTAAGATGCATCT
>NZ_JBALVJ010000050.1:14738-26479 GCF_036961165.1 Sulfitobacter sp. | reverse complement strand
ACAGGCCAAGGGCAGCAACCGGACCAAGTCCACCGTGCGGGTTCGGGTCGAACACGTCTTCGGCGCGCAGACCAACGATATGGGCGGCACCTTGGTGCGCACCATTGGCCTGGTTCGAGCCAAGGCCAAGATCGGGATGAAGAACCTCGCCTACAACATGCGCCGACTCTGCCAGTTGCGTCGCATCAACCCAAACCCGGCGTGAGAAACGCTCGGGCAAAGGCGCAGGTCATGAGAAACCACCTAAAAATAGGCAGCGCGTCAACAGACCCGGTGCAACAATCCGTCAGCTGACGGTCTTGAGACGCGTTTCAGGGTACTCAAATCGCTCTGTCGTCGCGAAAACAGTCAAAATCGAGGTGCCCAAGAGAGTGTTCTTGGCTCATCGTAACCACTGAGGAGTGGAAGATGAGACAGACAACTGGAACACGCAAAAGTCCTGGCGAGAAGATCGTCAAAGATATCAAACGGGCCACGCGCAAGCATTACTCATCCGAAGAGAAGATCAGGATCGTGCTGGACGGTCTTCGCGGCGAGGACAGCATTGCTGAGCTGTGCCGCCGTGAAGGCATCTCACAAGGCATCTATTACATATGGTCCAAGGACTTCATGGAGGCCGGCAAACGGCGTTTGGCCGGCGATACGGCGCGCGCTGCAAACACCGATGAGGTCAAAGAACTACGCCCTGAAGCAAAAGACCTGAAGGAGGTGGTTGCCGAGCAGACGCTTGAGTTGCGTCTTCTCAAAAAAAGCATGCTGGGCGATGGGGGCGACCACGAATGAGATATCCCGCATCTGAGAAGCTGGAGATCATCAGGTTGGTCGAAGAAGGCCATCTGTCGCCCGTCAAACACTGGCCAAGCTCGGCATTCCGCGCACCACGTTTTACCGATGGTACGACCGATACCTGCAACGCGGTGAAGCTGGTCTTGCGGATCGATCGCCGAGGCCAAAGCACGTCTGGAACCGTGTCCCAACCGAGATAAAGCGTGACGTCATCAAGCTGGCGTTGCAGGAGACGGAACTGTCACCGCGCGAGTTAGCAGTGACGTTCACGGATCAGAAACGCTATTTTGTATCGGAATCCACGGTTTATCGGACACTCAAGGCCCACGATCTGATCACGAGCCCTGCCTTCATCGTCATCAAGGCAGCTAATGAGTTCAAAGACAAAACGACTGCGATCAATCAGCTTTGGCAAACAGACTTCACCTACATCAAGGTATTGGGCTGGGGCTGGTTCTATCTCAGCACGGTCCTCGACGATTACAGCCGTTACATCGTCTCCTGGAAGCTCTGCACCAACATGCGGGCTGAAGACGTGACAGATAAACTGGACCTCGCTTTGCAAGCGTCTGGCTGTGACCAAGTTCATGTCGTTCACAAGCCACGTCTGCTCAGCGACAACGGGTCAAGCTACGTCTCAGGGGATCTGGCGGAATGGTTGCAGGACAAAGGCATGAAGCACTCTCGCGGTGCGCCGTATCACCCGCAAACCCAAGGCAAGATCGAACGATGGCATCAGACCTTGAAGAACCGCATCCTGCTGGAAAATTACTTCCTGCCCGGTGACCTTGAAGCTCAGATCGAAGCCTTCGTCGACCACTACAATCACCAGCGGTATCACGAGAGCATCAACAACGTCACACCCGCTGACGTCTACTTCGGACGTGACAAAGCTATTCTACAACAACGCGAAAAGGATCAAACGAAAGACACTCGAAGCGCGACGCTTGCATCACCGCCAGCACGCTGCATAATGCAATCAACCAGATGAGCCGAACTCTCTCTTAGTTTAAGCCGCCTTTGGTTCCAAAAACCCTGACGACGGACAAAATCGCTTTCGACCGCCAGCTTCCCGATCTTCGCATGAAGCTCCTTGACCTCAGCCTCGTTGTCTTCCGCTCTTCGGACCTTGTCGGAAAACACGCCCGTCAGGCGATCAATCGCCTGACGCTTCCATGTCGTCACCTGCGTTGGATGGACCTTATGCTTGGCCGCGATCTCCTGCGCCGTCCTGTCTCTACGAAGCGCCTCAAGCGCCATCGTAGCTTTGAATTTGTCCGAAAAACTGCGTCTCTTGGTCATGTCTGTATCCTATCGTATTTTTTGGATAAATCTTAGCACGCTGTCTGAATTTACCGGACCCCTTCATCAGACCCGTCCGGATAGATAAACGCAACAGACCCCTTGGGAGACAGAAACTTAAGCGTGACAAAACAAGAAAACCTGCTTATTTTTAGATAAATTCCAAGACCAAAGGGGATTTTCGTGAGAACAGTATTTAAGACATTTGTCGGGTACTGCCTGTTGACGTTGATTTGCGCACCAGCGGCTGCAGAGTCGCTGTCCGATGCGGTGCGCTTTGCGCTCAAGGATAACCCATCGTTAAAAGCATCGCAGGCCGACATGCGCGCCACGACCTATGAAATGATGAGTTTGCGGGGCGAGTTTCTGCCAACCCTCGATCTGGTCAGTGAGTTTGGCTACCAGCGGGTTGACGATCACACAGCTTTGTCTGCGGCAGATAATGATACAACCAAGTCGCGTTCGCACATGGGACTGAATGGCAAGGTCGTGCTCTTTGATGGATTGCGCCGCGCCAATATGGTCTACGCCGAAGCGGCCCGCGTCGATGGTAGCATCTTCCGGCTTCTTGATACGTCTGAGACGCTGGCCCTGAATGCGACGGAGGCCTATATTGATGTCGTGCGCCACCAGACCCTTCTTGGGGTGGCCCACCGCAACGTGGCCAAGCATCGCGAAATTGGCCGCCGGGTCTTCGATCTGGTGGTGGGTGGCCGTCTGCCATACAGTGATGAGCTCACGGTAGACGACCGTATCACTGCCGCCCGTGTGGCGCAGCTGGAAGTTGAACGGTCCTTGCGCGACGCTTTGGCCCGCTATGCCCGGGTGATAGGGCGCGAGCCCTCGGGCGCGATGGCCCTGGCACGGGCGCGTGTTCCGGCGTCACTGGATGCGTTGACGCAGTTTGCGATTGCCAACAACAACAGAATTCAGTTTTCCCAAGCCGAAGTGGACCGCATCAAGTATCGCGAGCAAGCGGTGATGGCAGAAGCCTCACCTGTCGTGTCGTTCAACTATGGCCTGAACCGCGAGTTGAACCGCAACGGTGCAACGGGGCAACGAAACGACGCCTATATCGGTCTCGGCGTCACCTGGAAGCTGTATCAGGGTGGCCGCAAGGCCGAGCGCAATGCGATGGCAGAGCGCAGTTACAAAGCCAAGTATGAACGCCAGGTTGCCGTTCGCGATATTAGCGAACTGGCGACGCGGTCGTGGATCAATCTGACCTCAAATGCCGAGCGCGCCGCGTTCCTGTCGCAGCAGTTGCAGATCAACAAGGCCATCGTGATCGTTTATGGCGAGGAATTCGACGCGGCGAAGCGGACGCTGCTGGATTTGTTGGAAGTCGAGCGCAACCACTTCAATGTGGAGTTTCAAAAGGTCAGTTCCGATGCCAGCGTCGCCTTCAGCACCTATCGGGTTCTGGCGGCCCAAGGTACCCTGGCAGAACACTTTGGGATTAAGAGGACCGACATCGCGCCGATGCCGGGGTTCCAGAAGAAGGCCCTGATCTCACCCATGTCTGTGTTCGACGTAGCCATTGAGCCATTGAAATGACAGCGGCGGCCGATCCGGCCGCTTCGGTCCCGCCGGCCCAGCCCGGCGCGGACGCCATCGGCATGGACCCTGGGCAATCTTTGGTGCGCTGGATTGCGCACGCCTTCCACCGCCCGTTTTCATGGGCTGCGATAGCAGCGCGTATTCCGTCTGGCAGCGACCTGCAAAATCCGCAGGATCTGTCGCGCTCGCTTAGCGCGATTGGTCTCAAATCAGCGTTGGTTCCCCGCGACCCAGCTGCGATTGATCCCGTGGCTCTGCCTCTGGTAGTGTTTCAGAAAAAGGGCAGGCCACTGGTTTTGACGGCGGTCTCGGATGATCGGAAAACGGCAACGGTCGTTGATCCATACTCTGACCTGACCGAAGAATTGAAAATGCGCGCCCTGCGCCGTCGTATTCGGGTAGACCTCATGCTTGTCACGCCTTCCGAGGATCGGGTCAACAGCCGTCTGTCACCGGATGCAAAGCCATCCGTACCGATGCGTGGGCATTGGTTCTGGGCACCCGTCCGTGCGAACTGGAGCAACTGGGCGCAGGTGTTGCTGGCAGCGCTGTTGTTAAACCTGATGACACTCGCCCTGCCGCTCTTTGTTATGAATGTCTACGACAAGGTTATTCCAAACCTTGCATTTGTCACCCTCTGGACTTTGGCCATCGGGGTCGGGATCGCCCTGGCGCTCGATCTTGTAATGCGAACAATACGGGCCAATATCCTCGAAAACATCAGCCGCCGCGTGGATCTCAAAGTGGCATCTCGGCTGTTTCGTCAGGCGATGCAGGCACGCCTGCTCGCCAGACCAGGTGGCCCCGCCGGAATTGCCAGCACCATCCGGGATTTCGAGGTGGTGCGCGAGTTCTTTGCCTCTGCGACCTTTGTCGCTTTAATTGATTTGCTGTTTGTCGGAATATTTGTTGCTGTCCTTTATATGATTGTCGGCCCGATTGCTATTGTGCCTCTGCTTGCGGTGCCTTTGGTGATCGTTCTTGCCTTGGTCGCTCAGGTGCCGATCGGGCGCACGGCAGCCCGCGCGCAGCGCATGGCGACCAAACGGCACGTTGTTTTGGTGGAATCACTGGCCAGCATCGAAACCATCAAAAGCCTGAACGCAGAACCCGTAATGCAGCGCGAATGGGAAAACGCAGTGGCCGCATCCTCGCATATCAACGGGCGCACCAAATTCTGGTCCAATGTGGCCGCAAATGGAACGCAGCTGATCCAGCAGGCGGTCAGTGTGGTGATCATCGTCTGGGGTGTGTTCCTGGTGTCGAGTGGGCAGATTACACTGGGCGGGTTGATCGCGGCCAACATTCTTGCAGGCCGGGTCCTGGCACCGCTGAGCACCGTAGCACAAACGATTTTTCGAGCGCAATACGCGTTGAAGTCACTGGGGGCATTGAACCGTTTCATGGCGCTGCCTGTCGATCAGAGCGAAACCGTGACTGGCGATCTCCCGGTGAGGGCAGGCGGCGTCACCTTGCAGGCTGTCTCGCTGAGCTATCCGGATACGCAGGTCCAGGCGATACAAGAGTTGACTTTTGAGGTGCCGGCTGGTTCCTGCATAGCGCTGTTGGGGCGCGTGGGCTCGGGCAAGACGACCGCGGGAAAGGTGATAGCAGGGCTGCTACCTGCTGATAGTGGCAGTGTCTTGATTGATGGGATCGAGGTTGCACAATACGACCCGGCCGACCTGCGCGCAGGTATCGGATACCTGCCACAGATGCCGGAACTGTTTACCGGAACGCTGCGCGAGAACTTGATGATTGGTGCACCCAACGCCAGCGATGCGGACCTGATGCGGGCGCTGTATTATGCCGGTATGGACGAATTTGTTGCGGATATTCCGCAGGGGTTGGACCTGTTTATCGGAGAGCAGGGCAACCGGCTGTCAGGCGGACAAAAGCAGGGCATAGCACTTGCCCGTTTGTTGTTGCGAAAGCCCAAGACACTGTTTCTGGATGAGCCAACGAATGCGATGGATCAGCGCATGGAAACGCAGGTGGTGGCGCGCCTGGGCGCATTGAATGAGGCCGGTGTCGGCCTGATCCTGTGCACGCACCGCCAATCGCTGTCCAACATGGCGCAGCGCTTGGTGGTGATGGACAAGGGGCGCGTCGTAATGGACGGTGCACGCGCTGACGTCATGGCCAAACTTGCAGCGCTCAGCGCTGCAAAGACGGGATAGTAGCGCCATGTTTGGAAACCGGATTGAGGACGAATTCGCGAACTCCGTTTCAGATGCTCCGGCGGCGGTGGCGGACGGTGGGCCGGGGTGGCTGTTGCTGGCCATAGCGCTTGGTATAGGCGCATTTGTCTATTGGGCATCCATCTACGAGATTGAGGAAAGTGCGCGCGCCACGGGCCGTGTGATCCCCTCTCAGCAGACCCAGCTTGTGCAAAGCCTCGAAGGCGGCATTATCAGTGCGATCTTGGTGGCCGAGGGCGACGCGGTGGAAGCCGGGCAGGTCCTGATGCAGATCGACGATACACGATTTACCTCCGAACGCGGAGAGTTGCGAGAGCGCGAAACCGCAATCCAGGCAGAGGCCGCTCGGCTGGAGGCCGAGGCGAAATTTGCGACTGAGATGTCCTTTGACCCGGATCTTGTCGCCCGCAGCCCGCTGGCCACAGCGGCAGAACGCGAGGTGTTTCTGTCCCGGCGCGAACAATTGGACCTGGAGTTGGAAGTCCTGGAAAGCCAGCTGTTGCAGCGGCTCAGTGCCTTGCAGGAATTACTGGCAGAGCGCGAGCGAACCCGCAACATCTTGGCACCGCTGTCAGAGGAGATCGCCCAGACCGAAGATCTTGTATCCCGCGCGCTTGTGCCTAAGGTGGAGCTGTTGCGGCTCAAATCGCGTTCTGCGCAGTTGAACGGCGATATTGTTGTCAGTGCCGCGAGTGAACCGCGACTTGAGGCAGCGATTCTCGAAGCGCGGAACCAGATCAATGCAGCGCGATCCGCTTATGTTTTGACAGCGCGCCAGCGTCTGGCGCAGCTGCAGCTGGAACTGGCCGTTGTTGAGGAAACGCTGCTGACCGCCAATGACCGGGTTTCGCGTGCGCAACTGCGCGCGCCAGTGCGCGGCACCATCAACACGCTGGCCACCACCACGATCGGCGCGGTAGTGCAGCCCGGTGCGCCGCTGGTCGAGATTGTGCCGCTGGACGACAGCCTTCTTATCGAGGCCAATCTCGGGCCACGCGATATCGCCTTTGTCCGAACGGGAGAGCCCGCATCGGTCAAGATCACGGCATACGATTATCTTGTCTATGGGTCCTTGACGGGTAAGGTGGTCAGAATCGGCGCTGATACCATCACAACGCAGGAAGGCGCAGAGTTTTTCAAGGTCATCATCCGCACGGACAAGTCCTATCTGGGCGAGGCAGACAATCCGTTGCCCATCACGCCGGGCATGATTGCGTCCGTGGATATTCAGACCGGGCAAAAGACCGTCCTGTCCTATCTCACCAGACCCATTCTGCGCGCTCGGTCCGAGGCCCTGCGCGAGCGGTGATCACTTCTTGGTAAAGGCAAACACCCCATCCCAATCGTCTTCCGGAGGGTTGTCGCGAAAGGATGAGATCCGCGCACGGTATACCTCAAGATACTCTTCCATCCGCAGATCGAGTGCGTCAAACACCGGCGCCAACCGATCCATGATGGCCAAGGCCGCCGTCCAGTCCTGTGCGCGGTAGGCAAGCAGCATGTCCGAGTTGGTCGAGAAAGCTTCCTGAAACTGGGCTCTACCGCGAAGGGTCTCGTCCCCCACTAGACCGAAAATATTTTCAGGCAGGACTTTGCCCACCACGCGGATCATGTCCAGTTCAACAATTGCGAAGTCGTTGACGACGCGTTTTGCCGTGCTCTCACCCAGAATGATCGGCACACCGTAATACCGTGACTGCCCTTCCAGCCGGGAAGCGACGTTCACCGGATCACCAAGGGCCGTGTAGTCAAACCGCATATCACTGCCCATGTTTCCCACGACGCAGACGCCGGTGTTGATACCAATCCCCACGTTGATGGGATGCACTTTGCCGCTCTTGCCAATGGCAAGCGGTTTCATCAGTTTCCTGCGCCGTTCGTCTTTTGTCAGCTGCGACGCCGCCAGCCGTTCGCGGTTGAGCGTATCGACATCAGCAAGCATCTGCAGCGCCGACCGGCAAGCGGCGGTGACGTGATCGGGCGTGTCTAGTGGCGCGTTCCAAAAGGCCATCACCGCATCGCCCATGAACTTGTCGATGGTGCCGCGGGTTCTCAGGATTGCATTGGACAGGATGGTCAGAAACTGGTTCATCAGCGCGGTCAGCGCCTCGGGATCGTCCTTGTAGTCTTCGGCAATCGAAGTAAAGGCGCGTACATCGCTAAAAAGCAAGGTTAGTTCCCGCGTTTCGCCGCCCAGCGACAGCTGGCCTTTGTTTTTGCTTAGCTGGTTGACCAGATCGGGCGAGACATACTGCCCGAACGCGCCGCGGATTTCGCGGCGTTCCCGCTCTTCGCGCAGGTAGTTGACGAAAGAGATCAGGATGATCGTAATGCCTGTCGACATTGCCGGAAAGGATGGGTCGAGCAACACGCGTTCCGTGTAAAACAGATAATATGATATGCTGACATACCCGCCAACAAGCACGATTGAAATACTGATAAGCGCGCGTGCAGACAGGGCAGGGGCAAGGACGATCACCAGACTGCCCAATAGGATGGTCGTGATCAGCTCCACCGCGATAGAATAGTTGGGCCGGAGCAGCAGGCTTTGCGTCATAATGTTTTCCAAAACTTGCGCGTGGATTTCGACCCCCGCCATGGCCACCCCAAGCGGCGTGGCGCGGAAATCTTCCAGCCCTATTGCTGAGGTGCCGACAAAGACCAGATGCCCCGCGAGACGCCCCGCAGGCATCCGCCCGTTGAGCAGATCCGATGCCGAGACATAGCGCGCCTGATTGCTGGGAGTGAGATAGGGCCAGACCGTGCCATCGCTGGCGGTGGGCACCAGCTGGCGCGCCAGAACCACACCTTCGATGCCCGCCTCGTTAGTCCTGATGGCAAACGCCTCCCCTCCGGTCGCAACTCTGAGCAATTCAGGTGCCAGACCCAACCGAATTTGCTCCTGAACCAGCATCACAATCGGGACACGGCGGTAAACGCCGTCCCGGTCTGGTCGTGTAGTGAACATACCCCGGCCCGAAGCGGCCTGCTCCAGAACCGGCAGGTTTTGCACAACGTCGGGAAATTTCCAAAGATATGGCACCGGATCAGGCCCCAACAACGCGAATTGTGCTGGGGCCATCTCGCGTTTTTCGTCCCGGTTGCCTGCGACGGTCCGAACGCTGGTCTGCCCGACAATGACCCGCGCATTGGCAAAGCTGTCTGCCAGGATTTCGTCGTGGTCTGGCATGTCCTGTAAGATCTGCGTCAGCGCCTGGGGCAGGTCTGGGTTGTCCGACGCGATCTGACGCGGCGACAGGCGATCAGTCTCTGCAAACACGATATCGAATGCAATGGCAACGGCACCGTCTTGCATGGCGAGTCTCACCAGATTGGCCACTCTTGTCCGGGCCCAGGGCCATTGTCCGATTTCCTCAATGCTGCGGTCATCCAAATCTAGGATCGCCACCGGCAAGGGCGTATAGTCCCGTGGTTTTGATTGGTGATAGATATCAAAGGCCGCGTTGCGCAAACTTTCTATGGGCGCAGGATCACCTATCCGGATGGCCAGACCGAACAGCACACCAAAGAATGTGACAACCCGGACCCACCCCAACCAAACTGAAAAAAAACGTTGCATGTTTTTTGGTGCCGCCCGCGCCGACCCCCGGACGTGTTGCTGAAAATCAGCAACGATTTATCCGGTAGCTGGCCTCTAAAGGGTCAATGATTCGCTTGAAAAGTCAAATTCTGAGTAGGCTGAAAAGGAAAGTCGCTCGGGAAAAGTCGCATATTTTATTCAAAATGTGGGTTTGATTATGTTAAATTGCAAATTTTTTACCTAAGTGTGTCTTCGGTCATAGGTGCAGATATGATACGCGGCTAAACTTGGTCGGCACTTGAATTTTGTCGAGGCGAAGCCCATGGCGCTCATATTTGAACTACAAACCGATGCCCCAACACCGCAGCAATTTCTGTCGGCGCAATCTGATGGCACATTTGAAGTGCCGGACGCGGCGCTGCTCTTCAATGGCACGTTCTCACGCGCCGGACAGGATTTGCTGATCGCAAACGACGGTGCGGACACCCTGCGCATCGTAGACTATTTCGCGACGCCGGAGCCTGCAGACCTTTACGCGCCCGACGGTGCAGTCTTGCGCGGCGCGGCCGTGGAGCGTCTGGCCGGACCGATCGCGCCGGGACAATACGTACAAACCGGAACGACTACAGCCTTCGTGCCGATCGGTCAGGTCGAAGCCGTAAACGGTGATGCGTCCGTTCAGCGTGTCGACGGAATTGTCGAGCCGCTCAGCGTCGGCATGAAGATTTTCCAGGATGATGTGCTGCAAACAGCCGACGGCGGTAGCCTGTCGGTGACCTTTGTGGACGGCACGATTTTCACGCTGACGTCCGGCTCGCGGATGATCATTGACGAGTTGATCTATGACCCAGCTAGTGCCTCAAACACCGGTACGTTCAACCTCATCCAGGGCGGATTTGTCTTTATTGCGGGCCAGGTCGCCAAGACGGGTGGCATGGACGTCAACACGCCATCTGCCACAATGGGTATCCGCGGCACGACAGTCATTGTCGAAGTTCAGGCTGTGAACGGAGTGGTCGTCAGCGAAGTGTCCCTGACCCGCGATCCGGACGGGGACGTGGGCGAGATTGTCCTGCGCAACATAAACGGCGACGTGGTGGCCAACATCGTGGACACCACCAGCAAGTGGATCATGACTTCTGTCAACGGCGACGTGCGCCAGGTCGAACGTTCCCTCGCCGATGACGCCGAAGACAACCTGCTGATCGCCGAGGCCGTGGCGGCATACCGTTCCGCGTTTGCGCGCGTCGATGCAGGCGATACTTTCGTGACACTGGGAGATGCCAGTTCAGGAAATTCTGGCACGTCTCCAACGGAAGAAGGCCAGGAAAACTTCCAAGTGGATTCGATCGACGAACCGACCGGAATTAAAGCTGAAGAGCGCGAAGAACCGCAGCAGAACGACGAGACGGACGGCGGATCGCGCGATGAGGGCAATCTGTTGTTGGACGAGTTCGAGGTCCGGGACATCTCCGTGGCAGGTCTTGAGGACAACGCGGGCGCCATTTCCGGCGGTATTTTGGGCGTCGGCGCGGTAGCATCCGGACTTGTGTTCCAATTGACGAGTACGCCTGCCAACGGCATCGCAACGGTGAGGTCAGATGGTCAGTTTTCGTTCGCGCCCAACCTCAACTTCAATGGCCAGGACAGTTTCAATTATGCGGTGACGCAACCAAACGGCACAGTGGTCACTGGCACCGTTAGAGTGAATATCCTGCCGGTCAACGACAATCCCGATGTGACGGACGTTCAGACCACCGTCGAGGAGGATGGATCGATTACTGGCGTATTAACGGCGGGTGACATCGATGGCGATCCACTGACCTTTTCACTCGACGCCGGTGCAGCCAATGGCGGCGTGGTGTTGTTGCCCAACGGCACATACAACTACACGCCCAACCCAGATTTCTCAGGCGTGGACACGTTCCGTGTACTCGTGTCTGACGGGCAGGGCGGCACAGGGTTCGCCACGATTACAGTCACGGTAACGGGCACGAATGACGCGCCTGTCATCGACCAGGCGAACAACGCAGTCAGCGGCGGCGTGACCGAGGACGGTACGGCGGTGGCGACGGGCCAGCTGACGGCGACCGATGTGGATGCCGGACCTGCTCCGCAATGGAGCGGATCGACAGCAGGCACGCTGGGCAGCTTTGCGATCACCGCCGGCGGAACCTGGACGTATACGCTGAACAACGCCGCGGCGCAGGCGCTGGCACAGGGGCAGACGGTGACCGAAGTGTTCAGCGCGACTGCAACGGATGCCGCAGGTGCGACGGCACAGCAAGAGGTGCGGGTCACGGTAACGGGCACGAATGACGCGCCTGTCATCGACCAGGCGAACAACGCAG
>NZ_JBALVJ010000050.1:0-14638 GCF_036961165.1 Sulfitobacter sp. | reverse complement strand
GTGCGGGTCACGGTAACGGGCACGAATGACGCGCCTGTCATCGACCAGGCGAACAGCGCAATCAGCGGCGGCGTGACCGAGGGGTTCGAGACGACGTTCACCCAAGGGCGTCTGGTCGCAACAGATCCCGACGCCGGTGGAACCGTAGCCTGGACGGGCGGTGGCAACGGGCTCTACGGAACCTTTGCGATCCTGTCAGATGGATCGTGGACGTATCTGCTGGACAATGTGCGTGCCGAAGTGCTGTCCCAAGGCGCAGTCGTCACGGAAACATTCACGGCAACTGTCACGGACAATCTTGGCCAAAGCCTGACGCAAGAGGTTTGGATCAACATCACCGGTACCAACGATGCACCGGTTATCAGCAAGACCATTATCGCCGAAGTCACCCAGAACACGGCATTTTCCGGCGCGATTGTGGCAACGGACGCTGACAGCAGCGGGAAATTGACCTTTGCCGCGGCCGCGGGCAGCGGGCCGTCCAATGGCGCCCTGACGCTGAACGCCGACGGCACCTACAACTACACACCGAACACCAATTTTCAGGGACTCGACAGCTTCGGCTTTACCGTGAGAGACACAGATGGTGGTGTGACATCAGGCTCCGTGACTGTGGAAGTCGAAAGCGCACCGGTGATGACACCGGGTGGCGCCGTGGCCTCCGTCGAGATCAGCACCCTGGCCACGGCGACCGCGCCGGCAGGCAACCTCGCGATCAAGGCAAGCCCGCCCGATGCCACATCAGTCAACCTCGTTTTTGCGTTGGATGGATCGGGCAGCATTGGCTCGACAGGGTGGGCGCAGCAGGCATTCAGTGTCGCCACGGCCTTGCAGCAACTTGCCTCGCAGTTTTCCGGCTCTGCAACCTCGGTCGATGTTCAGATTGTGACCTTCGCCACGGACGTTCAGGTCACCCAGACCTACAACTTGCTGGATCCTGATTTGCCGGGCGATGTGATTGCTTTGCCCTATCCTGGCGGGTTCACGCGTTGGGATCTGGCGTTTGACGCGGCAGAGACCTTCTTTGACAACCAGCCTTCGTCTGAGACGAACTTCCTTTTGTTCATCACGGATGGCCGCCCGACCGGTGGCGCCTGGGTTTCCGCGTTGGACTCGTTGCGCAACGGCGGATCAATCGGATACGGCGTGACGATCGAAGTCTACGGGATCGGCACCGCGATCGATTTGAATACGCTCAGCCTGGTGGATGCGACGCCAACGCTGCTCAGCGCACCCAGCGAATTGTCTGGCGCGTTGTCCGGATCGGCGATCTTCAATCCCATCTTGATCGATTTCGAACTGACGCTGACGAGCGATGGCGTGGATCACGGCGTGATTGCCAACAAAGCCAGCTCGGGCGTTGTAAACACTGGGTTAAACTACGACCTCGCCATGGCTGAGATCAACGGGATCGAAACTCTGTTGGGTATGGAAAACCGCTTCAGCGTCACCGTGCGTTTTGACCTTGATGGCAATATGAACACAGCAGAGATCGTGTTGTTCTCCACCGAACGCCTGAGCGCTTCGACCGTTGCCGAAGTGCTGACCGGCCTGAACGACAGCGACCTTCTATTGGGCGGTGAAATGGGCGATCTGATCAATGGTGCCGGTGGGAATGATGTGATCTTGGGCTTTGGCGGAGACGATACGATTGATGGCGGCCTCGGGTCTGACATTATGCTGGCGGGGGACGGTGATGATATCCTTGTGCTATCCAATGCGCCTGGCGCGGACATCGATCGCCTGGACGGTGGTGCAGGCACTGACACCTTGCTCATCGACATCGGCAATGCGCCGGGGACGGATCTGATGCCCAGCCTGCAACTGAGCGGCATCGAAGCGATTGATATGGCGAATGGCCTTGCGAATTCGCTTGAGCTTAGCCTTGCCGATATCCTTAACATGTCGGACACCGGACATGTCGAACTGAACAGCCTGCTGGGGGCCGATTTGACTGGGAGCATGGTCATTCTGGGTGAGGCCCTCATCGATACGCTGACCCTTGCCGCTGGCGGGACAGGTCAATTCCGCGCGGCGACAACAGCCGCCGTCAAGGACAGCGATGGCAACATGCTCAACATCTACGAATATGTCGACGGCGGCAATGTCCTGGCGACATTAGGCATTGATGACGATGTGGTTGTGGATATGCCGGTCGCCTAACAGACTGGGGTATCCTTAAGCATCCGCCGGGCCACGCGGCAACACTACAGCGCCTGCGGAACACCAGTAGATGCAGATCGCGTGGATGATCGCACATAATTCGCCGGGCTTGAGTATCCGTCTTGATCAAGCGATTTTTTTGGACCCAAATTTGGTCAGCTTTGACGAGTGCATTTGCGGTTTCGATCAACTTCCTCATGGCTGCGACGATAGCAACTTTTGCCGGTTTTCCGGCATCACGCAGCGCGGTATATTTTGCCTTTAGATCAGGGTTGAAGCGGATTGCGGCTAGAGCTGGCACGTAGATTACATTGTATCCCGTCACGGGAGTCTGTTGCGCAAATCAGCTGACGGACATGGCTCCGCTTTCCCCAGACGGATTTAGGGCGTGCAGAAATGAAGCTCGACACGGTCTTCGTGGGTATGTCGGACCCAGAGCACCTCATATTGCGTCGGGTCCAGCCCTGCGAAGGCCAGACGCTCGAACCCGTCCATGACCTCGACCTGCTGTTCCTCTGTCAGGGCGTCGGTGGCCGCAAAGCTGATCACGCCCGCGCGGTAGGTCCACTGGTGGCGGCTGGCGTCGATCTGAGCCTCGGTGCGGTCGGGGTTGCCGCGCAGGACCTCCGGCAACGGCTCCCGTGTGACTGTCATCGGTTGGCCGTTTGCATCGCGGATCAGGTCGCGGTTGTCGTCGTAGGCCAGCACCTTGTCCGCCACGATGTAGCCGACCGGACCAGCACCCGAGCCTTTGCCGTTGCGAAAGAACTTTAACAACATCGGCGCGCAGCCTCGACGATCTGGGCAAGTTGGCGCTCGATGGTTAGTAGGCGGCGTGCAACGGTCAGCGCGTCGAGATCAACGCGGCCCGCGAGCATCGCGCGGTTCAGCCAGCGGGCGATCTGGTTGAGGTTGCCGCCGATGCGCCCGACGGCCAGCACCAGCGCCGGATTAACGCGGGGGATGGGATTGCGGCGGCGGGCCTCAGTCAGGCCAAGCGCCTCGCGAAGCAAGGTCGCAGCGGGCAGGCCAGCGGCCTCGGCCTTGGCGCGCAACTGGGCCTTCTCTGCCACTGTGCACCGGAAGACGAACGTCTCGGTCAGCGGCTCTTTGGTGTGGGCTTTTCCCGCGCCGGTGGGGTTCGAAGGGGAGGCTTGCCGCCCCTCGTAAGGTCCCATGTCAGCAGCGCCAGCGTATGACATGGGTCGCCTTGCTGTTTGCTCTTCTGTCGGATCGGTTGCGGTCATGATCACAACCCTGCAGCATGAATTTGGACCTCCGTCACCACCTTCGACGCCAGCAAAGCCGTGACTTGGGTCGGCGTGATGTGTTTGCACATCGGGCTGCGGTCGCTGATCCAGCAAGCCAGCCGCGCATGGTGATCGGCGCTTGCAGTTTGGGCTTTCTCTCGCTTGGCGCGGATATCCTCGATGTATCCTTGCCAGCGCCGCGTCTGAAACCAGTTGTCGGAAAAGCAGATCTTGGAGCGGGTGAAACCAGCGCTGTCGGTTGCGTAGGCTTGGACCGTCAGCAGCAGTTCCTCCGGCCCGATCCCGTCCTTCATGGCCTCTTCGATCTGGGCAATGCAGGCCGCTTTGCTGCGCAAACGGTCGGGCGGATAGGCTGCCAAAATCTTCTCGGCTTCTTCATCCGCAGCCGCCTCGCGCCTGCGCGTAGGTGGTTTATGGATGGTTTTAGGATGGTTTGGGGGCCGTGGTGGCCCCGGTACCCCGTCCAGTCTGGCCCCCGTCTCAATCTCAGGCTCAAGCGTAGGGTCCAGCGCCTCAACCTTGGTCAGATCGATCCGGTAGCCGACGGTGAAACCGCTCTTGCAGGTGCGCGCGCCGGTCTCGATCAGGATGCCTTCTTTCAGGAATTCGCGGACGGTTCGCTTGACTGTGGTCTCTCCCAGCTCCGTGTACCGCTGGATTGTGCCCTTGGAACACCAGATGCCGGAGCCATCGTCGCTCGCCTTATCTGCCAAGAACATGATGATCTGCTTGCGCGTTGCGCTGTCAAACTTTCGTTCCGCGCATGTGTTTGCGACCCGCCAGCTCATTGGAGGGCCCCAAAGTGCGCAAGGACGTGCGAATTTTGTACAAGTTTTGTACGAGATTTCCGCCGTTTCTGCAGAATTCGGCCCGAAAGCTCACGGGAGTTTCTGCACGCTACTGCACAAAGCTCTGTAAATTAGCCATATTTTTCAGGAGTTTTTGGTGACCCCGATTGGATTCGAACCAATAACCTGCCCCTTAGGAGGGGGGCTGCTTAATCCAGGCATTCAGGATAAGGTATCGCGCTCTTAGTATTTCCAAGAAGATGAGGCAAAGCTGCGGCTGCGGAGCAGTGCCCTTAGCTTTCAGCAATTCAGTCTTAAATGGATAAATTGAAAGTAGTTAAGCATTATTCAAAATTGAGTCGACAGGATCATCCATGCAATCAATCTTCGCCTCTCAACTCCCGCCATCGCGCTTGAGACTCTACATACAATTTAGCATGGTGCGAATCGTGGTATTCTCTAAATAATCGTAATTATTACATATTATCAATGATCTATAGGGATTATATTGCGGACTTCGTCTCCGCCATAAACCTTATTTTTTTGCATTTGAATCAGTGATTTAAGGGTTAATGGTGATTTTACATCCCCCATTTTGACCGCCATTTCGGATTTAGTGGTTTGGCAAGGCGCTGAACGAGGCGATCCGCCGGTTCGGCAAGCCGGAGATCATGAACTCGGACCAGGGCAGCCAGTTCACGTCCATCGACTTCATCAAGGCGCTAAGGGACGCGGGCATCCAGATCAGCATGGACGGGAAAGGGGCATGGCGCGACAATGTCTTTGTCGAGCGCTTGTGGCGCAGCATCAAATACGAGGAAGTCTACCTGTGCGCCTACGACAGCGTCTCGATCGCCAGAGCAAGCCTGGCCTGCTACCTGACATCCTACAACACAAGGAGACCACATTCATCGCTGGACGGGCAGACGCCCGATCAGGCATATCAGATCAAGCCGCAACCAATCCCGGTCGCGGCGTAACCGAGCGGGAAATCCACTTAGGAAGCTGCTCAAAACTGTTCAAACGAACCGATCCACCTCTCTGCAGACTATGCCCGCAGGCCACCGCACTGCTGCAAGGCGCTTAATGCACTTATTCTCAGTGTTGAAATGCTGCTTCACACCTTCTGGAGGCAAGGCTACCGAAAGTTGTTGCCAATGGTCAGGGCTCCCAGCTTCTCTCAAGTTCAGACAGCTCATTCGACCAACGCTCTGACTCACATAGACTTCCCGTCAATGGTGGTCATGTAAACACTTTCCAACGATAACAACCGCTGCGGTGGCTTTAACCTCTCCATCCGAAAATTTTGATCCACACAAGAAATCGACTGAGTGCCTCCGAATATATATCCGTTGCTTACCAGTTTTTTGTAGTCCGAGTAATGATCGTTAAGCAAAACTACGTCTCAGCATACCAAGACGGTATTGAATAAAAGCGAACCGTTTGCAAAGCTGGTTTTGCTGCGACTTCCGCCAAGGACCCTTCTACTTACCGGCCAGAACACACCTGTTTGTTGTTACTTCTATCTTGCCGAGATAGCGTTGTATCGAAAACCAAGTCAGGAGTTACCATGGCTGCCGCTCCCCATCTCTTTCAACCTTTCGAACTGCGTGGTCTCAGGGCCCGCAACCGCGTGGTGATTTCACCGATGTGCCAATATTCGGCCCATGAGGGACATATGGACGATTGGCATGTGGTGCATCTGGGTCGGTTCGCGATAGGCGGCGCGGGCATTGTCTTCACTGAGGCTACAGCGGTCCAGAAATCTGGGCGGATCACCCATGGATGTCCCGGCCTTTGGGCAGATAGTCAGATACCCGTCCATGCCCGTATCGCTGAGTTTTCCCTGCGCAATGGGGCGATTCCTGCAATCCAGTTGTCTCACGCAGGCCGCAAAAGTGGCATGCAGAGACCGTGGTTTGGGAACGGGCCCTTATCGGAGGCTGACTTTGCCCGTGGAGACATGCCTTGGACCCCTGTTGGCCCTTCTGAGATACCGGTCGCGGAAGGCTGGCCGATGCCACACGCACTGTCGGAGCAAGATATCGACGATCTCATTGCGGACTTCGTATCGGCTACAAAGCGTGCGCTGGTGGCCGGGTATAAAATAGCCGAAGTGCATGGCGCACATGGCTATCTAATTCACAGTTTTCTGTCGCCTTTGTCCAACAAAAGGACCGACAAGTACGGTGGTGATTTATTAGGACGAATGCGGCTTGCGCTTGAGGTGACCGAAGCGGTGCGTGCTGTTTGGCCTAGCGATCTGCCGCTGTTCTTTCGCACCTCGGCTGTCGATGGCACACTCGAAGGGTGGAGCCTTGATGATACTGTAGTCCTTTCCGCAGAACTCAAACGCATCGGCGTTGACGTGATGGATTGCTCGTCAAGTGGGATCGCCGGATCGGCAACGGCGAGTGTCCCAAATAAACGCCAACCGGGTTTTCAGGTCAGCTATGCAGAACGGGTGCGCAAGGACGTCGATATGGCAACAATGGCCGTCGGCTTGATCACACATCCTCAGCAAGCTGAAGCCATTTTGGCACAAGGTCAGGCTGACCTGATCGCGATTGGCCGCGAAGCCTTGGTCGATCCGATGTGGGCACTGCATGCAGCCCAAACACTGGGGGCGGACCCCAGTTTTGTGTCTTGGCCGGAGCAATCTGGATGGTGGTTGGCCGCACGTGCAAAGACGTCTGATTTTTACAAACCCTAGCCTACGCGAAGGCGTCACAATGGCACCAATAAATTTATGCACAACGTCAAACGCCCAAATGGGTATGCTCAGCATCACCGACGCTACGCGTTGATCCAGTTTGTGCATCAACAGAATACTGAATTACGGCGGCCAAGGAAATGCTGACCTCAAGCCTGAACCTATATCGCGCGCTTTGGGATCGGCAAACGCCGGGGCTTCAGGGCATCTTACTGATGATCATCGCAACAGTGGCGTTTTCGATCATGCATGGACTGGTCCGCTTTGTATCTGAGGTGCTGCCGCCGTTTCAGATCGCCTTTTTTCGTAACGTGTTCGGACTGGCGTTTTTGCTACCTCTCCTGATGCGCTCACGCTTTGCGATATTGCGCACGCAAAAGATTGGCCTCCATGTGTTGCGCGGGGTGATCAACATCGCGGCAATGTTGATGTTCTTTACCGCACTTTCAATCTCACCTCTGGCAAAAGTAACCGCGCTCAGCTTCACGGCCCCTATTTTTATGGCCATCCTCGCGGTACTTGTATTGGGCGAACGGTTTCGCATCTACCGTTGGCTGGCCATCTTATTCGGTTTCGCGGGCATGTTGATTATCTTGAGGCCTGGCATCGTAGCCATCGAAACCGGTGCCCTATTGGTAACTGCCGCGGCGGCGCTCTGGGCTGTGGCGATGATCATCATCAAGATTCTGTCGCGTACTGAATCCAGCCTGACCATCGTGGCTTACATGGGTATTTTTCTTGGCCTCTTTTCAGTCATTCCAGCGCTTTGGGTGTGGCAGCCATTTGGATTTGAAACACTGTGCTGGATGGTCCTGATCGGACTTTTCGGGACAATTGCGCAAATGACTTTAAGCCAAGCATTGAAGGAAACCGATCCAACAGCCCTGATGCCGTTCGATTTCCTCAAGCTCATCTGGACGGCAATCATTGGCGCGTGGTTTTTTGCAGAAATTCCCGATGTATTTACATTAATCGGCGCGGCCGTGATCTTTTCATCCGGCCTTTTCATTGCTTACCGAGAACGACAAACCGAACAAACCATTGTGTCGCCAGAAGCAGGTGGGCAACATTAGCACAAGTTGAGCGGGCCAACATCGCGGGGGAGAACGATCCATGACGCACGATCCTGTTGATGTCTTGATCATAGGTGCAGGCGCTTCCGGAGCGGCGGTGGCTTGGAGCCTCGCCGACACCCGGATGCGGATACTATGCCTTGTGCAAGGCGGCATCCCTAATCAGCGTACCTTCCCAACGACAGGCCGAGACTGGGAAGCACGGCGCTTGGGCGATTTCGCGCTTAGCCCCAATGCACGCGGCTTGCCCGAAGACTATCCCGTCAATGACGACGCCTCGCCAATCAAAGTGACAAATTTCAACGGTGCGGGCGGGGGAACTGTTTTATATGCGGCACATTTCCCGCGCCTCCATCCATCCGACTTTTGTGTCCGCACCCTCGATGGTGTCGCGGAGGATTGGCCGGTGGACTATCAAATGCTGGAGCCCTTTTTCGCCGAAAACGACCGTATGATGGGGGTTTCCGGGCTTGCCGGTGATCCTGCATATCCTGCTGGAAAAACCCCGCCAATGCCCCGAGCACCCATGGGGCGGTCCGGGCGCAAGATGGCAGAAGGCTTTAACGCGCACGGCTGGCATTGGTGGCCTTGCGATCTGGCCATTGCGACCGAAGACTACGAGGGACGAGTCAAATGCATCAACCTGGGGGCCTGCATCAGTGGCTGTGCGCAGGGGGCCAAGGGGTCGGTTGATCTTACCTACTGGCCACAGGCCTTGCGCAAAGGCGTGGAGCTGCGCACCCGCTGTCGTGTGCGCGAGATCACTGTGGATGACAAAGGAATGGCGACGGGCGCGATCTACTATGATGCGGCCGGAGAGGAACAGTTCCAGGCAGCACATGTTGTGATCATGGCAAGTAACGGCATCGGCACACCGCGGCTTTTATTGAATTCGACCTCGAAACGCTTTCCTGACGGGTTGGCCAACAGCAGCGGATTGGTGGGCAAGAACCTAATGTTCCACCCCTATGCCAGCATTCAGGGTGTTTTTGACGAGGCGCTGGACGGGCATAATGGGCCGCACAAAAGCATCATGAGCCAGCAATTCTATGAAACCGATCCGACGCGCAGGTTTATGCGCGGATATACGTTCGAAACTTCACGAGGGATGGGGCCTGTGGGCACGGCTCTTGCAGGCATGACCTGGGGGAAGATCCCTTGGGGTACGGATCACCACAGTGCGTTTCGCGCGCTTCAGGATCGGGTGACCAGCCTGTTTGCGATCTGCGAAGATCTGCCTGAAGAGCACAACTGCGTGACGCTGGACCCGACCCAGACCGACAGCAACGGCATCCCCGCGCCCCACATCACCTATACCATAAGCGAGAACAGCAAACAGATGATGGCGCATGCCATCGAGCGCGGTACCGAAGTGATGCAGGCCGCCGGAGCAAAAGAGGTGATCACAGAGTCCCCCATTCCTTTGGCGGGCTGGCACCTGCTTGGTACAGCGCGCATGGGGTCTGATCCAGCACGATCAGTCGTGAATGAATGGGGCCGCTCACACGACGTGCGCAACCTGTTCATCGTCGACGGCAGCATATTCGTCACCAGCGGGGCTGCAAACCCAACCAGTACGTTGCAGGCTCTGGCGCTTTATATTGCCGACCAGATGAAGCAACGTCTGGCAAATCTGTTTGACTAAGGGAGCGATGGAATGAAGGAACACGCCTTTACCCGGGACGAGCAAGCGGCCCTCAAAGCGTTGGTGGCGCAGATCATTCCTGCATCCGGGACATTCAACCAACCGGGGGCGGACGATCCTGAAATCCTGTGTGATATCCTGACCAGCGGGGCCAGTTTGCACCCGCGCCTTGCTGCGGCACTGGCGTATCTGTCAGACGGAACACCTGTCGATGCCGCAAAGGCAGAAGAATTCCGACGGAGCTTTCGCGTTGAAGCAGAGCTAATCCAGACCCTTACAGTCCAGTGCTACTATCGCAACACGCGGGTTATGAGCGCCCTGAACATTGATGTGCGCGCCCCCTACCCTGCGGGCTATACACAAGAAACCAACGACCTCTCTTTGCTTGATCCGGTCCGTGAACGCGGCGAGATTTACCGGAAAACCCCCCAAGCACATCGATCCAAATGAAAGCCTGAAGCACATGAAAATATCCGCTGACCGCCTGACCGCTCTCGCGACCTCCATTCTCAGCCACGCCAGTGGCACACCTGATGCGGCAGCCAAGGTGGCGACGCGCCTGGTCAGTGCAAATCTGACAGGCCATGACAGTCACGGGGTCGGAATGATCCCCGCTTATGTCGAAGGGATTTTGGCTGGGCAGTTAATCCCCGATGGGAAAGCAAAGATCGTTCAAGACAAAGGACCATTTGTATTGGTGGACGGCGCGCATGGCTTTGGCCATATCGTCGCTGAGCAAGCGATGGAAATCGCAATTGAACGCGCACGGGCCAGCCATTTTGCCGTGCTGTCGCTGCGCAACAGCTTTCACCTCGGGCGTCTAGGGGATTGGGGGGCCATGGCGGCAGAGGCTGGTTTCATCTGCATCCTATACGCCAACGTGCAGTCATCACGCCCTATCGTGGCCCCCTTTGGCGGCAGCGACGCGCGCTTTGTCACCAACCCCTACTGTACCGCGATACCGGCTACCGACAAACACCCGATGTTCCTGTTGGACATGGCCACCAGCACTATCGCAATGGGCAAGGCGCGTGTAGCTCACCTCAGCGGCAAACAGGTGCCTGAGGGGTCGGTGATCGACGCAAAGGGCAATCCGACCACCGACCCTTCAGTCATGTTTGATGACGCAGGCGGGTCCCTCACGACTTTCGGACAGCACAAAGGGTTTGGCTTGGCCCTGCTGGGCGACATTCTGGGCGGATCGTTCAGTGGCGGTGGCGCTTATCTGCCAGAGCGGGAAGTCGAGGCGAACATCACCAACAACATGATGGCGATCCTGATTGATCCGGACGTTTTCGGCACGGCAGAGGCGTTCGGCATCGACGTTGACAAATATACCGATTGGGTGAAAGCCTCCCTTCCGGCCCCCGGTTTTGATGCGGTGCAATTGCCTGGTGATCCCGAACGCCGCAGCGCGCAGGAGCGCAAAGCCAACGGCATCTTTGTTGATGCAGGCACGTTGGCGCAACTAATGGAAGCGGCGCAAAGCGCAGGTGTTCCGCAGGAAGAGATTGACGCGTTTACCTCAGAGGCTTGATGAGATTTTGCCCGGTCGCATCACTTGCCAAGCTGATTGCAGAAGCCGAAAGTAGGTCTACCACCAAAACGGAGAGCAGTTGATCACAATGCAGACCGACATTCTTGAAAACTTTCGCGACATCCTTGGTGCGACAGGTGTCCTGAGCGGCACAGATGTGCATCCGGGCTATCACACCGACCCCCGCGGTGTCGGGGATGTGAAACCTGACGTGGTCCTAAGACCCACCTCCACCGCAGAGCTGTCGCAGATTATGGCGATCTGTCACGCCGCCACCCAACCCGTCGTTGTTCAGGGCGGGCTGACCGGATTGGTCGTGGGCGCAATACCCCAACACGGCGAGATTGTGATCTCGCTTGAACGTATGAACAAGGTCGAGAGCATTGATCCAAAGGCGGGCACAATCACAGTTCAGGCGGGCACGGCGCTGCAAGTGGTGCAAGAGGCCGCCGATGCCCATGACATGGTCTATCCGCTTGATTTAGGGTCACGGGGTTCGTGCAGTATTGGCGGAAATCTCGCCACGAATGCAGGCGGCAACAGGGTGATCCGCTATGGCATGACACGCGATCTGACCTTGGGGGTTGAGGCGGTTCTGGCTGACGGCACCATCGTCAACAGCCTGAACGGCTATATCAAAAACAACACCGGCTACGACCTCAAGCAACTGTTCATCGGCAGCGAGGGCACCTTGGGCCTGATCACCCGCGCGACGTTGCGGCTGTTCCCCAAGCCAAAGACGCAGGTGGTCGCCTTCTGTGCAGCTGATAGCTTTGATGCGGTGTCTGACCTGATGAGCCACATGCGATCTGCCCTTGGTGCGGACCTCAGCGCGTTTGAGGTGATTTGGGCCAAGACGTATGACGCAATCCTATCGGATGTGGCTGGGGTGAAAGCACCAGTTGCGGTGGGCCACCCTTTTTACGTTCTGATCGAAATGATGGGCTCTGATCCGGCGGGGGATACTGAGAAGTTTGAGACCTCTCTGGCGCAGGCGCTTGAACGAGACATGATCGTTGACGCAGTCCTGTCGCGCTCCACTGCTGAGATAAATGCGTTCTGGGAAGTGCGCGACGGCATGGCGCATGCCATGGGCAAGCAACAGCCTGCCGTTGGGTTCGATATCAGCCTGTCCATTCCTGACATGAAAACCATCGAAGAAGTCTTGTTGACCCGTTTACAAAACGCCTTGGGCGATGTCCGTTTGTATATTGGCGGGCATCTGGCGGATGGGAACCTGCATCTGGTCGCGAAAGCCGTGGGTGATGAGCCGCAGCCCAAAGGCCAAATCCAAGAGATCGTCTATGGTTGGGTGGGCGAAGTTGGCGGCTCAATCTCGGCTGAACACGGGATTGGCACGCTGAAGCGCGCCTATCTGGGGCAAAGTCGAAATTCGGCAGAACTGGCCCTCATGCGCACGTTAAAGCAAGCGATGGATCCCAAGAATATCCTTAATCCTGGTCGTGTTTTTAGTATGCAGGGCAATCATTTATAATAGTTCAGCAAAGGAACCAATCCCATGCACTTTGATGTCACGACCCTGTTTCGCACTCATTTGCCGCGCCTGAAAAGGCACCCTTCAAAGCCTTTCCAGCCTTTAATTTCGTTGGTGGTCATAACGATCCGGCCGGTGTTCCTGTTGAGGCCCTGACAGCCGCGGCGACCAAGGTGATCGCACGTGAGGGTGCCACACTGGCTACTTATGGGCTGAACAGCGGGCCACAAGGGTATCGCCCCCTTCGTGAGTTCATTGCTTCCTGGATGGCCGACAGTGCCGATATGCAAGACAGCGCAGATGATATTTTGATCACCTCGGGTTCTTTGCAAGCACTTGATTTGGTGAACCAGTTGTTAGTGGGACCGAATGATGTAGTTATTGCCGAAGAAGCCACCTATGGCGGCGCGCTGACACGGTTGGCTAAGCTAGGCGTATCCTATCTGGGGGTCCGACTTGACGACGACGGGATAGACCCGACACATCTGGCTGAGTTGCTGGAAAATCAGCGACGTGCAGGCAAGCCGGTCAAGTTCATCTACACCATTCCGACCGTTCAGAACCCAACAGGCAGCGTGATGCCGGTGGAGCGCCGCCGACAGTTGCTTGATCTCGCGGCACGCTACAACTGCCTGATTTTCGAAGACCATTGCTATGCCGATCTGGTGTGGTCCGGCATGCGGCCGCCATCTATCCGCGCCCTAGATGCCGCGGCCGCACAAGCGGAAGGGCGGCCCAATCGCGTTATCTATTGCGGCTCCTTCTCCAAATCCGTCGCACCAGCTTTGCGCATCGGGTTTATCATGGCTGACTGGCCGATCCTCGCACAAATCTTGCCGTTGAAAACGGATGCGGGCACTGGGGCGCTTGACCAGATGGTCTTGGCAGAGTTCTGCAAACACCACTTCACGGATCATATCATGCGCCTTCGTGCCCTACTCAAAGCGAAGTGTGATGTGACCATACAGGCGCTTGAAGAACACTTTGGTACGGCTGCAGAATTCACGCCACCGCTGGGCGGCATTTTCATTTGGGTCACATTGCCTGACGGCGTAGACACTAAGCATCTTGAAGTGGAGGCTCTCAAGAAGGGCGTCGCCATCAACCCAGGTGCCGAATGGGCCGTCGATGGCGCGCAAAATCACCGTCGCATGCGTCTGTGTTTTGGTAATCCGAAGGAAGCCGAAATTCGCGAAGGGATTGCTCGTCTCGCAGCGGTTTGCCATCGCGAATTTGGGGTCCCAGCGCGCATTTCAAACATCGAACAGTCTTAAATCGACATATGGGGGCAAGATAAATGAGTGATTTAGAAGGGCGCATCGCGCTAGTGACGGGCTCCACGACGGGCCTGGGGCGTTCCATGGCCGTCAAGCTGGCGGAACGCGGTGCAGACGTCATCATCAACTATTCCCGGTCAGTAGTTGAGGCTGAAGAGGCTGCCGACCTTTGTCGTGCAGCCGGATCGCAAGTTGAGGTGGTGAAGGCGAATGTCGCTGACCCTATGGGTTGCCAGACCTTGGCCGAGGCAGCAGGGCGGCGGGGACGATTAGATATTCTGGCGAACAATGCCGGCATCACACGACATGCGCGCGACCATTCTGACCTGAATGTGCTGACAAAAGACGATTTCATGGAGACCTATGAGGTAAACGTGGTGGGCCCCTATCTGATGCTACAGGCCACCAAGGCGTTGCTTGTCGCGGCACACGAAACTACCGGACGGGCCAGCGCGGTGCTGAACACATCATCGATTGCGGGGATCAAAGGTATCGGATCATCGGTCGCCTATGCCGCGACCAAAGGCGCTTTGAATACAATGACGGTATCTCTAGCGCGGGCACTGGCCCCGGCTATCCGTGTGAATGCAATTTGTCCGGGCTTTATTGGAACGCGCTGGTTCCGGTGTTTGTCAAAGGTGTTGTCCGCCGATTTCATGCGGCGTCTCTGATTTCA
>NZ_JBALVJ010000165.1:0-2365 GCF_036961165.1 Sulfitobacter sp. | reverse complement strand
TTGCCGCTTAAGTCGTTGATCACCGCGTCGGGCTGGTCGATGAAATAGGTGTCGTCATCTGCGCCGCCATCGATGGTGCCCAGAACGGTGCCGCCAAAGCCGCGATAGATGTCATTGCCGGTGCCGAGATCGACGGAACCCGTGATGGTGCCAGAATTCACCATCACGTCCGACGAACCGTTGGTGATCACGTCGCCATCGATCAACCCGGCATTGCGGACGGTGACCGCCTGCTGTGCGGTCACATCGCCGCTGACGGTGCCGAAATTCGTGAATATGGCATCGGTGCTGGTCATGGAAACGGCTGTTCCGGTCGTGCCGGTCAGATCACCGTGATTGGTAATTCTTGCGCTACCCGTATTGGCCTGTATGGCGGTGGTTCCGACGATCTGTCCAAAATTGACGATGCCAGAATTTAAGCCCACGGACACTACAGCCTCCGCACCAGAGGTCACGCTGCCATGGTTGACCAGCGTCTGGTTGGCGTCGCCCATACGAACAGTTTCAAAAGTTGTGCTGGCGCCGGCAACGATGCCGTAGTTTATGAAAACATCGTTTGATCCGCCAAGAAAAACGACGGTTCGGCTGCCATAGATCTGGCCGTGGTTAGTGATGGTCTCGTTGTCACTGTTGAAGTTCATACCGTTGAAGAAATCGTTGGCGAAGGACAGAACCGCATTGGCGCCGAAGGTGTAGGAGTTGCCTGTCCCCCCGCTTGAGACGATCGCGTTCTGGGTGCCGGCTGAGACAAAGTCGCCGAGGATGATGACATTGTTGTCGTCCCCCGTCACGCTCAGCGCTCTGGAATTGCCGGTCACGACAAGGCTTGCATCCTCTAGGAGAATGAACTGATCGTCGCCGTCTATGGATTGTGCAACAGTATCGTTACCGGAAATCACTGTTAGGGTCATGGATATGTTCCTTTGAAAAATTGAAATATGAAAAAAAATGCGGCATTACTTTACGTAATTGCTTTATTGGTAAAGCAATTTACAAATAGATCAATCTTAGACGGATGTCACAACTCTGCAAAGCGGGCCGATGGGCACCTGTCACAAAACTGGAAAATTTGGCATAAAACGGCCTGCCATGGCCTCTGGAAGAGTGTATTGTTGCTTAGTCCGACATTCCCCAAGTGGAACGCCTTCTTGCGCATGGTGACTCTGATCTGTGCTCCAAGCAAGCCTTCTGAACCCCGTTGTGCGGTGTTTCGCGCATCAGACGACCATTTTGAGCGGGCTTTCGGTCTGGAAGGCGAGACTGATCGGGGTGTTGATCTGACTGGGGGCCGTTTGTGCGGACCAACCAAGCCGTAGTTCTTCAGGTTTCATCGCTAACGCGGTCATGGTGGAGCCAGTGGTGAACGCAGGCGATGGATGGCTGCGATGATACGGGTGAACCGATTGCCACTGACAGCCACCTCGACGCGCTGGAAGGTGATGGTGCGGGCTTGGCGGACAATCCGCGCACCGATTTAGATGAACCGGGTTTGCTAGCTGGTCCGCGACCAGTCGGCCATCTCTTCGGGTAGATCAGTGCCGTAGAGGAACACACCGCGGTTGTAGGCCAGCGCGTGCATTTGCAGCCGCACCTCGTTGTCGCGGAACCGCTTATTTTACATTAGAAGTTGCAGCAAATTATTTTTTGCACATGGGGCTTCTAGCAGCTAGTGTTTGAGGGTCTGTTCGGCTGGTTAAGAGTTTCTTTCATTGGCTGGTGAGCCGCGATGGGTTCAAGCGTGTACTGACCTATCCAGATGTCGAGTACTTCAACAATACGCTCAAAGCGGGCAGGGTGGCACATGCCCTGCGCGCAATTCCATATCCTTCTATGCAAAATGCGGCACATGCATTTCAGGCGATGCCGTTTGAGAGTGCGTTCGACAAACGCGACAAGGCGTTCTTTGCGTTCTTCATGCTGATGGGCGCGCAGGATGGCGCAGTGACATCGCTCAAGCTTAAACACGTTAATGCTGAACTGGGTCATGTCTTCCAAGATGCGCGCGAGGTGAACACAAAAAACGCGAAAACGATCATGTGTCAGTTCTTCCCTGTCGATGAAGTCTATCGGGAATGTTTTAAAGCTTGGGTCCGGTTCTTGCAGGACGAGAAGTTCTTTGGACCGGAAGATGCGCTCTTTCCCAAGGCGGATATGGGGTATGTGCCGGGGCGGGGGCTGTGCAATCGAGGCTTGGCGCGTGCGGGTTAGGCTCAGGACCCATCAATCAACTTGAGGCTGTCTGGCCTGTATGAATCAAACTCCCAAATTGAGGGGGTTTTATGAGCAATCTTCACTGGCTGAACGAAGATTAGATGGCGCGGCTTCGGCCGTATTTTCCAAAGAGCCATGGTGTGCTGCGCGTAGA
>NZ_JBALVJ010000049.1:0-27376 GCF_036961165.1 Sulfitobacter sp. | reverse complement strand
TTCGGGTTGGATACATCTTAGCACGCTGTCCAATTTTGCCGGACCACTTCAAACAACCTGTCCTTAACCGTTATGGGCACACGGTCCGAAATTTCATGCGACGCGCAGAAACGCCCATGGAGATCAGGCCCAAACGCCGCGCGCGATTCTGCCGCGAGTGCCTCGTTTGATCGGTGGAAGGTGCTAAACAGCGTGATAGTTCAGCGCAGCTTGAGCCGTTCTCGTAGGGATATGAGCGGTCGAAGCATCTACGCTGTAAAAATTCATATACGCCTCGATCCCGATTGATCGGCCGTACATGTTGCTTACGATAGGATGTGTCGTGACGCGACAAGCATCCCCGGTTGCCCGATCAAAACATCCGAGGCGCTCTAGTGCTTAAATGACTTTTACTCTCAATCTATGTGGTTGGCCCTTTAGTAGCCTTCGCTCTCAGGAACTGACCCAAACCGCACGATAAACGTTGGCTCACCAACTTCACCAGAATTTTCGTCCTCAACAAGCATATAGGCGTCAGCGCCGACGCATCCGTCAGATTTAAACTCTCGCTCGGCCCGGCTCTCCGCCTCTTGCGACGTGGTGTACTCGAATTGTTTATCAACCTTCAAGCCGAACTCCGCATTGGGGCCGTTCGTCGTTTTGACGTATGTTTGGCAGATATAATGAACCTTGGAACCAGCTTCGTTCGCATCGGTCATGTTAGTCTCCTAGGTTCTCATTTTGAGGATGAAACTGCGTTTTTAGAGGTCACGAATGTCGACTAGGACCTGTCGAAAAACGGCCCTACTGAACTAAGCGCTCAATAGGACCGGTCGACTGAGGTATTGTCTTATTAAGTACCGTCAGGAGTTACTTTACCTTTTTGCCACCAATCGCAACGGCGGGTTTTCCGGCCATAGAGTTTGCCGTTGCATGAACTTTTGGCTTCTCTTGCTTCGGTTTCTTCGTCTCTTTGTTGCTGTTTTTACCTTTAGCCATTGTATGTCCTTCCAGTATGCAGCGACCCGTTTCTGGAATAGCAACGGGTGGGCTGCGGTTGTTCACCATCGCCCGTCACAGGCGAATGTCGGTTTCGATCAGTCGGAGTCAGGGTAACGTAACCACCTTTTTGGTAGTTTCGTCTGTTGCTCTTTGCTGACCACGCGAAATAGTTGTCACTGGCGATCTGAACATTGCATTAGCCGCTGCAAAATCCTCGGCGGTATCAATTTCGGTCCAATCAAGACCGGTGATATCAAGTGCCTCAAAAACCACGCCTTGCGTCACCAGCCTTGCATAGGCAGCTTCGTAGTACTCCTGCACATTATCATGGCTCTCCATCGTTTCGGACAGCTGCGCAAAAAGAAGTGGCCCCGTTTTGCTGCTAATCTTCTCAATGCCGATCGATTCACCTGCGGCCAGTGCGGCGTCTACGGATTTCCCAACTTCGAGGACCCGCATTTCGTCATCAGTGATAACCTTCACTTCTTCGTCGGCAAGGGCAATATTCCGGTCAATACACAAGACGTTTGCCTTACGACTATCAACCAACTCTCGCAAAATCTTCACATCAAACACCACATCCGCGTCAAATTTAACGAACTCGGCTGTACCAACCGCCGCAGATGCCAACATCAAAGAATAACCAGTATTGGTATCACGATAGCGGTCGTTGATCACATAAGTTACGCGGATGCCGCGAAATGTCTTATCAACAAATTGTTTGATTTCATCAGCTCTATGGCCAAGCACTAGAACAAACTGTGACAAACCGCAGCTCAGGCAGTTGCGGATCATCCTTTCAAGAATGGCAGACCCGCCAACCGACAACAGACATTTGGCCGAGGTATCCGTAAGGGGGCTAAGCCGTGAGCCAACACCAGCGGCAAGTATAACGGCCATGGGCGCGCGATTGGTTTCGTGAGTCATCGTGTGAACTCCTAAATGAGTAAAGTTGAAACGCTATTTCTGGAGGGGAACTTTTTGGTTCTTCCCGATATTCTGCCCACGCCGAAAGGATCTATAGGTGCCCCAGAAAACCTGACTTGCTGCGAACAGCCACAACATCGGGACGAGTTGGTCAAAGATAAGAGCGGCGGATAGCATAAAGACGAATACTCCCTCATCAAACGCCAATACCTTTCGTTGTTCCTTCAGAAACCACGCCCAATTCGCCCGCAGGTCAAACCCGAGGCCAGCCGTTGTCTCGGTGCGTTTCAACCCGGCCATCTTCGCCGTATAATCAGGATCAAAAGCCATTTCGATTTCAAGGGAGACGTATTTTGCGTACCCACGCAAATTGTAGAATGCGATGCCAATCATAGCGAGGAACACAGGGGTAACATCGGCGGTTTGAGCATATGCCGCGTATCCGGCAGCCCCGAACCAAAGCGCGACCTGCACCTGATCTGTCAGACGGTCATAGTAGCTGCCTTCCGGTGAAGAGACTTTTCGATACCGCGCCATCTGGCCATCCATGCAATCAAGGATATGGCTAATCTGGATGAGAATTGCTGCCGCGATCAGCCATCCGTTGCCGCCGACAACAATCCCGAACGTTGCGCCCACAGCGACCAGAAAAGAGGCTGCCGTGATACGGTTCGGTGTTATCTGCGCAACTTCGACTGCGCCGTAATTCGCAAGGATGCCGAGCGGTGATGTTACGAAAGAGGACCACCATTCATCGTCTTTGGTTTTGGTGGCCCAAAGCCGTTTCAGTTTATCTGTCATGAGACCGCCTTCGTACGTGCATGGGTAGGTGTGGGCAGCATAACCAAAGTCGCGGCCTTCGATCTTACAGGTGCAACTAGGTCAGTTGCTTCAGCCTGCAACGTCAGCAGCACATCCTTGAGAGCCGCAAGGAAGAACCGGATGTCGTAGTCGGACAACTCGCCAATATTTCCGACCTGAAAGACTTTGCCCGAAAAGCAGCCCTTACCTTCATAAATGATGATCGATTTAGCCCGCAGTCGATCTCTGATGTCGCGGACTGACACCGAAGGCGGGACACGCACCGTTGTCAGGATTGAACACATGTCCTCTTCCTCAATCAAAAAGTCGAGGTTGAGCCGACGCATGCCTTCACGCAGCAAATCAGCGCGGGCTTTGATCCGCGCATAGCGTTTCATAACCCCTTCGCACAGTATGTCCGTCAGTGCCTGCTCTAGCGCAAAGAACAATAGAACCGCGGGCGTATTCGGCGTCTGGCGATGGTGTTTCAAGAAGGCGTAAAACGTCGCAAGGTTCAGATAGGTCGTTTTCGCGGCGTGGCGTTTCAGCCTTTTGAAGTGCTTCTTGCGACCAACAACGAATGAAAGTCCGGGATATGAACCGATGGCCTTGGAACTGGAACTGGATACAAACGCTATGTTGCACGCCTCCATGTCGATCATCTCCGCTCCAACGGAACTGACACCATCAACTACAAACAGTGCAGCGTTGGCTTTGGCCATAGCGCCTATCTGGGCGAGCGGGTTCAACATGCCTGAACAGGTCTCATGATGTACCATCGCCACGACATCAATTTTATGGGTCTGCAAATATGCGGCAATCTGCGGCATATCGAACGGCGTCCCCCAAGGCATTGCGATGAGGTGAGTGTTCTTGTTGTGGATGACAGACGTTTTGTGCAATCGCTCACCAAACTCACCGTTGGACAAGATCAGGATCGCGCCCTTTCCCACAACAGAGGACAGCATCGCCTCGTTTGCTGAAGTGCCGGAACCGGTAATCACGACGGCACGGTAGCGTGCGCGATTTCTGATCTGAAAGAGCGAGATAAGTTTGTTTTCGATACTGCCGAGCAGCTCATCAAAATCAGGCTCCCGATGACAGATGTCTGCTTTGCAGATGGCCGCGCGCAAGGTGTCGGCCACGTTCACGGGCCCGGGGGTGAAAAGTAGGTATTTGTCCAAATTAGGTTATGCTCCATCGACAGCATGACAAGGCCATGAGGTCGCGGCGCCCATGATACGTCCGCGCACGAGGTTCGCGCAGGGACATCGAGAGGGCACAAATCGAGTTAGAAACCGCAGCCATTACGGGTGATTGTCGCTGGGTCGTTCGAACACTGAACGCTTGCAATAAAATTGACCGGCCCGATCCCGGCAACACGTGCGGATCAGTCGAGCATCATGCGCTAAGAATGGCGTCCGAGCGGCAATGTATAAGTTTCGAGCAAGTTCTCAGGCCGCTGTAGACCGTCAAAGCGCAGCAATTCACGGCGTCGCTAATATTCGTAAAATCCGAAGGTAGTGTCAGGCTAACCGGCCTTTGACTGTTGACCTATTTCAAGGTCTCGCCCGCTCTGAAAGAGCGCCCGATGTTAAACAAGTAAAGAGCATCTGTCCCAATAGCAAGGAATGGTTTCCGTCGCGGTCACAAGCAATTGCCGCGCCAGCCTATGGAATATGTTGGAAACGACGACCGCAGTTGAGGAATAAGACGGATAGCTCCCGTTCATCGCGACCAACGTCCCGCGTCATCAAGCGATGCATAGGCACATCCCGCAGAACTTATAACTCCGGTTTATGTGATGTCTCCGCTAAGATTGACCCAGAATCACAGAAACAGGGGAATAAAGAATGATCAAACGTCATCTACTTACAACCGCAGCTGTCATCGCGATGCTGCCAGTTTTTGCAGCAGCAGAGGTAACTCTGACGCGGATCGCAACGATGCCGGACGGGGCTGAAGTTACAGGTATTTCGACAAACGCCATTGGTGATCTGTTTCTCAACGCCCAGCATCCGGGCGGCAAGAACACCTTCAAGGATGACGCTCCTGCGGCGCTGGTGGGCTATGTGGCAGGGTTTGATCCATCCGCCCCCACCATGTCGATCCCGGCTGAAACTGCACGTGATAGCGTGCACACAAACTCTGGTGAGTATGTGGTTTTTGCCAAGGCCGGAGATACCTTGGGCAATGGTCAGGTCTTTGGCGGTGTTTATGATGCTGCCGGTGAGTTGATGTATGTCTCAAACACACCCGACTTTAACGGCTTCGTGCCGACAGGTGCAAATACAGCGTATCTTTACACAGGTTGGGAAGGCGCGGGGCGTGACGGCGCAAGTGCTGTCTCCAAAGTGAGCCTGACACGCATCGGCGGCAAATGGACCGCTGATCTGGCGTCTTCGAAAATGCTCGATCTCGCCCCTGTCGATGGCGGCGCGGTTCTGTGTTCAGGGATTGTGACGCCTTGGGGCACGCCGCTTTTGGCTGAAGAGTATTTCTTCTACAACTCCGCCACCTGGAACCACCCGGACAATCACGACGACGATGAACGGGCCAGCTTTCAGGGCGGCAATGACATCAACTACATCAAACCCAAGAACATGTCGCAGTACATTGGCAAAATGGCGAACCCTTACCGCTACGGCTATATGATCGAGATTAACAACGCGGCCTCTGCTAACGCGGAAGAACTGGTCAAACACTATGCGACAGGCCGCCTGTCGCATGAGACCGCAGCAATCATGCCAGACAACAAAACAATCTACATGACCGATGACGACAGCGCTGTTTACTCTGACGATAAGTACAACACCGCCTCAGGCGGCGTTCTGTTCAAGTTCGTTACTGACGTTGCTGGCGATCTAAGTGAGGGCACCTTGTTTGCCGCAAAGCTAGCACAAGATGACAGTGCGGACCCGACCGTCGCAGGATTTGACGTCACATGGGTCGAACTAGGCCATTCCAACAATGCCGAAATCGAAACCTGGATTACTGAATATGACAACGTTCAGGTTGCCGATTATGTCGAGGGGCAGACCAACTATGTATCGGATGATCAGATCCGTGCGCATGCCGCAGGGACTGCGCCGGACAGCCGCGCTGCATTTCTGGAGTCCCGCCGGACGGCCGCGGCCATGGGGGCGACGAATGAATGGGACAAACTGGAAGGCGTGACATCCCACGGGAAGAACGTCTATCTCGGGGTATCTGCGTTGTCGTTTACGATGGACAAAAGCTGGGGTCACAAGGACTGGTCCACAGGCGTCATCGACCCCGATGTTGCCGGTGCTATCGCCCTCAACGCCGAAGGCTGCGGCGCGACCTATGTTGCGACGACAGGAGATGACTACAACATCACGCGTCTGGATCCCTATGTTGTCGGCAAAACCGATGCAGAGGGCCGCTGTGATGCTGACCTGCCCGCAAACCCCGACAACATCCTGACGCTGAACGATGGCACCCTGCTCATCGGTGAAGATGCTGGCAAGAAGCGTCACGACGTTGACATGCTGTGGATGGTCAAAAACTAACCGCTACATGAAAATTTCTGAAGTGGCTGGTGATCTGCATTGAGCAGGCAGCCGCTTCAGTGCCACCGCCTCAGATATCGAAAAAGATGGTCTCGTCCGGCCCTTGCAGACGAATATCAAACCGATAGTTTCCCGTGCCGGTCTTTTTAGCCAGCAAAGTCGGGATGCGGTTTTGGTGCTCGATCCGGCTCAGGATCGGATCAGCAGCGTTCGCATCCGGCTCGTCTTCGAAATATATGCGGGTCTGCAAACCGACGTTGATACCCCGCGCAACGACCCATGCCGTGATGTGCGGCGCCTGCATGCGTCCGTCCGGAAACGGCACTGCGCCGGGTTTGACCGTGTCGAATGTAAACTCACCCGTGGTCATGTCACCCGGCGAGCGGCCCCAGCCCGTGAAGTTCGGATCAGCCTTCCCGCGTGTCTCATTGGCGGACGGAAATAGGCCCGCGGCATCAGGCTGCCAGATTTCGATCATCGCATCGCGCAAAGGCGTGCCGGTCCCGTCATTGACGATCCCCTTGATCGTGATCTCTTGCCCCTGCACCGGCCCCGTCTTCATCGACGCGCCCAAATCCCCGCCATAGATGTCGATACCGGTAAAATTCGGCGTGCATCCGATATGCACGTAAGGCCCCGCTGTCTGGCTGGGGCTTTCGTTAAGATACTCAAGTTTCTGTACCATGATCAAAGACCCTCTTTGCGGTTCTCGAAGTAAGTCTGGCGCTGGCCGCGCAGCACGATGTCGAATTTGAACGCACGGCTGTCCATCGGAACAGTGCGGTGCATATCAAGCGCCGCTGTCAAAGCGTCCACGGCGTCTTGGGATTTAAGCACACCGACGATCGGGCAAAGCTTGATGTGGGGATCGCCCTCGAAATACATCTGTGTGATCAAGCGCTGTGCAAAACCATGTCCGAAAACCGAAAAGTGGATATGCGCCGGACGCCAATCATTCATGCCATTTGGCCAAGGATACGGCCCCGGCTGAATTGTGCGAAACTCGTATGAGCCGTCCTCGGCTGTGATGGTGCGTCCGCAGCCGCCAAAGTTCGGATCAAGCGCGGCCTGATACGCTTCTTTCTTATGGCGATAGCGTCCGCCCGCGTTGGCCTGCCAGAATTCCAGCAAGGCTCCAGGCAAACTGCGCCCCATCTCATCCAACACGCGGCCGTGCACAATGATGCGCGGACCGATCGCACTTTGACCTGCTTGGGCGTAATTCAGGATCAGATCGTTATCGAGCTCTCCAATCAGGTTGTGTCCGAAAACGGGAGAGGTTTCCTCGCTCAAGGTGGTTGGAAACGACAGCAAAGCCGCTTGCGGGCTGCGTTTGATGCTGGTCTTGTAGGTGGGCGTCAAAGCATCGGGCTGCCAGTCACGGTCACGCGGCACAAAACCGCCAGTTTGCTTGATCAGGCTCATAGCACCACTCCAAGTTCCCGGTACGTTTCTTTTGCCAGCTTAATCGCATGGTTCGCTTTTGGCACGCCTGCATAGACAGCCACATGCATGAAAGCTTGCAAAATGTCTTCAGGACTGGCCCCAGTGTTGTGGCTGGCCCTAATATGCATCGGGATTTCTTCGAAATTACCGGTGGCGGCCAGCAGGGCAAGTGTCAGCATTGAGCGCTCACGCCGCGAGATCGTGTCATCAGCCCAAAGCGTACCCCAAGCCCCTTCGGCAATCATCGTCTGGAAAGGTGCATCGAAATCGGATTTGTTGGCTTCGGCGCGATCTACATGGGCATCACCCAACACTTCGCGCCGAACGGCCATGCCAGCGTCAAAACGGTTAGACATGTGATTGCTCCTTTAGAATTGGGCATAGAATTGCAGGGCATTTCTTCGAGGACCAAGGCGTAAGAGAAAAATACTGCATCAGTACGACAACCCGACGTAGTTCTCAGCCATCGCCTGCTGCGCAGCTTTGTTCGACCTAAGGAATTCCAGCTCGGCGATCTGCATCTTCAGATCGAACTCCGACTGGTCTGGATAGCGGTGCATCAACGATGAGAACCACCACGAGAACCGCTCGGCTTTCCAAACACGGCTCAAAGCTTTCTCCGAATAGCTATCAATACCCGCTGCGGAGCCGCTCTCATAGAACTCACGCAATCCGTTATAGAGGTAATGCACATCGGAGGCCGCTGTATTGAGACCCTTGGCGCCGGTCGGCGGCACGATATGCGCAGCATCCCCGCACAGGAACAATCGCCCCCAGCGCATGGGTTCAGTCACGAAAGACCGCAGCGGTGCGATAGATTTCTCGATGGATGGGCCGGTGACCAGCTTGTCTGCCTGATCCTTCGGTATGCGGCGTTTGAGTTCCTCCCAGAACGCTTCGTCGGTCCAGTCGCTTGGACTATCACTAAGCGAGCACTGGATGTAGTAGCGGCTGAGCTTTTCATTGCGCATGGAGCACAGGGCGAAACCGCGTTTTGAATTCGCGTAGATCAGCTCGTGGTTCACGGGGGGGGTCTCGCTCAGGATACCAAGCCAGCCGAACGGATAGACTTTCTCATATTCGCGGCGCACAACCAGCGGGATGGTTTGTCGGCTGACACCGTGAAACCCGTCACACCCTGCAACAAAATCACACTCAATCTGCCGTGCTTCGCCGTTCACCGTGTATGTAACATGTGGTGTGTCCGTGTTCGCGCTATGAATGACAACCCCCCCGACATTGAATTCAATTTTACCACCGGCCTTTTCACGCGCCGTATATAGATCACGAGTCACTTCGGTCTGGCCGTAGACCATCACTGGCGTGCCAGTATGCTCGGAAAAATCGATGCGGAACATCTCGTCACCGTAAGAAATCAGCGTCCCGTCATGGGTAAAGCCCTCTGCGTGCATCCTGTCGGCGCAACCTGCTTCCTCCATGAGCTTGACCAACCCCTGCTCCAAAACACCTGCGCGGATGCGGCCCAAGACATAGTCTTTTGTTTTGCGCTCAAGAACCACGCTGTCGATGCCACGCGTATGCAGAAGCTGCGACAGCAAAAGTCCGGCCGGCCCGCCGCCAATGATGGCTACTTGTGTCTTCATGGGTTCCTCCACAGATGTTGTGGCAATGTTAGTATACATTATGATGCATTAAAAATGACATATTCGACAGATTAGGTGCCTAAATGGAAAGCAATAGACTTCGCCAGATTAAGATGCGCCACCTGTCCGCCTTTGTTGAGACGGTGCGTTGCGGCAGTCTAAAGGCGGCATCCGAGCGTATAAACCTAACCCAACCTGCGATCTCGAAAACGCTCAAGGACCTTGAGACGATCTTGGGCGCGACCCTGCTGCACAGGGACCGTGGCGGCATTGAGTTGACCCGTGAGGGGGCCGTTTTCCAGCAATTCGCCGAACAGGGGCTGGCCGCGTTAAGCCATGGGCTGTCAAGCCTTGATGCCTTATCTGCGGGCACCGCGACCCCCTTGCGCATCGGCGCGTTGCCAAGCGTGGCAGCCGATCTGCTACCCGACGTCATCCTTCGATTTGCTGATCTATCGCCCGCCACGCCAGTCACCGTTGAAGACGGGCGTATCGGCGATCTTGTGGGCCGCCTGCGGTCCGGTGACCTTGACCTTGTTGTCGGGCGCATGGGCAGGCCGAGACGATGGCAGGGCTGTCGTTCACCCAGCTCTACTCAGAACAAGTGATCTTTGCCGCAGCACCCGACCATCCGCTCGCGCACGAAAGCACGCTCGACGCGTTGCGGGGGTTCCGCATTCTTTATCCCCCTAAAGGTGCCGCGATCAGACCGCTGGTGGACCGGTTCCTCATTTCTCATGGTATCGGCGATTGGGCTAACCGGATTGAAACCGTGTCAGGTGCTTTCGGGCGCGCGATGACGTTGGGTCCTGCCCAAGCGATCTGGATCATCAGCCACGGAGTTGTTGCACGCGACATAGACGCCGGCAGCATTATCCGCCTGCCAATTGACACAAGCACCATGGCCGGCCCCGTGGGGATCATGGCGCGCTCCGAAGAGGACCCAACGCCCACAATCCGCCTATTCCGCCAAGCATTGCTCGAAGCCAAAAGGTCCATTGCCGATTCCTGAAGGCGCCCCGAATGCGACCCTAGGCCCAGCGCCTAGTCAATCGAAGTCCCCGCTGTCAGCCGACTGATTGAATCCACCAAAGCCGTACGGTCGATACCGAAGTGACGGTAGAGATCCTGTATCGATCCGGTTTGACCGAAATGCTCTACCCCGTGGGCAATGGTGCGATGCCCCGCGACAGATCCAAGCCACGCAAGAGTGGCGGGATGTCCATCCAGAACGGTGACAAGGTTACAGGATGATGGGAGTGGTGAGAGCAGCGCCTCGATATGACTGATGGCATCACGGTTGCCACGCGCCTGCTCGCGTTGTGCCGCTGTCCAGCCAGCGTTCAGTCGGTCAGCCGAGGTGACGGCCAGCACGCCAACGTCACGCCGGTGCGGACCAACCAGACCAGCGGCCGCGATTGCCTCTTCGGCCACGGCGCCCTGATACGCAATCACCACGCTGCAATTCGGACCCGGTTTACGCAGCCAGTACGCTCCGTCAATCGCGCCCTGCCGAAAGGCTTCGTCCGCACGGGTTCCCGGCTGCTCCATGGGTTTTGTCGTGAGCCTCAGATAAACAGACCCGCCAGTTTCATCGCGAAGCCACGTCCGCTCATCCGGGTCGCCTGCCCCGTCACGCTGCAGATAGTCAAAGGCCCACTCCATGATGACGGCCAATTCATCGGCAAAGGCCGGCTCGAACGAGGCAAGCCCGTCTTGGGCCATGCCAGTAAGGGGCGTACCGATCGACTGGTGCGCGCCGCCTTCAGGGGCCAGCGTGACACCTGACGGCGTGCCGACAATTATAAATCGCGCATCCTGATAACACGCGTAGTTTAAGGCATCAAGACCGCGGTGAATGAACGGATCATAAACAGTACCAATCGGGATCAACCGCTTACCCCACAGCTGATGCGACAGGCCTGCCGCGCCAAGCAGCAGAAAGAGGTTCATCTCGGCGATGCCTAGCTCGATATGCTGGCCCTGCGGCGTGAACTCCCACTTCGCGGTGGACGGAATACGGTGTTCGATAAAGGCGTCGGCCTGCGCACGGCGCGCGAATAGCTTGCGGCGGTTGACCCATGCGCCAAGGCTGGTCGTTCCGGTGACATCTGGTGAAGTCGTGACGATACGCTGCGCCAGATCGCTTTGACCCTTCGCAAGATCGTCCAGAATTCTGCCGAACGCCGTCTGCGTTGAAATCTCACGGTCCGTGCTGAACCTCATCGCTGGCACATCAAGATGGGCATCATCATAACGTCTGGGTGATTTGGCAAAAAACGGAACCTCTGCCAAGAACTCGCGCAAATCATCGGGGGCGGCGACAGTTGCGAACGGCTCCCACTCCTCACCCTTTGCTACGCCCATGTTCGCCTGCCAGTCAGCGAACTGTGCCTTAGTCATCAAGCCGCCGTGGTTGTCTTTGTGTCCGGCAATCGGCGTGCCCCAGCCCTTGATCGTGTAGGCAATGAAACATGTCGGGCGGTCATGCTCAATACGGGCAAAAGTATCCGCCATCGTCTCAACGCAATTGCCGCCAAGGTTCTCCATCAGGGCAGCAAGCGCACTGTCCGAGCGGCGGCCAATCAGCGCGCTCACATCACCCTGATCACCCAGATCATCCATCAGACGTTTGCGCCAGACCACCCCGCCCATATAGGTCAGCGCCGAATATTGCGCGTTTGGACATTCATCAATCCAGTCACGTAGACGCGTGCCCCCGGGCTCCTCAAAGGCGGCGCGTTGCAGAGCACCGTATTTGACCCGCACGATGTCCCACCCGAACGCATTGAAGATTTTTTCGACCCGCTCGAACAATCCTTCGCGCACGATGCCGTCTAGCGACTGGCGGTTATAATCGATGATCCACCAACAATTGCGCAGGTCGTTTTTCCAACCTTCTTGCAAGGCCTCATAAATATTGCCTTCGTCCAGCTCCGCATCGCCAACCAACGCCACCATTCGCCCCTGCGGCGCATCAGCGCCCCAAGATTTTGCGGTGATGTAATCCTGAACCAATGAGGCAAACGAAGTGATCGCCACGCCAAGCCCGACCGAGCCAGTGGAAAAATCGACATCGTCGATATCTTTTGTGCGGCTCGGGTAGCTTTGCACGCCGCCAAGACCGCGGAAATTCTCCATCTTTTCGCGCGTCTGGTTACCCATGAGGTACTGGATCGCGTGAAAGATGGGGGAGGCATGGGGTTTGACCGCGACACGGTCTTCGGGCCGAAGCGTAGAGAAATAGAGCGCGGTCATAATTGACACCATCGACGCCGACGAAGCCTGATGTCCGCCAACCTTGATCCCGTCCGCTTTGGAGCGCAGGTGGTTGGCATTGTGGATCATCCAGTGCGACAGCCAAAGCAGGCGCTGCTCAATGGTCTTGAGGTGTTGTTGTTTCGTGGTCATTCGGGCCTCCCAGTTCACTGCATGCATACAGCACCACCAAAGGTGTTTGGGGCTAAATTGCTTGCGTTCTTCGGGCGATTGCGCAGATATCTCGCGCATGGACGCACCTAAGCGAAGGAAACCAGCGCCGATGTCAGATACCTTGGACGATGCCGATAGAAAGATTCTACACGAACTTCAGAATGACGCCCGCCTGACCCATCAGGAACTGAGCGAGCGGATCGGCCTGTCCCCCTCGCCCTGCGCGCGCCGCATCCGCAGGCTCGAGGAAGTCGGATACATCAAGGGCTACAGCGCACGCATCGACGAGGCGAAGCTGGGATTTGCCTTCAACGTCTTTATCTCGGTCAGGCTTGACCGGCAGATTGACGACCGTCTCGTCATGTTTGAACGCGAAGTGCGTCTGTGCCCGCAGATCGTGGATTGCTGGCTGATGACTGGCAGCTTTGATTATCTTTTGCGTGTGGCGGTCCGCGACCTTGAAGAGTTCGAGCATTTTCTGACGGGGCGGTTGACGAAACTTCCTGGCGTAGCCTCGCTTGAATCTTCGATCCCAATCCGGCGCGTCAAATGCCTGCCTGCGCGGTTGGCATAAGCGGTGGCAAATCCATGAAAAACGGCTGGTGTCATGGAAGCTTCACGCAGTCGTAACCTGCGTGTGACCTCGCACCTTTCTATCGGGGCCTGTCATTATTAATGGAGACAGCCATGACCACCCGATTGCTTTCAACCCTTGCCATGCTCGCACTGGCCGCCCCGGCAAACGCTCAAGAGACATTTTCTGCGACATTGGCCGGTCACGCCTAATTGCCGGCGATGAGTCTTGTTGCGCCGCCGAACGATGCGCCCGTTGATGCACGGATCAGCGGTAAGTTCACAGGCACCGTCCGCGACGCCAAGCCGATGTCAGTGCCGGGCAACACTGGCGGTCTGCATGGAAAACGCCTGACGGGTATCAGCCTGCCATTTATCGGCCAACCACTGCAGGGCTTTTTCGGCTTCGCGATGGTGCGCGCCGAGGATAGGTCCGTCTATGTGCTGACCGACAACGGCTTTGGTTCAAAAGCCAACAGCCCTGACACGATGCTGTTCTTCAGCCGTATGATGGCGAATTTCGACACAGGCGCGGTGGACATCAAAGAAACCGTATTCTTGCATGATCCTGCTTTCAAAGTTCCGTTCCGCATTTCATGGGAAGCAACCGAAAGCCGCTATCTGACCGGTTCCGACTTTGATCTCGAAAGCATCCAGCGTGTGGGTGATACCATCTGGATCGGTGACGAATTCGGCCCTTACCTGATCGAAGCTGATCTGGATGGACGGGTGAAAGGTGTGTATCCGACCATGCTTGACGGTCGGCAGTTGAAAGGCTCCGACACCCCCGGCATTTCTGCGACTTCCGTTATCGGCACAGATTGGACCGTACCACGTTCCGGCGGGTATGAGGGCATGGCGCTGCAACCCGGCACTGGTCTGCTTTGGGCAATGCTGGAAAAGCCTCTGCTTGCCGCAAGTGGCGAGGATTTCCTGCGGGTAATGGCCTTCGATCCGGCTGCCCGTTCATGGATAGGCGCAAGCTTTAAGTTCAAGCTGGCCGAAGGAGCCACGACGATTGGCGACTTCAACTTCATCGACGAGACACGCGCGCTGGTGATTGAGCGTGACAATGGTGAAGGTGAGCCTAGCCTCAAATGCGCCGGTGATCCGCAGCCAAATTGCTTCCCAAATCCTGCGATGGTCAAACACGTCGTTCTCATCGACACAGCCAGCGTTGACGCGGACGGTTACGTGCGCCGTATCGGTGAAATTGATCTGATGAACATCGCTGACCCCGAAGGACGTGCCCGCATCTCAACAGATGGTGGTGAAGACGGTCGGTTCAGCCTGCCCTTTTTCACCATCGAAGACGTGATGCGCGTTGACGACACTCACATCATGGTGGCCGTGGACAACAACCTGCCTTTCTCGTCGGGCCGCAAGCTGGACGCAGCAGCAGATAACGAGGTTGTCCTGCTCAGTGTGCCGGAAATGCTGGCCGCGAAGTAAGCGCTAACGTTGATTTACAAACAGAACGTCCTGCCGCAGCAGCGGTGGGGCGTTTTTGCGAAACCGACATGTGCCATGCGGTGACCTTGGCTGTGTGGAACGCCGCGACACAAATGCCGATCCGAAGAACCTAACCCAGTTGCGACAAAGGGTCCTGCAATCTGCTGTTGAATGTTTCCCACCATAGGCAAATGGTTAGGGAATGAAGCCAAAAATCCTAACAACGCTGAAGACCTATGACCGGCAGCAGTTTGTCGGTGACGTGGCTGCGGGTATCACCGTGGCGATGGTCGCGCTACCCTTGAGCCTTGCCATCGCCATCGCGTCAGGCGCGGGGCCGGAAAAAGGATTGGTGACGGCGATCGTGGCTGGCCTCATGATTTCGCTTTTCGGGGGCAGTCGCGTGCAAATCGGGGGGCCAACGGGGGCGTTCATCGTCGTTGTTTTCGGGGTCATCCAACAGCACGGGTATGACGGGCTGGTCCTTGCCACGTTTATGGCGGGCATCATCATGCTCGTCGCAGGGTATCTACGCGCCGGAAGTTTGGTCGCCTATGTGCCCGAACCGGTCATCAACGGATTTACCATCGGCATCGGTGTGATCATCGCGACAAGTCAACTCAAAGACCTGTTCGGATTGTCGATAACAGAGGTTCCGGCGGAATTCATTGGCAAGATGGAGGCGCTTTGGCATGCGCGTGATACGCTTAGTGTCTTTGCCCTCGGGATCGGCCTTGGCACAATGGTGCTTATCGTATTCCTACGGCGTCTAGCACCCAAGTTTCCGGGGCTGATTGTTGCCGTGGGTCTAACCTCTGCCATTGTAGCCATTGCAGTGCTGCCGGTCGACACTATCTTTTCGCGGTTCGGCACCTTGCCAAGCGCACTGCCATTTCCCAAACTGCCCGAGATTACCCTTGCACGCCTGATCGAGCTGCTTCCTTCGGCCGTTGTCATCGCCTTTTTGGCGAGCATTGAGTCGCTGCTGTCCGCGATGGTCGCAGACCGTATGATTTGAGGGCATCACCGGCCCAACGCAGAAGTATTCGCCCAAGGTTTGGCCAATATCGGGTTGTCTCTTTTTGGAGGGCTGCCAGCGACGGGCGCAATTGCGCGCACCGCTACCAACGTGCGTGCACGTGGGAAAACGCCGGTTGCGGGTGTGGTTCATGCGCTGACCATCTTGCTCGTCATGCTGCTGGTAGCGCCTCTTGCCGGATATCTCGCGATGCCGGCCCTTGCCGGTCTGTTGATCCTCACAGCTTGGAATATGAGCGAACCGCACAAATGGTGGGGCTATATGCAAACGCAGATTTCGGATCGCGTCCTGCTATTGCTGACGTTGGTCCTGACTGTGTTCGCTGATCTCACCATTGCGATCGTGGTTGGTGTCTCTCTTGGGCTTGCCTTGCGGTTGCGGCGGCAAAACGCAGCGGTGGAGAACGATTGGACACCTCCGGATCGCTGACGTTCCCGTGCCTCGACATCACCTGTTTGGCTAGGCCAATGCCGGCATCCGCCCAACCCCACTTGGAGATCGCATTGCCAAGCCGAAAGCCTCAGCCACATCCTCCACCAGACATTTAAAGTGTTCGAGGATGCAGCAGAGTCTTAAGCGAGATCAGCCCGCCAGACCGGATTGGACCACGCGCGTTTGCCCGCGCTGTCGATCACCGCCACCCGCAGCCAGTCGCTGTTCTTAAACCGCTCCAGTGCGATCTTGGTCGAAGTCATTGATGCACCATGAACCGCAACTGCGGCTGATCCCTTGCCTTGCACGATCACGCTTTGAGCGGCAGAGCTTTGCACTTTCACATGATCGTCGTCCCACCGGATACCGCGCAGCTCCGGCCCGGTTGTGCTGTAATGATGACCCGCTTTTAGAGCTTCCTGCAGCGCTTCCGGCGTGTTCTGCTTGGCCTTTACCATGACCCATCCGCCGAAATGATCTGGTTCCGAGAAATGCGCGTCATCGGTAGCACATAGCGTGAGCTTACGCCCCTCTGAGAGCAACTGATCCAGCGTGTAAAACCCGTGCGGGCGGTCACATCCCGAGGCGCATCCGTGATTGTAGACCTCAACCGCATGCGCCGCTTCAATGGTGCGCGCGTCTGCCGTTGTAAGGCCCGACCATTCGGGATGGGCGATGGCAACAAAAGCCCCTGCTGCGCGGGCGCGAGCGGCAAGTACCGCACCTGCTTCCTGATCTCGGTGTGCGTGAAAATCCGGCGCATTAGGCCGCTCGAAATCCACTGGCAGGCCAACCGCAAGGATATGCCACAACTCACCGTTCTCCATCGCTCCTGAATGCAGCTCAGCCCCGAGGATGGTCGTAAAATCCGCGTCTCTAAATGCCCGTGTATCAGTGATGGGATAGTCATAGCGACCGACAAGTGGTCCGTCAGTGCAATGAAATCATAGCCTTCAGCCTTATAGCGCCGACATACCTCATCAGGATCAAGGACGCCGTCGGAGCGGTTTGAATGGGTATGTAGATTGCCGCGCCAAAAGGTCCCCGGCAGGGAAAAAATGTCAGTATACATGAAACACCCCGTGAATTTTCATGTTCTTATGACGTAATTATGTGAAGCTGCTGTGACAAACCGCAGGGAAACAGAATGAGCGATCAGAAAAAACTCGGGGCGCTTTTGACCGCGCAGGATTGGACTGCCGCAGAGCGTCTCTTGCGCCGTTTGGCCAAGGGTAAGGCCCCGCCGCCCGAGGTGTTCTACAACCTTGCCAAAGTTCTGGAGGCCGCGGGCAAGCCCGATCAGATGGCGGTCTGGCTCAAACGCGCGGTGGCCGCAAACCCGCGATATGCCGTGGCGTGGTTTGAGTTGGGGCGCGTTGCCCTTGGCGCCGGAGACTTGGAAGAGGCGTATGTGGCTTTCCAGCACGCCGTTAACCTTAAGAGCAACGATGCAGATGCACGCCGCAATCTGGGGCGCATCGCGATGCGGTTGGGGAAATGGGTCAGGCCGCAACCTGCTTTGCGGACCAGCCAGATGTCGAGGCGCAGATCGCTCGCTACCGCATCAGCGCGGAAAATGGGGTACCTGACAAGATCCTGCGCGCCGCGCTTCTGCAGGATTGTTCATGCGTCCCGACATACTCAAGATGCTGACACGCACGGCGAAAGGGTCACTTCCCTTGCAACTGCCCTAAGCCAATGCCGCGCATCAAGGCGAATAGCAAAGGCTCAGCGGCGAAACGACTTGCGATAATGCCCGGGTGTTCGAGCGATATCTTCCTGCACAGTACGGCTGTGCATAACCTGTGCCGGTGACATCGCCGCTATCTCTAGCTCTATCCCCTTCTGGACCGGCACTGCCTGCGCGGCCGGAGTACCCTTGCGGAAAACGCCTTCAAAATCCGGTTTTAGCAGTGCAGGGAAATGGACATAGCCATCCTTGAACCCGTCACAATCGACCACCCCGCCCAAGGTGGTGAAGGGCAGATCCGGGTATCCCTGCGGGTGAATAAACATCAACGACCACGAGGGCGGTGTTTCAAGCGTCCAGTAGTTGACGAATTTCAGAATGAGCTCACACCAATCGGCGCGCGGCTGATGTTGGCATCCGGCAGGATCGGAGGCAACCAATCCCATGACACGGCTCCCCCCTGGATAATGATATCAGTCGGACAAAGGATCAGCACACCAAGGCGCATCATATCAATGATCGGCGGGCAGTATTTGAGCGATCGTACCGCAGCACTACCCAGCGTTTCTGCCTCCACTTCTGACGGCATTGTCGCCATCCATGTCGGCAGCGCCTTGGATGCGGGAACAGGCTTTGGAAGCAACGGTTCAAGCAGGGGATGGCATCGTGCGGTGATTTTCATGACAGAGAATTAGCGTAGTTCGCGGCGTGCGACAGCAGCATGCGCAAGTGCTGCCGCCACTGTGATGAGGGCGATCACCGTACCGACCGCATTGATCACCGGAGGGTGGCCATTAGGGTTGCGGCTCATCGCGCCGATCTCGGTCGCGAAGGTGCAGGCACCGCCTTTGGCGAACGTGGTGGTGTTGTAGTTCTAGATCGAAGACAGCAGCGCAATCACGGCAGTCGAGGCAAGCGCCGGCAGCAGGAGTGGCAGCGTGATCCGGCGAAAGACATGGAATGGCGACGCCCCCAGATCAAGCGCAGCTTCCTCAAATTCAATCGGTTGCCGCTGCAGGCGCGCCATCAGGATCAGCAGCGGATACCCCGCCACAAATGTCACCTGCGCCATCATGATTGTGAACAACCCGGCACCAACGCCAAGCCGCCCCAGAACACCAGCGCCGATAGCCCCAGGATGATGCCCGGCGCCAACATCGGTGACAACAGCACCCACCACAGAGGCCCGTTCGCACGACTATGCCAGCGGGTCAGCAAGACAGCGCCAGACAGACCCAACAATAGCGACAGCGGCACCACAACGGCAGCCACCTGCAGCGAGCCTCCAAAGCAGGCGACAAAGCGGTCACGGTCCAATGCGCGCAGAACCGGATCAGCGCGAATGTCGGCCTCGGACATCCAGAAGAACGCGTACCACTTCCCAGTAAATCCGCGCCAACCCATCACCGACGGCGGCGAAACATCGTTAAAGGATGTGATGATCATCAAGATCAACGGCGCGAACATGAAGGCGAAAAAGACCCACATATAGCCAGTCAGGATGCGCTGTGATGTCATTGTACCCTCGCAAAGTCTTTGAGGCGTGTGCGCATGGCCGACATAAACATCGCCACGATCACAAAACAGATCAACGTGTAGGCAAAGCTGTAGGCCGCCCATGAAGCATCGCTTTACGCCTGCGCTTCGGCAGAACGCGGGATCAATGCCAGCTTGCTGATCGCGGCAAAACTGCCAAAGCCAAGCTGCGAAGCGTTGGCCTCTTCCTCTTGTAGCCGCGTGTAGAGCTGCGCCGCGATCGCCTCAATTTGACGGGCTAACTCGATCTGGTCATCGAGAAGAGCATCCGCCGCGACGCTAAGGTCGGGCAAATTAAAGAGTTGGTTAAGAAAAACTTGGTCACCGTCTTCACGCGCCATCAGTTGGTGGGTGGTCGCACGGTCGCATTGCAGAATATACGGGCGCGCGGCGGATGCATTCAAAGTGGGCGAAGCCATCCGCGACATCGTGGGAATGACCAGCCCGCCGTTATCCGCCGGTGCCTCAGCCGATAGCGCATACTGACCCAAAATGCCCACACAAGTGGCTGCATCACGTTCAAGCGCGCCTGCAACCGAACTATCAAGCTGGTGCGCAGGCTTGGTCATTGCCTCTTCGAGCATGGCCAGTTGCGGCAGGATGATCAGCACCAGCCCCCACGCCAGCAAAGAAGACTGCCTTTAGGCCTTTGCCAAAGCTTCGGATCAAATCGCTCATTGCGCTGCAATGTCCTGTCCGTTGCGTGCGACAGGGCCAAGCGGTAGGATCGTCGCCATTTCTGGCGCAAAGCCAACCTGCATCTCTGCCCTGATCTGACCCGTGTTCGGCACGTACATCGCCACCTCGGCGCCCGTCTCAGATGCCATCAGCAAGTTCACGAACGGCCCTTCCAGATCGCGGCGCAGCACGCGCGCCGACAGCATGTTGTTCGCTGGTTCAAGGCCCATGTTCTCGGGCCGCACAAACAGTATGGCCTCTCCACCTTTGGCGAAACTCGTTGGGTTTCCCCCCAGAAAGCGGCCATGTGGTGTGACAATATGGGCCATGCCTCCGTCTACCGCGTCGATCCGCCCAACAAGCTGATTAGCCTCCCCTACAAAGGACGCCGAAAAGGCCGAGGCCGGGTTGGAATAGATCTGATCTGCGGTACCGGCCTCCTCAATGCGTCCCGCATTCATGACAGCAATCCCGTCCGACATGGTCAATGCCTCAACCTGATCGTGGGTGATGTAGATGAAGTGACGCCAGTCTTTTTTTGAATACTGCGCAGCTCCGCGCGCATGTGTTGGCGCAACTTGAGATCCAGTGCCGACAACGGCTCATCCAACAAAAGCACTGAAGGATCCACAGCCAAAGCGCGCGCAATCGCCACCCGCTATCTTTGACCGCCCGACAACTCACCCGGCTTTTTGCCGACCTGATCGGATAGCGCCACCAGATGCAAAAATGCTTCAGCCTTGCCGCGTCGATCTCGTTTGGACACGCCCAGCGCCTCAAGCCCGAAAGTCACATTTTCCCAAACTGGCATCAACGGAAACAGGGCGAGGTTCTGAAAGATCAACGCGGTCTCTCGCTCACCCGCTTCGACCACCAGATTGGAGCGATGCACAACCTTAAAGCCGTTTGGGTAAATGACCTCTAGCTAGTCGAGCGTAACTGATTTTCTGCGCATTATGTCCCCGCACCACCAAAAAGCGGCCCCGGTCCTGCCGGGGCCGCTTTTTGTCATTTTTTGCCCGATCAGGTGTTGGTCATGATCTCGACGAACTCGTTGCACACGGGCGCAAAGAACGGCGTATCCGCCTGCCACCACCACATGTTGCCAAGAGCTTCAGCCGTGTAGACTTCGTTGAACTGCTTTTTATACTCGTCCGAAGCGAATTCTGCAGCGCCTGCAACAGCTGAGTTATATCCAGTGTTATTTGAGAACATGCCGCCAGTTTCAGGCTTGAGCATGAAATTCATAAAGGCCACTGCTTGCTCGGGGTTCTCGGATTGCTTGAGCATCCCGAAGCTGTCGAGCCATGTGATGATGCCCTCTTCGGGCGCCCGGTAAAGGAAGTCTGGATTGTCACGGTTCAACAAAAGGCCCGTGGTGTCCCATGTCTGGCCGATGATCGCGCCAGCCTCAGTAAACGCCGATGACGCTTCGGTCGCGTTGTTCCAGAAAGCGCCAAAGTTCTCTTTGCGCTCAAGGATCCACTGGGTGATTGCCCCCAGACGCCGCGCGCGTCCTCTTCGGATTTGTAGACATCCAGCATACGGTTGGACGGAACTTCGCCGGTGGCGTCCAGATAAAGGCCGGTGCCCATGATCACGGATTCTGGCGGAACGCCGCTTTGCCCTTGGCGGCATCCGCCCACAGATCGCCGTAAAACACCTGCCCGTCGACGGGCATCTTTTCCTTGTTGTAGGTCACGCATTCTGTGCCCCAGTCGAAGGGCTGCAGAACCTGTTCGCCCTTGATCACACCGCCTAAGGACGCGCTGTCGCGCAGGAAGGACGCGATCACGTTGCCAGTGTTCACGTCAGCAGGCACCGGCGGAAAGTAGCTGTCGCCGTTGTCATCAAGATATCCGGCAGAGTTGGTGATGGACGGGAATACGATATCGAACCCCATGCCGCCTATTGGCGCGGATCGTGCTTTCGGCTTCGTCGTTGGAGCCGAATGTGGTGAGTTCCCGCTTGATGACGCTTTCATTCTCGAATGCCTCTGCGATGTTCGGCTGGATGCAATCACCCCAAACCAGCACTTTGACGTTGCCCGATGAGGCAAGCGCATTGCTGGCGTTTAGGACCATCGGTGCGGCCAAGCCGGCTGCGGAAAGCTTCAGAACGGAACGACGGTTGAATGACATGGTATCCCCAAAGAATTTCCAGGCCCAGATTGGGCTGGGGTCCTCGGATCATCTGAAGGTCGCAGGCAAACTTCAGATTTATGAATGCTTTTGTGACCGCCGCAGGTGGCTTTACGTCACATCGAAATTGTCTGACTGCGCTTGATCTCACGCAAGACTACATTGGTTTGCGCGCTTGCCACAGCAGGCAGATTGAACAGGAAATCTTCAAGGAACAAATTGTAAGCAGCGATGTCGCGGCACAAAACGCGCATGTAATAGTCTGCCTGCCCCGTCGTTGCATAACACTCCTGCACTTCTGGGCGCGCTTCGACTGCCGCGACAAAACCGGCAAGATGTTCGGGGTTGTGACGGGTCAATTGCACATGCACCAGCGCCTGAAACGTGAACCCGACCCCTTCGGCCGATATCTCTGCGCGATACCTTTTGATGATGCCCTCATCCTCGAAAACACGAATCCGCCGCCAACACGCTGAGGCCGACATGCCGACCTGTTCCGCAAGTTCAGCGTTGGACAAACGGCAGTCAGTTTGCAGAAGTGACAGAATACGTCTGTCTCGCGCATCAAGCTGCATCCGGTTACCCTTTCCACAATATTGAATATTTGTGGTTATTATTTCCGATTCACACGGATCTATATGAAATTTAGATCAGGAATTCCACAATAACCCGATAGAATGGCGAAAATACATTGGATGGCCGCCATGACTGACGAATCTCACCACTTCCAGACCTACGAATTGTCCGACCGCTACACGATCACGCAAGGTCGTGTATTCTTGACCGGAACGCAGGCATTGGTCCGGATCATGCTGGATCAGGCGCGGCGCGACAGGTTGGCGGGACTGAACACGGCGGGCTTTATCTCTGGTTACCGCGGCTCACCCTTGGGCGGTCTTGATCTGGAGTTGTGGCGCGCGGGCCCCGAGGTCGAAAAACACAACATCACTTTCATGCCTGCGGTGAACGAAGATTTGGGCGCCACTGCAGTTCTGGGTGCCCAGCAGGCCGTGCTTGATCCCGATGCCAAGGTCGAGGGCGTGTTTTCGATGTGGTACGGCAAAGGCCCGGGCGTTGACCGCTCCGGCGATGCGCTGCGACACGGGAATGCCTATGGATCGGCCCCCAAAGGCGGGGTTTTGGTGGTGGCTGGCGACGACCACGGCTGCGTGTCTTCCTCAATGCCGCATCAATCGGATGTCGCGTTCATGACGTGGTTTATGCCAACGCTGAACCCTGCGGATGTCTCCGAATATCTGGCATTTGGTGAATACGGCATCGCCCTTAGCCGATTTTCAGGCACGTGGGTCGGGTTCAAGGCAATCTCGGAGACTGTAGAGAGCGGCAGGTCTGTGGACTTGTTGGCGGATCGCAGCTTCGTATTTCCGCACATTGAAGTCCCCCTTGGCGGCCTGCACATTCGCAGCTCTGACCTGCCCAGCCCCGAGATCGAAACCCGCATGGAATATAAGCTCGACGCAGTCGAAGCCTTTGTCGAAGCAAACCCGATTGACCGGCGTATTTATGACATGGAAGATGCGGCTTTCGGCATCGTGACCACAGGCAAGGGTCACCTTGATCTGATGGAGGCGCTGCGCCTTTTGGGCCTTGATGAAGCGGCCTCTCGCAGGTTGGGTATCGACATTTACAAGGTGGGCATGGTCTGGCCATTGGCCCGCCGCGATGCTTTGGCCTTTGTACGCGGCAAGCGCGAGGTACTGGTCATCGAAGAAAAACGCGGCATCATCGAAAGCCAGCTCAAGGAATACTTCTATGACTGGCCAGGAGACAAACCTCACACGATGGTGGGCAAGCACCGCACAGCAGGCGACCCGCTGCTGCCGTGGACAGGAGAGCTGAGCCCGCTGAAGCTTATTCCCGTACTGGCCGAGCGTTTGGACGCCTTCTTTCCCGAAGAGAAACTTGCGCAAAAAGCCCGCGCGTTGACCGAAAAGCCGCCTGTCCTTCTCAATGTCCCCGGCGTGGTGCGCACGCCCTATTTCTGTTCAGGCTGCCCCCACAACACCTCAACGAAAGTCCCAGAAGGCAGCAAAGCTGCATCCGGCATCGGGTGTCATGTGATGGCCAGCTGGATGGACCGCGAAACCGTTGGCTATGCGCAGATGGGTGGCGAAGGCGTGCCCAACGTTGCTGTGTCAAAGTTCAACGGCGGGAAGCACATCTTCCAGAACCTTGGCGAAGGGACGTGGTATCACTCCGGCTCACTCGCCATACGGCAGGCTGTCGCGGCGAAGTCGAACATCACCTACAAAATCCTGTATAATGATGCGGTTGCCATGACCGGCGGACAGCCTGTTGACGGCCCGATCAGCGTTACCGGCATCGCCCAAATCTGCCGCGCCGAAGGTGTCGATCGCATCGCGTTGGTCTCTGACGATATCGGCAAATTCCGGCGTGCTGATTTTCCTGCGCATACCAGCTTTCACCCCCGTGAAGAGATGGATGCCATCCAGCGCGAGCTGCGAGACGTGCCCGGTGTGACGGTCCTGATCTACGAGCAAACCTGCGCCACCGAAAAACGGCGGCGTCGCAAACGCGGTAAGATGGAGGACCCCAAGCGGTTTGCCTTTATCAACCCAGCCGTCTGCGAAGGCTGCGGCGACTGCTCAGTCGAAAGCAACTGCCTGAGCATCGAACCGCTGGAAACGGAATTCGGCCGCAAGCGGAAGGTGAACCTGTCGACCTGCAACAAGGATTTCTCCTGCCTCAACGGGTTTTGCCCCAGCTTCGTGACCGTTGAAGGGGCCGTGCGCAGTAAGAAAGCCGGTGCGACTGTTGACCTGCCCGCCCTCCTTGTAGCGGTTCCAGCCCCGCCGTTGCCGCAGCTAGACGCGCCATTCGATCTGCTGGTCACTGGCGTCGGCGGCACGGGTGTTGTGACGGTTGGTGCTTTGGTCACGATGGCTGCGCATCTGGAGGGTAAGGGCGCGACCGTCCTCGACTTTACCGGATTTTCCCAGAAGTTCGGCACGGTGCTGAGTTATGTGCGCATAGGCGCTTCCCCCGAGGCCATCAATCAGGTTCGCATTGATGCTGGCGCGGCTGATGCGGTGATCGGGTGTGACGCCGTGGTGTCGTCAGCCCCGCGCGCGTCGCTCCATTATCGCAAAGGCGCGCCGGTGGTTTTGAACACTGCGGAAATGCCAACAGGTGATCTGGTTCTGCACCGTGATGCCCGCCTGAACATCGACCAACGCGAAGCTGCCATTCGCCAGATCGTCGGCGACGATTTTGTCTGGAGCCTTAATGCAAATGCCCTTGCCGAACAGCTTTTAGGGGATAGCGTTTTCGCGAACATCATTCTGTTGGGCTATGCGTGGCAAAAGGGGCTGGTTCCGGTCAGCGAAATCGCTTTGAAACAGGCCATAACGCTGAATGCCGTTGCGATTGAGAATAATGCGCGCGCGTTTGATTTCGGCCGGATACTTGCCACCAATCCGCAAGCGTTGATCCCAAAAGAGACCCCTACCTCGACACCTTCTCTTGAGGCGTTGACCGCGCGACATTCTGCCTTTCTGACAGAATATGAAGACGCGGCTTACGCGTACCGATATGAAAAAACTATGGCGCGTTTCCATGCCGCTTTGCCACAAGATCATGCCGACGATCTATCCCTGGTCGCTGCAAAATCGCTGTTCAAACTGATGGCTGTCAAAGACGAATTCGAAGTGGCCCGACTACACGTCCAGCCCGAATTCGCTGCGATGCTTGAAGAGGAATTCGAACCTGGCTTTAAGATCAACTATCATATGGCCCCACCCCTGCTATCGCGGCGTCTGGACGCACGTGGCCGCCCGACAAAGCGCAGCTTTGGTCCGTGGCTGACCCATGCGCTTCGGGGTCTTGCCCATATGAAATTCCTGCGTGGCACAGCGTTTGATCTTTTCGGATATACAGGAGAACGGAAAGAGGAAACGGCGCTGATTGCATGGTTTGAAGGCATCTTGTCCGTGCTACCCCCGCTTGTGAACCCGCAGACCATGAGAGACGCCTGCAGCGTTCTCGTAGCGCCGCTTGAGTTCCGAGGGTACGGCCCCGTCAAGGAGGATGCCGTGCGGAAATACAAACCCGCCGCAGATGCCTTGATGACAAAGCTGGGAGAGACGATCCAAGCCACCACCTGATCCTTGAGCGCACGTTAGTCTATCCAAAAGGACGGATTTGCCTTAAGTTGCACACGCAGCGACAAGGGGGCCCGTTTGAAAGAACATCAGGACGAACGTTCACTTAAGTTGGTGGAAATGATCTACCGCGCCGCGCTTGATCCACAGGACTATGACGGCTTCATGGCCAGCTGGAACGGCTGGATAGATGCCCGAATGACCGGGCTGGACAAGCTTAGGATGAGTGATCCGGCGATGTCATCGCCGGAGATTGCCGCACACTTCGAATTGGCACTACGATTGCTCGAACGTATTGGTGAACCTGCGGAGAACACGCCAAGTGCAGGCCCGCGCTTACTGGTGCATCCGTCCGGTCAAATTCTGTGGCAGAACGCGGCGGCGGACCGGAGTTTCGGCAGCCAACGACAAAGCAAGGTGCTGGAGCACCAGATGTCGGACACGCATAGAGGCGCACTTGAACTCTTCCTAAAGGCTCTTGGAGAAGAGGAGAGCCCAAATCCGGTTGTCATCCAGATAATGCCGACGGACAGCACCCGCGCTATCGCTTTTAGGCTAGAAGCCATGCGCCGCGTCCCGACCGAGACGGTAGCGTTATTATCGGCACTTGCCCCACCGTGGCTATCGGCCACAGACAGGTTGTTGGCAGACACACATGGGCTGAGCGAAAGCGAATGTGCAATTTGTGCGCTGCTTGCCGATGGTATGGCGCCTGCAGCGATCGCCCAGCAACGCTGGCACTTCTGTAGGGACAGTGCGTACGCAGATAAAAAGCATCCAGTCAAAAACACAAACCAACTCCCAGACCGAGCTTGCTTCCCATCTCCACATCATGCAGCGCATGGCCGAAACGCTGCCCTCTCCCGAGCCTGCGCGCGCTTACGCTGCCGATCGGTGGACGGCTGGTGGTCTTCTGAAGTGGTCCTGCTTTTTAGGACAGTTTTGCGGTTTGGCTAAGATGCATCTGGT
>NZ_JBALVJ010000048.1:0-27471 GCF_036961165.1 Sulfitobacter sp. | reverse complement strand
ATTGTGCCGATGTTGACGTGTGGTTTGTTACGTTCAAACTTTGCCTTTGCCATGGTACTGGCTCCTTTTAGATTTCCGATGCCGGGTCACCCCGGCACTTAATTTCCGTACACTGCGATCCGCGCCCGCCGGGCAAGGTCCGTTGTTATAATCGCCAGCTCTTCGTCAGGCGACTTTATAGCTGCAGCCCCAAGGATCGTTGGGGGGCGGGTCCGTCACACCGAAGACAGTGAACGGTTCCTTGATAACTTAGCCGGTTTGCACATCCACAAGCGTGATCACGGTATTGATCGAACTTGAATTACTACCCAGCAGCGCCCCTGCAACTGCATTTTCGATAAAGAATTGGGTCGCTTTTACATCCGCTCGCACAGCGCGTGTCCCACCGGGATTACCAGAGCGCAGAGCCTGGGCGACCTTAGTGCGGGCCGCGTCGACAATCTGTTCTTTTGGCACAGCTGTTTCTGTACGCGTGACAGACGTGGAGGCCGTAACCTCCGCGATCCGAATGCTCGACACGGTAGACGCGTCGAGCAGTTGGCTTGGTTCACCGCACGCTGCAAGCCCAAAAGCCGCAGCATGAACGATGAACCTGAGCCGTTTCATCATTATGCAAACTTTGCCTGAATCTCGTCAGAGATATTCTGCGGTACGCCCTCGTAGTGGTCGAACTGCATGCTAAAGTTGGCACGACCCGAAGACATCGAACGCAGCGTGTTGATGTAACCGAACATGTTGGCCAGTGGCACGAATGCGTCGATGGCAATCGCGTTACCGCGAGTGTCCTGACCTTGCACCTGACCGCGACGGGATGTCAGATCGCCGATGATGCCACCAGTATACTCTTCCGGTGTCACAACTTCGACTTTCATGATCGGCTCGAGCATCTTCGCACCGGCTTTTTTCATGCCTTCGCGCATACCCATACGGGCCGCGATTTCAAATGCCAGAACGCTGGAGTCAACATCGTGGTATTTGCCTTCGATCAGCGCAACTTTGAAGTCAATCACAGGGAAGCCCGCAAGTGGGCCGGAGTCCATAACGGATTTGATACCCTTTTCGACGCCAGGAATGTATTCCTTTGGCACCGAACCACCCACAACGCGGGACTCAAACGAGTAACCTTCGCCGGGCTCTGTTGGTGTGATGATCATTTTCACTTCAGCGAACTGGCCTGAACCACCCGACTGTTTCTTGTGCGTGTAAACGATCTCGGCTTCGCGGCTGACAGTCTCACGATAAGCCACCTGAGGCGCACCGATGTTAGCTTCAACTTTGAATTCACGCTTAAGACGGTCCACCAGGATATCGAGGTGAAGTTCACCCATACCCTTCATGATCGTCTGACCGGATTCGATGTCGGTCTCAACGGTGAAGGATGGATCCTCGGCGGCCAAACGGGCCAGACCGGTGGACATCTTCTCTTGGTCAGCCTTGGTCTTAGGCTCAACCGCGATTTCGATAACAGGCGTGGGGAAGGTCATTGTTTCAAGAACCACAGGATCAGCTACTGAACACAGCGTGTCCCCTGTTGTGGTGTCTTTCAGACCTGCCAGCGCGATGATGTCACCCGCAAATGCTTCGGTGATTTCTTCGCGCTCGATGGCGTGCATCATCATCATACGGCCAACACGCTCTTTTTTACCTTTGGTGGAGTTCAAGAGCGTGTCGCCCTTATTCAGAACACCGGAGTAAATGCGTGTGAACGTGAGCGAGCCTACGAAGGGGTCGTTCATGATTTTGAAGGCAAGGCCAGAGAACGCCATAGCATCATCCGCACGGCGCGGGATGTTACGTACTTCTTCTTCGTCACCGGGTTTAAAGCCCATGTAATCGACAACGTCCATCGGGCTGGGCAGATAGTCGATTACAGCGTTGAGCAGAGGCTGAACGCCTTTGTTCTTGAACGCGGAGCCGCAAAGCACGGGGATGAATTTGATCGCCAGTGTGCCCTTACGGATCAGCTTGCGGAGTGTATCGACATCAGGCTCGGCGCCATCCATCAGATAGTTTTCCATGGCTTCATCGTCCATCTCGACCGCATTTTCGATCAGATGTGCACGCCACTTGTCGGCTGTCTCTTTCAGGCTGTCGCGGATTGGCTTTTTAACCCAGCTTGCGCCCAGATCATCACCTTCCCAAACCCATTCTTCCATGGTGACGAGGTCAACCATGCCTTCCAGTTCGGTTTCGGCACCGATTGGAATTTGGATGGGCGCAGGGATCGCACCTGTGCGGTCTTGGATCATTTTGACGCAGTTAAAGAAGTCTGCACCGATCTTGTCCATTTTGTTCACGAAAACGATACGTGGAACTTTATAACGGTCGGCCTGACGCCAAACTGTTTCAGTCTGCGGCTCAACACCGGCGTTGGCGTCAAGAACGGTAACCGCACCATCGAGAACAGCCAAGGAACGCTCAACTTCGATCGTGAAGTCAACGTGGCCTGGTGTGTCGATGATGTTCATGCGGTGCTTAGCAGAATCCGGCTCTACGCCGTCTTCTGTACGTTCCCAGAATGTAGTCGTTGCAGCGGAAGTAATTGTAATACCCCGTTCCTGCTCCTGCTCCATCCAGTCCATTGTCGCAGCGCCATCGTGCACTTCGCCGATGTTATGCTCTTTACCAGTGTAGAACAGGATACGTTCGGAACATGTGGTTTTACCCGCATCGATGTGCGCGATGATACCAAAATTACGGTACAGTTCGAGGGGATAGTCGCGTGCCATTTGAAAGCTTCCTCAGGAGTGTGCTTTGAAAAAGTTTAGGGGCCCAGCGGATCCGGGCCCCGATCTTAAATTGTTACCAGCGGTAGTGGCTGAACGCTTTGTTCGCATCGGCCATTTTATGCGTGTCTTCACGCTTCTTAACGGCTGTACCGCGGGACTGGACTGCGTCCATCAGCTCGCCTGCAAGGCGCTCTTCCATGGTGTTTTCGTTGCGCGAACGTGCAGCTTTGATCAACCAGCGAATTGCAAGTGCAACGCGACGCTCGGGGCGCACTTCGACGGGGACCTGATAGGTCGCACCACCCACACGGCGCGAACGAACTTCGACCGATGGCTGGATGTTTTCGAGGGCCTCGTGGAATACTTCCACTGGCGCACGTTTGATTTTCGCTTCGACGCGGTCGAAAGCGTTATACACGATACGCTCTGCAGTCGACTTTTTGCCGTCGATCATCAGGTTGTTCATGAATTTTGTCAGGGTAAGATCGCCGTATTTGGCGTCTGGCAGTACTTCGCGTTTTTCAGCGGCGTGGCGGCGTGACATCTAGTTGTCTTCCTCTTGGCGGGGTGCGGCGCGTAGCGCGGCATATTGTCTGATTTGGTCAGCCGGGTGTCAGCCACCCGGCTACAGGCGATCTTACTTCGGACGCTTCGCACCGTACTTGGAGCGGCGCTGCTTACGGTCTTTAACGCCTTGCGTATCGAGAACACCGCGCAGGATGTGGTAACGCACACCCGGAAGGTCTTTTACACGGCCGCCACGGATCAGGACCACCGAGTGCTCCTGAAGGTTGTGGCTTTCACCCGGGATGTAGGAGATCACTTCGAAACCGTTGGTCAGGCGAACCTTGGCAACTTTCCGCATAGCGGAGTTTGGTTTCTTAGGAGTGGTTGTGTAAACGCGCGTGCAGACGCCACGCTTCTGCGGGCATTCCTGCAGGTGCATGGATTTCGAATATTTGCGTTTTGGCTGGCGCGGTTTGCGGATCAGCTGCTGAATCGTTGGCATTCCGGTTTTATCCCCGTGTTGCTGTCGTATTTGCACGCAGGCGGACCCCCGTGCGGTGAAAGAGTGCCTCATGCGTCCATGCGGCGGTCTGGAGCAGATGATCCAAAGCATTATGGCCGCAACGCTTCCGTACCGAGGTAAGCGAGGCGGCTATGCTTTACAGAGGATCGGGCCAAATAAGGCGGCCTGGATCTTGATCACACGCGTTATGATATGTGCGGCAGGGGCGACCCCCATTAGCAAGATAACGCGCGTATACGGGGAGTCGGCTATGCTGTCAACAGGGGCCACCCCTTGCCAAAGCCCCCCTACCCCCGCATAGTCCGTCCAAAACGCGTGAGGACAGCAGTGACACTTCAAGTAATTGGCCTTTGCCGGTTTTCCTATCCTGCCATCGGCGGGTTTCAAGTGGAACATGAAGCCATAGAGGACCGCATCGCTTATCTCTACGACGATACCCGTCTGGAAGAGCGTTTCCGGCTGATGGAGACCGTGGCCCTGCCCTGCATTAAAGCCCAGACTGATCCTGATTTCGAACTGATTATTGTGATTGGAGAGCAGCTCCCCAAACAGCACCGTGACCGTCTCAATGACATCACCACTAACATTCCCCAGATCCGGATCATTCAAGAACCTCCCCGCCCCCAGCGTGAAGTGATGAAAGAGATATTGAATAAGGCCCGCAAGGACCCCTCAGAGCCATGCCTGCAATTTCGCCATGACGACGACGACGCCGTTGCAATCGACTTCATCGAACGTCTTCGCGCAGCATCCGACGATGCAAAGAGCCTGGCAGCACAGCACAAGGCCGTCAACTTCGGCTGGAGTAAGGGCCATGTCGCCGAATTCGGGCCAAACGGGATTGCCTCGACCGATATCTTTCGCCAGCTCTACCCCGCCGCGATGGGCATGCAGGTCCGCGGCAACTCTCCGCTAACGATCATGAATTTTGCCCATGAGAAAATCGCCCGCTTTATGCCTGTAGTAAGTTATGCCGACCCGCCGATGTTTGTGCGGAGTCACAATGGCTCGAACGACAGTCGGCAGAAGCAGGTCAAGGCTGTGCCGGTCAAACCTGTGAACTTCGAGCAGGCGGAAATGTATCGCGCTCGCTTTGCCATCGATATCGATCACGTGCAGCGCGTGTTCAAGGACGCATAGAATGCGGGCCGTTGGACTTTGTCGTTTTTCTTACGTCGGAAAAGGCGGGTTTCAGGCCGGCGCCGACGACCAAGCCGATGTCGCCGCGGTGTTATATGACGAAGCAGGGCTGGAAGAACTGTTCCGGCAGTTCGAGGCGATCACCCTTCCTTGCATTGCCGCCCAAACCGATACTGATTTCACGTTACTGATCGTCACCGGAAAGTGGTTTCCAGAACCATACCTCAAGCGCTTGCGCGATCAAACTGCTGGCATCCAGCAATGCGAAATCCGCCAATATCCGCCACGACCGCACCGCAAGATCATGACAAAGGCGATTAACGACTGGCGCGACGAGCCGAACGAACCCCATCTGCAATTCCGCTTGGACGATGATGACGCGATGGCACTGAGTTTTATCGACCGGTTCAAGCAGACTGCCCAAGACCTCAGTGCAATCAACGCAAGGAACAGTTCTGTCGCGATTGATTTTAATCAGGGCTATGCCTTTACCGCAGGGTCCGACGGGGTAAAGCTCTGGCCTTATCGCCATCCGTATTCAGCCATTGCGCTGGGGATGGTGGTACAGGCAGGCAGTGACGACACGATTATGAGCCATGGCCACCAAACTTGCGGAAGACAAAGCCGACGATGACCTTCACCGGTGAAGACATGGTGGTGCGGGGCCATATCGATTTTAACGACAGCCGTTTGCAGGGCAAAAAGAACGTCTTCGACTATCAGGCTATGGCTGCAGAACAGGCAGGCCACATTTACAAGACATTCGACATCGACAACGACCAAGTGAGAGGTCTTCTCACGCCCGTGACAGCTTGCGCTCTCGGTAAAAAGTGAAGATGCCTGTGGCCATTACAATGCTTGCGCCCAACAACGTGAGCCCGCGCGGCACCTCGTCAAACACAAAGAACCCGATCAGCATGGCCCCGACCAACCCAGTGTAACGGAACGGCGCGATGAAAGAGACCTCTCCCGTCCGCATCGCCTGAATACTGGAAAAATAGCCGAGCAGGACAAAGATGGCTGACGCGCAGATGCTCGCGGCAGAGGTGGTAGAGATGGGGACCCACTCATTCGTAATCGAGGCAAAGCCAGCGGCAAGCATAACGGCCAGCGTGGTCCCCAGCGTGACGCTCATTCCAGAGACCTCCGGCGACAACCTGCGTGTGATCAAATCACGTACGGTTACTCCAAGCACAGCCGCTATCGCGTAGAGGGACCAGATATTGAATCCTTCCACCCCCGGCCGCACGATCAGTAAAACGCCACCCAGCCCGATTACGATGGCTAACATCCGGCGCCACCCCACCGCCTCACGGTAAAACAAGGCCGACCCCAATGTGACAGTCAGGGGCACTACCTGCATGATTGCGTTCAGATTTCCCAGCGGCATCTTGAAGAGTGCCGTTAGAAAAAAATACGCAGTAATCACTTCCGCCAGACCGCGCAGGGCAATCAACCCCTTATCACGCCGCGAGATATTTAGCCGCAGTGTACCCAGAGACCTCGCGAGAAGGAAAACCAGCACGGTGGCCAGGATGCCGCGCAAAAAGATCAATTGGAATAACGGCACAGCACCGTTGGTGAGCTTCAAGAACGTATCATTCAGCACGAAGGACCCCATAGAGGCCATCATCAGCAAAGAACCGGCAGTATTGGGGGTCATCAGACTTTCCTACAAACCTGATCGCGACCTTGGGCGAATGTCGATGGCTGGGCAATGCGCCTCAAGGAGTTCAGGCCAAAAAATTACATAATTATTCAGTGCGGCGTTGGCCGGAGTACTTGAAGTCGGACAGAAAAAAGCCCCCGCATCCAATTGGATACGGGGGCTTCAACTTTTTCAGAACTAAAGCGCGTTCTTAATCGCGGCTATCCTCGTCAAAGGACGGCGTTGAAGAGAACACATCGCCACCGACGACGTCATCCGCAGGTGCAGCAGGCGCTGCAAGACGAGCAGCTTCTTCAGCCTCAATACGGCGCGCTTCGATTACGACATTGTCGCGGTCCGAAGCCACACGGCGCATCTGCTGGGTTGCCCCACCGGTGCCCGCAGGGATCAGACGACCCACGATCACGTTCTCTTTTAGGCCCACAAGCTTGTCGCGTTTACCTTGCACGGATGCTTCGGTGAGAACACGTGTGGTTTCCTGGAACGATGCCGCCGAGATGAAGCTGCGCGTTTGCAGAGACGCCTTGGTGATACCGAGCAAGATCGGCTCGCCCTTGGCGGGACGGCCACCCTTCTTCAGCGCCTTTTCGTTGGCTTGGTCGAACTCTTGCTTGTCGACATGTTCGCCCTTCAGCAGCGTGGTGTCTCCGCTCTCCTGGATCTCCCACTTCTGCAGCATCTGACGCACGATGACTTCGATGTGCTTGTCGTTGATCTTCACACCTTGCAGGCGATAAACGTCCTGCACTTCGTCGATCATGTAGTCAGCAAGCGCTTCAACACCCATGATGGCGAGAATGTCATGCGGCGCTGGGTTGCCGTCCATGATGTAATCGCCCTTCTGCACGAAGTCGCCTTCGGCCACGGGGATGTGTTTGCCTTTTGGCACCATGTATTCGACTTTGAAGTCCGGATCTTCCGAGCTCTCGATCGCGATGCGGCGCTTGTTTTTGTAGTCTTTACCGTAGCGCACATAGCCATCGATTTCCGCGATGATGGCGTGGTCTTTGGGGCGACGTGCCTCAAAGAGTTCGGCCACACGTGGCAGACCACCGGTGATGTCCTTGGTCTTGGCGCCTTCACGCGGGATGCGCGCGATTACGTCACCGGCTGCAACTTCGCTACCGTCCTCAATGGACATAACGGCGTCAACAGACATCGGATAGGTGATCGGATTACCGGCGCTGTTACGCACTGGCTCACCATCTTCACTCACAAGGATGATCTCTGGTTTAAGCTCGTTACCCTTGGCAGCAGAGCGCCAGTCGATAACGATCTTCTGCGTCATGCCTGTCGCGTCATCGGTCTCGTCTTTGACAGAAATGCCCGAGATAAGATCGACGTGCTTAACCGTTCCCGCAGCTTCCGCAATGATCGGCAGCGTGTAGGGGTCCCATTCATACAGCTTATCACCGCGTTCTACTGCCTGACCTTCTTTGACAAACAGTTTGGTACCGTAACCCACTTTGTGGCTCGCCCGCTCGTCACCGTTTTCATCGATGATGAGAAGCTTCATGTTACGACCCATAACCATGGTTTCGTCCGCAGAGTTCTGCAGTGTCATGGCATTGTCGAACTGGATTTTACCTGCTTGACCGGCTTCCTGGAAGGACTGCTGACCACCCTGAGCAACACCGCCGATGTGGAACGTCCGCATCGTCAGCTGTGTACCTGGTTCACCAATGGACTGAGCCGCGATGATGCCAACGGCCTCACCTTGGTTGACCAGCGTACCGCGTGCAAGGTCACGACCATAGCACATTGCGCAGACGCCTTCTTCGGCCTCACACGTCAGAGGTGAACGGATACGCGCAGAGGCAACGCTGGCTTCGTCGATGATATCGGCAAGACGTTCGTCAATGATCGTACCGTTAGCAACAAGCACCTCTTCGGTACCCGGACGCATGATGTCTTCAGCCACCACACGACCCAGCAGACGCTCGGCCAGTGAGGAGACGACTTCACCATCGTTGACCGCTGCAGTTGCAGTGATCGCAATATCGGTGCCACAGTCATGCATACGAATGATACAGTCCTGCGCCACGTCCACCAGACGACGTGTCAGATAACCGGAGTTCGCTGTTTTCAGAGCGGTATCCGACAGACCCTTACGTGCACCGTGTGTCGAGTTGAAGTACTCGAGAACGGTCAGGCCTTCTTTAAAGTTCGAGATGATCGGTGTCTCGATGATGTCGCCGTTCGGCTTGGCCATCAGGCCACGCATCCCGCCGAGCTGTTTCATCTGAGTAACCGAACCACGCGCGCCGGAGTGAGCCATCATATAGACCGAGTTTGGTTCATTCTCGGAACCGTTCTCAGCATATGTGGTGTCGGAAATCGCACCCATCATCGCGTCGGTTACTTTATCGTTACACTTTGACCATGCATCGACAACTTTGTTGTACTTTTCACCCTGAGTAATCAGGCCATCCATGTACTGCTGTTCGAAGTCTTTAACCTGATCACGTGTTTCTTCAACCAGTGGCCATTTGCTTTCTGGGATCAGCATGTCGTCTTTACCAAACGAAATACCGGCTTTGAAAGCTTCACGGAAACCCAGAGTCATGATCTGGTCACAGAAGATGACGGATTCTTTCTGACCACAGTAGCGGTAGACCGTATCGATGACCTGCTGCACTTCTTTCTTGCGCAGCAGACGGTTGACCAGATCAAACGGTGCTTTTGCGTTCAGTGGCAGCAGGGCACCAAGGCGCATACGACCGGGTGTCGTGTCAAAACGCACCATAATCTCGTTGCCTTCGTTGTCGATCTGCTTGGTCCGTGCTTTGATTTTGGCGTGCAGATGTACTTCGCCTGCGTCTAGTGCGTGCTGCACTTCGTCCACAGTTCCGAACACCATGCCCTGACCTTTCATACCTTCACGCTCAAGCGTGACGTAGTAGAGGCCCAAGATCATATCCTGCGAAGGAACAATAATCGGTGCACCGTTTGCAGGTGACAGAACGTTGTTGGTCGACATCATCAGAACGCGCGCTTCCAACTGGGCCTCAAGGCTCAGTGGAACGTGCACGGCCATCTGGTCACCGTCAAAGTCAGCGTTAAAGGCGGAACAAACCAGCGGGTGTAGCTGGATGGCCTTACCTTCGATCAGAACCGGCTCAAACGCCTGAATGCCAAGACGGTGCAGCGTAGGCGCCCGGTTCAGCATGACTGGGTGTTCGCGGATAACCTCGTCGAGGATATCCCAAACTTCGGGACGCTCTTTTTCCACCAGCTTCTTGGCTTGCTTGACTGTCGAAGACAGACCTTTGGCCTCAAGACGCGAGTAGATGAACGGCTTGAACAGCTCGAGCGCCATCTTTTTCGGCAAGCCACACTGGTGCAGCTTCAGTTCTGGGCCAGTCACAATGACCGAACGGCCTGAGAAGTCGACGCGCTTACCCAAAAGGTTCTGACGGAAGCGACCTTGCTTACCCTTCAGCATGTCGGACAGCGATTTCAGCGGACGCTTGTTGGCGCCGGTGATCACGCGGCCACGGCGACCGTTGTCGAACAATGCGTCAACGGATTCCTGCAACATACGCTTTTCGTTACGCACGATGATATCGGGCGCACGTAGCTCAATCAGACGCTTGAGGCGGTTGTTCCGGTTGATCACGCGACGATACAGGTCGTTGAGGTCGGACGTCGCGAAGCGGCCACCATCCAGCGGTACCAGCGGGCGCAGTTCTGGCGGGATCACAGGGATCACTGTCAGAACCATCCACTCAGGGCGGTTGCCGGATTCGAGGAAGGACTCAACCACCTTCAGGCGCTTGATGATCTTCTTGGGCTTCAGTTCGCCTGTGGCTTCTTTCAGCTCTTCGCGCAGTTGGTCGGCCTCTGCTTCGAGGTCGATCGCGGCCAGCATTTCGCGGATCGCTTCAGCGCCGATGTTGGCGGTGAAAGCGTCCATGCCGTAAGCATCTTGAGCGTCCATGAACTCTTCTTCGGTCATCATCTGACCGTAGGTGAGGTCCGTCAGGCCCGGCTCGATCACGACGTAGTTCTCAAAGTAGAGAACACGCTCAAGATCGCGCAGTGTCATGTCCAGCATCAGGCCGATGCGCGATGGCAGTGACTTGAGAAACCAGATGTGTGCCACGGGCGAGGCCAGCTCGATGTGGCCCATCCGGTCACGGCGGACCTTTTGCAGCGTAACTTCCACACCACATTTTTCGCAGACAACGCCGCGATATTTCATGCGCTTGTATTTGCCGCAAAGACATTCGTAGTCTTTGATTGGGCCAAAGATACGCGCGCAGAACAGGCCGTCACGCTCGGGCTTGAACGTACGGTAGTTGATGGTTTCCGGCTTTTTGATTTCACCGAATGACCACGACAAGATACGCTCTGGCGATGCCAAAGATACCTTGATCTCGTCAAACGTCTTGGTAGGCGCGACGGGGTTAAACGGGTTGTTTGTAAGTTCTTGGTTCATTGGATGTCCTTAGATTTATTCTCGAAAGCGGGGGAGAGAGGGTCCGGTCTCCGCGTGGAAGACCGGACTGGAATATCTAAATTCCAGCGGTGCCCTACTCTTCATCCTCCGCATCCAGGAGTTCCATGTTGAGACCCAGACCGCGGACCTCTTTGACCAGAACGTTGAACGATTCAGGAATACCTGCTTCGAAGTTGTCCTCGCCTTTGACGATGCTCTCGTACACTTTCGTACGGCCAGCAACGTCATCCGATTTCACAGTCAGCATTTCCTGCAGGGTGTATGCAGCGCCGTAAGCTTCCAGAGCCCAGACCTCCATCTCACCAAAGCGCTGACCGCCGAACTGTGCTTTACCGCCCAATGGCTGCTGGGTAACCAGCGAGTATGGTCCGGTAGAACGCGCGTGGATTTTATCATCCACAAGGTGGTGCAGTTTCAGCAGGTACTTCACGCCAACAGTAACCTTGCGGCTGAACTGTTCGCCTGTGCGACCATCAAACAGGATCGACTGACCGGATGTGTCAAAGCCTGCACGTGCAAGGCTGTCGTTCACATCCGCTTCCTTCGCGCCGTCAAAGACGGGCGTCGCGATTGGGACACCACTGGTAACGTTACCAGCCGCTTCCAACAGATCATCCTCGCCCATACCGGCAATGCCTTCGTCGTAGACATCATCGCCGTAGGCTAGCTTCATCGCTTCACGCACGGGTGTCATATCGCCGGAACGCTTATATTCTTGCAGCGCTTCGTCGATGTTGATGCCCAGACCGCGTGCGGCCCAGCCCATGTGTGTCTCAAGGATCTGACCGACGTTCATACGCGAAGGCACACCCAGCGGGTTCAGACAGAAATCAACCGGTGTACCGTCTGCGAGGAACGGCATGTCCTCCATTGGTACCACTTTGGAGATAACACCCTTGTTCCCGTGACGACCGGCCATTTTATCACCAGGCTGAAGCTTACGCTTCACCGCGACGAATACTTTGACCATCTTCATCACACCGGGGGGCAGATCATCGCCACGGCGTACTTTCTCGACTTTGTCCTCAAAACGCGCGTTCAAGGTCCGTTTCTGGATCTCGTACTGCTCGTTCAGAGCCTCAACGACCTTCGCATCGTCTTCGTCCTCAAGGGCAAGCTGCCACCACTGACCACGGGACAGAACGTCGTCCAGCGTCTCTTCGGTGATCTGGCTGCCTGGCTTAACGCCTTTGGGGCCTTTGACCGCGATCTTGCCAAGCAGCATCTCACGCAGACGCGCATAGATGTTACGGTCAAGGATCGCGAGTTCGTCATCGCGGTCACGGGCTAGACGTTCAACTTCTTCACGCTCGATCTGGAGCGCACGTTCGTCTTTCTCAACGCCGTGGCGGTTGAACACACGAACTTCGACGACTGTACCAAAATCACCCGGCTTCACACGCAGCGAGGTATCGCGCACGTCCGAGGCTTTTTCACCAAAGATGGCGCGCAGAAGCTTTTCTTCCGGCGTCATCGGGCTTTCGCCTTTTGGCGTGATTTTACCCACAAGGATATCGCCCGGCTCAACGTCTGCGCCGATGTATACGATGCCAGCCTCGTCGAGGTTGCGCAGTGCTTCTTCACCAACGTTTGGAATATCGCGTGTGATTTCCTCTGGCCCAAGCTTCGTGTCACGGGCGGCGACTTCGAATTCTTCGATGTGGATCGAAGTGAAGACGTCGTCACGGCTGACGCGTTCGGAGATCAGGATGGAGTCTTCGTAGTTGTAGCCGTTCCACGGCATAAACGCGACGATCACGTTTTTACCAAGGGCCAGTTCGCCCATGTCTGTGGACGGACCATCCGCAATAACCTGACCCTTCGTAACCGTGTCGCCCACTTTCACCAGCGGACGCTGGTTGATGCAGGTGTTCTGGTTCGAGCGCTGGAACTTACGCATGCGGTAGATGTCTACGCCTGCATCGCCCAGCTCAAGGTCTTCGGTTGCGCGGATAACGATACGTGTCGCGTCCACTTGGTCAATCACGCCTGCGCGCTTTGCCATGTAGGCCGCACCGGAATCGCGTGCCACTACTTCTTCGATACCTGTACCAACAAGCGGTGCTTCCGCTTGCAGTAATGGCACCGCCTGACGTTGCATGTTCGAGCCCATCAAGGCCCTGTTCGCATCGTCGTTCTCAAGGAACGGGATCAGCGAGGCAGCAACAGACACCAACTGCTTCGGCGACACGTCGATCAGGTCCACGTTCATGGAAGGCGACAGCGTGTAGTCGCCGGATTTCCGCGTGGAAACCAGATCGTTTACGAACTTCATGTTTTCATCAAGGTGCGCGTTGGCCTGCGCCACAGTGTGACGCATCTCTTCGGTGGCGGACATGTACTGTACGTCATCAGAGACGATACCGTCCTTCACCTTGCGGTAAGGCGTTTCGATGAAGCCATACTTATTCACACGGGCAAACGTCGCCAGTGAGTTGATCAGACCAATGTTCGGACCTTCAGGCGTTTCAATCGGACACATCCGGCCATAGTGGGTCGGGTGAACGTCACGTACTTCAAAGCCGGCACGCTCACGTGTCAGACCACCTGGTCCAAGCGCTGAAAGGCGACGCTTGTGCGTGACCTCGGACAGTGGGTTGGTTTGGTCCATAAACTGCGACAGCTGCGAAGAGCCGAAGAATTCACGTACCGCAGCAGCCGCTGGTTTCGCGTTGATCAGATCCTGAGGCATGACTGTGTCGATTTCGACAGAGGACATACGCTCTTTGATCGCGCGCTCCATGCGGAGCAGACCAACACGGTACTGGTTTTCCATCAGTTCGCCAACGGAACGCACACGACGGTTACCAAGGTGGTCGATATCGTCGATATCGCCGCGGCCGTCGCGCAGATCAACCAGTGCTTTGATACAAGCAACGATGTCAGCACGGTCCAGCGTGCGCTGGGTGTCTTCTTTGTCCAACGCCAGACGCATGTTCATTTTCACACGGCCAACAGCGGAGAGGTCGTAACGCTCCGAGTCAAAGAACAACGTGTCGAACAGGTTCGACGCGGCCTCAACGGTGGGCGGCTCGCCCGGACGCATAACGCGGTAGATGTCCATGAGCGCGGTGTCGCGGTTCATGTTCTTGTCTGCCGCCATCGTGTTGCGCATGTATGGGCCGACGTTGACGTTATCGATGTCCAAGAGTGGGATCTCGGTGATACCGGCATCAACAAGCTCTTTGGCGGTCCCGCCGATGAGCGTGCCGTCTTTGTCATACTCAAGCGTCATCTCGTCACCGGCTTCGACATAGATCGCGCCAGTTTCTTCGTTGATGATGTCCTTAGAGACAAACCTGCCCTGAATGTGATCGAATGGGAGCAGAAGCGCGCTTACTTCGCCGACGTCGATCAACTGCTTCACAGCGCGTGGGGTGATCTTTTTGCCCGCTTCAAACAGCACTTCGCCGCTTGCCGCGTCTACGATGTCATAGGTTGGGCGTGTGCCACGGATCCGCTCGGGGAAGAACGGTGCAACCCAACCTTTGCCCTTTTCGAGCTTGAAGTGCACGGTGTTGTAATAGGCATCCATGATCGCTTCTTGATCGAGGCCCAGTGAGTACAGCAGCGTGGTGACAGGCAGCTTACGACGACGGTCAATACGCGCGAACACGATGTCTTTAGCGTCGAATTCAAAATCCAGCCACGAACCACGGTAAGGGATGATCCGGCAAGCGAACAAAAGCTTGCCCGAAGAGTGCGTCTTACCTTTGTCGTGGTCAAAGAACACACCGGGTGAACGGTGCATCTGGCTTACGATCACACGCTCGGTGCCGTTTACAACAAACGTACCGTTTGGTGTCATCAAAGGCATGTCGCCCATGAACACGTCTTGTTCTTTGATATCCTTAACGGATTTCGCGCCTGTATCCTCGTCGATATCAAACACGATCAGACGGAGCGTTACCTTAAGCGGTGCGGCATAAGTCATGTCGCGCTGCTGGCATTCCTCAACATCATACTTCGGCTTCTCAAGTTCGTATTTCACGAACTCAAGAATGGATGTCTCGTTGAAATCCTTGATCGGGAATACCGATTGGAAAACGCCCTGGATGCCGTCACCATCGGTGGGCGTCTCGGCATCGCCGGAATTCAAGAACAGGTCGTAGGAAGATTTTTGAACCTCGATCAGGTTCGGCATTTCCAGCACTTCGCGGATTTTGCCATAATATTTACGTAGACGCTTCTGGCCAAGGAAGGATTGTGCCATATGTCGTGTCACCTTTCGTGTCTCTTGCCGAATGCGCCATCGCCGGGGCCGCGATGCACACCCATAAGAGCGGTTAAGTCCGGTCTATGCTGGAGCGCGTCCCACCGCACCCCTTCCGACCTTTGGACCTCTCCAGAAAGACGCTCGTTTACGTAAGCGCCTTCCAAGACAGGTTTGGCTGGACAGGGTTTAAACCCCATCCAGCCAGTGTTTTTTGCAGGAAAATCATTCCCGCTAAGCGGCTTAGGCCAGCTCGACTTCTGCGCCAGCTGCTTCCAGCTTGGCTTTGATGTCTTCTGCTTCGGCTTTGTCGATGCCTTCTTTTATCTTGCCGCCAGCTTCGACCAGATCTTTGGCTTCTTTCAGGCCCAGACCGGTGATGCCGCGAACTTCTTTGATCACGTTGATTTTGGACGCGCCGGCGTTCTTAAGAACGACGTCGAATTCGGTTTTTTCCTCAGCAGCGGCTGCGCCGTCTGCAGGGCCCGCCATCATGACTGCGCCACCGGCTGCAGGCTCGATGCCGTACTCGTCTTTGAGGATTGTTTTCAGTTCTTGTGCTTCAAGCAGTGTCAGACCAACGATGTCTTCTGCCAGTTTTTTCAGATCAGCCATGTTTTAGCTCTTTCCGTTAACGATATGTGTGTTCCAACGTGTAGTTTCAACTACCACGCCGATTTGACGATATTGTCGCTTACGCAGCCTTGTCTTCGATCGTTGACAAGATGGATGCGATGTTGCTTGCAGGTGCGCCAATGGCGCCAGCGATGTTGGAAGCAGGTGCGCCCAGCATGCCCGCGATTGTGGCGATAAGCTCGTCACGCGAAGGCATTTTAGACACGGCTTCTACACCGGCGACGTCCAACGCATTCTCACCCATTGCACCACCGAGAATGACAAGCTTGTCATTCTCTTTGGCGAATTCCTGAGCAACCTTGGCAGCTGCCACAGGATCCTCAGAGTAGGTCAGAACGGTCATACCCGTCAGAAGGTCAGCAATGCTTGCGCATGGCTTGCCCTCAAGGGCGATCTTGGCGAGCCTGTTTTTGGCAACACGCACAGACCCACCCGCAGCGCTTGCACGCGCACGTAGATCCTGCATTTCAGCAACTGTCAGACCGACGTAATGGCTAACCACTACAACGCCAGAGCTTTCAAAGATTTGGCCGAGTTCGTCGACCAACTGTTCTTTTTGTGCTCTATCCACAGTTTCTCTCCAAAGTTATCGGAGGGGTGACCCTCCGGGCTCGTTTTGCCGGACAGATGTCCGACGTCGGGTCCTTACGGGTCCTTCCCAAGATCATCCGAGAGCAAAGCCCTGAAAAATCTATAGTCATTCCCCATCTCAGGCAGGAATTATGGACTGAATTCCCAGCCCACCCGCCATCTCGGACGAAGCGCAAAAAGCGCACGACGAATCGTGCGCTGAGATGCAATAGCCGATGTAGTCGGAATAAGAAGCAATGCCAACAGCAAAACCGCTGCAGCAGATATCTAGGTTCAGGGCTCATAACCAGAATATCACGGTTGCAGCGAGAGCGATGGCCGACCCGAACACCTTCGGGCACCGGTCATGCTCGCCTTCAGTCTTTCAAACGGCCAAACATGATCTCAATCCGGTTTCGTCGTTTGTATCTACGTTTGTCGTACTTGATGACCTTATCGCGCGATTTTCGCCCCGGCATGCAGGGCGTTATCCCCATAATTACAAGGTCCTCGCGAAACCAATCCGCGTCATAACCGCGATCCATTGCCGACGGGGTTGTGCGCAGCATGATCCCGAAAGGGGCCCAGCAACTACTCTGCTGATGGAAGGCTGCTCACGAGAGCACGAGCGCCAGTATAGTCGCTGATCTGCCCAGCAGTCATGAAGAACCGAATGGGCCGCCCAACCGCGTCAGTCACTGCATGTAATTTGGTGTTCATACCGCTCTTGGGAAAGTACGGTCGAAGTCGCACCATTTGCTCTTCACTCAGCCGAAAATGGGTTACTCATAAAAACCCCCTACAGTTTGCGGGTTTGAATCATGCAGCCATGACAGCATCAACCAGATTAATGGGTCCTGAGCCTAGACGGATGGCCCTGCACGCATGGACTGGATCAGGGCCTTCAATTCGGTGGTCGAGATATTCTCGGTACGCGGGAGATACAGCACGTCACACAAATCCTGCAGATCGTCAAATTTGCCGGTCCAGTCATCGCCCATCGCAAACAAGCTCACACCATAACGCTGCACATCGTCGCGCTTTTGCGCCCAATTTTCTTCGGGAATGACCTGATCCACATAGCGGCAAGCCTCCAGAATCTCAACGCGGTGTGCGTAGGGAATGGCCGTTGTCTTACCCTTTCCCCCGTTGAATTCATCGGTCGAGCAACCAACGATCAACTTATCGCCCAGCGCCGACAGCCGTTTGAGCAGACGCAGATGGCCCACATGGAACAAATCAAACGTCCCATATGTCAAAAGCACGGTTTCACCTTCTGGCTTACCGTTCATGACTGGCCCGCCTTATCCAGTGCGGTCCGGAAATCCGCAAATTTCTTGTTGGCCGCCGCCCAGGCGAAGGCAAAGCCCGGATCCGGCTTCCGCCAGCCGGGACCATAATTCACCACCAACATCCCTTCGGCATTGCGCGGAATTGGCAGGCCAGTGGTCTTACACGCGGCTAGCGGCAGCAGATCATCGCGCGACAGCTCGCCGCTGGTATGGGGGTAAAGGTACAGCCGGTCATCCACGATCCACGCAGGAAAGACGTCAATGTTCACGCCACTGGTCGAGTTCAACTTGAACATCCCCAGATTACGCCGCGCACGCTTTTCAACAACGCCGCGCGCGATCAGGGTGGCGATACCGGCAGCCCATTGCTGCGCTGCATCTTCAGCGCTGGTAGCAGGCATCAGGACGGCGATATCGACATCGTCATCATGATCGATAAAACGCCCCTCGCGGACTGCGCCCAACAACGTACCAGAGTTCAAGAAGGCAGGGCCAAACACCTCTGCAACAGCCGCAAGCGCGGCTTGAGTATCGCGCCACAGCTGAGGCTGATCCACATCTGTTAGCGGCCTGTTGAATATTACCCCCTCCAGCGAAAATCCATGCTCTGCAGCAGCAGAGATGCGGTCTGCAAATTCGAAATACGCAGGCTGCTCCCCTGCTGCCAGTCGGGCTTGAAACAGCCGATATAGCGGCTTTTGCGCGCGGCGTGGACGGCGGCCACGGGCGATCACGACCGCGGCAAACGCCTCAAGCGCCAGAGGCGAGGCAGCGGCAGCAGCGGACAGATCCAACGCATCAAGCGCGGCAACCGCACCGACAGCGTCGTATGCAACAGGATCGCCGGACAGATGCGCCAGAGCGGCATCTCGCAGCGCCATCAAGGCCTCTGAGGTCGTCTCGTTATAGGGGGCGGTCTGGATCACGCTGCTCGGTCCTTTTCAGGTCACACTCAGGTCGCCAGACGTCGCGCACAATGGAACAGGCCGCCAAACCGGCTAAATCCCGGCGGTCGCCGCTATATTGCAACACTTAGATCCCCAACGAAAAAGAGCGGGCACAAGGCCCGCTCTGTCTCATACATAAGGGGGACGCGGCTTACTCGGAAGCAGCGTTATCCACAGATACGGTCACGCCTGGGCCCATTGTGGAGCTCAGCGCGATTTTCTTCATGTAGGAACCTTTGGCACCTGTTGGCTTGGCCTTTGCAACTGCGCCGACGAATGCGCGGATGTTTTCAACCAGCTTGGCTTCGTCAAAGGATGCTTTGCCAACGCCTGCATGGACGACACCGCCCTTTTCAGCTTTGAACTGCACTTCGCCGCCTTTAGCTGCTTTCACAGCTGCTGCCACATCCATGGTCACAGTACCGACCTTGGGGTTTGGCATCAGGTTGCGTGGGCCCAGAACTTTACCAAGGCGACCCACAACAGGCATCATGTCCGGAGTCGCGATGCAACGATCAAAGTCGATCTTGCCGCCTTGCACGATTTCCATCAGGTCCTCGGCGCCAACGATATCGGCGCCGGCTGCCTTGGCTTCATCAGCTTTGGCGCCGCGTGCAAATACAGCTACACGAACGTTTTTACCTGTACCGTTTGGCAGGCCCACAACGCCACGGACCATCTGGTCTGCGTGACGTGGATCAATGCCGAGGTTCATGGCGATTTCAACAGTCTCGTCGAACTTTGTCTTCGAGTTGCCTTTGATCAGCGCCACAGCTTCTTCAACTGTGAGGCCCTCTTTGCCGACGAATGCTTCACGTGCGGCGCGGGTACGTTTTCCAAGTTTAGCCATCTTACTTAACCTCGATGCCCATGGACTTTGCGGAGCCCAAAATAATTTTCATCGCCTGTTCGACGTCGTTTGCGGACAAATCGGCCATTTTAGCTTCTGCAATTTCGCGCAGCTGCTTGGGCGTGATTGTTCCAACGGTCTCACGGCTTGGTGTTTTGGCACCGGAGCTAACTTTAGCGGCTTTTTTCAGGTAGTGGGACGCTGGAGGCGTCTTGATGTCCATCGTGAAGGACTTATCCTGATAATAGCTAATAATAGTCGGGCAAGGTGCGCCTGGCTCCATATCAGCTGTCTTGGCGTTAAACGCCTTACAGAATTCCATGATGTTGATGCCGCGCTGACCCAGCGCAGGGCCCACAGGTGGGGACGGGTTTGCTTGACCCGCTTTAACTTGCAACTTCATCGTACCGACGAGTTTCTTGGCCATTGGCCTTCTCCTTTTCAACCACCTCGGGACGCGTCCCTCGGCATATATGTTGCGTGGTTATGGTCCGGATGCCGCGGCACCCTCGCCTCCCACGTGAATGAATCGCCCCATAGGGCAACTCGGGCGGGATACCCATATGCAAGGGATATTGCAAGAGATGGTTGCAGGTGGCTTGTTCCACGTCGGATTAGCGCGCCAAGTGAACGTGCGCAGACCATGGCTAGATAACCAAAATTTGCGCGATCATGTCGCTGATCGCACCAGTCGTGAGAAACGCTCGATCAAGAGCATCGATTAACGCCCACACCTTCGCCGAGGGCTCCGTCAACCAGCCCAGAAATTCGCCTAGTGCGAAAAGTACTTTCCCGACAGTACTTTAATCACCTGATACCGCTCGTATGCGCCGCCGGGTTGGCTGGGAGCACAGGCAAAACTCGCTTCATTTGCCTGAGGGCACATTTACTACAGTCTCTGACAACAACACGTCGATCCGCCGGATCGTTCACCTTAGGGCCACTGATTGCGGCCAAAATTGGGCTTTTCAGCTGAATAGTTCCATTTTTAGACACATTCGTCCCAATCTTTTCTCAAATACCACCCAATCTCGCCCCACCCCCTTTGTATTCACAATGGAAACAACCGACCGAAATTTCGGTCATTGGCCAAAGCCCCAAGCAAAAGGGGCAAAGCCTCCAGAATAGGACGTAGGGAAATAACAGGCGCGACAATCGGGCAACAACGCCCAGCAATTTGGAGCACGGGAGGTCGGGAAAACCAGTCGGTTTTCTCTACTTTTCAGCAATGGTCCAATTTTACCGCCACTGCACCCTATGACGCCTGCCTCCTGATGCGCTGGAGGAACTGAGCATGCCTACGCATTTCTCCCTCTTCTTCCTTGGTGTCGCTCCGCAAATTGACACGGTCGAAGGCAATAATACGTCCGAAAACCACACCGCGCTGAACGGCGTGGCCTTTGGCGGCGTCGGCAATGAAATCTCAAACTACATTCAAACGCTGTCCGATACTCCCGGCAATAACTACGCATCAACAGGCAATGCTACGGCTTATGACGCGGACAACAATGTAGCGAACGAAACATTCTCGATCGATGGCGGTGCGCTGCAAACGCATGACGCGACGATGATCTATAACAACACGGTCATCACCTACACCGACGGCACGACAGCCACGGTCAACGCGATCATGATGCAGGATACCGGCGGCAATCTATACTTGCTGCCACCGACAACGGGCCCTAACGCCTATTCGACGGCGCTTGAAGAAAAGCCTATCGAAGCCGTCACTTTGGGCACTGCGGCACCGTCAGGCGGCACCAACGTCTATGGTATGACCGCCAACCGCTACGATCTGGACTTTGATTACAGCGATACTGATCGCGATGGGATACTGGACGCCGACGATCTTGATGACGATGGCGACGGCATTCTTGACACCAACGAAGGTCTCAGCACCGCGCCCCCCACATCTGTCACCGTCACGATGAATGGGGATAACTATTCTGGTTTAGACAACACTAAGTGGGAACTGCTCGACAGCAGCAACAATGTCATCCAAAGCGGTATCTCCTCTGGCGACAACCAGATCGACAGCTGGACTTTTGCCGCTCCGGCAAACGGTGATTACACCTTCGTCGTGTACGACGACTACGGCGATGGCCTACGGGGGCCGGACAGCGCCGATGGCTTAGCCAATTACACTCTGTCAATCGATGGCACGACCGTCGTCGACAGCGGCAATCTACCAAATTTCGGATCCTCTGTTTCGCACGCGGTCACGGTTGAGGACACGGCTATCACAACGGACAGCGATGGCGACGGCATTGCCGATCACCTTGATCTGGACAGCGACAATGACGGAATAACCGACAATGTCGAAATGCAGGCCACCGGCAGCTACACCGCTCCGTCCGGTTCGGACACTGACGGCGACGGTGTCGACGACGCCTATGATGCAACACCAACAACCGGTGCAGCCGGCTCAAATGGGTTGATCCCGGTTGATACCGATAGTGACGGCGCTGCGGACTACCTTGATACTGACAGCGAGAATGACGGTATTCTCGACGTGGACGAAGCGGGCCATGGCATCAGCCAAGCCGTGATCGACGCATCAGGAGACAGCGATGGTGACGGGATCATGGATGCGGTTGACGACGTTCCAGGTTGGGACGTCAACGACCTAGATGTTGACGGTGCGGGTAATTTCACACTGGCGGACAGCGACAACGATGTCGCAGCCGACGGCTCCGATGCGTTGCCGATGATCAACGATCTCGATTTCCGCGACGCGGGTACCCCTGACTACATCGTTGAGGGCACGGGTGGCGGCGATCTGATTGACGCCAGCTATGTTGGTGACCTTGACGGCGACCGCATCGACAACAACGACCACTCCGATGGATCGAACGATGACAGCATTGAGGCCGGTGCAGGGAACGACACAATCGTCGCTGCAGATGGCAACGACACGGTCCACGCTGGCGAGGGTAACGACTCGATTTCAGGCGGAGCGGGCAGTGATTCGTTGTTCGGTGATGCGGGCAACGATACCCTCGATGTCGCTGAAGGTGACATCGCGTTTGGCGGTGATGGAGAAGATCTTTTCGTCCTGACAGACATCGGTGAGGCAGGCGCTGGCACCATCACCATCGACGGGGGCACAACTGGTGAGCCGGGCGGCGATACGCTTGATCTTAACGGCCTAGGCGACCGGACCACGCTGGTCTTTTCCCCGTCCGCTAGCGATCCAGATGCATTTGACGGCACAATCACTTTGTTGGACGGCACCGTCGTTTCATTCTCGAACATCGAAAACATCATCTGTTTCAAACGCGGCACAATGATTGCCACGCCGGATGGCGAACGCGCTGCCGAAACGCTACGTCCCGGTGATTTGGTCATGACAAAAGATGCAGGCCCTCAACCGCTGGGCTGGACCGGACAAAGCACCGTGCCAGGCACCGGCAAACACGCCCCGATCACCCTTGCGCCCGAGCTGACCGGTGCGCGGCGCCCACTGACCGTTTCACCTCAACACCGCATGCTGTTCACTGACTGGCGCGCCGAACTGATGTACGGCGACGCAGAAGTGTTTATCCCAGCCTCCCATATGCTGGGTTTTGAAGGCGCCGAAACCGCCCCAGCGGAGCGCGTTACCTATATTCACCACATGCTAGACCAGCATCATGTTATTTACGCCGAGGGCGCTGAAACCGAAAGCTTCCACCTCGCCGAAGAGGGCCTCAAAGCCCTGCACCCTGATGCTCAGGAAGAACTATTCTCGGCCTACCCTGCCCTGCGAGATAGTCTCGCGGCTCACGGCTCCACCGCCCGCCGCAGCCTGAAGTTTTTTGAAAGCCACGCGCTGCTCTCGCGGACGGTCACACCCAAGCACTCCGAAGTCTCGATGGCGGCGTAAGGAACTCCGGGGCCGATCCGCGTCGTGATTGCCCAACACTTTCCAAAAGCAGCATACCCACTGCAGATTTTCACCCGCGCCGAAATCAGAACGTCATTCTTAATACGTCTGGAAACAAGAAAAAAGCGTCACCCCGCAAGAGGTGACGCCTTTAATTTCTGTTAAAGCTTCGGGGAAACCCGCAGCAATCAGATCTGTTTGTTCACCTGAGTAAAGTCCAACTCGACCGGCGTTTCGCGACCAAAGATCGACACCATAACTTTGAGCTTCTGGCTGTCTTCGTCAACCTGTTCGACCATGCCGTCGAAGTCCTCGAACGGACCATCGGCCACTTTGACTCTTTCGCCGATTTCGAAGTGGATGAGCGTACGAGGCGCTTCTTCTCCCTCTTGGACACGACCAAGGATCGCTGTCACTTCGGCATCGCGCATTGGCATCGGGCGACCCTGTGGGCCCAAAAAGCCGGTGACGCGGTTGATCGAATTGATCAGGTGATAACCACGGTCGGACATCTCCATGTGAACCAGCACATAGCCGGGCATGAAACGACGCTCCGTCGTGACTTTCTTACCGCGCCGTACTTCGATCACCTCTTCGGTGGGTACAAGCACTTCGTCGATCTGGTCTTCAAGTTCTTGCTCAGCAACTGTGTTGCGGATCTGCTCGGCGATCTTTTTCTCAAAGTTCGACAGGACGCTGACCGAATACCACCTTTTTGCCATTTGATCTTTCCGTCCTTGTCTAGAGCGCGTTGCGCGCTTGCGAATTCCTAAAACACTTCAGGGCCTTGGCCCATGCAGCCTACAACAAGCATCGGCGCGCAAATCGAATCATCGCACGCATGTCGCAGGACAGACTTGCGAACTAGCCCACACGCCATTGGGATTCAAGTGTTTGCAGACGTTTTTGCGGGCTTGTTGTGCCCCGCACAGTGCAACAGTCCGGCTTTAGCCGAACATGTTCAGCACGTATTGGAGACCACCGCGAATCACGATATCAACCAAAGCGAAGAATATCGCCGTCAGTGCAGCAAGGATAAAGACCATCACTGTGGTCAACATCACCTCACGGCGTGTCGGCCAGACGACCTTTGCCACTTCGGCACGGACCTGCTGAATGAAATGAAGCGGTTTGGTGACGGCCATGGATCACATCCTGATTTTTCGTGTTAAATTTATCTAACTGCTGATTGCGGGTGTTTCAAGGCTGCAATTTTCGCAGCTTCAAGCGCCCTTTTCGTGCAAGCCCGATAGCCGACGCTCCATAGCCTCCGCATGGCGATCCTCGGCTGTTGCCAGATCACCAAAATCAGGCAGGTATAGCGCGTCCACAGAGCCCTCGGGAAAGCGATCAAGAATGGCATCCCAACGGACGGCAAACCGGTCCAACCGCGCATGAAGCACCGCCGCACGCTCCGGTCGACGGTTAGCGTACCAGCGGCCAAGCTTCATCACACCCTGCCAGAATCCGTCATACCCCGCGATCAGGAAGACCCCGACCAGAATGAGCAACGAAAGCACGACCAGGCCAAGCACAAGCCACGGACGCATAAGCACCACCAGCGCCAACGCGCCCAACGCGATATGCGCAGGTTTGGGCCTATACGCCTTAACCTTCGCCACAATCCCGTCACTTGATGCAACGGTTTCCGGCTGTGGCGTGCGCACTGGCGCTGCCTTTTGGGTTTTGGCCGCGCGGCGCTTCAGGATCCCGCCAAGCGGGAACTTCCGGCGGGATTTTTTTGGCGCTGCGGTTACAGAATCACTGGCCGCCTCTGCGCTTTCAAGCTCCGGAAAAAATGAGGCTTTTCTAGGTGGGGCCGCGACTTCAGGCGGTTGTTCGACGGGCGCGGTTTTCTCACGAGACAGACTGCGGCGCGGCGCGGGCTTTGTCTCTTCCGTCAAGATTGAGCGGATCGCGTCAAGCGCACCATCGTCAAGCTTGCTTTCCGCTGTTTCGGGGGATGAGTCTTTTGAAGCCATTGTCATCTGTCCATACCATTGCGCGGGTTTATCAGACGGAAGATATGGACCCACGATACGGCACTTCGATGGAGGCTATATGGCAGCAATGTGGCGCTATCCCCAGACAGCGCACAAAGCCCGCCATTAACCAAGACAGTTTCCAGAAACGGCCAAATACGCAGATATGGCATCTAACCATCGGCCTGACATGCCTAACGTTTATGGCCGGGAAATTCTGAGATGGATGATCAGGCTAAGCCGTAGTCTTCCCGACAGCAAAAACGCTGTTAAATTGGCAGGGGCTGAGGGACTCGAACCCACGACCCTCGGTTTTGGAGACCGATGCTCTACCAACTGAGCTAAACCCCTATGCCGGGGGTCTGCGTAGTCTGGATTGCGCAGAGGATCAAGAGGCTTCACAGCCCCGGTCACAGAAATTCATGCAGAAAAATCGGAACATCATGCTGCCCGTTGCGGTTGATACCCCAAGCAAGCAATTTAAAATCAAACCGAAGGAGACCGAAATGCCCCTGAACAATCTGCAAGATGTATACTTTGACCAACTCCAAGACCTCCACAGCGCCTGCAAGCAATCGCTTGAGGCCACCACCGAGTTGGGCCGCGCAGCTACTGACAAAGAGCTCAGCGAAGCTCTCATCGCGGGTGCGAATGGCATCAGCCAAGGCATGGATAAAATCAAATCACTCTGTTCTGAACATGACCTCGACCCTGATGGTGAACACTGCAAGGGCATGGAAGGTTTGGTGAAAGAAGCGCGTGCGCACGGGATTGAACAAGAATTCGGCGATGACGCTGCCCGCGACGCGATGATTATTACGCAGTACCAACGCTTGGTCCACTATGCGCTGGCAGGTTATGGCTGCGTTGTCGCGTTCGCCAACCGCCTTGGCTTTGACGAGGACGGAGCGGTCCTGCAGTCTATGTTGGATGAGACATATGACGGCGACCGCCGGATGACGGAAATTGCGACACGCAGCGACGGCCTGAACAAAGCAGCCGCTTAAGCCGACCTACCGTTAATTCAATTCGCACCCTCCTGCAGACAGCAGGAGGGTGTCACGCATTTACGACCCATTGTGAATCCACGCACGGATCGATAGAAAAAACAGCCCAATTTGGTAGAACAACCGCGCTCGTAATCCATCTGGCCCTCAGTACGGTTCGATTCGAGCATTTCAAGCTCAACAAAACCCTCGCCCTGGAGTCCGCAAGAAGCCTCATGGCGCATGCTCAATCAACGCCTCGACATCACCCCCACAGATAAGCTCCTCGAGCGCGAGGATGCGCTCAATGGGCCAGTCCCACCAGCATATAGCCCCTAACATCTCAACCTGCGCAGGCGTGAAACGCTTCCGCCGAACAGTTGCCGGATTTCCGCCAATCACGCTGAACGGGGCGACATTTCCGCTGACAACTGAACCGGCCCCTACAATCACTCCGTCACCAATCTGCGCTCCGGGCAAAACCTTGGCCCCCTGACCGATCCACACATCATTGCCAATAATTGTATCTGGTCCGGCCGTTTGAGGAAGCGACGGCCTGCCCTCCCTGCCTCCTCCGCCGAATACGGCAAATGGATATGTGGAAATCCCGTCATAGCGATGATTGGCGGAGGCCGTAATGAACTGAACGCCATCCGCAATTTGGCAAAACTTTCCGATGATCAGCCGCTCGAGGCTAAAGTCATAAAGGTAGGGTGCCAGATGAGCCGCCCAATCATCCGGCGGATGATGCGCACTGGCGTAGGAGTAAGCGCCAACTTCAATACGAGGATGATCAATAGCCGCCGCAAGAAACACCGTCCCCGCATGCATCGTCCCGTCAGGCAACGTTATGGGGTGCGATGTGTCTGGAGCCGGAAAAATAGCGTCTTTGTGCGACATGGGACCTCCCGCAGTGTATAAGCAGTATGGAACGCCAACGCGCGAAGGCCAAGCACGCCTTATCTACGACCCCAAACGCAACAGAGGCCCCCCTTTCGGGAGGCCTCTGCCAGTCTCAGTCACATATCCGACCTTACGGCCAGCAGTGATTATTCGGTGATTTTGGAAACCACGCCGGCGCCGACTGTGCGGCCGCCTTC
>NZ_JBALVJ010000047.1:0-27546 GCF_036961165.1 Sulfitobacter sp. | reverse complement strand
CAGATGCATCTTAGCCAAGCCGCAAAACTGTCCTAAAAAGCAGGACCACTTCACCGTACGATCTTTGGCTGACCGGTCGCCTGAACACCGGAGCAGACGACACCTGGCTCGCTGATAAATCCCTATATGCGGCAACAACATTCTGTAAGCTGCTGGGGACAGAACTTCAGCATTTGCCCGGCTCTCCAAGTGCGAATGGAGTTGCGGTTGACACGCCTGCTCATGATGTCGGTTTCGATGTCGCACGCCATGGCGAGGCCAGAGTACGCGGCGCGCTGAACGCACTTGCTGCACGCGCAGTTGGCCATAATGATGAACCAAATAAAGCTTTTGGTCAGATCTACCTCGACTTGAGCCAAGCCCACCTCAACAAAGCCGACTTTGCCCCTTTCCGAAAAATCTTACGTGACTGCATCGTAGACATCTGGCCTGTTGCCGCCGGCGAAGACGTCCTTGGTTTCATTCAGAAGGAACGACAGTTGCACTCACTTTCGACCGCAGCGCGTCAGACCGGCATCGGCGCGGATCTGCTTGAGCAGTTCTTGGTTCATGCCGGTGCGATCGCGCCAGATGACAATCGACCGGCATCGCGAAAGACCTTTGATGCAGAAGCGAATGCGGAACTTATTGCTGACATTCCAACGCTTGTTGGCCCACGAGAAATGCAACGACAGATTGGCGCGACACGGCGGCAGTTCGCGTCGCTTGTTGAGAACAACATCCTGAAGCCGAGGATCGACATTTCAACGATTAAATTCCCTTGGAGGGTCTCGGATGGGAGCGCACTGGTCGCCGAACTCCAGGGGATGGCAAAGTAAATCGATCCAAGTGACGATCGCTGGGAAGAGATTCAGAAGGCCAAACGTCGCTCTGATGTGAGCGTCGGCACAATTATCTCCGCCATACGGGCGCGGCGACTTCAGATTGGTCGAAGCGAGGATCTATGGGGATACGCCGGGTTCAGCGTGCTGAAGCTGGAAATCAATGAAATGATACCAGCCAAACAAGAAAAGGCTGGATCGACAATGATCAGCGCCGCGGTTTTCGCGCGCACTGTCGGGATGCGCAGCGAGGGCTGGTTCGAGAAACTTGCGGCCGCAGGGCAGACCCCAGCAACGCGCATGCCACATCCGAAATGGGGTGGGATGCGCGTTTACCTATCCCAAGCGGACGTGGCGGAGTTTCACAAGCGCTTCCTGACGGCGGCGACGATGGAGCGGGAATTCGGCCTACATAAGAGATCACTGATTGCGCGGCTCAAAGCGGCAAAGGTCAGGGCATTCGCACCGTCCGGTCAAGACTTTGGAGCACTTTACCTACGCGAAGAGGTCGAAGCAGTCGTGAAACACGCCCTGTCTGGCCCGAAACGCTGAGGTCGAGTCGACGCTCCTGCCATAAATCTTGCTAAAACGTCGCCGTCCAACCCTGCAAAAATGCACAGATCCGGCGAAAAATCGATATATTATTTGCAAAAACAAACTTCTTGACACCGATTTGCACGAAACGTGCAGAATTTGCACTCTTATGCCCCATTGGCAATGAAGCTTAGATTTTGGCGGCCCCGGAAGGAATCGAACCCTCAACCTCGGACTTAGAAGGTCCTTGCTCTATCCAGTTGAGCTACGGAGCCGCAAGAACATCAGCACGTGTATGGCAAAGACTTTTATCCTTACCCTCAAATACCATCAAACCAGCTAGCCGTGAGAGAGTGCCATGCCGACGTTCGTGGACGTTATGAGCGAAGTGCGCGGCTCCATCAAGGGGCCAGTGCGCTATATATCGCGGAACCACTCTGGAAGGATCGTGCGGCAGACATAGTTGATGAAAGGCGGTTTAACGATCCCGCGCTTCGGGTCCCGCACCGGATTGTCACGAATTTCGCTGTAGCCCAGCGCAACAGCTTCCGCCCAAGATAGATCTTTAGCGGCGGCCAATTTTCGGAAGAAGCGTTTTGCGTGGAAATCAGGATTTGCCCAACCGTTCACATTCCAGTCTTCACCCACGGTATTAGCAACAGACTGACGCACAGCATTCGTTTCCTTGAGAGCGTCGGAATTAGCGTGTTTGAGGTGCACGAAATAGACGTCGTTAGGCATCTCGAAGGGGAAATCTTCGGTCTTGCGGTATCCGCAAAAAACACCGTGCCAGCGCAGAGGCAACGCTTTGCGCACCGCCCACGCTTTGCTGTAATTTCCGGTGATACACGCAATATTCCGGTGGGCTAAAGCACTGTCTTCGGGTCCAAGAGGCACATCCCCCTCAACCTCGGCAAGGTTCAGACCCAAGGCAAACAACGCTGGGGCTTTAGTGGATTCGAACAGTTCCTCAAAAGAACCGTAGGTTGCCGGATTAAAACACACCAGTTCATCCGCGTCGGTTTGGATCACCCAGTCATAGATGTTGCCCAAGCCCGACTGAAACCCGTTGATCAGCCGCAAACGCACGCGGTCAAAGTGCCGAAGCTCGTCGCGCGGAATGTTGATGATGCTGGCCTCAGGGCAGATTTTTGCAATTTCAGGATCGTATCCGTGCGAAATCACATAGAGGTTCTTATGGCCAATATGACCGCCATAATGCCGATACCATTGCGCCAGAGCCCAGTAATCACGGTAGACCATTGTAATGGCGCAAATCTTCATGCCTGAATCCTCATTGGCTAATGGGGTAGCGACGTAATGCAGCCCAATCAAGCAATTGCCACAATGGGATAGGAATTTCTGACGGCTATAGCAGATATGCACTAACCAGGCGGAAAAAACGCGTGATCTGCTTATCCTTGAGAAACCGGCTCAGCCATATTGATGGTTTGGTTCTGAGGGATTCCCGCACAATATCCAGAATTCATGCAGCCCTCGAAGGACCTCGACAAGCTCGACCGATGTATTTGGCTTGACGATATATCCGCTAACATTTTGCTGATACGCTAAATTCACATCTTTCTTATTCTGCGATGTCGTGAAGACAAAAACCCTCAAACTTTTCAGTTCGTCGGAGGCGCGCACGGCTTCTAAAAACTCGTGTCCGTTCATGCGCGGCATGTTGATGTCCAGCAATACAACAAAAGGATGCGAAAGAGTTCGTTCATGCAGATTGCTATTCAAAACCCGCAGTGCTTCCTCGCCGTCACGGGCGGTTACTAGGGGATGAGATATCCCAGCCCGCTTGAGCCCGCGCTTGAAAAACTCAATGTCGAGGTCGTTGTCCTCAACCAGCAAAATTGTCATCTCTTCGGTCATTTCACACAGCCTGTGTCGTCGTGCGGTTCACGTTTGTGCCAGCCACAGTCGGCCAGTCAAAACTAAACATGGCGCCATTTCCCAAAGAGGATTTTGACTTTAGTGAATTGCCATGCCGCTCAACCGATTTTTTAACGATCGCCAGCCCGATGCCTATGCTCTCAGGTATATCGGCCCTGCGCAATGTCTGGAAAACATCAAATATGCGATCATGGAATTTGGGATCTATGCCCGGTCCATTGTCAGCCACACTTACATGAGCGTTGTCACCAAATCTCATAGCGCTCACAGTAATCTCAAGAGGCTTCGAGCCATCGTGATACTTGATGGCGTTGCCAATAAGGTTTTCTAGAACACCACGGAAGTTGATCGTATCAACATCCATAACCTTGCAGTCTCCTATCAAGACAACCTGTTCATCTGACAATCCAAAGTCGACGCGCAGCCCGGCAACAAGTGCAGTCAAATCAAGTGGTTCATTCTGGACTGCCACAGTGACGATTTGGGAGAACTGATGAATGCCGCCTGTCAGTTGGTGCATACGCTCAACGCGCTCTAATATGCGGCATGGCAATTCACGCACTTCAGGGTTCGCATCCGGTGAGTTAAAATAGCCCTCAAGATCCTCCTGAACCATCTCTGTTAGCCCACCTATGCCACGGATGGGCGTTTTAAGATCATGCGACGCAACGTATGCATATTGCTCAAGCTGCTCGTTCTTCTCCGAGAGTTGTTCGTTGGTATAGGCCAGCTTGGCGCTCTTTTCTTTCAAGCGCTGTGTCACAATGTCCGCATAGGCAACTGCGCGGCGGTTGGCTCGTGCCATCATGAACAGCAGGGCCACAATGAACCCTTCACTGATAAGGCCTGCCACAAGTATTAGCTCCGGTTTGAGCTGCGCGTTGTCTTGCCTGAACGCAAGGTCGGACCGCATATCCAAGAGCCAATCCATGCCATATAAATTCACGCTGATTTTCTCTGAAAATATTCGGTCAACGTCCGCCATCGGATCTTCGACAGAATGTTCGTCATAGATCACCTCATCACCATCCATAATGCTGAAACGTACGTGGCGCAGGTCTTTGGCGAGCAGCCCATCCATCAGTTTCTGGACGACAAATGGTGCATAAACAGCCCCGCAAAGGAGTTTTTCCGCGCCGCCTTATCATGATGCGGCCCGCCCCTATAGAAAGGAGCATAGAACAAGAACCCCGGGGTATGCCCTGCATCTTGGACCAGCTTGATCGGCCCAGTGATCTGCGCCAGGCCAGTGTCACGGCTCAGCAAGGCAGCTGTACGCCGGTTCGTTTCATGCGCCAGGTCCAACCCGATGGCCGCAGCATTTACGTCCTCAGGCTCAATAAAAGTAATCGGCATGAAGACGGGCTGGTCATGTTGGGGATAGATATCAAAATTGGGTCTGTCGACGCGCTGGTTGGCCAGATATTCGTCAATCTGGTCAGGCGTTTTAATGTGAATGATGCCGATCCCGTTGATGCCGCGGTATCTTTCATCAATGCGTAGTGTCCGCGCAAATTCATGCCAAGCTGGGTATGTGATATCACCGCCATGGGATTTGACAGCCGCGACACCAGCCCAAAGAGCATCTTCATATTTGGCCATACGTTCTGATATCAGGGCCAAAACTTGATCCCGCGACGCTTCGAACCGCAGGCCAACCCGCTTATCAATCTGGTGTTTAGAAAACTGCCATGCGGCAATTGTGAGCGCAAATTACATTACCACAATGCAGATGTGGAACACCGTAATCCGGCCTTTTATTGAGGGATCTAGATGAGACACGACATGCTCCGCTATGGTGGCTTTCCCCGACCCTAGCGCGGCTTCATTAAGAATTCCCTGACCCGTACGGAGTTCCGTCGTTCAGGGAACCCGCGCCCAGAACGATGCCTTGTGTTTATACTGGTTACGAAGGTTTTCCAGATATGCATCGTGAGAGGCAAAGCGCCCATAGTCACTGATATCGGCGTCTGCCGCCGCGCAGTCCATGATGCAATCTGCTGCCTGAGCATAGCGCGAAGACTGGCCTTCCCAAAGCGCGCGGTCGATGATCGCCCGCCACAACAGGACAGCCGCGAGCGGATACCTGCTGCGCAAGGCGTCCGCCGCCGGGAGCAGAAGCTCTGACGGCTTGCCATCCAGTTCTTGCGGACGGCTTTCAATAAGTTGCGCCGCAGAGGACAGATCGGGCCAAGATATAAAGAATTGCAGTGAAGCCGTTACATCATCGAAGGCTAGAGCATGGGCTTTTGCCTGATCCTCCGCTTCGATGTCCTCAAAGTCCGGAATCAGCTTGAGGTAGTCGCGCAAGATTTGCGAATCCAGCGTTTCACAAAAGCAAGCACAGCGGTGGTCTTGGGCTTCAGAAACACGATCCAATGCCAGCAAGCATCTGATATAGGCACTGTCCCAACGCGGGTCCCCCTCTGGATGCGTACCAGTAAGGACGTCAAACGCTTCCGCTGCGCGCGCCTCAGAGAGCAACAAATCCGCGATCTGCGCAGCAACGGCGGGCCGCTTCATCTCTGCATTGGAATACTGCGCGATAAAGCCGTCCGTATCTCTTTGGACCGAGGCGATTTCTTGCAAACTCGCCTTCACCAGACGCGCCTTCTGCTCAGACGCGAAATCACCGCTGCTGCTACGTAGATCCCGCAAAAACTGGAGCGCCGCGTGGTCCTGCGGCCGTTCTGCCGGGGTTTGCGCATAAGACTGGACAAGCTGCTTCAGCCGCTCAAGCCCCACATCGCCCAAGGTGGGCGCGAGCAGCGTGATGATCCCGTCAAATTCACCATATATGTTGTCGCATAAAGCGTCCCATGTCCGTTCGGCCAGATCGATTGGACCAACCAACGCGCGCGGCGCGATATCCGCAAAATGCGCAAGCGCCGCGCGGAACGCATCCCCGACTTCTCCACGGCTGTCATCAACCCGTTCATAAACAGACGGTGCAAGTTCGATGAACTGCCACAGCAGGTCAAACGCCTGCGCAGGCGCATCAGGCGCAATTTTACCCGTGATCATGTCCGACTGCGTGGTCAAATCCTTAATGAGCGCCTTTCGCTTGCGCCAGCCGACACGGCTGGTCGACCGACGGATGGACGCCAGACGCATGCGCACGTCATGGGCCAACTCGTCCGGTCCAAGGTTATGGCTCAACTCCAGCCGCAGGCGGCGCTTTATCTCTGCGCTGCCGGTACTGACCTCAATCAACAAAGCGGCAAGGCGTTCGGCCCCAAGGGCAGCGAGATTGGCCTCGTTTAGGGTTTTCTTTGACATGTCTGTGTTTCGCATCTGGGTGCTGTGATGAAAAGAGTGTTTTCCGTGGGCAAAATCGCATGAGAGCCGTAGAAACGCTTGCATCAAATCAAGCGCGCGATCATTCAGGTACTCGTGAAAAACAAACCATCTCTCGCGATCCATTCATTGCCCGCCCTTGGCTGGTCTGACTTCTATGAAGAACAACTGGCTGCGGACGAAGCTAATCTAGCCCGCTTGCGCATTGCCACTGTGCACCGCTCGCGCATGACTGCAGAGTCCATCTTCGGGCCGGTAAAGCTCAAGCTGGCTCCGCGCATGAACACCGCAGATTTCGCGGTTGGGGACTGGATACTGGCAGAGCCTGACACCAATCTTTTGGTGCGCCGACTTGACCGGCAATCGCTGCTGGAGCGGCAAACCATGGGCGGACGCACGCCTCAACTGATTGCGGCCAATTTGGACACGCTGTTCATCGTGACCTCATGCAATGATGACTTTAACCCTGCGCGGCTAGAGCGCTATCTGGCCTTGGCGAACGAGGCCGACACACGGCCCGTTATCGTGCTGACCAAAGCGGATCAAGTCGAGGATGCCTCCCCCTATCAACAACAAGCTGCCGCCTTACAGCGCGATCTGGAGGTCGTGACGCTCAACGCCAAAACGCAGTCAGCCGTGACAACGCTGGCGCCGTGGTGCGGCGAGGGGCAGACCGTGGCGCTTGTCGGGTCATCCGGTGTGGGGAAGTCGACCTTGCTGAACACTCTTGCGGCCAAGCCGCAGGAAGAAGCACAGCTGACTGGCGGCATCCGAGAGGGCGACGCGAAAGGGCGGCATACGACCACATCCCGTTCATTGCACGCCATCGCAACAGGCGGCTGGGTCATTGATACGCCCGGCATGCGAACCCTACATGTAAGCGACGTGGCGGCAGGGCTGGATGTGCTTTTTGCCGAGATCACCGAGCTTGCGCCACAGTGCCAGTTCAGGGATTGCACGCACCTGCATGAACCCGGCTGCAAGGTGCAGGAAGCTATAAAGGCTGGCACGCTAGATGCTGATAGGTTGGATCGTTGGCGCAAGCTTTCCAATGAGAACCGTGAGAACACGCCAACCTTAACAGGTGCCCGTGGCAACAAGCGGCCCGAGAAATCCGGTAAGCGGCGTTAAGCCCGCTTAGTCGTCGTCCAGCAGTATCCGTGCGGCATTACCCTTGTCGTCATCATACTGGTCCGAGCGCACGGTCCAAAGAAATCCAACCAGTCCAAGAGCGCCCAGAATGAGGGACACAGGGATCAGGATAACCAGAACATTCATGACATCCACCTCATACGTTGGGCATTGAGCAAAACCGTGATTGACGATGCCGACATCGCCAAAGCTGCCGCCAGCGGCGTGGCATAGCCTGCAAGGGCAATCGGTACAGCGATCATATTATACACCGCCGCGATTGCAAAGTTCTGCTTTGATAGCAACCGTGTCGCACGCGCCACCACCAGCACCAGCGGCAGTTCGGCAAAACTCTCTTTCAGCACTACAACATCCGCCGCAGAGCGCGATGCTTCCAGCGCGGTGGCCGGAGCAATCGACGCATGAGCTGCCGCAAGGGCGGCCGTATCGTTCAACCCATCACCGATCATCAACACGTGGTGACCTTGGTCGGCCAGCTGAGTAAGCCTGCGTTTCTTGTCGGCCGGTCGCGCCTGAGCGGTGACCGGCAGACCCAATTCATCGCCAAGCCTTTGCGCAGGCTCATCGGCATCTCCAGTCATGATTTCGCTTGGCAGGTTCAAGCCCGCCAAAGCTTCCTTCACGCCGGGGCGCAAGGTCTCCGAAGCTTCAAGCTTAACCGCCGCTGTGTTGCCTCGGCGAAACCCGAGCCCTACGAAATTCGCACCCAGCCACGCGCCACGGCCCAGTCGCACAGTTTGGTCACCCAGTTGCGCGGTGATCCCGTCACCGGACACCTCTGTGATGCCGTGCAGCTCGGCTGCCGCTGCATCTCTGAGGGTAGCTACGATCGCCTTGGACATCGGATGGTGCGAAGCCTGTGCCAGCGCTTTGATCACCGCGCGGTCTTCTGCGCCAAGAGCGTCCGGTAGGATGACAGACGGTTGGGTCAATGTGCCGGTCTTATCGAAAACGATTTGGTCCACCTCGGCCAAACGCTCCAACGCAGTGGCATGTTTGACCAAAAAACCGTGTGAGAAGAGCCTGCTGATAGCAGCAGTCGAGACGGCAGGCACCGCAAGGCCAAGCGCGCATGGACACGTGATAATAAGCACAGCAATGGCGATATTCAGGCTGTAACGCACGTCGCCCGAGATTGCGAGCCAGACCAGAAACGCCGCCAAAGAAAGCAGATGCACAGCAGGCGCATAGAAAGCTGCAGCGCGATCAGCCAAGGCGGTGTAGCTGTTGCGCGCATTCTCGGCCGTTTCGACCATCGCTGCCATGCGGCGCAGGGATGTGTCCTCTCCCACCGCTGTAGCTCGCATCTGGAAAGGGGCTGAAAGATTGATCTCGCCGGCTTGCAATGGCATGCCAGTTTCCGACGTCACCGCTGCAATCTCACCCGTCAGGATCGAGCGGTCCAGCAGAGCAGTATCGCTCTCTAACGTCCCGTCCACAGGTACGCGTGCGCCCGCTGGGACCAACACGATATCGCCCACAACCAAATCTGCCGCGCGAATAGTTTGCACCTTGCCATCGCGCATCCGCTCTGCGGTGTGCACCTCCAGCGCGGTCAGCTCCTTCGCAGCAGAGCGTGCAGCCGAACGCGTGCGGTGATCCATATAGCGACCGATAAGCAGGAAGAACGTAAGCGAAAGAGCAGCGTCGAAATAGGCATGTTCACCACTGTTGAACGTCTCATACAAAGACATGCCAGCAGCAAGCAGGATAGCCAGTGAAATCGGCACATCCATGTTCAGCTTGCCCACACGCAGCGCCGCCCACGCGTTGAAGAAAAAGGGCTGGCCGGCATAGGCAACCGCAGGCAGGGAAATCGCCGCCGAGATCATGTGGAACATATCGCGCGTGGAATCTTCAGCCCCGGACCACACAGCGATGGACAACAGCATGACGTTCATCATTGCAAAGCCTGCCACGGCCATCCGTGTCAACAAACCGCGGCCCTGATCGTCGCGCGCTTTATTGAGCACGCCCATGTCCAGCGGATAGGCCTCATAGCCCAGATCGACGATAGCGCTGAGAATACGGTCAGGATCGGCGGGGCCAGTGACGGACAGCCGCTTGAGCGACAGGTTCACCCGCACCGCCTGAATGCCGATGACATCACCCAGGCCACGCTCAATTTTACCGATACATGCAGCGCAATGGATAGTTGGCAGCGAGAATTGCAACGCCGGTCCCGCTGCAACTGCAGAGGCCGCCGGACCCGCAGCACAGGCTGGGCAGGCAGATGTCATGGCTTTGTTTCGACGATGATACGTTGCTGAAAATGCGATCCGCCATCAGAGCGCGCCTTGATCCGCAGGTTCCAGTTCCCCTCCCCGCCCGCGACAGTGGCGTGCAGAGCCTTGCCGTCAAAAGCGAAATCCGGTGTCTGGTCCTGCCCTACATGGGTCGCGCGGCCAAAGGTTGCCTCGTCGATTTTTGGCGAAATGGCTCTGCCGTCTTTCAAAATAATCAGGCGCAGCTCATTCCCGACCAGAGTGGCAGACACATCCCACTCGAGCGCCAACTGCTCGGCGCGGTCGGCGTCAAACGTCTGGCTAGCGACGTAAGAGTTCTTAACCTCAAGCCCCGGAAAAGTCCGAACGGCCTGATAGGCAAGCGTCAGATTGACGGCAACGACCAAGCCAAACGCCAGAATAAAACCGGTGAGGACATGCCATCCTTTGATCTCGGTTGTCATTGTACTCTCCCATTGAATGTGGTGGCGCGGCTGGCACGCTCGGAACTGCCCAGATCTTCGACCCAGATACGCAGGTCAATGGTGTGCGAGGTCGCTGCGGGATCTTGCGCACGGGCCGAGACATATACGCGTTGCAAGATGGTGGTATCGGCAGGCACCGGTACAGTCAATTCACCGCCGCGCCCCTGCAATTCGATCCGCAACGTCGCATCGCTGGCAATGCTCAGGTGGAAGGTGCGATCATCACCCAGTTTGTTACGCAGGCGCACGTCATAGATGTTCCGGATCGCCCCATCAGATTGGACAACATAGGTCGGATTGCGCACAGGGCTGACTGTCAGCTCAATATCGCTGCGGATAAAGAGCGCATAGACCAACCCGACGCCGATGAGCGACCAAAGCGCGGTGTAAAGGATCGTCCTAGGGCGGAAGACATGCCGCCAGATGGATTTTGGCGCGCCGCCTGCCCGCTCGGCCGCTTCATCGGACAAGGCTATATAGTCGATCAAACCGCGTGGCTTACCGATCTTGTCCATCACGTCATCGCAGGCATCGATACACAGCGCACAGGTTATGCATTCCATCTGCTGGCCATCGCGAATGTCGATGCCCATCGGGCAGACGTTGACGCAGGCCATACAGTCGATGCAATCGCCGTGTTCTTGTGACGGTCCAGCAAGCTTTGCGGTGCCGCCGGTCAACTGAATCGGTGCGTTGGGATAGGGTGTGGCCTTATAGCGCACGGTGCCAGGACCCGCGGCCTGCGCTTCGCGTTCGGCCTTCTCTGCGGCAGCACGGTCCCGTTTGCGCGCACTTCCTTTGCCGCGTGGCTCCCCGCGCCAGTCGCGGTAGGCTACGGTGATTGTGTCAGGGTCCATCATGGCAGCCTGAATGCGCGGCCAAGGACACATGTAGATACAGACCTGCTCTCGCATGAAGCCGCCAAAGACGAATGTCGTTAGGGTCAAAATCGCGATGGTGATATAGGCGGCAGGGTGGGCTGACAGCATGAAAAGGTCGCGCAGCAGTGTCGGCGCATCGGTAAAGTAAAAGACCCAAGCGCCACCCGTCGCCACAGCGATACCTAGCCAAACCAGCCATTTGGTCAGCCGCAGGCGCCACTTGCGCACATCCCATTTAGCATGGTGCAAACGTACCCTCGCGTTGCGATCCCCTTCGATCCAACGCTCAACCAGAATAAACAGATCCGTCCAGACAGTTTGCGGACAGGTATAGCCACACCAGACGCGCCCAAGCGCGGAGGTGAACAGGAATAGCCCAAGGCCCGCCATGATGAGCAGACCGGCGACGAAGTAGAACTCGTGTGGCCAAATCTCGATCCAGAGGAAATAAAACCGGCGGCTGGCGATATCCACCAGAACCGCCTGATCGGGCAGGTTCGGGCCACGGTCCCATCTGATCCACGGGGTTAGATAGTAGATGCCAAGCGTGACAATCATAATCGCCCATTTGAAACGCCGAAAAACGCCGGTGACACGGCGCGGGAAAATCGGCTCACGCGGAGCATAAAGAATCGGAGCTGGTTCGGTCATGGGAGAGTCTTTCCTGTTCGCTGTCCCTTTCCTAGGCCAATGAAAAAGGACGCGCCTTGATCTGCATCAAGAACGCGCCCCGGAAGCGGCTTAGTTTGCGAACAGTGCCACTTCGCGTCGGTACCGCTTGCGCGGTATCCTCTTGTTATTCACCGCCGCCAAGGCTGTGAACATAAACGGAAACCGCGCGCACGTCGGCGTCGCTAAGGCGTTGGCCCCAGGCTGGCATCACACCATAGCGCGCATAGCGCACGGTATGCTCCAGCGTGGTGCGATCACCGCCGTAAAGCCAGATCGCATCGGCTAGGTTTGGCGCACCCATGTCGCGATCGCCTTCGGCCATCTCACCGTGACAGGCTGAACAGTTGTCCGCAAAAAGCACATCGCCCCGCTCAGCCATTCCCGCGTCGAATTCGATCGAAGACAGGCTCACGACATATTCGACCACATCGCCGATCTCCGCGTCTTCCAACATTTCGCCAAAGGCGGGCATTTCGGAATAACGGGCATCGCCGTCGGTTTCATTGCGGACACCGTGTGCGACGGTCAATGCAATGTTGTCCATATCACCGCCCCAAAGCCAGTCATCGTCCAGCAAGTTCGGATAGCCCTTTGCGCCAGCCGCGCCAGAGCCGTGGCACTGGCTGCATTGCGCGCGGAACACCGCCCCGCCGCGCGATACAGCATAGCGGTGAAGGTCATCCTCTGGTGCAAGCCCTGCTAGATCAGTCTCCAGCAAATCAGCGACAAGACCATCGTTCTTAGCCTCATGCAGTCTGATTTCTTCTGCCACGTTAGCGCGGGTTGACCACCCCAGAACACCCGTTGTCGCGCCCGAAATCATCGGCCAAGCAGGATAAGCAATGGTATAGGCGATGGCCCAGACGATGGTTGCATAGAGCGTCCACAGCCACCAGCGCGGCAGCGGGTTGTTCAGTTCCTCGATGCCATCCCAGCTGTGACCGGTGGTCTCAACGCCTGTGGCTTCGTCTACCTTGTTGTTCTTGTCAGACATATCAGGCCCCTTTCGAATCAAAGGAAGATTGCTTGCTCTGGCAATCTGCGCAGGTTCCCGCGCAGCTTTTGGCAGGCTTTTCGTTACGGAAAGGGATCATACTGGCGTCTTCACGGGCACCGCTCTGGCTGGGCAGGAACGCCCAGATCGCGGCGCCGATGAAGAACCCGAAGATGCCCAGCATTACCCAGCTGTCTGCAATTTCACGCAAGAAGGAATAGGTATCCATAATCTTTCTCCTATCGGCTTGCGTCCGGGGTGAAGGTCGAGAAATCGACCATCGTGCCCAGAACCTGAAGATATGCAATCAGCGCGTCCATTTCGGTCAGCTGAGGCTGGCCGTCAAAGTTGGAGATGACCGCACCGGGATAACGCTCGATCAGACCGTCAGTATCGCCGTCAGGGTCTGCCTGAACGTTGAAGTCCGCATAGGCCGCCTCAATCTGCGCATCCGAGTAGGGTACGCCGACAAAGCGGTGCGTGGAGAGCAGATCGCCGATGTGGTCGGCATTTATCTTTGTCTCCGCCAGAAAGGCGTACTTTGGCATAATGCTTTCCGGCACAACCGATTGCGGGTCACGCAAGTGATCCACATGCCAAGCGTCAGAGTAGCGCCCGCCAACCCGTGCCAGATCGGGGCCGGTCCGTTTGGACCCCCACTGGAACGGGTGATCGTACATCGACTCAGCTGCCAAAGAATAGTGGCCATAACGCTCGACTTCGTCGCGCATGGGCCGGATCATCTGACTGTGGCACACGTAGCACCCCTCGCGGACGTAGATGTCACGTCCGGTCAGTTCCAGCGGGCTGTAGGGGCGTACGCCCTCTACTTCCTCGATGGTGTTTTCGAGCCAGAAAAGTGGCGCGATTTCTACGATACCCCCGATAGTCACAACGAACAGGGAGAAGGTCAAAAGCAGCGTCGGGCTTTTTTCCAAAATGGCATGTTTGTCAAGAAAGGCCATGATCTGATCCTATTCTGCAGGTGTTGCGTGAGGGACGGCCGCGGTGGCAGGTTTTGCCCCGCGGATCGTCATGAACATGTTCCAGCACATAATGATCGCACCGCTCAGGAACAGAACCCCGCCCAAACCGCGCACCACATACATCGGGAACTTGGCGCTTACGGTGTCGGCAAAAGAGTTCACCAAGAAGCCTTGGTCATCGACCTCACGCCACATCAGACCTTCCATGATACCGGAGACCCACATGGACGCCGCATAAAGAACGATACCAAGTGTCGCGAGCCAGAAGTGCCAATTGATCGCGGACATGGAGTGCATCTCTTTGCGGCCCCACAGGCGTGGCGTCAGGAAGTAGATACAGGCGAAGGTGATCATACCGTTCCAGCCCAGCGCGCCAGAATGCACGTGACCGATGGTCCAGTCTGTGTAGTGCGACAGCGAGTTCACAGCGCGGATCGACATCATCGGACCCTCAAATGTGGACATGCCGTAAAAGCCGAGCGACAGAACGAACATACGCATGATCGGATCGGTACGCAGCTTGTCCCATGCGCCCTGCAGCGTCATCAGACCGTTGATCATCCCGCCCCAGCTGGGCATCCACAGCACGATCGACATCACCATACCCAGTGTCGCGGCCCAGTCGGGAAGCGCTGTGTAATGAAGGTGGTGGGGGCCAGCCCAGATGTACAAGAAGATCAGCGCCCAAAAGTGGATAATCGACAGTTTGTAGCTGTAGACCGGACGACCGGCCTGCTTTGGCACGAAGTAGTACATCATGCCGAGGAAACCCGCTGTCAGGAAGAACCCAACGGCGTTGTGGCCATACCACCACTGGGTCATCGCATCCTGCACGCCCGAGAAGACCTGAACGGATTTAGAACCCCAGATGCTCACCGGAATGCTGAGGTTGTTAACCACATGCAGCATTGCCACGGTGATAATAAAGCTCAGGAAGAACCAGTTGGCGACATAGATGTGCTTCTCGCGGCGTTTGAAGATGGTGCCCAGATAGACAGCCAAATATGTCAGCCATACGATAGTCAGCCAGATATCAATGTACCACTCAGGCTCGGCGTATTCTTTGGACTGCGTCGCGCCCAGCAGATATCCGGTTGCCGCCAGAACGATGAACAACTGATAGCCCCAGAAAACGAACCAACCGGCGTTGCCACCCCAAAGGCGGACGCCACTGGTGCGCTGCACCACATAAAGCGACGTCGCGATCAGCGCGTTGCCACCAAATGCAAAAATCACCGCACTGGTGTGCAGCGGGCGCAGACGGCCGAAGTTGGTAAAGGGTTGACCCCAATCGAAATTCAGCTCAGGGAATGCCAACTGAAACGCGATGAACGTCCCCACCAGAAAGCCCGCGATGCCCCAGAAAGCCGTGGCAATAACCCCGGCCCGAATGACGCCATCAAAATAGATGCCCTCGGGTTCAGCCGCGCGCGGCTCTTCGTCGGTGTTGCGCAGCACCCAGAGAAACATTCCGGCTGCAATCAGCATGATTAGAACGGCATGTACCTGATACGCCAGATCACGCGCCCAACTGGCGCAGATCGCAGCAAACAAGGTGACAAAACCTAAAAGTATAAGTTTGACGTAGTCCATAATTGTGCCCTCAAATTCTGAAGGGCACCAAAAGACACCCCTGTTCGCAGGACGTTTCTATGGGCGCTTGGGGGTACGCACATTGATCTGGATCAACTTACGAACTTTCTAAGTGATCATACCGCCATCGGAATCGTTGCCGGTTGCATCCTGAAGCGCCGCAAGATCCAGAATGGAAAGCGTGCGCCGATCAGAGAAGTCGATCACGCCTTCCTTTTTCAAGGCGCTGAACTGGCGGCTAACCGTCTCGAGCGTAAGCCCCAGATAGTTTGCAATATGGTCACGGGTGAGGGGCAGCCGCAGGTCCGCGATACGGCCAGGTGTCTCTGTGTTTGAACGACGCGCCAGAAGCTCGATAAAGGTGGCGATCTTTTCACGCGCTGTTTTACGCCCCAGCAGCAGCATCCAGTCACGCGCCGCGTCAAGCTCGTCCAGCGCCAGCTCCATCAAACGGTGCGCGATGTGCGGCGTCTCATCCACCAGCGTCTCAAACGGACCACGCTCGAAACAACACAACATAACGTCCGTGGTCGCGATCACATCAAATGCTGCTTCGTGGCGCCCCGGCCGCCCGATGAAATCGGAGGGCAAAAGCAGACCAACCATCTGTGTCCGACCATCCTCAAGCGTTTTGGACAGACTTGCGACTCCGGTGACGACAGAGGCCACAAACGAAAACGGCTCTCCCCGCCACAGGATCGCCTCACCTGCGGCAAAGCTACGATAGGACTTCATACCGTCAAGAACAGACAGCTCATCAGCATCGCACCGCGCACAGACGGCACGGTGGCGGATAGGACAGCTGTTACAGCTCACCTTGGGGACTGTCTTTAGATTGGTGTTCATGTTGATCTGCATCAAAGAATAATTTGCTTCTGCCACCCTACATGGAAGCATGGATAAGATCGACACATTTCGCCGCTATGGCCTTTTTGATGCGCGGGTACCACGGTACACGAGCTATCCGCCCGCCAACCACTTCCTTGAAGGCATGGGGCAACGGCACCAGCACAACTGGCTGCAAAGCGTGCCGGACGGGTCTGATGTCTCGGTCTATATTCACATCCCCTTTTGCAAGCGCCTGTGCTGGTTCTGCGCCTGCCGGACGCAAGGCACGAAGACGATGCGGCCTGTGAATGCCTACGTGGATATCCTGCGCAAAGAGATCGCCGCCGTCCGTGCGACCCTAGCGCCAGGGATAAAAATGTCGCGCCTGCATCTGGGCGGCGGCACCCCGACGATCCTGTCCGCCCAAACCATGAGCACCCTTCTGCGCGAGGTGTTCGATGCCTTCCAGACCGCCGAAGATTTCGAATTCTCGGTTGAGATCGACCCGACCGAGGCCGAGCCTCCTTTGCTGCAAACCCTCATCGACCTTGGCCTGAACCGTGCCAGCCTTGGTGTGCAGGACTTTGCGCCGCAGGTACAAGAAGCCATCGGACGCGCGCAGACTCTTGAGCAGACCGAAACCGTCATCGACTTTTTGCGCAGCAACCGTGTGAAAAGCCTCAACCTTGATGTGCTGTACGGTCTGCCGCACCAGACGATCGAAAGCTTCACCCAAACCCTTAAGCACGTCATTGCATTGCAACCCGACCGGCTGGCCATTTATGGATATGCGCATGTGCCGTGGATGTCTAAACGGCAGGTGATGATCCGGGAAGAAGATTTGCCTGATCCGATGGCCCGCTTTAAATTGGCCCAATGTGCCGAGCAGATGTTTACTGAGAACGGGTATGAGCCTGTGGGCATCGACCACTTTGCTAAACCCGGCGACAGCCTTGCGCTGGCCGCGAAACAGGGCCGCCTACACCGCAATTTCCAAGGTTACACCGACGATCAAAGCCCCACGCTGCTGGGCTTTGGCGCCTCTGCAATCTCTACGTTTCCGCAAGGCTATGCCCAGAACGCTCCTGCAACATTTGCTTATCAAGAGCGCGTCAACGCCACAGGTTTTGCCAGCTTCAAAGGCTTTGAAATGACGCCTGTTGATGCGCTGATGGCCCGCGTGATCGAAGACCTGATGTGCCGCTTCACCTTTGACGAGAAAGCACTGGGTAAGGCATTCCCGAAACATCTTGACGCTATCCACGCGATGGCCGTTTCATTGATGCAGAAATTTTCGGATGTTTTCTTTATCAGCGGTGACGGGCTAAAGCTTAACCCAGAAGCTTACCCGCTTGTCCGTGTCATCGCAGGCTACGTGGACAGCCGCACCTCCAAGAAATCGTCACACTCTTCCGCGATCTGAAGCTAGCACGGCAAAGTGCCAAATTTTTCGGCAACTCCTTTTCACAAAGGGGTTCATGCTGCATTCGCGGCGGCATGATTTGTCACAGCGAAAGGGATGTGTTTGCATGGAGCTATGAAGCACCAATCAGACCAGCCCGCGGAGAAAGCGACACTCAACCGATTGCTTGCCGCTTATGTGGCGCAGATTTACCCCGACAGCGACACGACAGCGCTGTGCCGCCAGATCAGCGATGCATTTTGGCCCGAAGGGGCGCATCGCCGCAAACGCAAGCGCAAGCCGGGCAATTTCATGTGGTCGCAACATGATGCCCTGCTAATCACCTATGGCAACACGCTCAAAGACGGGGCGCACAAGCCACTTGATCTGCTTTATGATTTCTTGTGCCGCTATCTGGAGGGGACGGTCAACGGTGTGCATATCCTGCCGTTCTTCCCCTTTACCTCGGATGACGGTTTTGCGGTCACCAACTTTCGCGCGGTCAATCCGCAGCTGGGCGATTGGGCAGACATCAACCGCATCGCCGACCGGTTCAAACTTATGTCCGATCTGGTGCTCAACCATGTGTCTAGCCAAGGCGCATGGTTCAATACCTATCGCCAACGTCAAGCACCCTACGACCGCTTCTTTTTCGAGGCCAATCCGGATGACGATCTAAGCATGGTCGTGCGTCCCCGCACTACGCCCTTGCTCCAAGAAATCGATACGGGCGACGGCCCCCGCCATGTCTGGTGCACCTTCAGCCATGACCAGATTGATCTGGATTTTCGCAATCCTGAGGTGCTACTGGAGTTCTTGCGCATCATCCGCCTGCATATGGAAAACGGGTTGCAAATCAACCGGTTGGATGCGGTCGCGTTTATCTGGAAAGAAATCGGCAGCCCCTCGATCCACCTGCCGCAGACCCACGCAATCATAAAACTGATCCGCCTGCTGTGTGATTATGCCGTTGAACCGGTGATCCTTCTGACAGAGACAAACGTGCCCAAGGCCGAAAACTTGAGCTATTTTGGCAAGCGCGACAAAGCGCATGTGATCTATAACTTTCCGCTACCGCCGCTGATCCTGCACGCGATGATGACCGGCACGGCCGCTCATCTGGTGAAGTGGCAGAGCGCGATGCCACCTGCCCCGCTGGGCTGTGCCTATCTTAACTTCACCGCCAGCCATGACGGCATCGGGATGCGCCCCGCCGAAGGGCTGCTTTCCGCGATGGATCAAGCAGCGGTGATTGATGTGGTCAAACGCATTGGCGGACTTGTCTCTATGCGCGCGCTGCCGGACGGGGGCGAAGCGCCTTATGAGCTTAACACGACCTTCTTCGATGCGATGTCCCAGACTGTTACCGGCCCTGACGACCATCACATTGATCGTTTCATCTGTTCACAGACAATCGTGATGTCGCTGGAGGGTATTCCCGCCTTCTACATCCACTCCCTCCTCGCCACACCCAATGATCACGCGGGCGTCGAGAAACGCGGCATGAACCGTGCGATCAACCGTCACCGTTGGGATTATGCCGATTTGCGCGCACGGCTGGCACAACCAGATACGCCGCAGGCTCAGGTACTGGACGGGCTACGCAACCGCCTGCGCATACGGCAGGAGCAACCCGCGTTCCATCCAAACGCGACCCAGTTCACGATCCACATGGACGATGATCGCATCTTTGCTCTTTGGCGACAGAGCCTTGATCGCCAACAATCCATATTTGCGCTTCATAACGTAAGTGCGGATGAGGTGGAGATTCCGGCCCTGCGCCTCAACCTGATTGGGGATGAGGATTGGGTCGACCTGCTATCAGATGAGGTGATCTCGGGGGAAACGATCACCCTTGCCCCCTACCAGTGCCGGTGGATCGCTAACGGGAATTACTGATAGTCCTGCGCATCCGCCGCCACGGCGGCCTGCATGTCGCGCAGGAAGTCTGGATCAGCAGAATGCACACGGTTCCAGGTCGAAATGAACGGGGTCTCGTGTGGGTTTTCCAGAAACGTCTGACCCGCACGCATGATGTTCTCTGCGAACAATTCGATTGATGCTTCTTCGCTGTGGCGATCCAGTTTGAGGCCGTTCATTTGCGCATCGGTGTAATATGCCTCTAACAAGTCCAGCGCGCTGCGGTAGTAGGTGGCCTTGAGCGTGCGGAAGGTGTTGGGCGTAAAGACAGTGCCATCCGCGGCAAGCTTTCGGAAAATCGCCTTGCAGATGTCCACCGACATCCGGTTAAGGCCGTGCGCCGCATCCTCGGGGCTGAGGTCTTGATGCTTGTGGTCGTAAGCATCTGCAATCTCGACCTGACAGACCGCTTTGGGTGCCAGATTGCGCCACGCCTCTGAGAGCACCCCAACCTCAAGCCCCCAATCGGACGGCATCCTCAGGTCAGGCAAGATTGAACTGCGCATGGCAAATTCACCTGACAGCGGGTAGCGGAAACTGCGCAAATAATCGAGGTAATCGCGATCACCGATCACCCGCTTGAGCGCAATCAGCAAGGGGCTGACCAACAAGCGCGTAACGCGACCGTTAAGCTTTTCGCCACCAACGCGGGCATAGTACCCCTTCGCCACCTGATAGGGGAACGTGGGGTTTGCCACCGGATAAATCAGACGCGCCAGCAATTCGTTGGTGTAAGTCAGGATGTCGCAATCATGGATCGCCATGACTGCACTGTCCTGACACCCGATGAGATACCCCATTGAGGTCCAGACGTTCTTACCTTTGCCCGCCTCTGTTGGCGCAAGGCCCATTCCGACCAACCGCGCCTCAAGTTCTTTCATACGGGGGCTGTCGTTCCAGATCACGATATGGTTCTGGTTCAGCCCCTTAAAGAACTGCCGCGCAAGACGGTATTGATCGGCATCGGCTTTATCCAGCCCGATGATGATCCGGTGCAGATAGGTAACCTTGGACGATTCAGCGAGAATATTGGGCATCGCCTCTGTTTCCAGCTCCGAATAGAGGCAAGGAAGGATCAGCGACATTTTGCGGCTCTGGGCAAACGTCTCCAATTCATAGGCCAAGTCCTCCAATCCGCGCGTGCGCAGATTGTGGAGTGTCGCGGTATTTCCGTTTTGATGAAAATCAACCATTCACATACGCCCTACAGTTAGATTCAATTGCTCAACCAGCTTTAACACCGCTTCGTTCCACCCATCCGGCCCAGACTTTGACGTGCGGATGATCCGGCCTGTGCGTTCTGCCCCCAAGGGCGGCAGCGGATCGTGATGCGGGTTCGCGACAATGACGCCATAATCAGCGGCCTCCAGCATCTCGATATCATTGGGCGCGTCGCCCAGCGCGATGCTGTGAAGCGGTTTGAAATGCGCGATGATCTCGGCCATCCGATCGGCTTTGGTGCCGCCAAACGACAGCGTCAGAAAGCGCCCGCCGCGACGGGCGGCGATGCCGAGGTCTGCCAGCGCGTCAATGAATGCGGCCTCATCAGCGTCCGTGCCATGCCAAACACCGGGCTCGGAAAAAGCGCGCTTACGGGCGCGGACCGCATCCTGTTCCGATAGCCGTGTAAGCGACATGACCCGCGCCACGTCCATGTCACCGAAGCCCTCGAAACACTTGCGCAGCGCTTCGGGCACTTGATCCAGACGTTCGCGCAAAGCGCTGTATCGCTCACACACAGCTTCCGCGTGCAGACCGATAATCCCGACCCCATTCTCTACGATGGCAGGCAAACCGCCCAGCCCCATAGCCTGTTGCAACACTGCGATTTCAGAGGCGGTCTTGCTGCTTGCTAGCACAACGGGTGCGCCAAGTTGGGCCAGTACATCAAGCGCGGGCTGCGCGGCGGACCAGCTGTAATCACTGTGATCCAGCAATATGCCATCAAGATCGGAGAATACAACAAGGGGTGTAGGCGCTGTCATCCCCTGGGTGTTCCGCGCCTGTACTTCCGCCGCAAGTAAGCAGTGCAAAAAAATCGTGCTTATGTGATAGTTTTTCAGCACCGCCTTTTCTTGAGGCACAACGGCCCTCCCATTTGGCCTGTTCCACGCTATATTCCCGCTTGAACAACACGAAGGCATCCCATGACACCAACTATAAAGACCCGCTGCAAGAACATGGTCCTTGGCGCGTTGGTCGCAGATGCGGCAGCGATGGGCCTTCACTGGATCTATGACCAACCCCGTATTCGCGCAGTGGCCGGCGATGCTCCGGAATTCACGGAACCAGACCCCGCGCATTATGATGGCGTCCCTGCCTATTTCGCCCACCCCAAGCGAACGGCAGGAGATCAATCGCAATATGGGGAACAGACGATGGTGATGCTGCGCGCACTGGTACGCACCGGCGGTCAATATGAGTCTGCCACATATGCGTCAGAGTTTCGTACGCATTTCGGATATGGCGGCGGCTATGTCGGTTATATCGACCATGCCACCCGCGACACGCTTGATAACTTTCGTCGCTACGAGGATGCGGCGCTGGCAGTTGCAAGCTCTCTTCCATTTGACGGCGACCAGCGCTTGCCAAGCGCACTCGTGTCAAAAGCCCAGCCCTTGCTCGCCACACATCAAGGAGAAGCTCTGCGCACAGAATTCGAATCCGTCGTGAGGAATAGCTACGACAACATAGCTTTAGTTACCTATGCGATGAAGCTTCTCGATGGCTTGATCTCTTTGCCACCGGCCAGCGGCGCCCATGACCTTCAAATGCCCGCCATCGCAAAGTTGCCTGCCCTAGTGGCGGTTGGCGCCGCCCAAGGGATGAGTGCTGGCACCACTTTCAGCGCGCAAGTTTCCTCTGCTGTGCGGATCACCAATGATCACCCGATCGCCGCCGTCTATGGAGATATTTGCGCGCATATGATGCTGGCCGCAAGCCGCGAAGGCAGCATCGCGGCAGTCGTTGGAAGCGCGCTCTCGACCAACGATCCTGACGCACGCGCGCTCTTAAATGACGCTCTTTCACGGAAAGATCAGGATAACGCCGAGGTCACATCGCATTTCGGCATGGCCTGTGATCTTCATTTCGGCGTCCCTTCCGCTCTTCATAATATCACAACGGCTTCTTCGTTCGCTCGAGCAATCCGCCGCAACATTTATGCGGGTGGCGACAGCTGCGGACGCGCGATGCTTGTGGGTGCCGTGATGGGCGCGGTTCATGGCGTAGGCGGCGCAAAAGGTATTCCGCAGGACTGGATTCGTCGGCTCTCAGCACGACCGGAGATCGAAGACCTGCTGACAAAGTTGATCGACTAATCGCCAGTCGGCGGATTTTTGGGCGGTCCCTGCGCGTTAAGTCAAGCCAAGAGCATGCCGAGGTTGGGGGCCCCTCATGCCATGCGGAATTTTAGCCAATTCCACCCGATGCTTTGATGCCGACGGTAGAGTGATGGCAAAGATACAGCCCCGTCCCGGAGCGGCGCGCAGGCTTATCGAACCGCCCCACGCAATAACTGTCTTCTCAACCAACGCGAGGCCCAGTCCGCTCCCTTCCACCCGCGTGAGACGGGCAAAAGGTTCGAACACCTGTGTACGTTGCGCAGGCGCAATACCCGGGCCATCGTCCTCGACCTCGATAACAACTTCGTCTTCGCGCCTGTAAGCGCGCAGCTTGATCCGTCCGTCCGCGCGATCATGGTGTTTGGCTGCATTGGATATCAGGTTGCGCATGACCAGATCAAACGATGTCGGATCGACTTCAACATCAGGCATGTCCGGCTCAATCTCGACCACCATGTGCGGTCCTTGGGCTGCCAATTGTAGTACACTGGTCATCCGTGCATTTGGGGCAAAGCATTTCGGACTGCCGCGATCAGTGTCTGCCTTGGCGTAGTCCAGCAAATCGCTTACCAGCCGGTTCATTCTCCGTGTTAGGTCAGTAAGAATAGAGAAGTGACCCTGCAGTGACTTGGGCAGGTCAAGCCCAGCTTCCGCCATATCCTCAAGAATAAATTCCATCAGAACTGACTGCTGCACCAAAGGCGCTTTTAGATCATGCGCCGCCATTGAGGAAAAGGCCAAGAGGTTTTGATTGGCGCGGATCAGTTCGCGGTGTTGGTCGCTGAGGTGTTCGTGTTGGTGATGCAGTCTCGATACATCTAGCCAGACTGCCGCATAGTGCTGCGTCCCCAGCCGAAACATACTCAGATCGAAATTGCTGCCGTCACGGGTGTGCAATAGCCGCTGCACCGTGTCCCCTGCGTGCAGGCGTTGGCGAGTGGTTGTCGCAAAAACCGAGATATCCTGCGGGCCCATATCCGTCTCAAATTCACCACTGACGTATGATTGCGCACAGCATTTCTCAAGCGGTGTGCCCGATTCAAACAGAGAAACAAGACCCGGAAATCGGCTCTCCAACCCACCATTCCAATGGACGGCCTGCATGCCCCTGTCAAAGATCGCGACGGCGGCATCGGTTCGGTTAAAGGCGTCTAACAGCAGTTGGTTCACATCATGCTCGATGCGCAATCTGGCGGCGCTACGGCGGAGCATTAAGGCGTAAACTGCCAACAAAGCCAGCGCAGACGCGGTACCGCAGAGCACCAAGACAATAGTGCCGGGCCACGGGTGCGCCACAACGCCTATATCCGCACCTTGCAAGTGGGGCTCGACCAGCCTGACGGGTGAAAGCCGATCAGACATGGTTTGCATCCGCGCGCCGTGCACTTGAGGCAGATTTCCGCGTGCGGTTATCCAATGAGGTGCCAGCACCAACGCAGGAGACAGCCCCCGCACCACACCGTTGGTAAGGTTTTTACGCAATCGCGCGCTAAAGCTTTGGTCAGTCTCTACCCGGCTCAACGCTTCGGCGGGGACTGGCGCGAAGCGTGGCAAGCCAACTGCCGCTTCTAAAGCCACACCAGATCGCGGTGCCATTGCGATGCGGGTATCACTTGGGGTGGCTCGTTCCATATGTTGCGCCCACTCGGCCCGAGCGGACTGCAGCGGATGGTCAGCATCCGCTGACCCAAAAGAGTGATTATAGAGGACCTGCTGCACCTGTTCCTGCGCGGATAAAAGGCACCCCGCCAGAGACGCAAACGAGAGAATGGAGGCCGCTAGGAGTAAACGCAAAAACTGGTACATGATCAGACTCGCACATCGGGGCAATTGCTCCGGTGATACCCTGCCGCCATGAATTCAAGGTTAATCCCTGCGCGCTGGATTCAGGCTCGGACCCGCGTCAAGGGCGGATCATAAGGCCCGCGCGGAATGATCTGCGCAGGCGCGCGGGTGCCTAGCACATCCACCTCCAGTGCTGCTCCTTCAGGCACGGCACTCATAAACGCGTATGCCAGATTTTTCTGCACCCGATGTCCAAATCCGCCAGAACTGACGGTGCCCACCACCTTATCCCCCAGCATTACGGACGCGCCCCCATGCGCGGCGGCATTGGCGCTGTGAACCTCAAGCGTTACAAGCTGCTTGGCACCTTGCCGCACCGCCAGCGCGGCCGTAACCACGAACTCTGGCTTTTCCATATCTACAAACCGATCAAGGCCTGTCTCAAAGGGGTCGAATTCTGTCAGGATATCAACCTTCCAATGCAAATAGCCTTGCTCCAACCGCATAAAATCAACGGCGAGCGCGCCAAATAGGGTCAATCCGTGCGCTTCTCCCGCAGTTCTCAGCGCAAGGTAGGCCGCATAGAGCGATGCGTTGGGCACGTGGATTTCATAGGCAAGCTCTCCAGAAAAACTCACGGACATCACTGTTGCCGGAGCGATACCGATGAAACATTCCCGCACGGACAGCCACGGAAAGCCCGCCGCCGACCAGTCGCCACGCGATACTGATTGAAGCACATCGCGGGATTTCGGCCCTGCAAGGACCGGTATCGTCTGATCGTTGGTGAGTGATCTGATTTGCACATCTCGTGCGCCGACATGTAATTGCAGCCAGTCCATATCATGCAGCTCGGACGCGGCAGCCGAGCCGCACCAGATACGCTGTGGCCCACGATCCGTTGCTGGTAGACGCGCAATGGTTGCTTCAGCTTTCAGCATACCGTGATGGTTGAGCAAATACGCCAGCCCGACGCGCCCGTGCTTTCGCGGCATGCGGCCACAGATCATCCGGTCCAGAAAGCTTTCGGCATCTGCGCCGGTGATCTCGAAACGGTTGAAGCCGTTCACCTCCGTCAGCCCAACGCCGTTTTGCACAGCTGCTACCTCAGCGGCGACTACATCAAAGGTTTCGTCAAACCGGAAGGAGTGGGTAACACTGAAATCAGGACACGGCTTGAAATACTCGGCCCGCTCCCAGCCGTTCACAATTGTAAATACAGCCCCCTCCGCCGCCAGCACCGGAGTAAGCGGCGTGGTCTTTGCCATACGTTCGGCGGGGCGGTGTTCGTTCGGGAAATGAAACCGGAATTCGTTCTGGTAGTCTTCGATCGCCTTCAGCGCTGTCAGTTCCACATTGGTGTGGCCTGCAAAACGACGTGGATCGATCACCCATGTATCATAGCAGGCCTCACCATGTACGATCTGCTGGGCCAGCATCCAGCCGTGTCCGCCGCCTTCGCCCAGCCCTGCGCGCAGGCCAATGATGCAGAACGCATTGCGCTTTCCGGGGATCAGCCCAACCAAAGGCGCGCCATCAATTGTATAGGTGATCGGGCCGTTCACGACATTCTTGATGCCTACCGCCATCAGCGCAGGCATCCGCTCAAACGCGCCTTCCAGCACATCCGTGATCCGGTCCAGATCATCGGAGCATAGCGCATTTACAAAATGCGGGTCGATCCCGTCCATGCCCCAAGTCTTGCAGCCCTGCTCATAAAAACCGATGAGCAGGCCGTTCTTTTCCTGACGACAGTAGTAGTCACTGATCGGACACCGTAGCAGCGGCATCCGGTGGTCGGCAGCATTGATAGCGGGAATTTCCTCGGTCACGAAGTATTGGTGCTCCATCGACACGACAGGATGGTGCACCCCCATCATGGCGCCCACTTCGTTCACGCGGTAGCCGCAGGCATTCACGACGATCTCGCAGGTGATGTCGCCTTTGACCGTGTGCACGGTCCAGCTGTCGTCCTTGTGCTGCGTCAGCCCTGTCACGCCGCAGTTGCGGTATACCTCGGCCACTGCCAGACGTGCGCGGCGCGCCAGTGCCTGACACAGCGATGCAGGATCAATATCGCCGTCATTGGCATCCCACAGACCGCCCAACAGATTATCAGTCGAGATCAGCGGATGCCGTCGCGCACATTCCTGCGCGTCCAGCACTTCGAACTCGACGCCCATACCGCGCCATTGAGGCGAAGTGCCGATAACCGTCCATCTGCGCGGGCGTATTTGCCAGCCGGATACCGCCATCGCCGTGATTGTACCCGACCGGATACTCCGGATCATCGCGCAGCTCTTTATACAGCTTGATTGAGTGGGTCCTGAGCCCGACCATGGTCTGGTTCATGCCAAAGTTGGTCACCTGCGCGGCCGAATGCCATGTCGTGCCAGAGGTCAGTTCGTCCCGTTCTACCAGCACCACGTCTGACCATCCCTCCTGTGTGAGATGATACAGGGTGGAACAGCCGACAATGCCGCCTCCGATGACAACAACGCGTGCGTGGGACTTCATGGCAAGCCTCCTTTTCGGGTTCCGCACCTGCTTAGCTGCTCATTCGGCTGTCTGATAGAATAATATCGCCCCCCCCTACGTCGCATATTCCTGTGACTTCTTCCCACGTCGGCGGTAATTCTTTGACGATCTGCGCTTAAGCTCAGGACCCATTAATCAACTTGAGGCTGTCTGGCCTGTGTGAATCAAACTCCCAAATCGAGGGGGC
>NZ_JBALVJ010000046.1:0-27942 GCF_036961165.1 Sulfitobacter sp. | reverse complement strand
CGTTCGGGTTGGATACATCTTAGCACGCTGTCCAATTTTGCCGGACCACTTCATAGGTCGTGGTGTTGATCGGGCGGTTCCGGGTTATCACAGCCTCGAGGCGCTGCGTTTTGTATAGTATTAACGTTCGGATAACTTTTGACAAAAAGTCAGTCATAGTTACAGTTTTTCGTTCGGTCATCGGATGAAATTGCCACTTCGCGCGTTATTCGAACAACCGCGGATAATGGTGTCACACGACTACAACTGGCGACAGGGCGAATGTCCTCACTAGTCAGGCCGCACAAATCAAAGGAGAACATCCGTGCGCCAAGACACCAAATTCGAAATCGAAGCTATAATAGAGGACACTAGCCAACCCCGGAAAGATACCCCACAAGAGTCTGGTTTTACCCTTAGCCGTTATCGGGTTAGCAATTTTCGCTCAGTCTCTGATTCTGGCTGGTTGTCTGTGGACAGTGTGACCGCTCTGATCGGTGTGAATGAATCTGGGAAGACCAATCTTATGTTGCCGCTGTGGAAGCTAAATCCAGCCGGCGGCGGTGCAATAGAACCGACTTCGGACTATCCCAAGTCGCTATTTGCCACGATCCGCAATGCGCCTGACCAGTTCCAGTTTGTCATTGCTGAGTTCGAGACCGGCAGCGAAGCCGCGGCCTTGGCCGAACTGGCGGGTATTCCACTCGTAAAGGCTCGGCGAATTAGCGTCGCGCGGTTCTATGATGGCAGCTATCGTGTTGGGTTTCCCGATAATCAGAGGGACGCAGGCGGTTGCATCCTGCGCGCGATTGCGGCGTTGCGGACTGCGCAAGACGGTCTTGCCACCCACCCAAAGGAGGAGAGCACCGCCGCTGACGCCCGTGCAACGCTCTGCAAGCTGCTGGGCAGTTTTAATGGGCAGCAAGATGCCAAGAGTAACGATATACTTCTCGCCCGCAATGCTGTTGCCGCCCTGATCCCAGAGGAACCGTCAGCGGTCAGCGCTGTCGTTACCATATTGCGAGAATTGCACAAGGTTCTGGCTAAAGCCGTGGCAGAATTGTACGCACCCGATCCGGCCGGTCGTGACGATGTCCGCGCTGCCGTGATCGCGCGGCTACCGCGGTTTGTCTACTACTCGAACTACGGTAATCTCGACAGCGAGATCTACCTTCCCCATGTTGTCGAAAACATGAACCGATCTGATGTCGGTGCCAAGGAAAGCGCCAAAGCCCGAACATTGGGGGTTCTGTTCGATTTCGTGGGAGTGCAGGCGCAGGAAATTCTGGAACTTGGTCGCGATTTTCGCGATCTGCGCGATGAGGCCGAGGCACAGATGATTGAAAAGCAAGGCCGGGCCGGGCTCATGCGCAGTCTTTGGGCGCGCGCGCGCGGGCAAAAAGACACGCCCGATCCCGTCGTGTTGGGACAGATTGCCGAGGCCAAACGCACCCGGTCAATCTTGTTGCAATCTGGTGGAGCCAAGGTCACCGCTCGGTTCGCCGAATGGTGGAAACAAGGCGATTATCAGTTTCGATTTGAGGCGGACGGCAATCATTTCCGCATTTGGGTTGCCGACTCCCGCCGCCCGCAGGAAGTCGAGCTTGAACATCGCTCAACGGGTTTGCAGTGGTTTTTGAGCTTCTTCTTGGTTTTCCTGCATGAGGCAAAGGGCGAGCATGACAACTGCGTGCTCTTGCTGGACGAGCCCGGCCACTCGCTGCATCCGCTGGCCCAGCGTGACCTTTCAGCCTTCTTTGAAGGATTGTCCGAAAACAATCAGATCATCTATACGACCCACTCTCCATTTCTTGTGGATGCAGACAGGCTCGCACGTGCACGCAAAGTTTTCATAGATAGTGACGGCTCGACCCGCGTGAGCGGTGATCTGCTGGATGCCGAAGGTAACGATACGAAAAGAGGTGCCGGTTTCGCCATACGCGCCGCTCTCAATCTGGCGGTTGCCGAGGCAAGTCTGGGCGGTGCAAAGCCTGTGCTGGTACCGGGCCGGGTCGAACAGATCTACCTCTCGGTGATCCGCACCCTGTGCATCGCATCGGGCCAGTTCCAACCGCGCCGCGACATGATTTTTGCCCCGGCGTGCGATGCTCAGGTATTGAAAATGATGTCCAGGCTGCTCAGCGATGCCGATGCATGCCCGCCCCGCCTGATGATCGATGACGCCTTTCCAAACCAGACTCTGGAAGAGATGGGCGACGCAGGACAGACTGCAATCCGTATCTCTGAATTCGGCGGCCTTACCGGAGCAGCAATCGAGGACTTGATGCCGCTTGACGACATGGCCGCGATGATGGATCGGGTCGAACGCCGTCCCGAAAAACTGTTTTTCGACACGGTTGTTGCCGGGCTGCCGTTTCAAGGACAGGTGTTGAACTGGGCAAAGTCGCAGGACATCGTTCTGATTTCCGACTGGCGTGTCCAATTGGCCGAGCGGATGCGTAAGTGGCTTCTTGACCAAGATGACCCCCGGGTTTCCGAAGAAATTCTGGCTCGGTGGCTTACGCTTATGCAGACTGTGGACACGGTATAAGCGGGAGAGGCATTACTCGCGGTATCGATCGGCAAACATTAGAAAACTACCCATGGTGGACGCCCGGCCATGTGTTGCCTCGACCTGGCAGACTGTATTTGAAAGTTGTATGTTGTATGCGGTGGCTGCTCCTCAATGGGCCAAGTCCAAGTTGGGGATCTAATAGGTGAAAATAGTCGGGGGTATTGGAGACCTCCACTATCTTTCTCAGGCCCAGATTTAGACCTTTGGCCTGCACTACACTGAGCGGGCCGTTCCGGTCCCAACAAGGCGGACCCCTACGCGAAATGGGTCAAGGTCTCTGTGAAGTCGACAGCGGCATCGACCTGCAGCAGGGTGCTGGCAGACCACACAGCCGAGAAGGTAGAGATGCGATGCCGGTCTTGAGCCCCCTGGATCAGCGACTTTTCCAGCCTCGCCCGTGGCCTGCGCGCCGAGGGCGGTCACAAGATGCGGTTTTCCTGTGACCGGTACTTCAATCAGAACAACATTCTTGGTTCCATGATGCCTACGCGCCATACGTTCAACACAAACCAATACGCCGTCTCAACGAGGCTGCGAACGGAGGTCGAAAGGTTCTCCGCTCGGCCCAATGTCCAACTTTTGGAGGTCGATAGAGCGAGCATATGCGTCATCACCAAAGGAGCTGACCTCTGTGCGACATGGCCCATGAGATCGCCGCGGCCACTCGCGCTACGGATATAGGTGCGGACCACCAGGCGGGCGCTCCGTCCAAATGTCCGCCCATCGCAGGATTGTGCTTGCGCGGAACTCACTCGCTTAGCCTGTGTCTCATTTGCCCCAGCGCAAGAGGCGCCAGCCGGCCGGTGCCACAAGTACGGGGGGCAGCTCTTCTACCGTTGGTTCGTCTTCTACACCAAGCAGTACTTCGCTCAGTGAGCTGGCGTCGATTGAGACGTCTCGCAGCGCATCATACAATTGGCTCCGCAACTTCGGAATGCAGTCCTCAATCAACTCGTTGAGCACATCGCGATCCAACCTGCTCATCTTTGCAAAAGACTGCAATCCACGCTTTTCGGCGACCTCGTGGGCACGCGGACGCACCTCTTCCCACATCGCACGCAAATCTTCCGCCCTGTCGCGCACTAGCAATTCACGATCATGAAGTCCCTCAAAAATCTCGTCGAACTGAGCGATGGTGCGTTTCCTCTTGCGCGGCAAAAATACGAATTCGAGGAGCGTTACCGCGACGACTGCAATGACGGCCAGCACCGGCAACGCGGCGAACAAACCGGTCACAAGAGCGCCGGCGGCCAAGGTAGGGAGCAGGAATGCAAGAATGGCGTAGGAGCGCATCCGTGATCGTCTGTAGCGCCTCGCAGCCTCGTCTATGACAAAGGCATGCAGGCGCAACCGCTCGGCAAAGGACTGCATTTGCGTGATCTGATTATCCATGCGGCGCGTTGGGGCGCGGTGCAGCGCATCGATCAGATCGCCCCGCGCCTTCTCGAAGTCTTCCATCGGCAGGTCCGATTTTTGCTTCCCCTCAAGCGGCACAAAAGTGTTGTAGATCATAGGCAAGTCTTTGCGGGGAATGACTTTGCCCAAGTTCCAGCATAGCGCGCCATAGGCGCGGGCAAAGTCGTGCAGGTTTTGGCACTGATCCATCTTGTTAAGGACGATCAGAAGTTTGTGGTCGATCCCGTTGAGCGACTCTTTGAATACCTGCAGTGTCTCACCGGTCGTCCCCGGCTTGTCAGGATCGAAGAAGACCATCACCAAATCTGCACGCTCGGCAAACCAGCGGACGACCCCGGGAAAGTCGAAGCCCCGGCCGTTCTCTTCTTTTGCCTCGTCGATCATCCCGGGGCTGTCGATGAGCGTCACGGAGCGAAGCAGCTCGGCCGGCTGCAACTTCAGGCGGATATGAGATACAAGCTGGTCACCGAAGTGACGTAAGCCCTCGTATGGCAGGTCCGGATTGCTCACTACCGAGGGCCCGTCGCGATCGGTTTCGTGAGGGCCATATGTGATGATCGTGAAGTTGTCGTCGGTCGGTGCCACGCCGGTCTTCTGCACCTCGATACCAAGCAAATAATTCACGAAGGTGGACTTGCCCGATGAGTGATTGCCGAGCAAGAGCACCTGCGGGGGACGCTGTAGCTCCCCTACGGTCGGGGGGCGCCGGAACATGAACTGCTTTGCCAAGGGGCCGAGCGGGTCACTATAGTACTCTCGGATCATGTCTGCGAACTGTTCCATTACTTGCTGCAAAGGGTGCTCCCTTCGCGTACGGTGAAGCCGTATAGGCCATGGTCGCATGACACCGACCAAAAAACGGTTAACCTTCGCCACAATTGGCGTCGTGCGATCTTGGCATCATACGGAACAATCACGGTCCCAGGGGCGTCAGTCACTTCATTGTCCTCCTTGCATATCTGAAGATACAAACGTGCTGCAACAGGGTTTCATCCCTGAAAATCCAGACAGGAACGATAATTAGAAAAAATGTGTTCCGCAGGGATGAAAGGGGCGGCACGCGCGTTCTTGTATAAATGCATCAGGGAGAACTCGGTGGGCGTACGCAAAGAACTCGAACGAAGTATACATGACTACACGACAAGTTTAAGACGCTATGCACTCGTTCTAACACGCAACGGTGACGCCGCAGAGGATCTTGTACAAGAAACGCTTTTGAAGGCGATCGCTGCCTCCGAAAGTTGGGAGCCGGGCACCGATCTTCGGGTCTGGATGTTTCGCATCATGCACAACACACACATAAGCGAACGGCGCCGCCACCAGGTGCGCGAGCAGGCAAAACCGATGCTGCCAAAGCCAGTGGACGCAACTGATCCGACCATCCGGATCGAGCTGCAACAGGTTCTTGATGCGCTTGACCAGCTTCCCGAGTCGCAACGCCAGCCCATCGTCCTCATCGCCCTAAAAGAGATGAGTTATGCGGAGGCAGCCCACGCACTCGACGTGCCTCTGGGCACATTTTACAGTCGGATCGGCCGGGGACGCATTGCACTACGCCGGATCATTGAGGACCTAAAATCAAAGAAACCCAAGCTGATTGTTTGTATGGAGAAAAGCAAATGACAGAAAATGTAGATATGGGCGTAAACGCCTACCTTGATGGCGAACTCGGGCCCGAGGAAGCCGCCGAGATCGAAACGCAATTAGATGTGGACCCTGAAGCACGCGCCCAGTTCGATGCTTTTTTGCTACAAAAGGCGCAAATAAGTGAGGCTGCGGACGCCCTAGATGCGAAACCGTGGAATCTTGAAACCGCACGGCTTGAGCGCCGTCTTGCGACAGCCATTCACATGCGCAGCACGCCACGCAAGGTAATCGCGTTCGGTGCTTGGAGCCGCATGGGATCTCAACTGGCTGCGACCTGCGCGTTCGTGGCGTTTGGTTGGTGGGGGCATGCGACATGGTCAGTACAGGCGTCTGGCGTGCCTGAATACGTGGCCGAAGCGGTAGGGGCCCATCTGGTCTTTGCCGAGGACATGCTGCATCCGGTTGAATTTAGCGGCGGCGCGATTAATGGCGCGACAAAGTGGTTCTCTGAAAAGGTTGGGGTTTCCATAAATGCCCCGGACCTCTCTGGGCAGGGCATGTTCCTTATTGGGTCACGTCTTTTGGGAACGAAGGAAGGACCGCTTGCGCAATTTATCTATGAAGACATTAATGGCGGACGGGTTTCGCTGACATTGCGTAGGCATCTCGTCAACCAGCCGATCTTGCCGTTTCAGGTGACGAAATATCCAAACCGTACCGTCGGGTTTTGGAGCACACCCGATGTAGATTATGCGCTTGTGGGCAATGATAATGTGACGTTGATACATACATTGGCGCAAAGTATGGGCGCAAGCGAATGACGGCGTAAGTCATCACCATATCCAAGAAAGGGCACCTTTGCGCGGTGCCCTTTCTTGCTTGCACGGCGCGGTCGACGTAAGCTGCATCAGCTAACCGTCGCAGATATTCCAGCCTGAATAGCTGCCATGGCGCACCCACCTGCCCAAGACGAGGCAACGGTGCCTGTTTGTGGTCGTAATCATGCTTTTGCCTAGCATGCTTTAAAAGCAAACTAATTTCAAAGAAAGCTAGTGCAGGATGCTGCAAGAAATTTGGTCAACAGTCGTGTTGGAGTTTTCTGACATCCCAGACGTAGAAACCGTTACCAAGATAACTGTCCGTATGTTGATCGCGGCAGTATTGGGCGGGGTTTTGGGATACGAGCGGGAACGAAAGTCCAAGAGTGCAGGGATGCGGACCCATATGTTGGTAGCCGTTGGTGCCGCCATATTCATGATTGGCCCAACGCAAGCAGAAATGTCACTAGGGGATCTTTCCCGAGTGATACAAGGCACCATTCAGGGAATCGGGTTTCTTGGTGCTGGAGCAATCATCCTCGGAACGACCACACAAAGGGTTCGCGGACTTACAACAGCGGCGAGTATCTGGACTGCGGCGGGGATCGGCATCGCTTCCGGTCTGGGAATGGAAGCAACTGCCGTTCTGACGACGCTCATTGTTTTGTTCGTTCTGTCGGTTGTCCCACTGATAACAAAAAATCCTCATCGAACTTCCTTAGAAGCATCTGATAGATGATTCAAAAGACCATTTTGCGGCTTTGCCGCGCAAATCGACTTGATCCAGACGCCTGATAGCCCATCCGGGTCCATTCTGGGGTGATGGTGTTTGGCATACCTGGCAAAGGATGTGGGTCTTGCGGCAGCAACGACATTTAGGCCGCCATGCTGACCAGAATTAGGTTCTCTTGTGAATTGAGGGCATATTTTTGCAATCCCCGGGATGAAAGCGGCTCTCCACGCGTTCTTTGTATATGGTCGGCGGGTAGCGTTTCCAGCCCGATGTGCGGCCCATAAAAGCTGAAGGAGGATACGATGAAACTGGAACTTCAACACGAGTATCAGGAACAGATGGGAAAGGACGCAGTGCAGCCACAGATCGAACCGGACCAAGAAGACCTGTCAGAGGACCACGTGGTGGAAGCACTCGTTCAGCCCGACGGTCAGGAACAACTGAAGGAGGACGCCGTGAAGCAAGTGAACCAACAAGACCAAGAGGAACCGCCGAAAGGCAACATGTTGATCCGCTGGATAAAAAAGATCACTAAAAAGGGCTGATTCTACCTTGCCATAAGGTGCTCGTTACGGCCGCAGGCGCCGTTGCTTTTCGCAATGGCGTAGACCGCTGGAAGCACTATAGCGGCCCACCTGATCGTGCGGGTGCTGAAAGCAGTCGCTACAAAGGCCATATGGCGGCTCTGCGGGCTGCTGCTGAACGCAACTGGGGATAATGGATTTCTTCTTGATTATCTGGGCACGGCAAGCTCCGCTAGGTGTTGTTTGAGTTTTTCTGATGGTTAGTGCGGTCGTTGTTGCGGTTGGGTGGTGGTTCACGTTCTGCGGTGACCAAGAAATTGCAAACATTGACGTTGACCCAGAGACGCAAGTTGCCTGAGGCTGACCTTTGCGTCGGCCTCTTTCTTTTCGACACAATGCACGGATGAAGCGCGCGAGCTGTGCGCTTTTATTATGAATGCGGATCGCAAAGGGATCCGCCACATCGGGTCATTGTTCAATCGACCGAAAGAATCCGGGCCCTTCTGGCAACAGCATGGCAGAGGATTGCGATTTCGGAACCATCGCTCAAGCGCCTTTTGACGTTCCCCTAGGAGATTCTATGACCATTCACGACGTTCCTTCAATCGACCGGCAGCAAACCCCGCCGGCCGTTACCGCTTCAGATAATGAGGGCTTGGATGCAGCGCTTTCGTCGAGGCGCCTAAAAAGCGCGATTGCAACCAGTATGGTACTTATAGCCCTATGGGGCGGATTCCACTGGGACGACCCTGCAAGCTGGGTCGTAGGTGTCCCCACAGCATTGATCGGCGGGGCACTTGTGCTGTTCTTGCCATCCTCCGCAACACTCAGACTCTCACCCCTTGGGGTACTGCGCTTTGCAAAATTCGCAATCATCGGCATTCTGCGTGGTGCGGTAGACGTAAGCTGGCGCAGCTTATCGCCCCGGGCACTCCAGCCCGGACTCATACCCTGGCGCACATACCTGCCCAAGGGTCGGCCGCGCCAGCTTTTTGCAGTGGCGATTACACTTCTACCCGGCACGTTAACTGCCCGGATTGTGGACGACGTTCTGACGGTACATGCACTCAACCCGTCGAATGCCACGCAGGCTGAAATCGCCGCGCTAGAGGCCCACATCGCCGCACTTTACAGGCTAGACTGCAAGGAGGTTTTATCATGATCCTAGACTACCTTGCGCTCTGTACGCTTGTGTCCACCCTCGCAGCTTTGCCCAGGCTTATTGTTGGCCCGACTGCCGCAGACCGTATCCTTGCTGCACAGCTTGCGGGGACGGGAACGGTTGCGACGCTGGTCGTTCTTGGTGCCGCTGATAATGCACCTGAGCTGTTTGACGCAGCGCTCGTTTTTGCCGCCCTTGCTGCGGTGACCGGGATCGCCTTTGTTGCCTTGAGGGGAACTCGGCCATGACGGCGGTTATGGATGTGCTGGGTCTGACGCTTATGACGTTCGGCGTGGGTTTCCTGTTGATCGCGGCTCTGGGGGTATGGAGCCTTCCGGACGTCCTGTCCCGACTTCACGTGCTGACCAAAGCGGATACGGCAGGAATGGGTTTGATTGCATTGGGAGCGGCTTGCCTCACAGGACGTCTGGATACGCTGCCAGCGCTTGGCCTTTGCGTCATATTGGTCGCGCTGTCAGGTGCCACGATAGGTCATCTTATCGCACGGGCGCATTTATCGGAGGCGGAACTTGAATGAGTTTGGCGTTCGATATTTTGCTCGCCTTTGGCGTAGTATTCACTGCTGCTGCTGCACTTGGCACTCACGACCGCGTCGCTTCTGTTGCGGGGTTCGTGGTAACTGGACTATTGGTGGCGCTCTCATTGGTGCGCCTCGGGGCGCCCGATGTGGCACTGGCTGAGGCCGCAATCGGCGCGGGTCTGACGGGCGCGCTGCTCCTACGAAGTGCGAGGTGTCTAAAGCCAGCGAAAAGGCCAATCTTGCCAAGCATTCAGCGGATTTTCGCAGTAATAATCGCGGCGGGTCTGACTGTTGCGCTCGTTTGGGCCTTTTACGTGGTGCCAAGCGCTACGCTCTATCCCGCACTTATCGACGAACGGCTGGCCGATAGCGGTGTGACCAACCCCGTGACAGCAGTCCTTCTAAACTTCCGGGCGTGGGACACCCTGCTTGAAATTGTCGTGCTCTTCGTGGCGCTTGTTCTGGTGCGAATTGTCGCGCCGGGACGCCCGCAACCCGTCGCACTGGGTGAATTGATGCTGCCATTCGCACGCATTATCGTACCCATCAGCGCCTTTCTCGCCGGACACTTGCTTTGGCAAGGTGCCAGCGAGCCGGGCGGTGCCTTTCAGGCCGGTGCGATACTGACTGGCGGATTACTTATCCTGATCCTAGGTGGCTTTGCAGAACACACACCCCGGCTCCTACATTGGGTAATGATGCTCGCTCTTTGGGGTCTTGCGGTTTTTGCACTCGCCGCACTTGGCGCTGAAGCCTTTACTGGGACACTCCTGCTCTATCCGGAAGGCGCTGCAAAACTCTGGATCCTCTTGATTGAGGCGGCGCTCACGCTTTCCATTGCCGCCACGCTTTGTCTGCTTTTTTACGGTATACCCCGGAGGCTCAAAAATGACATCTGACCTTGTTTACGTCTGCGCCGGGTCTGGCCTTGTGGGACTGGCGCTGTACCGCCTTGCTACCAGCGGTGATATGCTTTTGCGTGTTCTGTCGCTGAATATACTGGCAGTTGGGATTGCAATCCTATTTCTCGCGACAGCGCGTAATGGAGACACGACGGATGCGGTTCCGCAGGCCTTCGTGCTGACGGGTATCGTTGTTCTTGTCGCGGTCACTGCGGCGCTGTTGGCGCTGGCCGAACGGATCGACGGGGATCACGATGAATGACATTTCACTGGTCATCCTGCTCCCTTTGCTTGCCGCTGTTGGTGCGGCAGCGACGCCGCGCGCTTCGGCACTCTGGGGCCTGACTGCCACGATCCTGACTGCTGTTCTTGCCTTGTGGCTGGCGCTGGATATGCTCCAAAGTGGCGCGCGTAATGTGGCCATCGGCGGCTGGATTGCACCGCTCGGGATCGTTTTTGTCGCAGACGGGCTGACGGCACTGATGTTGCTCATGACGTCGGGCATCGGCGTAGCCGTGGCTCTTCAGGCAACTAGCTGGGGAGTTTCGCCGTCAAGCCCCGTGTCAGAAAAAGCACTATCGATGCGTTCGGGTTTCTGGCCACTTTGGCTCGCCACGTTGGGGGCCATGAACGCCCTGTTCCTGTCTGGGGACCTCTTCAACATCTATGTCGCGTTCGAAATTCTGGGCCTGACCGCTATCGGTCTGACGGCGCTTACCAGCACGCCAACCGCGTTGCGGGCCGCCTTCGACTATCTGAGCGCAGGCCTTGCGGGCAGTCTTCTACTGCTGCTTGGCGTGGCGTTGGCATATGGCGCAATCGGACGCGTGGATCTTGAGGCAGTGCCAATGTTGGCCGAAACGGTCGCCGGACGCATCGCGCTCGCGCTTGTTATTGCCGGTCTTGCTGTCAAAGCCGCGCTGTTTCCACTGCATTTCTGGATGCCCGCAGCACATTCAAGTGCTGCACCTGTAGCCAGCGCCTTGCTGTCAGCGCTTGTCGTCAAGGGCGCACTCTATGTCATCCTGCGCATCTCGATCGAGGGCGGCGCGGGCATGGACGCGTTACGCTTTGCAATTTCGGTGATGGGGGCAGGCGCCATGCTTTGGGGAGCTTGGGGAGCACTTCGGGCGACGCGGCTCAAGCTGCTTGTCGCGCAGTCGACCGTCGCACAGATTGGCCTGATCGCACTGGCAATTGGCGTTGCAGGCGACAACTTGCAGCAAAATGGTCTTTGGCATGCTGCCGCACTTTTGATGCTGTCGCATGCACTTGCCAAGGCTGCCATGTTCATTGCCGTCGGACGCATCGCAGAAGAATTGGGGCACGACCGTATCTCTGGTCTGAACCGGAAGGAGCTGCGCCCCGGTGCTGCCGAGTTTGCTTTTGCGATCGCTTCTGTCAGCCTCATCGGCTTGCCACCCACCGCAGGCTTCATAGGTAAGTGGATCTTGATAGATGGGCTTATCGCGCGGGACGCATGGATTTGGGTAGCCCTGATCCTTATCGGTACCGCTCTATCAGCTGCATATCTTGCCCGCGTCGTGTCGCGTTGCCTGCGAGGCGGACCGCATATTGCGGCCAACGCGCATCATCCAGCCTGGCGCATTGGTGATATCACAGCTCTTGGGCTCGCCACGTCTGCTCTGATCCTTGGCCTTGTCTCCTCACTCCCCCTCAGTCTTCTGGAGATCAGTACAAAATGAGCGAGTACCTTCCCATCGCGATCCTGATGACATCGCTTGGTGTAGCCCCGCTCATCTTGATGATGCCAGAGCATGCCAGTCGGCTGCGGACAACTGTAAATCTCGCCGCGGCGACCCTGAAGCTCGCGTTGGTTGTCTGGCTGACGGTCGTGGTCGTGCAGGGTGGATCGCCTGATCTGCGTTTCGCGGTTGCACCGGGACTGGACCTGCATCTAAAAGCTGATGCACTATCGGTTCTGTTCTTGGCCCTTTCGGCGATTTTGTGGCTGATAACAACTGTCTATGCGATTGGCTATCTGGAAAACGGGGTGGATCGCAGCCGCTTTTTTGGGTTCTTCACCTTATGTGTTGCATCAACCGTCGGCATCGCTATGGCGGGCAACCTATTTACCTTCTTGATCTTCTTTGAACTACTGACACTCGCGACTTGGCCGCTCGTTGTCCATCGCGGCACAGCCGAGGCGCATCGCGCCGGGAGAATCTATCTTGTCTATACGCTGGGTGGTGGGCTTGCGCTGACGGTTGGTACGATCTGGCTCTATGCACTGGCGGGTGAGGTGACGTTTACGCCGCGCGGCGTGCTGGGCGATCTGCCGCAGACCGATTCCATTGCGCTGATCGCCATCTTCGTGCTGCTCATCGCTGGCGTCGGCGTTAAAGCGGCGCTGGTGCCGCTGCATGGCTGGCTACCGCTATCAATGGTTGCCCCCGCACCGGTCAGCGCGCTTTTGCATGCTGTCGCAGTCGTCAAGGCAGGCGCCTTTGGTATCATGCGCATTGTCTATGATGTATTCGGGATTGAAAACGTTCAGGAACTTGGTCTTTCCACGCCACTCGCCCTGCTGGCCGCCTTTACGATAATATGGGGTTCTGTCTGCGCATTGACGCAGAATGATCTGAAAAAGCGACTTGCCTACTCGACTGTCAGCCAAGTCAGCTACATCACGCTTGGGATTGCGCTTGTCTCACCTCTGGCCGCGATTGGCGGACTGACGCACCTGATCCATCAAGGCATCATGAAAATCACCCTGTTCCTCGCGGCTGGTAACTTTGCCGAGGCGCACGGGGTCAAGACTGTGAGCGCAATGAACGGCATGGGCCGTCTTATGCCAATCTCGATGCTTGCCTTTACAGTCGGAGCGCTTGGAATGATCGGCATTCCCCCCCTCGCTGGATTTATGAGCAAATGGCATCTTGGTCTCGGCGGTCTTGAAGCGGGGCAGCCAGAGGTCATTGCGCTGCTCGCCGGGTCAAGCTTGCTGAACGCCGCTTATTTCCTGCCGATCCTCTATCGCGCATGGTTTCTTGATCCACCAGACCCCGCACCGGTCCGCCGCAAGCTCGGCTGGATGCTTGCTCTGCCGCCCGCCATGACGGCCGTCTTGATCATCGCAGCCGGTCTTTTCGCAAATGCACCCTTCAGCCCGCTTGGCTGGACCCGCTTTATTGTTTCTCTGGAATACCAATGATCGAAGTCCCACTCTGGCTTGTGCCCACTGTTCCGATGGTCCTGGTTATTGCGTTTTGCATTCCGGGGCTCAGACCCTATGTTCGGGGCCTTGTGCCGTTTGCACCGCTACCCGCATTGCTGGTTGGTTTGGCCGATCCAGGCCCGACGCCCTTGCGTCTGGACTGGCTTCTGTTGGGAACCGACTTTGCGGTCAGCAGAACCGCGGCGACCTTTCTGATATTCACCTCAATTCTATGGAGCCTTGCCGGGTGGCAGTTGATCAGGCTGCTGGCACGTGACCCTGCCCACGACCGCACCATCGCCTGCTTTCTTTTTGCGATGACGGGCAATCTGGGCCTGTTGATCGCGCAAGACATCGCCGCGTTCTATACCTTCTTCGCAATAATGAGCCTCGCCTCCTGGGGACTGGTGCTGCACGGCGGTGGCATTGCGCAGACCTTTGCGGGGCGTGTCTATATCATTTTTGCTGTCACTGGCGAGGTCGCTCTTTTTGCCGGTCTGGCGATGGGGCACTTTGCCACGGGTGATTTGCGGCTTTCCGCCATGACGGGCGACACCGTGCCCTTGCTTGCAACTGTGCTGGTCTCGACGGGGTTCCTGATCAAACTCGGGGCTGTTCCAATGCATCTTTGGCTGCCACTGGCACATGCCGCAGCACCCGCACCGGCAAGCGCAGTGCTGTCCGGTGCCATGTTGAAGGCCGGGTTGTTTGGTCTGATCACTGTTCTGCCGCTTGGTCAAACTGCCCTGCCCGAAGTTGCGGTGGCGTTTGCCGCGATGGCGCTGGCGGGTCTCATTCTCGCGCCCGTGCTTGGAATGGTTCAACAAGATCCCAAGGCAGTGCTGGCCTATTCAAGCATTGGCCAGATGAGCCTTATCCTGCTGGGGCTTGCCGCAGCACTCGCCGCACCGGGGACGTGGTTGCTGATCGCACCGGCACTGGTAATTCTGGCGACCCATCACGCTTTTGCCAAGGCGGCGCTGTTCCTTGGAGTGCCTGCGGTCTGGTCTGTAGACCGGGGTGCGATGCGCATTGTGGTGCTGGGTCTTATGGCGCTGCCCGCACTGGCCCTTGCCGGGATGCCTGTCACAAGCGGTTGGCTGGCCAAGTCAGAACTGAAGACCGCGCTGGAGGGTGCACCTGTGGAGTGGACAATTTGGCTTGGCACAGCGCTTTTTGTCGCAAGCCTTGGGACGGCACTTCTCATGTTGCGCGCGCTTTTTTTACTCGCAGGCGCCGCACACAAACCCAAGACTGCGCTCGACGTCGCACTGCCATGGCTTGCAATGACGGCACTAGTGATCTTTGGTCTGGAGGTTGCAAATATTTCACAGAACGTCGCCAAAACTGCCTCCTTCGCCGACCTCCTGCCGATTGTAACTGCCGGGGTTCTTGCGGGGTTGGGTGGCATGATCTTCCACTACGCAGGGCTTCGTATGGAACCTGCGGCGCCGGGTGAATTGCTCGGGATGGTGCACCGCGTTTCGCAGTCGGAACCGGCTCTCAGTCCTAAGCCAGCCAAACGCGCCCACCCTCTATTCTTTCGCGGCCCCACGACGGCACTCCTTCGACCAGAGCGCGGAGCGCTCGCGATCCTGAGCATAGCGGTGGGGCTGGCGCTTTTCTTGGCGCTTATGCCCACACCCGCAACAGTGTCACCTCCACCGCCTGCGGGCGTATACGCTCGATAAGGATTTGCCTTGCCAAGGATTCTTCGGTCCGGCTGGCTATGGCCCCACCAGAAGATGCATTTACAAACAGCCCCCACACGCAATCAAACCGAAGTTCGGTGGAAAGGAAGAAATTTTAGTACCGGATACGTCAAAGCCACGCAAGATCATGCAAATCACGAATGGCATAATCCAAACCGCACACATCGTTTTTTCGTGTCCGAAAGGGATGAAAAGAGCTCGACAAGCGTTCTTGTAATAATAAACGCAGGGCGCTCAAAATGATCAATAAACCTGCCCAATAACGAAGGGAGTTTAGTATAATTTATTCTGCAACGCGGTCAAACGTAGCCCACGATAATTTCCCCGAACGTTTCTAGAAAGCGCCTCTCTTCAAGGAACCGTCAAAGCGAAGGCGTCCACATCAGATTCGCGGCTCTGGTTCAGCTGCTAAGCAGATTTGATGAAATTGGGCGGTATTCGTAAGTAATGGCTGAAAGATAGCAAAGTTGGCATTGGTTGCGCTTCTCCGCCGCTTGGTCACAGCGAATTATCTCAGCATTTCAATCCATTTTGCAAAGAAACCGACCCACCATACTTCACATTAACACTTCTGGAACGGAGACATTACGATGGCGATCGCCTGGATAGTTCTAATCTTTCCGCTGGCACTTATGGTGGCCGGTGCCATCAGGTTGCGAGAGACAATCATGCCCGCCACACCGCCTCAATGGGCAGAGCGCGCGGCGTTGGTCGGCTTCGGTCTGGCAGCATACGCGGCCCTGCATGTCATTATGTTCGGCCCCACAACCTCACCCGTTCTGGGATTGGGACAGATTGGCTTCGAAGTTCTGCTAGATGCGGTATCGGTAATCTTGCTGTTGTTAACGGCCATTCTCGCTTGGGTTATTTTGCGGTTTTCAGCGACATATCTTCAGGGTGAAGAAAGGGAAGGGCATTTTACCTTCTGGCTGTGCGTAACGCTGGCGGGTATCGTCTTGCTGGTTTCAGCTGGGAACCTCGTGCAATTGGGTCTTGGTTGGCTCGCAACTGGCATCGGTGCGAAACGACTTCTCATCTTCTATCCGAACCGGCCCGGTGCAAAGCGCGCCGCTCGCAAGAAATTGCTTTTTGCGCGAAGTGCAGATGTTGCGCTGGCGGCTGGCTTGATGCTTGTCTACGCAGCCTATGGCACTATCAGTATACCCGATATAAACGCGGCAGCACGCGCAGGAGACATACCTGTGACAGCGCTTTTTGCCGCCTTATGTCTGGCCGCTGCGGCGGTGTTACAGTCGGCTCTTCTTCCAGTCCACGGTTGGCTGACAGACGGCAGGGAGACCCCTACTCCAGCTTTGGCACTCCTTCATTCTGGTGTCGTGAGCATGGGTGGCTTTCTGCTGATCCGCTTTGCCGACATGATGCTCGGCGCGCCCTTCATTATGGCCATTCTTGTCATTGTCGGAGGCTTATCAGCTCTCGCGGGGTCGGTCGTCATGTTGACGCAATCGGCCACGAAGGCCACACTGGCATGGTCCACGGTTTCGCAAATGGGCTTCATTATTTTGCAATGTGGTCTGGGGTTGTTCCCCCTCGCACTCCTGCACATCGTAGCGCACGCGGTCTACAAAACCCACGCACTTCTGACTTCGGCCGGGGCAGGTCTTGTCACTCGTCCAGCGGGACAAACCGGAAATATTATCCACTCGTCACCCTACAAATTCGCGCTGGGAATGGCCATATCGCTCACGATTTACGCCCTTGTCGTACTGCCGCTTGGCCTCGTAGAGAACTCTCCACAGGCGGTCGCACTTGGCGCAATCCTTGTGTTCGGGATCGGGTGCCTCGTAGCCCAAGGCCTTGCAGATGCAGCACCGCGTGCGCTGGTTTTTGAAATTGCGAGGGCCTCGGTGCTGTTCGCCACCTCGTATCTAACGTTTCAGTGGGTCGCCCAGAAATTGGCTGCTGGAACATTGCCCCCGACACCGCAGGCGGGTCCGCTGGAATGGATGCTGATCACGCTGGCGCTGGTGAGTTTCACAGCAGTCACTGTTCTGCAGGCACTATTGCCGCACTGGGCCAACCATCCTGCCGTTCGCGAAATGCATGTCCATACCACGAATGGATTCTACCTCAATGCACTGATAGACTGTTTCGCCAGCAACTGGAGAACCAACCCTCGATCCAAGGAGATCTGAGCGATGCTCATTCGGAATCAAGACTTCTCTCGCAATTTACTGGAACTCATTGCCGCGACCGAACAAGCAATCCGCAAAATTGCACCGCTCTTTCCGCTTTCTCGAGTCGAAGCGGTGAATCCTTTCGATGGCCTGAGCGACGATCCTATTGCTCTTGCCGCAGCGCGCCTGGAGCGCAGTGCAGGGGCTCGCCTTTTTCCGAGCCGTTCGGCCCAGCTGGACCGCGTTTTGAAGGGAGAAATTACTCTTCAGGACATTCGTATATCGCGTTCTGAAATCGCACCCACTTTTGATTTGAGCGAGCACGAAATCCTCAAAGCCGTCCATTCTGCGAACGACATGCTTCAGGCCATTTCAACCGTTGCTGACCTCGCAGCGGAACACAGTGGAACCGATTGGCCAAATTTTGTTGGCGAGCGAATAGGGGCCTGGGCCCAAAGCCATTTCGGCAGCGACGAACTCCTTTGGGCACAGCAGACCAACCAAAGCGCTTGGAACAGTTGGCGGGACTGGGCCATGACAGATCGGACACCTGAGATCTTCGATCTCACTGGCTTTCGTGATGCGATCAGCATCAGTAGGCACGATCATTGGGAGGCTATCGGGGACGCATGCGCCGCACTTGGTATCGACAGCGATGCAGCCCCATCGGTTTTTCACCGCCTTTTATGCGATCTGGGTGGATGGGCAGGGCTCGGACGCTACCGCCTGTGGGAAGCGGATCGGACCCAAACGCGCGACACTACTCTTTCGGAACTGCTCGCCATTCGCTTAACATGGGAGCAGGCCATTCACACGCGCTACGTTAAGAATGTGGGCCTAAAGTGGGACGCTCTGGTCCTTATGCATCAGAAACCGCTTCAGGTGGGAACGAACCATTTGATTGACGCCATGCTGCAAAGAGCTGCGGAATTGGCATCTGCCCGCCGCCTCGACACATTGCTCAGGCAAGCGGGGGACGCAGGCCAGCCCATTGAACCCGCATCCTGCAAAGCGCAGCTTGTTTTCTGCATGGACGTCCGCTCCGAACGGCTGAGGCGTGCGATTGAGATCATCGAACCTGAAATTCAGACCTACGGAACAGCTGGCTTTTCCAATCTTCCCTTAGTAAGCCAACCGTCCGGAGTAGGCGCCAGCGAGGTTGTGTACACTCAAGATCGGCTTCAGCGGGTCATTTCGCGTTTCTCGCGGGCAGCCGTCTCTAGCTTTGCTTATGTCGAAGCTGCGGGCCTGCTCCGCCTGGGTCCACTGGTTAATTCCTCGCAGTTCCACGAACGCTGTATCATCGGCTACGGACGCGCACCCGAATTAGCGCTCGACCCCACGAGCGAGGCTGCGGCTGATGCGGCGGAAGCGGCCCTCCGCTCTATAGGCATGACGAGAGATTTCCCGCCGGTAGTGGTCTTAATCGGTCATGAGGCACGTGTCACCAACGATGCGCAAAGCAGCCTCTTACAATGCGGGGCGTGTGGAGGACACGATGGCGCCATGAACGCCCGCACCCTTTCGTGCCTCCTGAACGAAACCCCTCTCCGCAAACTACTTGTGCTGCGTGGCATTGAAATACCTTCAAAAACGGTGTTCCAAGCCGGTCTGCATGACACGACAGGCGATACTGTTACACTTTTCATCACTGACCCCGTGGGGGACCGCACTCCGCAGTCGATGCGATGGCTGCACGATATCCTCGATCAAGCATGCGTTCAGGTGCGTGCCGAGCGGTCTACCGATCTGCCCGTTACTGCGCGGGGCGGCGATCTTTACGCACGAGGTGGAGACTGGTCGCAGACCCGTCCGGAGCGCGGTCTCGCCGGTTGCCACTGGTTCGTAGCGGCCCCCCGAAGTGCAACAAGAAACCGCGATCTTGAAGGCAAGGTCTTTCTGCATGACTACAAATTTGCCCACGATCCCGAAGGAAAATTGCTTGCAGAAATTGTTGGCGGTCCTTTGTTGGTCGCCGCACGGATCAACCTCCAATACTATGGCGCAACGGTAGCCCCACAGGACTTCGGCAGCGGCAACAAACTCGTCCAGAATGTGTGCGGCGGGATCGGGGTGCTGGACGGAACCTCCGGGCGACTAAGAAGCGGGCTTTCAGACCAGAGTTTGTTTCTCAACGGCAAACCTGTCCATGATCCCTTGCGCTTGATTGCGCGGATTGCAGCTCCGCAAGCCGCAATCGATGCCGCGATCTGTACCAGCCCGGAGGTGGAAAGCCTGGTGCAGGCTGGGTGGCTAGAGGTTGGAAGTTTTGACCAAACCCAGGTGTCCGGTATTGGCAACTGCTGACGCGGAACTACAATGAATTCTTTTGAGTCAGAAGTCATGTCATGTCATTGCAGATGTAAACGCGCAGCAAGAATACGGCCTGCGCCAGTTGTTGCAAGAAATTTAGCCAACGGTTGCTCTGAGGCTTCTGATATTTGAGGAGCCCCACTCGGATTTTCCAGACTGAAAGCCAGTTCATGATAGGCCGTCTATCGGTCGGTACGATGGGCATTGGCACAGGTGGGCGGTAGCCCAGAACATGACGGGGTCGTCTGGTTTTTTTCAGTTTATCAATCGCGTTTTGTGCCGCCCCCGGTCGTCGTTTAGGCCACGTTTCATTCGAAGCAACAGGGCTTTTCCAGCCGAGTGGCGGCGTCGTGGATTGTTGAAGCCTTTAATGTATTCAAAGGCGGCTATCTCTGCCTGCCGCCGCGTTTTCCATGGCCGTCGCCAAACCAGCTCGACCTCTATCTGCTTCGTAAGCCGACAGTCACGTGCCCGAAACACGTCTTTTGTAGAGACATTACATAAATTCCGGTTCGACGCGGGTTCCTCTACCTGGTGACGATCACTTGCCCGGCAGGGTCAATATCTTTAGCGGGATTTTGTGGCGATCCCGCAAGCAGGAGGTGGTCTATCTATACGAATTGCAGGACGGCCTCCAAGCCAAATGCATGATCGACAGTTGCACTGGTTCCTACAACGCCAAGCGACACACACCGTGACCTGCCCACCGAAACTTCCGCCACTTTAATGTAGAGTTTGCCTAACCTTTCGAAGGAGCAAACAGATGCGAAAGAGCCGTTTTACCGAAGCCCAGATTATCGGGATGATCAAAGAGCAAGAAGCTGGGATGCCGACGGCAGAGGTGTGCCGCAGACATGGCTTGAGCCCTGCGTCGTTTTACAAGTTCAAAGCCAAATATGGTGGCATGAACGTTTCCGATACCCACCGCCTCAAATCGCTGGAAGATGAAAACGCTAAACTGAAGCGCCTTTTGGCAGACACCATGTTGGATAACGTTGTCCTGAAAGATCTGCAGGGAAAGAACTGACGACACCGAATGTGCGACGGGCTGCAGCACGCAAGGCAATGTGGGATCATGATATCTCGCAACGCCGGGCGTGCAGGCTTGTCGGTGTCGACCCCAAGACTGTCCGGCGCGACCAACCGCCGGATAATCCTGAAGTTCGCGAAGAGATGAAGGCTATTGCCAGCAAACGGCGTCGGTTTGGCTACCGCCGGATCGGCGTTCTGTTGGAGCGCAAAGGCATGATCATGAACCACAAGAAACTGTATCGTATCTACACCGAGGAAAAGCTGGGCGTCAGACGGCGAAGAGGTCGCAAACGAGCACGTGGACCGCGGACACTAATGCCGGTCGCGTTGCGCCCTGGCGAGCGTTGGTCCTTGGACTTTGTGTCTGATACTTTTGGCGCGTCACGCAAGTTCCGCATGCTGGCTGTGAATAACGATCGCTGCCGTGAGAACCTCTGCCAGATGGCCGACACCAGCATCTCGGGCGCTCGGGTTGCGCGGGAACTTGATGCGCTTGTGCGCCTCTACGGAAAACCAGCTTGTATTATCAGCGATAATGGAACGTAATTTACCAGTCGTGCGGTCCTAAAATGGGCTGGCGAGAACGACGTGGATTGGCATTACATTGATCCCGGCAAGCCTCAGTAGAATGGTTTCATCGAAAGCTTCAATGGCAGCCTGAGAGACGAGCTATTGAATGAGGAAATCTTCGACACCTTAGATGATGCACGCCGTAAACTGGCCCTTTGGCGGTACGACTACAACAATGTCAGACCGCACTCCTCGCTGGAAAACCGGACACCATCAGAAGCGCGTCGAGCACTGGACCAATTTGAGGGCTCGGCACACGACGCGCTTGCCCAAACTGACGATGAAGAATATGGAATCCAAACCCGCAGACTCTCATTATGAATGAGGGAGCCTTGGGGGGCAGGTCAACCGCACTTGATAAACATGCATGCGACGCCGCGCACTTTGGCAAGCTATAGATGAGCCAAGCAGCCTGAAATCTAATCCGGATACATCCTGGCTGGTCCGCAAACCTCTCCAAGAAAGCAAGACCCCTTCAAATGACCATTGCTGGTCCCCCGGTTTCCTAACCATAGGTGCGGACCATTTCAAAAGGGGGAACTCTGTAAAACCAACCAACTGTGGGTCTATCCTTCTTCAGGCCAAATCAGATTTCTAGAAAAGGGACATCAAAGCAATTGGTATACCAAGCATGCCAAGAACTATGATTGCTATCGCAAGCCCCAACCCTTTGAACACATTTCTTTCATTTTCATGATACTCGATTGCAGGGACCGTGCTCGGTTTTTGAGAAACAGAAATTGGGCTCCCCATTTCCTCTTGAACTTGAGTGTTGTGTGACAAAAACCTTTCGGTTGCCGCTTCGTACCCAGCAGCGAATGCAAAATTGCGTTTTGAAACCAATGGACCGCGCAGCAGTTTGTCAAAGACGGCATTAGCGTAAAGTCCATTGGACAAGTGCACACGCATGCCCGCCGCTGCCGGATGATAGGCCCAGAGCGGCAACATCGCCTGCGCCACAGCAACAAGACCAAAACTGAACAACGTCAGAAGGATCAGTGCCCATTCCAAGGGTCCCGGTGCCGGTGTTGCTGGCAAGGTGCCGTCCATGAGCCATTCAGCACCGTTTTGCAGTGCAAAATACCCGACCGCACTAGCGACTGAAAAGGCGGCAGTGCGTTGTGTCAGGACGCGGGGGGCCGCATCCGCCAGACCCTGTGCCAGCAGGTATGCAACGCCAAAGATCAGAATGGCACCAAGCGCAATTGCCTGTGGCGACTTCCCTGTGACGCCAAAGAGCAAGGCCACAACCCCATAGATAACCAAAGCGATCAGGAAGGCACGGCCGACCGCAAGGCTGTTTGGAATTGCTACAGGGCCCGGCCTGCGGATAGCGGCGATGCTGTCAACGGCCATCCCAGAGGCCAAGAATGCGTGCGCTTTGTAAAGCGAATGGGCCACGATGTGCAGCAGCGCCAGCGAAAACAGCGCCAGACCGCATTGCAGGATCATGAACCCCATTTGCGCCACAGTCGACCATGCCAAGGAGGTTTTTACAGCCGATTGCGTCAGCATAACCAGACCGCCAAACAGTGCCGTGAACCCACCGATGATGACCAATACAGCCAAAACACCCGGCGCCAGCAGCATCACGTCCGCGAACCGGATCAACAAAAAGCCGCCTGCGTTGATTACACCCGCATGCAGCAAAGCGGAAACCGGCGTTGGCGTTTCCATAACTTCTGTCAGCCATCCGTGCATCGGAAATTGTGCTGATTTCAGGATCGCCGCAAAGGCCAGTGCCGCCGCTATCCAACCGGCCCCTGCCTGACCTTCGCCCAGACGTGCTGCCGCCAAAATCTCTGCTATATCGCCTGTCCCATAGACAACAAAAAGCAGCACAACCGCGACCAGCAAGGCGCCGTCACCTATCCGCGCAATGATCCACTTTTTATGTGCCGCTCTTTGTGCTGCAACGCGGCCTGGGTAATGCAATAAAAGCTTGTGCAAAAACAGGCTGGTAGAGATCCATGCAAGAAACAGTTGCAAGATGTTGCCTGCGATCACGAGCATCATCACTGCCGCCAGCGTCGCGCACAGCCAGCCAGTGAAAGGTCCTTGCTGTGGCTCACCATCCATGTAGGTCGCGGCGTACCGCACAACGACCCAACCGACAAAACTGACTAACAACAACATCACGACGCTGACTGCGTCCAGGCGGGCCGATATGCCCATCCCCCAAAAACCGAAAAGACTGCTGGTCGCAGATCCTTCCGTCACCAAGTAAATTGAGGATAGGACCGCAGTCGCCAAAGTGAGAAGGGTCGCGCCTTCGACAATACGCAACACCGCCCCCGGTCGCATCGCGGTCCCCCGAAAGGCAAGCACAGCGGCGACAATGAGGGCAAGAGGGGCCAAAAATGGCAAAACGTCACTCAACACGAGTGTTTCTCCTTGAAGCTGATAAAATGATTGCACGGCTGGGGAGGGTCATATCGCACCAGTCGGCCTTTGTGGGACGTCGATCGGGAGGCCTATGCTTCGCGGTCTACGGTGGTCTTTTTCCTTCTAACTTGCTTGGCGTTCTCTCCAAGCCCGGTGTGCCGTTATCAGGACATACCCGATCCCGGCATTTTCATTTTTTAACCGCCGTTTCGACCAGTTGGGCGACCGGGTTGCAACTAGCATGGAACAGATTGCTTTATCCCATTCTTGATTTCAGCATTTGCTCTGTGCAGACGTCTCACGAACGCATTGCGCTGGCGTCCGGCTCTTAGGCAGATGAGCATTCATTCAAAGTTCCTTTTCAAGCCAAGGGTTCGTTCGTCGATGAGGCATGTTGGAAAACGTTTACCTGAGAGAGAAACGCGCTGGGGCTGGGATTCATCCCCAGAAATCGGACAGGCTGGATGAAAAATCAATTTCCCCTGAAGGGATGAAAGTGACGGCAAGCGCGTTTTCGTAAGAACACAAAGGGGTAGGCAGATCATCCGCGGACTACTTCTGATCAACGCCAAGGGACACACACATGAACGTGCCGTCAAACTTTCCACTCTCAACTCTCGTCAAAGCCAGTGATACTGCTGCGCGCGCCATCCCACCGCTCTGGCCGCTGGCCTCTTCAGTCGCTGTGAACCCGTTTTTGGGTCAGGCAACTGAAACCCTGGCACAAGTTGGCGCTCGGTTGGGCCGTGTCGGGGGCGTGCCTGTAACGATGCCACGCGACTGGTACAATACCCGCATCACGGATGGCACAATAACTGATGCAGACCTCATCGGGGCCCTCAAAGCACAAGATGCCGCAGACTTGCCTGATCTGGCCGCGTTGAAAATGCTGGCATGCAGCAATGCCGAAACCCCAACACCGCAGCCGACCGTTGCCGACCTTGCAGCGGATGTATCCGGCATCGATTGGCCGGGCATCTTCGCGGATCGGTTTGGCGGATGGGCCGCCGGTTTCTTTGATCAGGGTCAGGCACTTTGGGAGGCGCCGCGCAGGCGTGGTGCTTATCATGCGTGGCGCCAGAATGCGGCCCATGATTTGACACCTGAAATCGCGGGCCTGAAAGGCTTTGCTCAATTCGTCAGCGACACGCCCGATACAGCAGATGGGGCACAAGCGCAGGCGGCAGGTCGGCTGGGGCTTTCAAATGGCGCACTTGAAACATATCTGCACCAACTACTGTTTTCATTGGGCGGGTGGGCGCAAGTCGCGCGCTATCATCTATGGCAGGCCGAACTGGCCGGTGGCAGCGATGACACGATCACAGACATCCTGACCATCCGGCTTTTGTGGGAACAAGCTCTTTTCGAGCAGTACAAAGATCAGATCGTAGACAAGTGGCAGATGGTGAAAGCGGCACATGCGGCACCCGTACTCCCGGACCCTGATCTAACGGTCAATACCATTCTTCAAGAAGCTTGGGAGCGAGCTGCGCAACGCGATCTGGCCGTCAGCTTTGCTGTCCCTGCCCCATTTACCTATGACATACGCCCCGCCTTGCAGGCCGCCTTCTGCATCGACGTCCGCTCCGAAATACTCAGACGCGCCTTGGAAGCTGTCTATCCGGGCATCCAGACGCTTGGGTTTGCGGGTTTCTTTGGCCTCACAACGTCACACAAAGGGTTTGCATCAGATGTCGATGAACTGCGTCTGCCGGTTCTGCTGAACCCTGGTATCACCTCAACTTCACAAGGCGACGACGTCGATGCCGACCAGACCGCCCGCTTCAAGGCACGCGCCAACCGCGCTTGGGGGCGTTTCAAACTGGCCGCCGTCTCGTCCTTTGCCTTTGTCGAGGCGACAGGCCCGATCTATGCAGGAAAATTGGTCCGTGACGCGCTGAAGCTTGCCCCGAATGAAGAACCGGCAGGACCGGCCCCGCGTCTCGACCCCGCTCTGGACCTTACCGCACAAACGGATGCCGCCGAGACGATCCTTCGCGCGATGTCGTTTACAAACAATTTTGCGCGGCTGGTCGTGTTGGCGGGGCATGGTGCAAATGTCGTCAACAATCCCTTTGCCAGCGGTCTGCATTGTGGTGCCTGTGGAGGCTATTCCGGCGAGGTGAACGCCCGCCTGCTCGCAGGGCTGCTCAACAGGGCAGAGGTGCGAAAAAGACTGGCTATGCGTGATATTGTGGTGCCCGACGACACCCTGTTTGTCGCAGCCCTGCATGACACAACGACAGATGAAGTGACGCTATATACACAGGACTGTCAGTCCGAGACCCACAGTTCCGACCTTGAAAAAGCGCGTTTTTGGTTCATGGTGGCGGGCAAAGCCACACGCGGCGAGCGGTCGCTTCGTTTACCCCGCACCAAGGGTGGTCTGGACATTAAATCCCGAAGCCGCGACTGGGCCGAGACGCGGCCCGAATGGGCGTTGGCAGGATGCAAGGCATTCATAGCCGCGCCGCGCCACCGCACGGCAGGAAAAAGCATGCAAGGCCGTGTCTTCCTGCATGATTATGATTGGACCCGCGACAAAGATTTTGGCGTGCTTGAGCTGATCATGACTGCCCCCATCGTTGTAGCCAGCTGGATCAGCCTGCAATATTACGGATCGACCGTGGCACCTGAAACCTTCGGTGCGGGGAACAAGCTCTTGCATAATGTGACGGGCGGCATCGGCGTGGTCGAAGGCAACGGCGGTACGTTGCGTGCAGGGCTACCGTGGCAATCGGTCCACGAAGGCGAGACCTATGCACATGAACCGCTGCGCCTGTCCGTTTGCATCGAGGCACCTCAAGAGGCAATAATAGACGTTATCAAACGGCATGATGGCCTGCGGGCATTGTTCGACAATCGCTGGCTGCACCTCTTTGCACTTGATGAAAACGGCCAAATGGCGTGGCGGTATGCGGGCGATCTGAAATGGTCTGCGATTGCAGATGTCTCCGAACATGCTTCTGAAATCGTGACGACCGATCAATCATTGTTCAGAACCTACCGTGAAAAATGTCTTTGAATTTTAAGAGTTTTTAAGCTTGCAGGTAACTTTTTCCGGATACGGGGCGAAACAACCTGCCGGGTAATCCGAGCCCAAGAACAGGGCAAATAGGCAGAACAGGCAGATGGAAGCAGCACAAGATTTCACAATGTGGGGGTTGTTTGCGCGCGCGACAATTCTTGTCCAGATCGTCATGATCTTGCTGGTCGCAGCGTCTTTCTGGTGCTGGGCAGTGTTCATCGACAAGTCAATCCAATATCGCAAGGCCCGGGCTGAGGCCAATGCCTTTGAACGCGCGTTCTGGTCAGGTGATCCTTTGGATGCCCTATTCGACCAGATCGGGGCAGATCCGGAAGGCTCAACTGGGCAGATATTCGCGTCTGGCATGCTCGAATGGCGCAAGTCGCATCGCCAGGATGGCGCATTGATCGCCGAAACCACTGCGCGCATAAACACGTCGATGGATGTGGCCATCGCCAAACAGTCATCCAAGCTTCAAAAAGGCTTACCGATTTTGGCGACTGTTGGTTCAACAACTCCGTTTGTCGGTCTTTTCGGTACGGTATGGGGCATTATGAATGCATTCATCGAGATTTCCGAGTCGCAGACCACCAACCTTGCCGTTATCGCTCCCGGCATTGCAGAAGCGTTGATGTCGACCGGCATTGGCCTTCTTGCAGCTATTCCGGCTGTGATATTCTATAACAAGCTGTCAACAGATAGTGAGGAAATTCTAGGCGACTACGAAGCCTTTGCCGATGAATTTGCGACTATTCTCAGCAGACAATCGGCCAGCTCACATGGGTGAAAGCATACAGAACTTGCGTGGTGACGGCGGCAGACGCGGTCGCCATCGTGCCCAGACAATTTCGGCAATCAACGTCACCCCGTTTGTTGATGTCATGATGGTGCTGTTGATCATTTTTATGGTCGCCACACCTTTGTCGATTGCTGGTGTTCCGATTGAGTTGCCTAAAACCTCTGCAACGGCATTGCCCGGCAATGAAGAAGAGCCGCTGAGCGTGACGATTACGGTCGACGGGCTAGTGATGATCCAGGAAACGGAAACCGCGCAGGATGTTCTGGTCCAGAGGTTGCAGGCAATCGCCACCGAGCGCGACAGCAACAGGATACTTCTGCGTGCCGATGGCCGGATTGAGTGGGACCGTGTTGTCGAAGTTATGGGGCTGCTGGATGCTGCCGGGTTTTCCGACATCGGTCTGGTAACGGATATCGCAGACCCTGCGCCGAACGGTTCTGAAGGATAATTCATACCAACGCTCGGTTAGTGCATCTCCGGTATCTGCCTTGTTGGGGGCGTTGTTGCATGGAGCATGAGGAGGTCGGAACGCGCCCTACCCGAGACGGAC
>NZ_JBALVJ010000045.1:0-29468 GCF_036961165.1 Sulfitobacter sp. | reverse complement strand
TTGATGATGACCCCCGATCAAACACCCGACCAATCGAGCTCATCGACTCTCCGCGCTGCCATCTGTCCCAAATCTCCGACTTCTGCTTGTCCGTGAAAAATACGCGGCGACGATACTTCATTTTGATCACTCCATCTTTGGCTAAAGATTAAAGTGTTGCGTCGACCCGTTGAAATCGCCCGACATTGCCAACACTACCGTGGGCAAATTCGCCAACATCGCGGCCTACGTCCGGATCGGAGCCACAGATCACCCGTTGGAAAAGGCCAGCTTGCATCATTTTCACTACCGGTCAGGCGACTATTTTGACGATGCATCTAATGACGATGACTGGTTCGCACATCGCCAAACACGGCGCACCACCATCGGCCATGACACATGGCTGGGACACGGCGCGCAGGTGCGGCCCGAGCTGGCCATTGGACACGGCGCGGTTGTGGCGGGCGGCGCTATCGTGACGAAGGACGTGGCCCCTTATATGATTGTCGCCGGCATTCCGGCTGTCCCTCTCAGGGCGCGGTTTGCACCTGATCTGGCCGAGCGGCTTATGGCATTGGCATGGTGGGATTGGCCCCATTCACGCCTGCGCGCGGCGTTGGTGGATTTCCGTGCCTTGAGTGCCGAGGCCTTTCTAGAGCGCTACGAATAGCTATTCAGCTGCAAGGGGATTTGTCGGGGCGCTTTGCTGATCCGTTGCGCCAGCGCGCCACACAGGTGCAACCAGCGTCCGTTGGCGAGCGTCCACTCTATCTAGCGCGTTGTGGCGTCGACGACGACCAGATCGGCGCGACATCTGTCGGCGATCGCGCCCCGGTCAGACAGGCCCATGATGCGTGCGGGGTTCGTTGAGATCATTCGCCATGCCGCTCCGAACCCGAGTATGCTCTCATCCGCCAGCGCAAAGGCCGCGCGTGCAAGCGACGGATAGCGGTAGTCAGACACCAACGCATCGCAAAGTCCGCGGCGGATCAATTCAACGGCCGCGATATTGCCGGATTGGGAGCCGCCCCGCACCACATTGGGCGCGCCCATCAAAACCGGATCTCCATTCACTTTCGCCACCTTTGCCGGTGGGTGGCGCGTTGGAAATTCGCACACCCGCGCACCGATCATACTGAAGTAGTCACGCGTCGCAGCATCGAGGCCATCATGACTGCCATAGGTGACCCCCATCCGGTCAAAAGCTGCGGCAAGGTTGAAAAGATAGCGTGGAACGCGGGATGATAGCTTTTGCGTCTCCTTAACCAGTTGCACGTGTTCAGCCAGATTGCGGCCCTCGTTTTTCGCCTAGAAGGCCAAGCCATGAGGATCGGTTGTGACTATACTACGGGCGGCGCTGAGGTGGTTGTTGAAAATGACATAGTCGATGCCGTGTCGCGCGATGGCAGCCACAAGCCGCGCCTCGGTGTCCACGGTGTGCATCTCGCAGCGCAACTGGATGCGCAGATTGGTCAGGGCTGTCGGACCGTATTCAGCAAACGCCTCCATGAAGGTCTCTGCAGAGTCAGGGCCGCGACTGCCCTCTTCCCATGGCCAGCTTTGCGCCATCCACGCGGTTGTCACACCGTTCACCGCCGCGTCGCGGTCCACAGATTGAAGCGCGATATCGGTCGGAAAGCGCACGCTGGAACGCGGAGCAAGATGCCGCTCGAACGCGTCGCCGTGCAGGTCGATGATGCCAGGCAGAATCAGGTAGCCGGATAGGTTAACAAGCGGGAGGTGTGCCGATGCTCTAATTGGCGCGAGGCGTCCGTCTAGAATGGCAAGATCATCCGGCACCAAGGTGTCACCGCGCAAAACCTTCCCTCCAGACAGGCGCAGGTCCTCAACGAAATACATGGCTCAGCTCAACCTGTTGTGTTCGGGTGAAACGTAGCAGCCTTCTGTATCAGCTTTGTGAAATCCTATTCGTCAGACAGGGTCAGCGTCACTTTATCGCCTGCAAACCACGTGCGGCCAACCTCGATCGGGGTGCCGTCGAAATCTACGTTAATGCCGATCGTCCGCAGGATAGGCGCGTGCTCGGCTATTTGCAGATGCAGGGCCTGGGTTGCCGTGGCCAGTTTGGCATTCACCCGCGTCGAGGCGCGGATGTAGTCGTGAACACCACACTTGGCCAACGCCGAAGTAACCGAAGGGTTTTCGCCCAGATGCTCAAGAATGTCAGGGCAGCGTGTCGCGGGAAATGCGCTGCGGAACAGCGCGATGGGGCGGCCTTCGGCCAGTGATAGTCCCTCATAGACATGGACCTGCGCGCCCACAGTCAGACGCAGCGCATCCGCCTCGGCAGTAGAGGCCGTGCGCGTTTCCAGCATCAGCACCTTTTTCGCCGGAGAGCGCCCCGCCGCGCGCAGGTTCTGGTGAAACCGGACACGCCGCCCGATGGGATAGTCGGTCGGAGTTGTGGTGACGAAGACACCCGCACCACGGCGGGCATGGATAAGGTTTTCCTCGGCCAGTTCGGCAAGGGCATGGCGCACCGTATGACGGTTCACGCCAAAGCGTTGGGCTAGGGAGGCTTCGGTCGGCAGCTTGTCACCAGCGCCGTAAATCCCTTCGGCGATGTCATGTCGAATAGATGAGGCGATTGCCTTCCAGATAGGCGTGCGCTGGGTCATGTCACTAAATCTTCATACTTCGGGGGATTGGCAGCGGGCTGCATCATCGCTATGATTTGTCTAGTTGTATAGACAACTCCGAAAGGTGTCTAGATGAATATGATGAGCGATCCGAACGCAGCGCGCAAAGACTGGCTGGGCCTGCTGGCAAAGTCCCCAGTGGATGAGGTTGTGCGGTTTTGGGCCGCACTCTCGATCACGCCCGAGCACAGCATACTACGTGCCCCCGAGATTGGCGGCGTCATGGTGCGCGGGCGTGCAGGCGCAGTGGGTGCCGCGTTTAATCTGGGTGAGATGACCGTCACCCGCGCGTCGGTGAAGTTGGCCGACGGGACGGTTGGCCATGGTTATGTGCAGGGGCGATGCAAAGACCACGCGCTGCACGCAGCCCTTGCCGATGCGCTGCTACAAACTGGTGCGGCGGAGGCTGTTGAAGCAGGGTTACTGACCCCCCTGCGTGCAGCCGCTGACGCGCGCAAAGAAGAACGCGCTGCCAAGGCAGCAGCGACCAAAGTTGATTTCTTTACAATGGTGCGGGGAGAAGACTGATGCAGACGCATATCCTTGAGGGTGGCTTTGCGGACAAGTCAATTGATGCCGCCCACGCATTTCGCGCGGTGATGACGGCTATGGCGCGACCCGGTGAAATTCTTGATGTAACTGGCGCGCAGCCACCCGCCCCCCTTTCAGTTGCGGCAGGCGTGGTTCTGCTGACGTTGTGTGACCCCGAAACGCCTGTTTATCTGGCCACCAGCCATGACACCGAGGTCGTCCGCGAGTGGGTCACCTTTCACACCGGCGCACCCTTTGCCGCAGCGCAGGACGCGGTGTTCGCGCTGGGCACATGGAGCACTCTGCCCCTGCCCGAATTCTCGCGTGGCACGGCGGAATACCCTGATCGCTCTGCCACGTTGATTGTCGAAACAGATGAGCTGAACAACAAAGGTGCAGTTCTGCGCGGACCGGGGATCGAGGATCAGGCGGAGCTTTCTTTGCCTGAAACGCAAACCTTTCAGGATAACGCGCGCCTGTTCCCGCTCGGCCTTGATTTCATTTTCACCAGTGGCGCGCGCCTTGCATCGCTGCCCCGTAGTACAAAGGTATACTGATGTATGTTGCTGTAAAGGGTGGCGAACGCGCCATCGACAACGCGCACGCATGGCTTGCCGAAGAACGTCGCGGCGACACAGCCGTGCCAGAGTTGAGCGTGGCGCAAATCCGCGAGCAGATGGCACTGGCCGTCAACCGTGTGATGGCCGAAGGATCGCTGTATGATCCGGACCTTGCCGCGCTAGCGATCAAACAGGCACGCGGCGATCTGATCGAGGCGATCTTCTTGATCCGCGCCTATCGCACCACCCTGCCCCGCTTCGGTGGATCAACTCCGATTGAAACTGAGAGCATGGCCTGTGACCGGCGCGTCTCTGCCACCTTCAAGGATGCGCCCGGCGGACAGCTTCTGGGGCCGACATTCGATTACACACACCGCCTGCTGGACTTCAAACTCGCAGCCGATGGTGAAGTAACCGATGCGCCACGCGCCGAACCTAACCAGACTGCGACGCCGCACATCATGTCCTTTCTTGATCGTGAGGACTTGATCCAGAGCGAACCTGAGGGCGAACAGACACCGCCCGACTTGACCCGAACACCACTTGAACTTCCGGCCAGTCGCGCCTTGCGCCTGCAATCGCTCACGCGGGCCGATGAGGGGTTCATCCTTGGTATGGCCTACTCAACCCAGCGTGGTTATGCGCGCAACCACGCCTTTGTGGCAGAGTTAAGGATCGGCGCGGTGGCCGTTGAGATGGAGATCCCCGAACTTGGATTTGCCATCGACATCGGGGAAATCACTGTCACCGAATGTGAGACAGTCAACCAGTTCAAAGGCTCCAAAACCGAGCCACCACAGTTCACGCGCGGCTACGGGTTGGTCTTTGGCATGACCGAGCGCAAGGCGATTTCAATGGCCTTGGTGGACCGCGCCCTTCGTTGGAAAGAGCTGGGCGAAGATGACATGGGCGCGCCTGCGCAAGACGACGAATTCGTCCTCTACCATTCCGACAACATTCAAGCGACAGGGTTTCTGGAGCATATCAAACTTCCCCACTACGTCGATTTCCAGTCAGAGCTGGAGCTGATCCGCAAGCTTCGCCGCGAGGCGCAGACATCTGAAAAACCCAAAGAGGAGGCCACGCCATGAGCGCGTACAACTTCGCTTATCTGGACGAACAGACCAAACGGATGATCCGTCGCGCGATCCTCAAGGGCCTTGCGATCCCCGGTTATCAGGTGCCCTTCGCCAGCCGCGAAATGCCGATGCCTTACGGGTGGGGCACGGGTGGCGTACAGGTGTCGGCCGCCGTGCTGACGCCGGATGATACGTTCAAAGTCATCGACCAAGGGGCGGATGATACAACCAATGCTGTCTCTATCAGGCGTTTTTTCCAGAAAACTTCCGGTGTTGCAGTGACCGAAGCAACAGCTGAGGCCAGCGTCATCCAGACCCGCCACCGCATCCCCGAGCAGGACCTGAGGTCCGATCAAATTCTGGTCTATCAGGTGCCGATCCCCGAACCGCTGCGCTTTCTTGAGCCTTCCGAAGTCGAGACGCGCAAGATGCACAGCCTTGAGGAATACGGCCTGATGCATGTGAAGCTCTACGAAGACATCAGCCAACACGGTTACATCGCAACAGCCTATGCCTATCCGGTGAAGGTTGAGGGGCGCTATGTGATGGACCCTTCCCCGATCCCCAAGTTCGACAACCCCAAGCTGGAAATGGCGGGCATTCAACTGTTCGGCGCAGGGCGCGAACAACGCATTTATGCTATCCCGCCCTACACTCAGGTCGTCAGCCTTGATTTTGAGGACTACCCCTTCCAGCCGACCAAGGCTTATCACGCCTGTGATCTATGCGGTGCGGATGACAGTTACTTGGATGAACTGATTATGGATGATGACGGCGGCCGCATGTTCATGTGCTCGGACACCGATTATTGCAGCACGCGCCGCAAGCAGGGCCATGTCGGCGCGCAAGGCGTCCCTTTTGCGGAGGATGCGGCATGACCCCGCTTTTGCAGGTTGAGAATATTGCGAAACATTATGGCGCGCGGATCGGCTTCACCGATGTGTCGTTTGACCTTTATCCCGGTGAAGTCATGGGGATCGTCGGTGAAAGCGGATCGGGCAAATCCACGTTGCTCAATTGTCTAGCAGGGCATCTGACGCCAGAACACGGCGCTGTTCGCTTTGACACCCGCGCGGACGGGCTGCGCGACACTGTCACGATGAGCGAGCCTGAACGGCGGATGCTGGGCCGCACGGACTGGGCGTTTGTGCACCAACATGCCCGCGACGGGTTACGTATGAATGTCAGCGCGGGCGGCAATGTGGGTGAACGGCTGATGGCTGTGAACGCACGGCACTACGGTGATATCCGCGCCTCTGCGATTGACTGGTTAGGACGGGTAGAGATCACCGAAGACCGGATCGACGACCGGCCCACAGCGTTCTCTGGCGGGATGCAACAACGTTTGCAAATTGCCCGCAATCTGGTGACGGGGCCAAGGCTGGTGTTCATGGATGAGCCGACGGGCGGCCTTGATGTATCCGTCCAAGCGCGGCTGCTGGATCTGCTGCGCGGTCTTGTCCGAGAGATGAACCTGAGCGCAATCATCGTGACCCATGACCTCGCCGTTGTGCGTCTACTTGCTGACAGGCTGATGGTGATGAAAGACGGGTATGTGATTGAAACCGGTCTCACCGATCAGGTGCTGGATGACCCGCAGCACGCGTATACCCAACTTCTTGTTTCCTCCGTTTTGCAGGTGTGACGCCATGATAAAGATCGAAAATGTATCCAAGTCCTTTACCCTCCACAATCAGGGTGCCGCGGAAATTCCGGTGATGCAGGGGGCATCCTTGCAGGTCGCGGCAGGCGAGTGTATCGCGCTGGTCGGTGCGTCAGGTGCGGGAAAATCGACCTTAATGCGGATGATTTACGGAAACTACCTGACAGCTTCGGGGCGGATCATGGTTGGCGACATTGATGTGGCCACGGCCGCCCCGCGTGAGATCATCCAGCTACGCCGTCACACATTAGGCTATGTCAGCCAGTTCTTGCGCGTGGTGCCGCGCGTCTCAACCCTTGATGTGGTGGCAGAGACGTTGCTGGTCACTGGAACCTCGCAGGCAGAGGCAACCGTAAAGGCGCAGATCTTGCTTGCGCGGCTTAACATTCCGGAACGGCTTTGGTCGCTCAGCCCTACGACGTTCTCGGGTGGTGAACAGCAACGGGTGAACATCGCGCGCGGTTTTGCCTGTCCTTACCCAGCGTTGCTGTTGGACGAACCCACAGCCAGCCTTGACCCCACCAATCGCGCGACCGTGCTTGCCATGATAAGCGAGGCAAAGGCGCGCGGCGCTGCGATCATCGGAATCTTCCACGACCACGCAGCAAGGGACGAAATCTGCGACCGGCAGCTGGACGTGACAAGCTTCACGCCGGGGTTGGCCGCGTGAGCGGACGCTTCATTGCAGTGGTCGGCCCTTCAGGTGTTGGCAAAGACAGCGTTATGGAGGCATTGGCCGCTGCCGATCCACGTATCATTCTGGTGCGGCGCGTGATCACGCGTCCCAACACCTTGGGCGGGGAAATCTTTGAGGGTGTCACCGAAGAAGCGTTTCACGGGCGTAGTACCGCAGGAGAGTTTGCGCTGAGCTGGGCTGCGCATGGGTTGCACTACGCGATACCAGCTTCGGTAGAGGCACAATTGCAGGATGGAAGGGACGTTCTGGCGAACATTTCCCGTTCCGTTTTGACCTGTGCAAAGGATAGGTTTGCGCGCTTCGACGTGATCAATCTAACGGCGAACCACGACGTTTTAGCCGCGCGCCTTGCTGCCCGCGGACGAGAGACCGCACAGCAGATCGAACTCCGGCTTGAGCGCGCAGCAGCGCCCCTGCCTGACAGCATAACAGCCAATACCATCGACAACAGCGGCCCTCTTACGCAAACGGTGAAGGTCATTCTGGCCCGCCTTTATCCGGTGAGAGTGTGACGGTGAATTTGATGAAACATCCCGTTTTGATCCTGCCCTACCAGCGTTATTGCATCAATCATGAAGGGCGCAGGAACAATCGCGGAGAGACGGGGCTTCAGCGCGGAAATGATATCTGCCGCTTGGTCCGTCGGCACACGACCAGTGAGGGTCAGGTGAAAGTGAAAATCGTCAAAAATGAAGGGGTAGCCCCAGTCGAGCATCTGCTGGTCCTGCCGCGCGCTCAGTCGCGATTTCCGGCGACGCGCGATGTCGTCGCCGCTAAGCGGGGCGCGGTACAGGTCAAACTCCTTTACCGTTGCCGCAGCAAAATCACGCAACCGGAGTGGCTGGTTGGCAGGGCGCAGGGCGACAAATCCGTTGTCATGCCGCAGCTCCAACTCTCCGATCGTGAACGCCTGATGACACATCGCAAAAGCGGCGACAGCGCTTTCCAGCTGCGTTTGATTGAGGTCTTGATCGAGGTAAAAGGGCGGCTTCAACGTACCATGGAAGCCGTATTTACGCGGCGTTCGCGTAATTGTGGCCACATCTACACCGACGACGTCAGGGTGTGGCACCACACAGCCGCTCACATTGTCCCAACCAAGCCAGGCGGCACCGAAATCCGCCAAAGCACTGTTTGGGGTAAAAAAGATAGCGTAACGTTCAAACATTTGTTTTCCTTCGCAGAGCGTCCACTCTGCCAAACTTGCGTGACACTGATATGATAGAACAGACTATTTTCGCCAACGCCAGCCTGATCCTGCACGACCAAGTCGTGCGCGGAGCACTGGTAGTCAAGGACGGCGTGATTGCCGGAATTGATCAAGGAAGCAACGTGCCCAACGGTGCTATCGATCTCGGCGGCGACTTTCTTGCGCCTGGTTTGGTGGAATTGCACACCGACAATCTGGAGCGTCATTTGTCTCCGCGTCCGAAAGTGGACTGGCCCTATCGCGCCGCCATTCTAGCCCATGACCGTGAACTTGCAGGCACCGGTATCACAACCGTTTTTGATGCGATCCGCGTCGGTTCCATCGTGTCGGGGTCAAGCAAGCGGTACGGAAAATATGCACGGCGCATGGCAGGCGAAATCCTTGGGATGCGCTCTGCGGGCCTGCTGCGGATCAGCCACCACATTCATTTGCGTGCCGAGATTTGCTCTGAAACATTGGTTGACGAGCTTGCGGAATTCACGCCGGAGGACCGGATTGGCATCGTCTCGATGATGGACCACACACCGGGCCAAAGACAGTTCGCAGATCTGTCCAAATTCGAAACCTACGTGCGGGGAAAATATACGTTTGGCGATCAAGAGTACCTTGATTACGTCGATTTCCTGTACGGGCTTCAAGCTAAGTTCGGCAGCAGCCACGAGGCCGCAACCGTCCTAGCGGCACAGCATTTGGGCGCGGCTTTAGCCAGCCATGACGACACGACCGCAGAGCAGGTTGTAACCAGTCAAGCCTATGGCGTCACGCTAGCCGAGTTTCCAACCACGGTGGCCGCCGCCAATGCCTGCCATATCCACGGCATCGCGACGATCATGGGCGCCCCAAACCTTATTCGTGGTGGATCACACTCAGGCAATGTGGCGGCTGCCGAGCTGGCCGAGCTAGACCGGCTGGACATTCTGTCGTCCGACTATGTCCCGTCGGGGCTACTAATGGCTGCCGTTCAACTGGGCGATCTGTGGAATGACCTGCCACGCGGCATGGCGACCGTGACGTCGCAGCCGGCCAAGGCAGTGGGCCTGACGGATCGCGGTACCTTGCGCGAGGGTCAGCGCGCGGATTTGGTCAGGTTCATGAAACTCGAAGGCACGCCGGTTCTCAAAGAAACCTGGAGCGACGGTGAGCGGGTGTTCTAGGGCAGTTTGTGGGCCCATCCAATTTCAAAGAGTGGGAGCGGAGGCCGCATGCAGGCAAACTAGTCAGTCGCGCATGACGAATAGTTCTAGAAAGCGTTCCGACTTTGAGATGGACGTCGAAGAGCACAAAAAGGCCCGTCGCGGAGAGCGCGCCGGGCCTTGTAGAGTCAGATGGCAGGCTGCTTAGTTAACGGCTGCTGTGTCCACGACATCCTTAGCAATCGCACGCGGGTTGGACGCGATCTGGATCTGGCGTGGCTTCAGCACGTCAGGCACCTGTAACTCCAATTCGATGTGCAGCATGCCGTCAGCGTGGGTCCCCCCACTCACGACAACATGGTCGGCCAAATGGAAGCGACGCTCGAACGCGCGGGTGGCGATGCCGCGATGCAGATAGGTCTTGCCCTCGTCGTCATCCGCCTTGCGCGCAGAGACGATCAGCGACTTTTCACGCACCTCAACGCTCAGATCAGCTTCGGAGAAGCCCGCGACCGCGATCGAAATGCGGTAGGCGTCATCCTCAAGCTTTTCGATGTTGTAGGGCGGATAGCTTGGCTGGCTTGTCTCGGCAGTCAGCACGCGGTCCATCAGGTTGGCGATCTGGTCAAACCCGACAGTGGAGCGGTAAAGTGGTGCAAAATCAAAATTACGCATGTGTTCATCGTCATAAGTGAGCGATTGTCTTACCGGGCCTTTCACCATTGGACAGGCCCGAATTTATAGGCACTAGGACCCTTTATAGGCATCCTGACAGCTCAGAATTGGGAATTTATTTTCGAGGTTTCAAGGGGCGGCGACACCCTTAAGGGCGCACAAACTTCGCACCAGTGTTCACCTTGTCGTCACCGACGCGAATGCGCCGCTCTCCGGATTTGGAGCCCAGATAGACAGCACGGCCCGCGACCAGTTCGGCCCGCAGTTCGGCCAGTGGCTGGCCCAGCGCAGTCCCGAGCGAGACATGCTCACCGTGCACTTCGGCCTTCGCGGACACAACGGAAACGATATGCGCCTCGCCGTCCTCTACTATGAAAATTGGCGCACCACTGGAGCCGAAATCGACCGAGCAAGAAGTGACCAAAACCCCGTCCTGCCGCGCAAGAACCTCGCAGACTTCTTGCAAGGAGGGCGCCTCGGAACGGTCAAAAGCGTAGCTAACCACGCCAACGCTATCCCCCGTCCGCGGACGGGCTGCTGTTTTGAAGGGCTTGATTGAGGCATTGCGGATAGGTTGCTCAAGCTCCAACAGTGCCAAATCATTGCGCACACGTTCAGAAGATAGGGTTTCGGTGTACACATAGTCGGGATGAACGACCACGCGTGACACATCGCGGTAAGCATCCGCGCGACCATTGCGCCAGCCCGCCAAAAACTCGATACGCCCGCCATCAATTCGTTCGCCAGTATCGCTTTTGTACATGCAATGGGCGGCCGTCAGAACCAGCTTGGGAGCGATCAACGTGCCAGTACAGAAGCCTTTGCCATCAATATCCAGACGGCCCACGGCTTCCCATTCTTTGGCATCATCCCCGTTATCAAGGCGCTTGAGACGCGAATCTTGGGCCACCGCACCAGAGGTGAGCAGCAGTCCAAAGACCACCATAGCGACCAAGCGATGCAAATCCAAATCCCCCGATAAGTGACGTAACTCCACTCAATTATCGACGATATAAGGCAGAATTGGGGCAAAGATATCAACGCAAGCGCGGAATATTGTCTTTTTTCACAATATCACCATTAAACGCCGGCGGCTTTGGCCCGCCCCACGCCCAATCAAGCAGTTCAACCGTATGAACAATCGGCACTTTTGATGCCGAGCCGATTTGCATCATGCAGCCGATATTCCCTGCAGCGATCACATCGGGGTTCTTGGCCTCTAACATTTTGACTTTGCGCTCTTTTAGCTGAGCAGAAATCTCTGGCTGCATCAAGTTGTAGGTACCGGCAGAGCCGCAGCAAAGATGCGGATCCGAAGGCTCTACGATGGTAAATCCGGCCTTCTTCAGCAGTGTTTTAGGGTGCGTTTTGATCTGCTGGCCGTGCTGTAAAGAACAGGCCGCATGATAGGCCACAACCATCGCCTCTGGGGGGCTTTCTTTGCGCGGGTTGGCGTCTGTCCCAGCGATCCATTCACGCGCTGGTTGCCAAGCTCGGCCTTCGGTATCTGTGCCGGTCAATTCCATCAGAACTTCGGAGACATCGCGAGCAATTTCGGCAACCCGCGCGGCGTCGGCCGCCAAAGGATCGTTGCGGAACATGTGGCCATAATCCTTGACGGTAGTGCCGCAACCGGAGGTATTGATCACAATCGCATCAAGCCCGCCTGCGTCCATCTCTCGCGTCCATGCACGGATGTTCTTGGCAGCGGTTGCGTGGCTTTCGCCGGTTTTACCCATGTGGTGGGTCAATGCCCCACAACAGCCAGCGCCTTCGGCAACAACAACCTCTGCACCCAGACGGGTGAGCAGACGGATGGTGGCATCATTGATGTCCGTGTTTAGGGCTTTTTGCGCACATCCCGTCATCAGCGCGACGCGCATCCGTTTGGGGACCGCAGGCGCGAATGTCTGGGGATCGTCATTCCGGCTGACGGGCGGAATATGCTTGGGCGCCATTTCCAACATGGCGCGCAGGCGGGCGTCCGGCATGAAGCGCGCAAAAGGTCGCCCGATCTTGGCCCCTAACAGCGCCACACGGAACCGCATCGGATAAGGCAAGATGCGAGCCAGGACCCAGCGCAAAGCACGATCACTAAACGGGCGTTTGTAGCGCTGCTCAATATAGTCGCGCGCGTGATCCACCAGATGCATGTAGTGCACGCCAGAAGGACATGTCGTCATACAGGCCAGACAGCTTAGGCAACGGTCAATATGTTTGACCGTTTTTGCGTCAGGCACACGCTCGTTTTCAAGCATGTCCTTAATCAGATAGATGCGCCCCCGCGGGCTATCGAGTTCATCTCCAAGAACCTGATAGGTCGGGCAAGTTGCCGTGCAGAAGCCACAGTGAACACAGGCGCGCAAAATCTCGTTTGCGCGGCTGGTGCCGGGGTCCTTAAGCTGGTCATCAGTGAATGTCGTCTGCATGTTGTCCCCTTAACCGGCAAGCAGGCTGGCACTGGCCAGACCGAACCACGGTACTGTTGTTCCCACCGAGCCCATCACAGCAGACCAGCGCCGCATGTGCATGCTCGGTTCCATCCGCCGCACAGCTTGGGTGCCATATGACAGCACACCGATCCAGCCGCCCCAGATAAAGGCGACACCTGCTCCCGTCGTCAGCAGATTGCGCCCCCAAAGGTCGGCAAAGCCATAACGCAATGTCAGGCCAGTCGCCGCGCAGATCGCTGTAAAGAGCGCCAGCCGCCTAAATGCCGTCGGTGATGTCGCTCCTTGCGTCAAAGCACGAAAAGCCAACGGCCCCCCAACGAATACAATCAAGAACAGAATCAGATAGCTCATCCCATTAAATCCTTATTCAAAATACAACGCGGGTCGAAACGGGTGCGCAAACCGGCAGTGATGCGGGCAACCCCTGGGGCTTCGGGCTCGAACCTCGATTGTCCTTCGCCACGGATCAACGTGGCATGACCGTCATAGTCCCCCAAGGCAGCGCGCACGGCATGACCAGTAGGAGCACGCAGCCAGATCAGGCCACCGGCCCAATCATACCGTACCGCCGTCGCACCGGATTTGGCCGCCAAGGCTGGCGCATCAGATGGCTTGCACGATACCCGCCAAATGTCCTCCTCCGCATCGGCAAAACCGTCCACATCCCGCCACGCGGCCCAGCGTGCGGCGCTATCCTGCTCCACCATGCTTTCACCGCCTAGCAACTTCTGAAGCGCATCAATCCGGTAGCGTACTGAGTCTTCAAAACCCTCAACCCGCAGCAGCGTCTGCCCCTCCGCCGGATCATGAGCGGCTGCAGACACCTCGAACGGACTGCCCAGCGCCTTTGCCAAGGCAGCCACCGCAGCCGTATCATCCAGACTATGCAGTACCAATGTCGCCTGCGTTTCGGGGCATGGCAGCACCTTGAGCGAGACCTCGCTCAGAACACCCAGTGTCCCATGCGCCCCTGCCATGAGCTTTACCAGATCATAGCCAGTGACGTTCTTCATTACACGACCGCCGTTTTTCACAACGTTGCCCATGCCGTCGACATAGCGCACTCCCAGCAGGAAATCCCGTGCAGCGCCGACGGAGATACGTCGCGGACCGCTCACGTTTGCGGCCATGACTCCGCCGATTGTCGGCTCGCCCATACTACCTAACAGCGTTCGGTGGTCCATCGGTTCAAACGCGAGGCGCTGGTTTTCAACGGTGAGAGCTGCCTCGATCTCGGCCACTGGCGTCCCTGAATGCGCCACTACGGTCATCGCACCTGGTTCATACAATGTAATCCCTGACAGGTCCGACGTGCTCAGCAGCGTTCCAACAACGTCAACCCCACGCGTCCCGCCACCACGTATCGCCAGTGGCGCATCTGCATCGCGAATAATCTCGGCCAGTTCAGCCTCGGTAGAAGGAGTATGCATATTTCTATTGGCCTCAAATATCTCGGAGGGTGTGGGAGGTTAGCCTCCCGACTCTGTTTTCTATTCCGCAGCCACCGGCACTTGGCGGCGACGGTCAGACGCATCAAGAGGGAAGACCTTGGCAGGGTTAAGAAGCCATTGCGGGTCGAACACATCTTTCACCGCCATCTGCGCCTCAAGATCAGCAGGGGCGTATTGCACATGCATCAGGTCGCGCTTTTCAATCCCGACACCGTGTTCACCCGTCAGGCAGCCGCCCACTTCTACACATAGCTTGAGAATGTCAGCACCAAATGCCTCACAAAGCTCCAGATCGCCGGGTTTATTCGCGTCAAACAGGATCAGCGGATGCATGTTCCCATCCCCTGCGTGGAACACATTACCTACTTTCAGACCGTACTCTTTGGACATTTCGCCAATGCGGCGCAGCACATGAGGCAGGCTTGAAACAGGAATAGTCCCATCCAAACACATGTAATCGTTGATCTGACCCATAGCACCAAAAGCGCTTTTGCGGCCCAACCAGATTGCAGCGCTTTCTTCGGCGGATTTGCTTTGGCGCAGATCGACGGGGTTGTGACGGCGTGCGATGTCCATGATCAGACCTAGCTGGTGATCGATCTCAGCATCTGAGCCCTCAACCTCGACAATCAGCAGGGCCTCACACATTGGATAGCCGGCATGGGCGAACGCCTCGGTCGCTTCGATGCAGGGGCGATCCATAAATTCGATCGCCACAGGCAGCACACCAGCTTTTATGATGTCGGACACACAGGCGCCGGCCACCTCATTATCGTCAAACCCCATGAGGACGGGACGCGCACCTTCCGGCTTGTGCAAGATCCGCAGCGTTGCCTCTGTCACGACACCCAACTGCCCTTCGGAGCCACAGATAACGCCAAGCAGATCCAGACCGCCTGCATCCAGATACGCCCCGCCGATATCCACAATCTCTCCATCCATCATGACCATTTTCACGCCCATGAGGTTGTTCGTGGTCACACCGTACTTCAGGCAATGCGCACCGCCCGAATTCATGGCGATATTGCCGGCAATCGCACAAGCCAACTGGCTGGAAGGGTCTGGCGCGTAAAAGAACCCGTTTTCCTCGACCGCACCAGTCACGCTAAGGTTGGTGCGGCCGGTCTGGACGCGGATAATGCGGTTGTCATAGTCCGTCTCAATCACGTCATTCATGCGTGCCACGCCCAAGATCACACAATCCGCCGTAGGCAGCGCGCCGCCCGCCAGCGAAGTGCCTGATCCACGCGGCACCACCGGCACACTCTCTTCGTGGCAAATGCGCAGCACGGCTGAGACTTCCTCGGTGCTGGATGGAAGAACCGCAACCATCGGGGCGCAGCGGTAAGCGGTCAAAGCGTCACATTCATACGCGCGCGTCTCCCGCTCATCGTGGATCACTGCATCAGCGGGTAAAACTGTGTTCAGTCGTTCGACAACCCGCGCTTTACGCGCAAGCACAGCAGGATTCGGGACAGGCATTTCCATAACAGACGCTCCGCAGTCGCTGATTAATTTGGTCAAATAATATTACCAATTAGAGGTTAACGCAAGTCCCTTCCCCTCGGCGCTTACTAATCCGCTCAATGTGGACGCACGTAATCGTCAAGTCTGCACATGTTCTATTCAAGACAAATTTAGATACAGTAAATGAAAGTTGGAGCATAGCAGACGGCGCTTTCCTTCTCCCTATAGCCTCACGTTAAAGCGTGGGCGCAATCACTGCTGGCATTGCCAGACACCGCCCCCTAAAACACATTCATGTTCACACTTTATATGCCCTCGGTCCTGTCTGTCTTGGACGTCGTCGCAGTGCTGGTTCTGCTCTTGCTCTGGATCAGTATCGGCTGGTGGGTTGAGCATTCCGGCGCGAAGCGACCTTCGACATCAAGCATCATGGCTGGTTACCGTCGGCAATGGATGACCCAAATGACGGGCCGTGACGTGCGGATTTTTGACGCTCAAACCATTGGAACACTCCGGCAAAGCACTGCCTTTTTCGCATCTACCTGCGTCATTGCAATTGGTGGAGCATTGGCGCTGATCGGCAATGCCGAACAAGTTGCAGGTGTCGCCGCAGACCTGACAGAAGAAACCATCCCCGCGATAGTATGGGAACTGAAACTTCTCGTGATCGTGTGCTTTCTGACCAACGCCTTTCTCAAATTCGTCTGGTCCAACCGGCTGTTTGGCTATTGCTCGGTAATTATGGGCGCCACTCCGAATGGTGCGGCCGATCCGACTGCTGCGTCTTTTGCCCGCAAAGCGGCAGAATTGAACATTGCCGCAGCGCGCAGTTTTAACAGGGGGCTACGTGCGGTCTACTTCGGATTAACCACTGTCGCGTGGCTGGCGGGCCCAGAATTTCTGATTGCCGCTGCGATTGTTACATTCCTTGTGATTTGGCGGCGGGAATTCGCTTCACAGTCACGTCAGGTCCTCTTGGAAACCGACAGCTAAGCCCTTATTTCGGTTTTAACTCTGGATAGAAATCATGATCAAACAATCGCTCTTAACTTTCACACTCGCGGCATCCCCTGCCTTTGCCGATCCGGCCACGGTGGAGAACGTCAATGTCACCAAGAACGGCAGCGGATATACGTTCAACGTAACCGTTCTGCACACTGACACCGGTTGGGATGATTACGTCGACATATGGCGAATCAAAGACTTGAGTGGCGCGGTTTTGGGTGAGCGCAATTTGGCCCATCCCCACGTGGAAGAGCAGCCCTTCACACGGTCGCTGTCGGGCGTCAAAATTCCCGCAGGTGTAGATTCGGTCGTGATTGAAGCGCATGACACTGTGAACGGTTGGTCTTCGAATGCGAAGTTAGTAAAACTGCCTTAAGGCCGCGCCTACACTCTATGGTAAGGTCCACCCGAGAGGATGGAAGTCGCACGGTATAGCTGTTCGGCCAACATGACCCGCACCATCATATGCGGCCAGACCATTGATCCAAAAGACAGCAGGTGATCCGCCTCGTTGCGCAGGTCGGGGTCAATCCCGTCCGCGCCACCGATGATAAAGGCCAAATCACTGCGGCCCGCGTCACGCCATCCAGCGATGCGATTGGCGAACTTCGGCGACGTTTCCACCGTTCCGCGTTCATCCAAGGCACAGATCACCGCACCTTGCGGCAGCGACTTGCGCAGCAACGCGGCTTCGCCCGCCATACCGCCGCCCTTGCGGTCGTCTACCTCCAACAGAAAAACCGGCCCTAGGGAGAGCCCCCGGCCGGTTCTGTCAAATCGTTTGAGATAGTCGTCAAGCAGCGCTTTTTCTGGTCCGGCACGCAGCCGACCCACGGCACAAATATGTACCTTCATCGCACGCTTTAGGAGGCAGCTTCGCCTTGCGGCAGCCACATTTTCTCAAGCTGATAGAATTCACGCACTTCGGGGCGGAAAACATGGACGATAACATCGCCTGTGTCGATCAGCACCCAATCGCCTGATTCTTTACCTTCGGAGCGCACGGCATGGCCGTACTCATCCTTGATCAGCTGCGCCAGTTTCTCGGCGATAGCGGACACCTGACGCGTCGACCGACCCGTGCAGATGACCATATGGTCAGCAATCTCGGTTTTGCCGCGCAGATCAATCTGCACGATTTCTTCGGCTTTATCGTCATTAAGCGAGGAAAGAACTGTTTCCAGCAGCAGATCGCTGGTGGCTTGCTTTTGGCCGGCCATCACGACCGCACCGTTGATCGCAGACAAATCTGCGTAAGTTTGCGTAGACAGGACATTGTCCTCCTTTTGTCGCGCCGCCGGGCCCCCGGCGCTGGGGTTTCCTTTAAATTAGCAACCCCAGCGTTACAATTCAATGACAGGCGACAATTGAGCAATTACCAGCCGTCTTCTGTGACGATTTTATCTGCGTCCGCCCCAAGGTCTTTCAGCGCGTCCCGCACATCGTTCACAAAACTCTCTGGTCCGCAGAGGTAGACAGTCTGGTCAAAGCGGGTCAAATTCTTCGTGAGGAAGGCTTTATCCACTCTTTCCTCATGCACATCGGCCCCTTGTGCGTCAGTCACAGTGAAGATGGTTTTCAGGCCCTCCATCTTCTCCCATTTGTCACGCAGGATGATGTCCTTCTCAGTTTCGTTGGTGAAAATCAGGGTGCAGTCCATCTTTCCGGCTGCATTGTGCTTATCCAGAATCGAGATGAACGGCGTGATCCCTGCACCAGCAGCGATAAAAACACCCGGTCCGTGATCAGTAATTGCCCCAAACTGGGTGACGATTTCAACCTTGTCGCCCGGTTCAAGCTTCGCCAGTTGCTCAGTCATGCCACCATGGTCAGGATAGCTCTTGATGACGAACTCCAGCGTAATGCCTTCGGGCTGGGACACAAAGGTGAACGGTCGCGGTTCATCGCGCCAGCCGTCTTTTAGTAGTGTCACTTCGGTCGCTTGACCGGATTCGTATTCAAGCCCCTCGGGCTTGTTGAACACATAGTGATTGGTATCGGGCGTCACGCTCTGTTTGCTGCGCAGTGTCAGTTCATAGGTCATGATGTATCTCCTTTGGAGACCCAACACCCGCCCAGCACCTTGTGTTCCCTCAGGTATCTTCCAGCATCCGCACTTCGCGCTGCGGGAACGGAATGGAGATGTTATTTTCCTGAAAACTGTTCCAAAGCGCCAGATAAACATTGCCGCGAATGTTGGTCAGCCCGCCTGTGGGGTCCTGAATCCAGAACCGCAGGATATAATCGACTGAGCTGTCTCCGAAACCGACGATGTGGCAAACAGGTGCCTTGTCCACCAGCACACGGTCGACAGAGGCTGCAGCCGCAATGGCCAGCTTGCGCACAAGGTGCGGGTCATCGCCGTAGGCTGTTCCGAAAAAGATATCGAGACGCACGAAGTCATTGGAGTGGGACCAATTCACCACTTGGCCGGTAATTAGGTCTTCGTTGGGGATCAGGTATTCCTTGCCATCCCGCGTAACGACAGAGGCATAGCGCGCGCCAAGCGTCTGAATCCAGCCGAACGTCTCACCCAACGAGATGACGTCACCTGGCTTAATGGACTTATCCAGCAAAATGATGACACCCGAGACAAGGTTCGACACCACCTTTTGCAAACCAAAACCAAGGCCGACACCGATAGCACCCGAGAGCACAGCAAGACCGGTGAGGTCAATTCCCACCGCGTTTACACCCATGTAAAAGGCAATGCCGTACGTCAGCAATTGCACGCCTTTGACCGCAAGCACTTGCATGGAAGGACTAATATCTTCGTTACGGCGGATAGTACCGGCAGTGGCCTGCGAGGCGATACGTGCCATAGTGGCAAGAAGCCCGATCACCACAATGGCCACGATCAGAGAAAGAACCGATAGCCGGAAGTCCCCCAACTCCAGCGCCAGACCATCAAGAAATGCAGCCGCATCCTTAGATAAATCAAGCAGGTAAAGCGTGGCATAGACCCACAAGGACCACGTCACGATCCGCCGCATCGGCCGGTTCCGCACCAACTGGGCTGCAAAGGCGATAAAAATCCACGCAAAGACCAGCTCGGCCGCGACACCAACCAGATAGGACCGCGACGGCCATGTGACGCTTTGCATGATGCCATAGGTCACCGCCAGCATCAGCAGCAACCAGATTAGCCCCAGTCGGCGCTTGATCTGGACAACCACACGCAGCTGCCATTTTTCCCAACCCTCGTGCGAGCGGACCCAGTTTTGCAGCACGGCGCCGCTTCTGGCGTGCGAAGCCCATGCGACAAACGCAAGCACCACAATGATGATGACCTGGTTCTGCCGCCAGCCCGGCTCCACCACTCCGGAGATAAATCCCAACACATTGGCCCAAAGGGCCTGCATAGAGACTAGGAAGTCTGCGAAGGGATCGGCGATGTCTTGCATGTGGGCTCCTTGGTAAGGAATCGTTGCATGAAGCGGAAGGCCCCGCAACCCTTGCAGAATTTGGCAATGCGATGTATCTGCTTGGGGATGAAACACATGCTCAACAAAACTGACCGTGCCCGCCTGCGCGAGCGCTTTTTCGGTGCCACGCATACTGCGCTGGCCCGACTATAAGCCTGCACTGCGCCCTTATTGCGCAGCCTGATCCAGCTATTCAAAACCACCACATAATCTAAGGGAGAGGACCCTATGTCCCCCAAAACGCTCTATGATAAAATCTGGGACGCTCACGTGGCCCATGAGGCCGAAGACGGCACTTGCCTGCTTTATATCGACCGCCACTTGGTTCACGAAGTGACCAGTCCGCAAGCCTTCGAAGGGCTGCGGATGACAGGCCGCACTGTGCGCGCACCGGACAAAACGATTGCCGTGCCGGACCACAACGTGCCGACCACGCTGGACCGCGCCAATGCCGCGACCATGACCGAGGACAGCCGCATTCAGGTTGATGCGCTCGATAAGAACGCCAAGGATTTCGGCATCCACTATTATCCGGTCTCTGACGTCCGTCAGGGCATCGTGCACATCGTTGGCCCCGAACAGGGTTGGACCCTGCCGGGCATGACCGTGGTTTGCGGCGACAGCCACACAGCGACCCACGGCGCCTTCGGCGCGCTAGCGCACGGTATCGGCACTTCGGAAGTGGAGCACGTGCTGGCCACCCAGACGCTGATCCAGAAGAAGTCCAAAAACATGAAAGTCGAAATCACCGGCAAGCTGCGCCCCGGTGTGACCGCAAAAGACATCACGTTGTCCGTCATCGGGGTCACAGGCACCGCCGGCGGCACCGGCTATGTGATCGAATACTGTGGCGAAGCTATCCGCGATCTGTCCATGGAAGGCCGCATGACCGTTTGCAACATGGCCATCGAGGGCGGCGCGCGTGCAGGCCTAATCGCTCCTGACGAGAAGACCTACGAATACTGCCTGGGTCGCCCCCACGCGCCAAAAGGCGCACAGTGGGAAGCCGCACTTGCGTGGTGGAAGACACTCTATTCGGACGACGACGCGCATTGGGACAAGGCCATCACCCTGAAAGGTGAAGACATTGCACCCGTCGTCACTTGGGGCACGTCGCCTGAGGATGTTCTGCCGATTACCGCCAATGTGCCTGCTGCCTCCGACTTTACTGGTGGCAAGGTTGGCGCGGCGCAGCGTTCGCTTGACTATATGGGCCTGACCTCTGGCACGCCTTTAACGGATGTCGAGATCGATACCGTCTTTATCGGGTCCTGCACCAACGGGCGGATTGAAGACCTCCGCGCAGCCGCTGCGATTCTGAAGGGCAAGAAGATCAAGGAAGGCATGCGGGCCATGGTCGTGCCCGGATCGGGCCTTGTGCGCGCGCAGGCCGAAGAAGAAGGTTTGGCGGACATCTTCAAGGAGGCCGGTTTTGAATGGCGCCTTGCAGGATGTTCCATGTGTCTGGCGATGAACCCGGACCAGCTGAGCCCCGGCGAGCGCTGTGCAGCCACATCCAACCGCAACTTCGAAGGTCGTCAGGGCCGTGGCGGACGCACACACCTGATGTCACCTGCGATGGCTGCGGCTGCGGCTGTGACAGGCAAGCTCACCGATGTGCGTGAGATGATGTAAAGACGCTCACTGCGTCCCTTCGGGACCTCGTCGCTGGCGCAACACTAGCGGCGATAGACCGAAGGGACCGAGGAGCGGCTGATGGAGGCCAGAATGAAACGACGCAATTTTCTGACGATGATGGGGGCCGCAACACTGGCCCCTGCGTTGCCAGCCTTTGGTGCGCCAGTTTCCGTGGCCGCTGGCGGGTACAACCAGTATCAATACGGTCTTGCCGTCTTCCACGCCCGCACCCGTGCAAACATCAGCGCTGCGGGCATCGCACACCGGCTTAAGGTTACGATGCCCCAAGCCGAAGCGATGATCGGCGAGATGATCGAGAACAATTACGTCAAACCTGTTCTCGGCGGCTCGAAGGTCAAAGCCATCAGCAATATCACCAAACCCGATTTTCTGGGATTTGAGCGGGCAGCACGCCAAACGAAAGCTGCCGCGCAAACCGTCACTCCCCGTATTCAGTCCCCTTTCGAAAGAACCACACCCATGAAAAAATTCACCACTCTGAGCGGCATCGCCGCCCCCATGCCCCTGATCAACATCGACACGGACATGATCATCCCCAAGCAGTTCCTGAAAACCATCAAGCGCTCCGGCCTTGGCGTGAACCTGTTTGACGAGATGCGCTATGACGATGACCGTAACGAGATCCCCGATTTTGTTCTGAACAAACCGCAATACCGTGAAGCGCAAATTCTTGTGGCCGGCGACAACTTCGGCTGCGGCTCCTCGCGTGAACATGCGCCTTGGGCGATAGCGGATTTCGGCATCACTTGTGTCATCGCACCGTCCTACGCCGACATCTTCTATAGCAACTGCTTCAAGAACGGCATCCTGCCCATCGTACTACCACAAGAGCAGGTGGACGTGCTGATGAAGGACGCAGAAAAAGGCGCCAACGCCCGGATTGAGATTGATCTAGAAAACCAGTCCATCACTTCGTCGGATGGAGAGATTTTCACCTTCGACGTCGATCCGTTCAAAAAACACTGTTTAATGAATGGCTTGGACGATATTGGTCTGACAATGGAAAAAGCAGCATCAATCGACTCGTTCGAAACTGCGGCAACACAAAGCCGTCCTTGGGTTTAACTTCGAATTAAGTTGTACCAAAATTTTCCATGATTTCCTTGTGGGCGTGCATGCCTCGCCCACAAGATGTTGCGGTTGCCTCATTCATGCCTCTGAAATGATGCAAGAACGCACCACCCGTTCCCTCAAAACGTCCAACATGCCTGCTCTTTTAGCGCAATAGTCTTGAGAACTAAGGCGAAAGAAGGCACAAATATGACAATAATGAGGCAGGCCTTCCAGACCCGAAGGCATCAAGTTGGGACAAGCACGCGGCATTGTATCGCGTCTGGCCAGTTTGAAGGGATAGAACGTTGATAGTACGTATGACCAGCGCCGTGGCGCGTGGACTTTTGGTTGCGACCTTAATCTTGACGCCGGCGCTCGTTTTGCCGGGTCTTGCCGACGACTCGACTCAAATCGTGTTGTTGGTCGCGCTTCTGGCCGCCGTTTTGACATTCACCGAATATAACTCTGTTTTCCCCAGTATCGTCGAATTCCGCGATGCCGCACCATTCAACCGGCTGCGTTTCGCATCGCTCTTTGCGACTGTCTTCATGCTCAGCGCGATCCTAAGAGGGGTTTCTGACCCGACGTTGATGACAAACGCTCTGACCTCCATCGGAACGATCGTCGGAAATGCGATTGATTTTCCTTACTCGCCAGTACGCCTTGTTGTGTTGATGCTGCCGCCCGACTCAACGCCCGAGACAATTAGCTTTGTGCGCACTGCGGCAGGGCTGGCCTATATGATCTCGCTTATTGCGATGACTGCCTTCCTTGTGCTTGTCCGTATCCTCAACTGGCCCAGCCGGTCCGGCGCCTTCAATGTCTGGGTTAACCTGCCCTTGTTCGACCCGACTGCAGGTGGAGACGTGTTGGAACGGTTGCAACGTGACGCCCGCATCAACATCGCGCTTGGCTTCCTGTTGCCCTTCCTCGTGCCTGCAGTAGTCAAACTGGCCGCTGATCTGTTAGACCCGATTACGTTGCAGAATCCGCAAACCCTTATCTGGACAATTTCGGCATGGGCCTTCCTTCCGGCAAGCATCATCATGCGTGGTATCGCCATGGGCAAAATCGCCGACATGATCGAAGAAAAACGCAAACGGACCTACGCCGAAGCTGCTGCCGAAGGCGAATTCCAGCCGGCTTGATTGCGAAAATACTCATGGCGGTGCTGGTTTTTTCCAGCGCCGCTATCAGCGCGCAGGCCCAGAGCGTGCGAATCGCGACCTTCAACGCAGAACTGACGCGCAAAGGCCCAGGCCTTCTCCTGAGGGATATCCTGCGAGGTGAAGATGACCAGATATCTGCCTTCAAACATCTGCTGATCGACGTGTCTCCCGACGTGATCGCACTTCAGGGCATCGACTTTGACCTGCGCCGTACAGGGCTTGAGGCATTGGCCGACGACCTTGCCGCAAGCGGCCTAAGCTACCCTTACCGCTTTGCGAATCCGCCAAATGCAGGACAAGTCAGCGGGCTGGACCTGAACGGCAATGGCAGACTGGGTGATGCAGATGATGCCCACGGATTTGGACGTTTCAACAGCATGGGTGGCATGGCCGTCTTGTCGCGCTTTCCAATAGGACAGGACGCGGTAGAGGATTATTCAACCTTGCTTTGGCGCGACCTGCCTGGTCACATTTACCCCATGACCGATGGCATCCCGTTTGGTGGCACAGAGGTTTTTGCAGCGCACCGTCTATCCTCACGCGGTCACTGGGTCGTCCCCATACGCACGCCTAATTTCGGCACGCTGCGCCTGATGACCTTTCATGCAACACCGCCAGTCTATGACGGTGACGAAGACCGTAACGGTCGGCGCAATCATGACGAAGTAGCCTTCTGGCTTGGTTACCTAAAAGAAAACACGACAGAATCGCCTTTTGTGCTGGCAGGCACGGCCAACACAGACCCCAATCGGGGCAGCGGACGTAAAGAAGCGATAGATATGCTCTTGGCTCACCCTGCCCTGCAGAACCCGTTTGATGACACCCCCACCGCTGACTTCGCAGAGCCCGTGCCCGGCGATCTGCGGGTGGACTACGTGCTGCCCTCCGCAGGCTGTCGCGTGCTGGATCACGGGGCGATTCATCGACCGAACGCCAGCCGTAACAGCCTTCTTTGGGTGGATATCACACCGCGCGATCCTTGACGGGCACAGCCGCGCGCGCTACGCCGTTTTGAACCAATTTCAGGAGCATTTCCCATGGCAAACCCTACTCTTTTGATCCTCGCCGGTGACGGCATCGGCCCCGAAGTCATGGGCCAAGTGACCCGCATCATCGACTGGTTCGGCGCAAAGCGGGATATGGACTTTCATGTTGAGCATGATCTGGTCGGCGGTGCAGCCTATGACAAACACGGCACGCCCCTGCATGACGACACAATGGCGCGCGCGATGGAAGTGGACGCTGTTCTGCTGGGTGCAGTGGGCGGCCCGAAATACGACGATCTGGATTTCAGCGTAAAGCCGGAGCGTGGCCTGTTGCGTCTGCGCAAGGAAATGGACCTATTTTCCAACCTGCGCCCTGCACAGTGTTTTGACGCGCTGGCCGATTTCTCATCGCTGAAAAAAGACATCGTGGCCGGTTTGGATATCATGATCGTGCGTGAGCTGACGTCAGGCGTCTACTTTGGTGAGCCACGGGGCATCTTCGAAGAGGGCAACGAACGCGTCGGCATCAACACCCAGCGCTACACCGAAAGCGAAATCGACCGCGTTGCGCGCTCCGCTTTTGAGCTGGCCCGCCGCCGCAGCAACAAAGTTTGCTCGATGGAGAAGGCCAACGTGATGGAGAGCGGCATTCTGTGGCGCGAAGTTGTGCAAAAGGTCCACGACGAGGATTACCCCGATGTCGAGCTGTCGCACATGTATGCCGACAACGGCGCGATGCAGTTGGTGCGCGCACCGAAGCAGTTTGACGTCATCCTGACCGACAACCTCTTTGGCGACATCCTCTCCGACTGCGCCGCGATGCTCACAGGTTCATTGGGCATGCTGCCGTCTGCCTCCCTTGGCGCGCCAAACGCCGAAGGCCGCCCAAAAGCATTGTATGAGCCGGTTCATGGTTCGGCCCCTGACATCACAGGTCAAGGTAAGGCAAACCCGATTGCTTGTATTCTTAGCTTTGCCATGGCGCTGCGCTATTCTTTTGATCAGGGAGACGAGGCGACCCGCCTTGAAAACGCTGTTGAAAAAGTGCTGGCCGACGGTGCGCGCACCGCTGATCTGATGGGCGAAGAAGGCGGCACGCCGATCTCGACCTCGGAAATGGGCGACGCGATCCTTGCCGCACTGGATGCAAGCCTCTGATACCAGACGGGGGTGCTACTGTATCGGGCGCCCCCTCTCCAACCATGCAAAACGCCACGAAGCGCTGCGCAGACCGCTATTCGCTGCCACGCTGACAGATTAGAGTCGCGTCATGACCAGCAGCGATAACAACCCGTCCGAAAAGCCGAGCAGCAGCCTGAAGGGCATTGCCCTCGCGCTGTTTGCTTTTGCGATCTATGCAACTCATGACGCCGCGATCAAACGACTGGGCGAAACCTATTCCCCCTTCCAGATTGTGTTCTTCGTTGTCCTGATGGGATTTCCTGTTGTGACGCTGATGCTACTGCGCAGCGACACGGCAGACACCCTGCGCCCCCGCGTTCCAGTATGGAGCACGCTTCGCACAGTGGGCGTAGTTATCACCGGATTTTCCGCCTTCTACGCGTTCTCGGTTCTACCGCTGGCAGAGACCTATGCGATTCTCTTCACAACCCCCTTGCTGATCACCGTGCTCTCGGTTCCGCTGTTGGGTGAGGTCGTGCGCCGCCAACGTTGGATAGCCGTCTTCGTTGGCCTGATTGGCGTCCTTGTGGTGCTGCGTCCAGGCTCTTCCGATTTGGGGCTCGGCCATATCGCGGCTTTAGTATCCGCGACCTGCGGAGCGTTTGTCGCTGTGATCATGCGCAAAATCGGCGGAATTGAACGGCGCGAGGTCCTGCTGCTTTATCCGCTGCTGGCAAATTTTGTCGTGATGCTGTGCGCCCTGCCTTTTGTCTATATCCCAATGCCGATTGAGGATCTGGGTCTGGTGCTGCTGATCTCAGTGCTGTCAGTGGCCGCTATGAGCCTGATGATCCGAGCCTACACCCTTGCCGATGCGGCCTTGGTTGCCCCCATGCAGTACAGCCAAATCATCTGGGCCACGCTGTTTGGATGGCTTTTCTTCGATGAGACGTCGGACATGATGACTTTTTTGGGCGCAGGGATCATCATTCTAAGCGGTGCCTATGTCGTGGTCCGCGAGAGCGGCAAGTCTGCCTCTGGCAACCAACCTGTCCTCAGAACGCTCAGCCGCCGCCCAGAAATGGGCGCGACCCCGCGCCTGAGTGTCGCCAACGGCTCCGTGCAAGAGGCCGTTGAGCACAACAACAGATGATGTCAGGGTGCGCCTAACAATCGGATGAAAGAGGCCCCCACAATGAGTGACAAGATTCTGGCAGAGTTTCTGCTGCCCACGCAAGAGCTACGCAATGACCTGCCATTTTATACAAAAACGCTTGGTATGCGCCTTGAGAATATCTTTCCTGCCGATGATCCGTCCGTGGCCAGCTTTAGCGGTCATGGCCTGCGCTTAAGGATCGAAAAAGGCGCCGATGTGCCGCCTGGACACCTGCGCATCTTGACTGATGATGTGGACGGCTTTGCCGAAGGGAAACGTGAGTTGACCGCCCCGAATGGCACACGCATCTCAATCGTGCCGCTCACGCCAAGTGTCGAGCATATCACGCCAAGTCCCGAGTTCGCCGTGCGCAGGCTAGCGGATGAAGCCCCTTGGGTGATTGGCCGCGCCGGCATGCACTATCGCGATTTGATCCCGTCGCGGTTGGGCGGCTCAATCATCGCCAGCCACATTCGCATCCCTGATGGCGGGCCGGTTCCAGATATGGTGCATTATCACACGGTCGGCTTTCAGCTTATCTTCTGTTATCGCGGCTGGGTCGATGTGCTTTATGAGGACCAAGGCGATGTGATCCGCTTGCGCGCGGGCGATTGTGTCACGCAGCCACCCGGCATCCGTCACCGCGTGGTTGAAGCATCCCCCAACATTGAAGTGATTGAGATCGGCGTTCCGGCCGAGCATGTGACGACCATCGACCATGACTTCGCCCTGCCCAATAGCGTCGGCGATCCTGCGCGCCAATGGGATGGTCAGCGTTTTGTGCATCACGTCAAAGACAGCGCTGTCTGGCAACCTGCTGCCCTTGGCGGATTCACCGCGCGGGACACCGGCATCAGCCAAGGGACAAAGGGCGTTGCCGGCATTCAGGTCCTGCGCCGTGCCGAGGGCAATTCACCGGCATTCACCCATGATGCGGATATCCACTTCACTTTCGTCATGGAGGGTACAATGACCCTGCACGCAGAGGGTCAGGATGACTGTACCCTAGAGGCTGGAGACGGCTTTGTGATCCCACCGGACATGGTTGTGCAATATCGCGACGCCTCGGATGACATTGAGCTTTTGCAAGTCGCCCTGCGCGGTAATTTCGTCACTAAACCGATCTAGTAGGGGCAATACCTTATTCAGAAAATGAGTTGATGGGGCAAAAACTCGATACTGCTTTCCCAAAAGCTCAATGTCATCCGACGATCCGCATTCCTCGACTCTGTGTCAGCTTCTATTTGACGTAACTCGTTAAGATCAAGCTCTCCCTCAACGTTAATCTTCTTGAAATTTCGCGTCTGCTCTGCCGAGCTACCAATTGTGTACCCCCTACTTAAGACAACTTTGCTATGCGCTAAAAAGGGTATCAGATCTTGACACATGTATCTTGATGCGATACATACTCTTTTGATCCAAAGCAGCAAAGGCAAACTCGCTGCAAGCGCCTTGAAGGGCAAATATGGCAAGGGCTTCCCCGGTGACTTGGTGAAGCGCACGCGGGCAATGCTCACGGCGCTGGATGCTGCGGTTGTTGTGGAGGATTTACGCTTTCCGCCCGGCAACCATTTAGAAGAGCTGAAAGGTGATCGGGCTGGGCAACATTCAGTGCGGATCAGCGGGCAATGGCGCATTTGCTTTGTCTGGACGCTGAACGGCCCTGCCGATGTCGAAATAGTCGATTACCATTGAGAGGATACGCTTATGAGCCTGCTTGAAGAACCAATGCACCCCGGTGAAGTCCTGAAAGAGCTTTACCTTGATCCCCTGGAATTGGGGGCAATTGCCTTCGCGCGGCGTCTGGATGTGCCCCGGACTCGGATCGAGCGGTTGATAAAGGGCACGACTGGGATCACGCCTGACACAGCGCTGCGGCTCGCCCGTGTCTTCAACAACACCCCGGCGTATTGGGTAAACCTGCAGACAAATTACGACATGGCGCTGGCCGCAAAGGAAATCGATGTGTCCGACATTGAACCGCTCGTTGCCGCTTAATAGGATCAGTCGAGTATTGCGACGAAATCCTCCACTTTCGCCGCAGGGGCTTCTGTGGCGAGGAAAATGCCTGCGTCGAACCCAAACCAACAACTATGGCGAGCGCGGCATTGTGCTCTGTCAGCAACGAAGCGCAGTTCGTGTCGGTGGCAACGATGGTCTACACAGTTACGCAACCCCAGCCTTTGCTGCTAAAAACGCTTTGTTAGCCGAACCGAAATAATCAACGCGTTTAAGTACATCCTGCACGTCCTTAGATCGAACGACTCCCAGCCTGTTTGAACCTGTCACGGTTTCGTGCCGCCCCCGGTGCTCGTTTAAGCCACCTTCCGTTCGA
>NZ_JBALVJ010000044.1:0-30325 GCF_036961165.1 Sulfitobacter sp. | reverse complement strand
ATGCATCTTAGCCAAGCCGCAAAACTGTCCTAAAAAGCAGGACCACTTCACTGGAAGGCTTTGTCACAAAGCGCCGTGATCGAAAGGCAGCATTGAAATTCTTACTAAAAACAATGAAACGTCATGGTCGACCACATATCTTCGTCACCGACAAGTTGCGTTCCTACGGCGCGGCGATGAAGGAGATCGGCAACGCTGATCGGCAAGAAACCGGCCGCTGGAAAAACAACAGGGCTGAGAATTCACACCAGCCATTTCGAAGGCGAGAACGGGCTATGCTTCGCTTTAGACGGATGCGAACTTTACAGAAATTCGCTGCCGTTCACGGCTCAGTCCACAACCATTTCAACGCGGAGCGCCACCTTTACATCCGATCAAATTTCAAGCTGAACCGCGCCGCTGCTCTTACCGAGTGGCGCGGTCTCTGCGCAGCCTGACAGATTGAGGTTGCCGGAGAACTGAGACTGGTTCGTATTCGTCTGACAGCACCTTTTTGAACATTACCCGCGCAGAACCGTCCCAGTTACAGGCGGTGTTGTCGATCCCAGCGCTGGGTGACATGAGAGTTGCCGATGTCCGCAAAGTCCATGTGGTAGACTTGGTGGAGGAGAAGGCAGTCAGCACGACAACCCGATGTGTAAGGCCGGATCGCTACTCACTTGTTAGACTCGCCTAACCTCTGTAGACTTTCGGGAAGGATCCCAGGCTGCTCTGGAGGGTGACAATGGTGACAATTCCATTCAACAACGCGCGTGGGGCGGCCAGTTCGCTGCAGATGAGCCCGCCTTTTGCCTTCAACGATGTCACAATGTCGGTCTTTCCATTGCGTGCGAGCCTTCCGGCGCTTGAAACATTCTGCCGGAACTACCTCAATCAGGTGCCGAATCTGCTACAATTCAGCCCGTTTCTGCCCTTCGTCTATCTGGTCATTCTCGATTATGGTCGAATGTCGCTTGAGGCGGCGAACATGGGATGGGTGTCGCAACGCGAAGTCGCCTTTGGCATCCCGCTGCGCTGGCTCAATGCTCAAAAGGGCGGACTGAAATTCCACGACTGGGCGTTTTCTTCCCCCTTCATTTTTGTAGATAACGAAATGTCGATGAGTACCGGACGCGAAGTTTATGGGTGGCCAAAACTGCTTGCGAGGCTGGACCCTTCTGTTAGCGAATGGGTGCGGGACCCACATGGGGCGCGGCGGGTGTTTCAGGTCAGTACGCAGCAGGCCAATGAGGCGTTTGCCGGTGAGACACAGGAATACCGCAGCTTCATGTCGGTCTATCAACATCGGACGGCCGGATTGCTTGATGTACCGCCAAGCCTGGATGCGCTCGTCAAGCCGCTGGCTCAGATGTCTCAGGCGGCGGCGGGTATGACCCGTTTGAGCATGGACATCGCCCGAACCGTTACGGGCATGGCCAGCGATGGCATCACGGGATCATCGCTACTGCCCAACATGCTGGACATGAAGACATTCAAGGAACAACTTGAACCATCGCGCTTGATCAAGTGGCGGGACCCCAAAGCCTGGGGTCCGGGATTGAAGGATGTCCTGTGGTCCCTTTTTCCACGAGCCTATGCAAATACCATAAATTTCAAACAGTTCCGTGATGCAAGAGATCCGTTTGCAACGTGCTATCAGGCCATTACATCGGCCAAGATGCCGGTAACCAATGTAAAGGCAGGTGGCTTTCTGGGCCCGCAGAACATGCTTTTGGGTCAACTGGATGGCGGCTTTCGGATCGACGTGCATCATCTGGCAGGACTGCCGATCGTGCAATCACTTGGTCTGGAAGTGACAGAAGAACGTGAGATCGGCGGAGCACGGGTTTCCTCCTTGGCGCCGGTCGCCCCGTTCTGGGTCAAGGTTGATATGACATATGGGCTGGCCGATACCCTGATCTGGCGGGCGCGGTCCGGAGCGTGGCAACAGAGCGAAGAGTTCACTTTGCTGCGCAAGAAAGCAGAGGCGCAACAGCAGGCCAAGAAGCAAGCCGCACCCGACGCACCGCCGCCTGATCCCGGTCCTCAAACACCTTCCGAAAACACGCAATCGCCCCTCGAAGAGGTGCCACCAACCACTGCTATTCATACGGCAAGTGAAGAAACGGAGCCGCTTGGGGATGTCGATCTCGAAGACAGCATGCGCCTTGACTACATCCGGGCAATGAACTTTTTCAACACTGCCCGCGGCGGCAGCGAGGCGATCGGGGGGGCATTCTACATGCCGGACGCGTCGGTTCGGGTCTTGCCGCTCAAGGCAGATCCTGCGGCGCTACAGGATTTCGTGAGCAACTATTTGCGGGTTCGAGGACACATGCGCTTCGACGCCTGGGGCGATTTCGTATATCTCGTGATCTGCGACTTCGACCAAGTCAATTCCGAAGTCAACGCCATCGCCAAGCGCCGCGCGCGGGAGGTGAACATGCTGGTCCCGGTCAAGGCCTATGATTGGTACGCGGACGATGCCTTTCCCGAAAATTACCGAGACGAGTCAAGAGACGAGGATGCCCAGATGCGCGCAGCGCGGGGCGAAAAGCACCTTGTGACCACCGGGTTTGTTTCTGCATTTTCCTATGTGGATGATGCAGCAACGGCGATCACCGCAAGCGAAGTGTCCGGCATTCCGTCCATGGGCTCGCGCATTCTGTCGCCGTCGAACGATTGGATATCCTCTGATCCCAGCAAAAAAGAAGCGCATCATGATCTTCTTACAACAAGCGCGCAGGTTCTGCCCGCGCTGATGGTGGGCGCCGAGGCACAGGAGCGCGACCTCATTCGGCTGCACACCCATGCTCCCCAGCAACGCGATGTTCCAGAAACCCAGCGCGAAAGCGTCGGCCGGTGGATTCGACTGTTGGCTGACGATCTGGAAGAAAAGAAGCGCGAGTCAATAATCTTTAAGGAGGACCGTCAGGGGGATCATTTTGCTGTTAGTATTGACGCTCCTTCTGAAGAGACCCATGAGGATCCCCTTGAAGACAGTTCTGAAAGCGCTTCCAACGATTCCGTCGAAGACAGCGCCGAGGCAACGGTTCTTGATGGCCTCCCCAAAAAAGATCCGTCCCCGTTCAATGTCGGGCAGGGCTTTGCGCTGCAAATTCTGGGTGGAGAGCGGTCACTCAATCAGTTCGCGCTGAAACAGTTTCGCGACAGCCGCCACACGACGGACGCCTGTTATCAGGGCCTTGTTACGCGCCAGCACCGGATCGATAAACTGCGCGACATGCGCGAGATCGAGGTGCCCGTGCATATCTCGATTACCGATTACCCCACCCAGCCCATCTGCAAGTTACTCGGTCTGATCCCGAAATTCACCTATCCGGGCAAAGATCGGCTCGTGAACGTGTTCGAGGCGATCCGGCCATTTTCTCTGCATGCCGATGTTCATCGCGGCTCCGGCTCCACCCTGTATGAGCGGGTCGGCAGTCGCACGTGGAAAAAGGTGGACACGTTCGCTGAGGTATTTGGGTGGCGCACGGCCAAGCAAGGTGAGGCGGGATGGCTTGTCGAGCGAGCCGCCGCAGGGCTCGCGCCGGATGACATTGAGCTTTGTTATTGCCTAAAGAGAGATGGGGTATCGACACCATTGATCGTCCAGTCCGGTGTGGTGGGTGCCGAGTATCTTCTGGGTGACTTCGCGCATCAGCTTGAAACAGGTGATATAAGCAACCTGATGATAAAGGACCGGTGCACGGGTGATGAAGTGGGTATGGTTGCCGATCCGAAATTTTTTAAAAGTCAGACCTCCAATGGCATGCTGGATATCTCGGCCTGGATTGCGGAAATGGGTTTGGCGCGCAAGGAAGCCCGGATGACGCAAGCCAAGGCGGCGCGCAAAATCGAATGGATCAGTCCGGCGACAGTTCTGGATTCGGTCTTGTCACGTCAGTGGGGCCATGCGCCCGGTTCGGCACGGTATAAATACTGCAAGCCCGATTTCTGCTTGCCAAGATCGACCGTGCCCACTCCTTTCGCAAAGCTGCTTTTCCCGTCATCCGAACTGCAGCACGCCTTCTGGCCGCACAGTGTTGACCTTTCCCGCTACCGCGGCCAGCGCCGTCAGATTGAGACACTGGCGCTGAAATCAGAGATTTGGCACATGCTGCGGCAATTTGCGCAGGTATCCATGCGCGCCAGATCGGCGAAATCATGGACAGAAGAAAGCTATGACGTGGAAGACTTCGTGGCCTCGCAGATTGAAAAGATGGGCCGCGCGTTCACAGAACATGAGCGTGAGGCCATGTCCACATTCACACGCGAATACGTTGGCCAGGGGGATCAGTCGCTTGAAGATATCGCGAGGTTCATCGAAACGCTGGCCAAGTCATTGCTGCCCGAACCCTTCCGGGAGGAAAACACGCGACAGGATTTTGCGAAGCCTGATGAAAACGGCTTCGAGCGGCATGTCGCTTCATCGTCTGACCTGTTGTTGCTGATCACCGCGTTGGAGCGTCTTCAAGTGATTTTGACGCAGCAGAAGGGCCTCAACGATCGCTCCGTAGTATTCTTCGATTGGGCCTTTTCAGATCTGGCGACGCAAGCAAAAGAAAACCAAGAGAAAATGTCGGAATTGGAAACGGCGCAAAGTGATTTTTCCGGCGGTAATGAACTCATCAATCCGCAGGTGCTCTTGCGCGCACGTCTGGCCAAGTTGATGACCGGAGGTCTGCTGCCGGACGAAGATGTGACCTAAATCAGCATCGCCCAAGTCTTTGATACCAAGCAATGCTGTCTGCAAGAGTGTCGTCGAGGGGGCGCGGCTTGCCCTTGTGAGCCAGTTGTTCCGGACTTGGTTCCGCCGCATAACTGGCGGCAACCAGCATCGTCGGCAAACTTGGCCATGGCGTCTTGCGCCCCGTAAATGCCAGCGTTGCTTCAAGAGAGTAAAGGGCTGCTGTTCCCATAAGGGCATCTGTAGAAAAACGGGGTGCCTTGACGCCAGCCATCTCGCAGCATCGCCGAGCAAGCGCGTCCACTCGCAGGCTATGTCCGAACACAGGGACCGGGGGAAGGGGGGCAGACGATTTTGCCAGTTCGAAGGCGCACTGGGCCAAGTCGCGCACATCGACGATATTGATGGTGTGCTTCGTCAGGGCATGCACTTTGCCGGCCAGCAGGCTTGGGATAAACGCCTGATCTTGCGGTTTTAGATCGAAAGGTCCGAGACAGGTGGCCGGATTGACCACAATCCCCTCAAGATCACCCTTGGCCAGAGCTAGCAAAACCTCACGTTCAACATTTTTCTTGAGCTTGAAATAGCCCTGTAGCCTGTTCAATATGGCGTTTGTGATCCCGTTGCGCGGCGAGGGCAGGGTGGTGAAGGACGAAATCAGAATGAATTTGGCCCGCATCGCGGTACTCGCTGCGATGATCCGTCGGACGCGGGCAACGGCGGGCCCGTTTGGGTCCATTTCCTTCGAATCCGCCAGCCAGACCGGATAGGGCGTAGCGGCATCGACCACGATATCAGGGGCGATCTGCCTCATCCAGTATTCGATTACACCCGCAATCAGATCATCGCCTGAAGAGATGGCAATGCCGGTCCCTTCCAGATTTACCCTTGGTCCCGGATGGCGACAGGTCGCCAGAACCTCGTGTCCAGCAAGCGCGAATTGGCGCGCGATCGCTGATCCGATGTGGCCGGTGCCCCCCAGAACCAGAACCCGCGCCATGGGTATCGTCTAGCTTAGCGACGCAAGGAGGTCTTGCGCCTGATCGAGATGCGGAAAGGGTGCCGACGTGGAGATACTGGAAATCCCCAGCCGCAGGATGTCCGCCGCCTCCGGCCGCTTTCCCTGTGTGACGAACAACTGCGCGAGAACATACGCGGCGCGGAACCGGAAGAAATGCGCATGCGACGCCTCTGCAGTCGTAATCGCGTCGCGCAGGCAGGCTTCGGCTTGGGCGGTGTCGGCATTATCCAGCAAGAGCGCCGTGGCCTTCAGCCGCAACACATCCGCCAGATAAAAGCTTTCAAGTCCTGACTTCGCAAGGTCCAGTGCCTTGCCGGCCGCCGCGAGTGCCTCTGTGCGCTGCCCCAGAGCAATATGCGCCCCGATCAAATATGTTCGCCAGTAGGCCTGTGGGTTGCGTTGACCAATCGTATCGAAAAACGCCAGACTGCTTTCGATATGCGCAATGCCTTCGGGCTTGCCCTGATTGGCAAGCACCCAGCCCAGGCCGATCTGCCCTGCGCAGGCCCAGTAGGGATACCCCTGACTCGATGCGATCTCCACAACCCTTGGCGCGAGGTCTGCCACCCCGTCGAGGTCCCCGAGCTGGTGTTGGCGCCCCATGCGGAAAGCAATCGAGCGGACCTGCGCGTTCTTGTTGTTGAGATCATTCGCCATTTTCTGGGCCTGCTCGAGATACGCACCCGATTTTCCCACATCGCCCTGTATGACGTAGAGCCATTGCAGATAGCAGATCGAAAACTCACCGAGGTTATCATGGAACTGTTCCACCATCGGCCCATGCTGATCTTCAGTATAAAGATCCAGCGCAGCTTTGAAACAGCTTTCGGATTCCAGAAATTGACCCTGAAAAAAGCGCGACACACCGGCGGAGAAATGTGCCGCGATTGCCCAAGAGGGAACCTGCGACGCACCGAAAGTGTCCAACAATTCAGCCGCAAGGGCGATCGCGGCCTCTTTGTTCGAGCGCGATGCCTCGACTGTGAACAACCCATAAAGACACAGGCAATAGATCGGACTGTCGCCCAACTCGATACAAAGCGCCCGCGCCCGAGCGAAGGCGTCGAAGACTTCTGGTGCTGCAAAACCCCTCGTTGCCATCAGCGCGCCGCCCAGAAGGGCGCGCAATAGCACCTCTTCATGATCGCGCTCCTTGGAATGGGGGAGCGTCTCAATAAGCTCCAGAGCCATCAGGTAATGGTTTGTTGCCTCCACCTGCGCAGCACGGGACGTGGCTTTTTTTCCAGCGATCACAAGGAACTTTATCGCCAGGTCCGCTTGTCCTGCCCCAGCGTAATGGCGTGCCAGCGTTTCCGGCTCGGTTTCCTGCATGCTCGGATAGTCGCGGTTCAAAAGTTCGGCGATCTTACCATGCAACTCCCGGCGCTTGCTTCGCAACACCCCCTCATAGGCGGCTTGTTGCACCAGCGCGTGACGGAACCGAAGAACATCGGACTGAGGCGCGTTTTCCTCTTCGATGATCTTAGCGTCAATCGGCTCCTCGACCGCGTCAGAAAAGCTCCGTTCGTTGATCTGAAGGATCTCCCTCAGGAGCGATTTTGCGAACCGCCTCCCGATGATGGACGCCATGTCGATCAACGGTTTGCTGGTGGTTAGCCTGTCAAGCCGTTCCGCCAGAGAATCCCTGAGCGTGACCGGTACTTTCACCGAGGCGAACCCGCCTATATTGGACTGTGCGATGACCGAGCGGGTCAACTCTTCGGCATAGAGCGGCACACCATCGGCATTCTCGCATATTCTGCGCACGATGTTCTCGGGCAGGACGCGCGGGCTCGCGATCAAGGAAATAATCTGCCGGGTCTCGTTCTCGCTCAGCTTGCCCAAGCGCAGATGCGTGACGTGCGCCTGCTCGGACCCGCCGATGTCCGACTGCGGGCGCTGCATGACCAGAAGCATGATCGGGTTACTTGCAATGGCCTGTTCGACGCAGAGGGCGAAAAACTCCCGCGTGGAGGGATCGGCCCAATGCATGTCCTCAACGATCACAAGGACAGGGCTATGGGTCGAAAGCTCGATCAACTGGGCAAGCAAGACGGCAAAGGTTTCGCTCTTGCGCTGCACGGGCGTCATGTCGAGCGGCGGGTAGAAGTCTCCGGTATCAACGGACAGCAAGTCTGCGATCAGCGGGACTGCCCTTTCGGTCTGGTGCGGAAAGAAGCTGGCCAGTTTCGCAATGACCGTTTCGACATCCTCGTTCTCCTCAAGACCAAACGCGCGCTGAAGACTGGAGCGGATCGGGAAAAGAGCGCTGTTCTCGAAGAAGGGCGCACAATGGTAACGGATCGTGTTGCAGGAACCGTCAGCCGCGATTTTCTGGCGAAACGCGCCCAGAAGGCATGTCTTGCCGATGCCAGGCTCTCCCGTCACCACGGCAACCTGTCCCTGTCCTGAGCGCGTCAGTCCCCAAAGCGACTGCAGTTTCTCGAGTTCGGCCTCACGGCCCCGAACGGCTCTTTCTTCGACGGGTTTGTCTGGTTCAGCCCTGTCGATCGCGTCTCTCAGGGTGTTCACCTGCCAGATGTCGGTCACGTCGGTGAAACCGCGCAACCGGCGGGACTCGAGCGGGGCCAGATCAGCGATCTGTTCAATCAGTTTTTTGGTGGAGCCACCGACGACCACCGCATTTACCGGTGCTTCATCTTGCAGGCGGGCCGCAAGGTTCATTGTGTCCCCAACCAGCGAAGATGTATCCTTGACCTGCCCACGTACGAGGACCCGGCCGGTCGCAATGCCGATGCGGGACTTGAGCGATACGCCTCCGTCAAACTGAAGGCCCGGCAGCGTGCGTGAAATCTCAAGCCCTGCCGAAACGCAGCGTTCCGCATCGTTTTCATGCGCCCGCGGATAGCCAAAGCAAGCGACAATACCATCGCCCGCAGAGCCGAGCGCAAGCCCGCCCCAGGATTCGATAATCCTCGTACACGTGCCAAGATACCGTTCGAGAACAACGGCCATATCCTCGGCATCAATCGACGCGGAAAGTCCGGTTGAATTGACAAGGTCGCAGAACAGGATCGTGATCTGGCGGCGCGTCGCCGCCGCAGCTGCGTCGCTGGATTTCACCGGACCAGAAACGAAAGAATTCATCGCTTGGTTAAACGCCTTGCGGTGCCCGATGCTGAAGCCAATCTCTCTGAGATCATCGTCGGTCAAGTGCTCCAGTGCGCGCAAATCAATATCCTGCGCCAGCATCGCCTCACCGTAACGGGCAAGGCCATGCTGCTCCAGCCAGTCACTCAGGTCGCTATTCTCTGGTTCTTGTTCCATTCCACGTGCTTTCCAAGTTTTATGTCGCAAGATTGCTCATGCTTGATCTAGTGGTTGCGTTGAAACGTCCATGTGATCAAATTCCGGATGAAGGTCTTGTCGCGAGTGTCGGGCATGTCACCGAAAATCTGATCGAATTCTTGCAGGGCGGCCCCCGCCAACCCATGCGCAAACATTCGCGCTTTTTCGATCGCGCGGGTTTCGCACATCTTGTCCAGAAGCCATGCAACATCTTCCTCGCTGCGTTCTGCGCGGGTCTGGGACAGAAAACGCGACAACCGCAATTGGTCCTGTGGCCGCAGCTGTGCTGCGACATCAATCAGCATCAGCGTCCATTTGCCTTCCCAAAGGTCTCCGCACCCTTCCTTGCCATAAGCTGGGTCGCAGGTAAGATTGAGGACGTCGTCGTGGATCTGAAAAGCGGCCCCGAAGAAAAATCCGAAGCGGATGAAGGCATCCGGTGGGATGTTTCTGCCTTGCGGTGCCAGCCGCGCGCCCACGCGGCATGGAAAAATCGCCGCGAGCCAGCAGGTCTTTTTCAGGACCATCTCGAGATACTGGTCGCGTGTTGGGCGGCTTGCAGCATTGCTGCGCCAGCCAAGTTCAAACGCTTGGCCTTCTGCACTTTCACGCGCCATACGCTCCATATCCTCGATGATCTGCAAGATGCGCAGCGGGCGCAAGGCAAGCGCGTTTTCGATGATCGGGCGCAGGCTGAACATCGCAAGAGCGTCACCGGCATTGAGCGCGATCGGTACACCGTGCAGCGCATGCAGCGTTGGCTTGCCGCGGCGCTCTTCGCTTTCATCCTCGATATCGTCATGAATGAGCAAGGCGTTGTGCACCATTTCTATCCCTGCAGCGGCAGCGACGACGTCTTCGGGTTTGGCGCCAAATACACAGGCGGTTGCAATGCACAGGCTTGAACGCATCATCTTGCCACCGCGCTGCGGATAGTCAGCTATTGGATCATATAGAAAATCCTTCGGTTCACCCTTCGGCAAATGCTGCAAGAGGGCGTCTCGCGTCAGAGCGCCATATTCTTCCAGCACCGGGACAACCGTATCGATGACATCAAAATTCACTTTTGACCGGACCTTCCTCGTCGTCGAACAGGCGCAGGCTCAGGGCACCTGCAGGGCTCATGCTGGCCGCGTCGAGCAAGAGGGCGTAATATCGACCCGGCGTTGCATCGGCTGGCACCAGCACATGCAATATCCCTGCCTGACCACCTTGGCCCTGCGTGAAGCTGACGCCGCTGACGCGTGCAGAGATCTCGGCATCGCTCGAAACCAGCGGCTGAGGCAGGACATTTGAGACGGAGCGAAACATGTCGAGGCGCGTTTCCACGCGGCGCGCGCAATCAAGCACAAGCGCAATTGACGCCGGCGGCTTTTCGTGGGCGGCAGGGGCTGTCGTTTCGGGGGCGGCTGGCTTGCCCTCCGTGATCTGCCCTGCAATCGCCTGAGCGACTTCCATCCAGACCGCCGCCAGATCGGAATAGGCGCTTGTCAGATTGCCGAGCAGGTTCCCCGCGTCCTTTTGTCGGGTAATCCCGCGCAGAACACTGGCCCCTAATGATTGCGCTGTCTGCTGGCCCTCAAGGATATGTGCATCTGCCACTTTGGAGGCCGCACGCACGCCTTCACTGATGAAGTCGGCCGCGTCACGCGTCACCCCCTCCTCGGGCGGATCCGCTTGATGGCCGGGCGTAAGTGGGTGCGATCCCTGAACTGTGGACGGTTCCAAAGGACTGGCCATGGTCGTACCATCTTTCTGGATGAGCGCGCCAAGAATGCCGCGATGAGGTTTGGTGCGTTCAGGGACTGGGCGGCGAAGACGGTCAGGTTCTTGCATCAGAGCTCACATATACTGGGCGCGGGTTCATGGGTGGTCATAGCCGATGATGTGGTGGAGTTTAGGATAGCCACTCAGCGCGCTTGCCGCGAGCAGACCGGACATGACAGCGGCCTCCACGCAGCCGGCCTGATGGCCACAGTCCGTCCAGTCACCTGCGATCGTGAAATTGTCAAAGCGGATATCAAGCGGCGAAATGCGGTATTGCAGCGTATCTGGAAGAGACAGCACATAGCGCTCTGTCGGGCTCGTATTGGCGGTCCAGAACTGGCTCTCGAACCGCTTTGGTCCGGTCGCATCAGCCCCACCGCTCAGCAGTTCCCAGCGAAACCCGTCTTCGTTGACGGCCTTTGGCCAAAAATGCCCGACGTCGCGGTCAAGATAGCGCTTGGCATTTTCCTTTACTGTCTGATCGGCGTTTTCATCGATCAGGGCATCTGGAAGCACACTGCAGAAATAGGCGATGGCGGCGGGATCGCGCGCCCAATTCTCGCGGGGGATCAACTGGCGCATGTCAGCCCAGGTATCGAACGGCTCGACGTAGCCAGAGATGTTGATGGGCGGGCCAATCCAGCCAAGGTCATTAATCGGTTCATCCAGCCAGACCTGAAACGCTTGTGTGGCAACCGTCTTGACGCCGTCACTCATACGCCGCCATTTCGGTTCGGCATCGATCAGTTCGCGACAGAGCGTTGGCACCGCTCCGAACCCTACCGCCAGAACCGCATAGTCGAAATCTTCGGTGACCTTCAGATGTTTGCTGCCGATGGATCGGCTGTCGCCCTCGTGTTCCGGATTCCAATTGTTCTTGCGCAACTGCCCGCCGTCCGCGAGTTGGTCATAAAGCGGCAGGCTTGGCCAACAGGGTAGGCCCTTTACATCAACCAGCGGCGCATAGGGTTTGTCCTGCTTGGTTTTGGCCTGGACCGTGAAGTCCAGCGTCTCCACATGTGTCTTGCTCGCGTCAAGCCCGACGTTCTCCAGCCTGTGAAAGAATTCAAAACGCACGCCACGATTTTGCAAGACTTCATAGGCTGGGGCAAAGACGATATCCCCCATGCCGGCCTGCATTTTCCAGAAAAGCGCACCGCGATAGGTGAAAAACATGCGCATGGCCCCGCGCAGAGCCTGCCCGGCCGCAAGCCTCGGTTTGCCGACATCACCATCCTCAAAGGCAAAAAGCAGATCGTAGGAGCCGCGGATGAACGCACTGTCGAGCGTAGCAGGACGCGCTCCGTGCCGGGCAAGCCATTCACACCAGTCATATTTGTCAATGGCTTCAAATCCTTGCGGCGAGAACAGGAGCCCTTCGCGAAGCACACCACGCACAATAGCCAGTACGACGTCAACGATTTCCCAGATTCTGCGCAACTCCTTGTCGGAGGCAATCAGCAGGTCAAACTGATGTTGAAGCGTTGCCGCGATCTTGTCGAGCAAGGTAGCAGCGGTGTTGTCGTCCCTGGGTTTGCTGGTAACGTTAATCGCACGTTGAAGTGCACTCACAGCCTCCAGAAGAACGGCACCAAGTGCCATCTGTCCATAACCCGCAGACCGGGCCGCAAAACCACTCTTGTCCTGCCGCAACGAGGAAGCCAGACTGCTGACAAGCGCCGTCAGAGCCGCCGGAAGCCCTTCGTTTGCGGCGCGTGGATCCGGACCGACGCTGCGATCCTGAACGCTTTGGATCAACGTGCGCAGCAGTCTAAGACATTGTGCGACATATCCGCGGATCGAGAACGGATTGCGGTCCGACAGGGGATCGCCGGGCAGACCTGCGGCAGGCGGGAAATAGGCGGACCAGTTGTCCCATTGACTGCCGACAACCCGTTCGGTGACGCCGACATAATTGTCGGGCACGAAAGCATCCTGCCATGTTCGGATCGGGTGGCCTTCGGGACGGCGCAGTTCCGAATAACAATCGCGTATCATGCGAAAGGCGTTTTCGTAAAAGCCCATCCAGAGATGAAGCCCATGTTCTTCGATGCGTCCGGTCTCTACATCCCTGCCGGACGCGCCTTTGCCACCAAGACGCCAGCCCATCTGGTAGATGGTCACTTCAAATGCGCCGCCGCGTTCAGGGCGTGTCAATTCTAATGCTGTGGAAATACCCGCGCAGCCACCACCTATGATGGCAATTTTCTTTTTTCGCATCGTTTCCATATTGACCCCTCGTAAAAAAGTATACCACGGCTCGAAAGGTTAACAATACAGTTTTGACAGGTTCTTGAAACGTTCAGCGGCTCTAGGCAAAACATGGGAAGGGCGTCTGCTGGACTCAACCTTACAAAACGAGGCTGCGATTTGAGTGGGGGATACCATTGTGTTCAATCTGAGCCTCCCCCTTTGAAGTGGTCCGCCCGGCTCTGTCAGAGCAAAATAGGTTGAGGCGGGGAGGGTGAGAAATTAGCGTCGCGGGATGACAAAACACTCCCCCTTTCGCTACTTCAAGACTAGCCCAGAGATCATCCGTCTTGCCATCATGATGTATGTTCGGTTTCCGCTTTCGCTTAGGAACGTGGAAGATATTTTGCATGAACGCGGTATCGACATCAGCCACGAAACGGTTCGATTTTGGTGGAACTGATTTGGGCCGCTGTTTGCAGCTGAAATTCGCAGAAAAATGGTCAGCCAGATGTGCGCATATTCGAACTGGCAATGGCATCTGGACGAGGTATTCGTGAAGATTAACGGCGAGAGCCACTATCTTTGGCGGGCTGTGGATCACGAAGGGGAAGTCCTGGAAAGCTTTGTCACAAAGCGCCGTGATCGCAAGGCAGCGTTGAAATTCCTTAGGAAAACAATGAAACGTCATGGACGCGCACATATTGTTGTCACCGACAAGCTACGTTCCTACGGTGTGGCGCTGAAGGTCATCGGCAATGTGGACAAACAGGAAACCGGCCGTTGGCTCAACAATCGAGCCGAAAATTCACACCAGCCATTTGGACGAAGAGAGCGGGCCATGCTTCGCTTCAGGCGGATGCGAACCCTGCAGAAGTTCGTCGCCGTTCACGCCTCAGTCCACAACCATTTCAACGCGGAGCGGCACCTTTACAGGCGATCAAATTTCAAACTGAACCGCGCCGCCGCCCTTAGCGAGTGGCGTCAACTTTGTTCAGCATAGGTTCCGGCGTTTGGCGGCCCACTGAGACTGGTTCGCATTCGTCTGACACCACACTCTGATCTGCGCAATCGTGAGAGGTCTGGCAGCCGGCGGGGGCAAAATTGAATCTATCTGTTGCTTTTGGGATTTAGCGGATGATTAAATGAGGGACAGAGTTCGATAGAGTATCACTCGACGACCATTCAGAAAGAGGCAGGTAGACATGGCATTACCACCGCTCCATTTCAAAAGCCTGGCGGACATCAGCGCGATGATCCGGCATGGTCATGTGACGTCGCTCGACGTGACCCAAGCGATGTTTGCGCGCATCAGGGCGGTCGATCCGCAGATCAACGGCTATGCTCATCTGTGCGAGGAGCGTGCTCAGGCGCAGGCCCGTGCGGCGGATTTTGAAATCGCCAGCGGCATCACGCGCGGCGCGCTGCACGGGGTGCCCATCGCAGTCAAGGATTTGTGTTATACCACCTATGCGCCGACCCGTGCGGGCACAATAATTTATAAAGGGTTCATGGCACCGCACAACGCGACGGTCGTTGATCGCCTCGAGATGGCGGGCGCCGTGATCTTGGGTAAACTGTCGATGACCGAAGGCGCCTATACTGGCCACCACCCCACCGTCCCCGTCCCCCTCAATCCATGGAGTGCGGCACACTGGGTCGGCTCCTCCTCCAGCGGTTCTGGTGCTGCGACTGCCGCAGGCCTGTGCTTTGCCTCCCTGGGCAGCGATACCGGCGGCTCGATCCGCTACCCCTGTGCCGCGACGGGCCTGACAGGAATCAAGCCCACGTGGGGACGGGTGAGCAGGCACGGGGTGTTTGCGCTGGCCGAGACGCTGGACCATATCGGCCCTATGGCGCGTTCGGCGGCGGATTGTGCGGCGATTTTGCAGGCGATTGCGGGCTGGGATGCCCATGACCCCACCTCGCTGGATGTGCCGGTGCCGGACTATTCCTCCGCGCTCCATACCGGGGTCCGCGACATGCGCATCGGCATCGACCGCGCCTATTGCTTTGACGGGGTGGACCGCGAGGTGGCTGTCGCCCTGGAGGCGGCATTAGAGACCTATGAGAGGCTGGGCGCACGCCTCGTCGAGGTTCAGATGCCGCCCCATGCCGATCTGGTCGCACAGTGGATCAGGATGTGCGCCGTCGAAACTGCGCTGGCACATGTCGACACCTATCCTGCGCGTGCCGCTGACTATGGCCCCGATCTGGCGCAGCTGATCGACGAAGGGCAGGCCACCACTGGCATGCAGGCCGCAGCGGGGCAGCATCTTCGGGTGGCTTTCACCAATGCGCTGGCGAGCATGATGAAAACCGTGGATTGCATGATCTGCCCTACCATGACCAAACGCACGCCGCGTCTGTCCCAGATGGACGACTACGGCAGCGACCGCGAGGTGCTGCTGTCGATCATGCGGTATACAGCGCCCTCTGATTTCTCGGGCAGCCCTACCATCACCCTGCCCAACGGGATTGACAGCGATGGCATGCCGCTCAGCATGCAACTCGTCGGACCGCATCTGGGCGAGGCCGCACTCATCCGCGCAGCTGCTGCTTATCAAGGTGTGACGGACTGGCATCGCCAGCAGCCGGACATAGATTAAAACCGCAGATATGAAATCAGGGAGACATAAATGGGATGGACTGAAAATTCGATCATGGGCCGCACGGCCGTGGCGCAGGGAAAGGTGGGCGCGCAGCACCGCCTCAGCGAGGAGGATCAAGGGGAGTTTCACTATGTCTATGGCCCTTATTCCAAACCCGTGATGCGGATCGCGCCCGGTGATGTGGTCGAGGTGGACACCCTCGATGCCTTTGGCGGTGTGATCAAGACCGAAGCCGACTTGCCTTCAAAAGTACTCAACATGCCATTCGTGAACCCGCAAAATGGCCCCATCGCGGTGGAGGGAGCGGAAAAGGGCGATGTGCTTGCCGTTTATATCCATTCCCTGCTGCCGCGCGGGCCGCAACCTGCGGGCACGACCGCGCTTATCCCCGGCTTTGGTGCTCTGGTCGCGGACATGAACATGATGTTGAACGCGCCGATGGCCGAGCGGGTCAAGAAGATGGAGGTCACGCCCGAGGGCGGTGTGAAATTCTCCGACCGCGTGACGCTCCCCTATGAGCCGTTTGTCGGAACCATGGGCGTCAGCCCCGAGATCGAAGCGGTGAGTTCCCTTCAGCCCGATTATTGGGGCGGCAATATGGATTGCCCCGATGTGGCCCCCGGTGCGGTCATCTATTTCCCGGTCCAGCGCAAGGACGCACATTTCTTTATCGGCGATTGCCACGGCCGTCAGGGCGACGGGGAGCTGTGCGGCGTAGCGGTCGAAATCCCCGCCACCGTGACCGTCCAGATCGACCTGATCAAGGGCTGGTCCATCCCCGGCGTGCGCATCGAGACCGAGGAGTTCATCATGTCGCTGGGCAGTGCCCGCCCGATGGAGGACGCCGCCCGCATGGCCTACCGCGATCTGGTACGCTGGCTGGTGGCTGATTACGGCTTCGAGGAATCCGAAGCCTATTTCCTCGCCACGCAGGCAGGTAAGATGCGCGTGGGCAATATGGTCGATCCGAAATACACGCTCGGCGCCTCCATTCTCAAGAAATATATCGAGCAATAAGGGATTAAGACTATGGATCTGGGACTTAAAGGGCTGAACGTCGTCATAACCGGTGGCACCAAGGGGATCGGGCGCCACTGCGCAGAGATTTTTGCGCAAGAGGGCGCAAATGTTGCCATCTGTGCGCGGGATAGCGCGGGGGTGACCGAGACGATCGAGGCGCTTAAGGCATATGGTGTCAAAGCCATCGGGCGCGGTGTGGATGTTGCCGACAAGCATGCGCTCAAATCATGGGTGACGGATTCCGCCGCCGCTCTGGGTGGGATCGACATGGTGGTTGCCAACGTCTCCGCCCTCGCGGTGGCCGATGACGAGGCTGCGTGGGAGGCGGGATTTGGCGTAGATATGATGCATTCCGTCCGGCTGGTGAATGCCGCGATGCCCTATCTCGAGAAGTCGAAGGCGGCGTCGATTACGCTCGTATCCTCCGTCTCGGGCCGCGAGATTGATTTCACCGGACCCGCTTACGGCGCATTCAAGGCCGCGTTGGTGCATTACGCCCAAGGGCAGGCGGTGAAGCTTGCGCCCAAGGGGATACGCGCCAATACAGTCTCGCCGGGAAATACCTATTTCAAAGGGGGCATCTGGGAGAATATCGAGCAGAACAATCCCGCGCTTTTTGCCGAGGCGCTAGGCATGAACCCGATGGGCCGGATGGCCGCGCCCGAAGAAATTGCGCGCGGTGTGGTGTTTCTGGCCAGTCCCTCCTCCAGCTTCACCTCCGGCACCAATCTGGTGATCGACGGCGCGCTGACCAAGGGCGTACAACTTTAGGGCGCGATCTTGATGGCGGTGACCAGTGTCACACCGCCGTCGAGCGCATCGCCCGCCGCGGCAAAGAAACCTGTGGAGCCGGCACCAGCGTTGTGCCGGTCCATGGCGGCACTGTCGGTGAACCGCTCGTAGGTGGTAAATACACACGGATAGTCAGGGGGCTGCGCCACGTAAAAGCCGACTGTATCCCGCTCCTGCTCCGCAACGAAGGCTGCGACCTTGAGCAGTTCCGCGCGGACCAGTTCCTCATGGCCTTTGAGGGCGCGGATGATAGCAGTAAGTGTATGCATCTGATGGTCTCCGTTAAAGCTATGACACGAGGGGGATGCCCAGCTTGGCGCACATCTCCTCGCGCATTTTGAGTTTCTGCGGTTTGCCAGTGGCGGTCAGGGGCATGTCACGCGCAAAGTGGATGTGCCGGGGCACCTTGAACCGCGCGATCCGTTCGCGGCACCAGTCGCGCAGGGTCTCGGCCTCCAGCATGGCACCGGGGCGCAGGATGACCCAAGCCGCGACCTCTTCGCCCAGCCGTGCATCGGACAGACCGAACACCTGCGCCTGTGCAATATCCGGGTGGTCAAGCAACAGGGTTTCAATCTCGATCGGATAAATATTCTCGCCGCCCCGGATGAGCATGTCGCCTAAACGCCCGGTGATCTCGCAATAACCCTCGGCGTCGATGGTTGCCAGATCGCCGGTATGCATCCATCCAGCGCGGATTGCCGTCGCGGTGAATTCCGGATCGTTCCAATAGCCTTTCATCACCAGATAGCCACGGGTCAGCAGTTGCCCCTTTTGCCCAACAGGCAGGGTCTGGCCCTCCTCGTCGATCACGCGGCATTCTACATGGGGCTGTATCCGGCCCACGGTCGCGACACGCCGCGCGGGTGCATCATCGGTGGCGGATTGGAACGACACCGGGCTTGTCTCGGTCATGCCATAGGCGATGGTGATTTCCGCGCAATGCATATCGCGCATGACCCGCTGCATCAGCGGGGCAGGGCAGAGGGAGCCGGCCATAATTCCGGTGCGCAGACTACGCAGATTGAATTGGGCAAATTCGGGATGGTCCAGCATGGCGGCAAACATCGTCGGCACCCCATGCAGAGCGGAGCAGCTTTCATCCTCCACCGCTTTGAGGGTCGCCAGAGGATCGAAACCCTCGCCGGGAAAGACCATTTTTGCCCCATAGGAAACTGCCGCGAGGTTTCCCAGAACCATGCCGAAACAATGATAGAGCGGCACGGGGATGCACAGGGCATCATCCGGCGCGAGCTTCATCGCTCGCGCGGACGAGATGGCATTGTTGATAATACTGCGGTGGCTGAGCGTGGCCCCCTTGGGGCGGCCCGTGGTGCCGGAGGTGAACTGGATATTGATCGCATCGTTGGGGTGCAGCCCTGCGGTGATCCCGTCGAGCCGCGATTTGGGCGCGTCGTTGCCGCGCGCCATCACCTCGTCAAACGTGAGTGCGCCCGCCATCGTAGGCCCTCTCCCCAGCTGCACGATCCGCCGCAAGTCGGGCAGGGACGCCGCGCGCAAATCGTCGACGCGCGCGTTTGACAGCTCGGGCGCCAGTGCGCGCAGCATTGCATGATAGTCAGACCCTTGATGCCCTGCGGCGGTGATCAGCGTGCTGACGCCCGCATGGCGCAGGGCATATGCAAGCTCGGGTGTTCGGTAGGAGGGGTTGATGTTGACCAGAATAGCCCCGATCCGCGCGGTGGCAAATTGCACCAGCACCCATTCGGGTCGGTTGGGCGACCAGATGCCGACGCGGTCGCCCTTGTAGACGCCTATTGCAAGAAGCCCTGCCGCCAGCCGGTCAACCCGGCGCAACAGATCGTCATAGGTCCAGCGCTCGCCGGACTGGCAAAACACCGCCGCCATGCGGTCCCCGTGCCGTTTGCGTACTTCGGCCATAAAGGCGGGGATCGTGACCTCGATCAGGGGCCGCTCTGTGCTGCCCTTCACATGCGACAGCCCGCCGATGGGGAGTGTCATTGCACCTACATCCCGCTCCAGTCGCCCGCCTGCTCAAAGGCGGAGGCGGCGCGGTAGATCGTGCTTTCATCATAGCGCCGCCCGATGATCTGCAACCCTACCGGCAGGCCATCCGACATGCCGCAAGGCACAGACATCGCCGGATGACCCGTCACATCGAAGGGCGCGGTATTGCCTAGCATCTCGAAAGCACGGTGGCACCACAGCTCGAGCGGAGCATCGGCAGACGGGATCGGCTGCGCCTTCATCGGCGTAGTGGGGGTGAGCAGAAGATCGTAGGAGGCAAACACTTTGTTGAACTCGTCGCGCAATTGCCGCGACAGGTTCTGCGCCTTCGCATAATAGCGCCCGCGCGTGTGCTTTAGGTGGTATTGCCCCACCAGCATCGAGATCTTGAGCGTATCGCTCAGCTCGTCTGCGCGGGTGCGCCAGTTGGAATGATACTCCAACAGGCTGGTCGTATAGAGCCCTTCCCATCCCGTGCCCATACCATTGCCCAACATCATCTGCTGGGTCAGCCCCTCAAGCGCGATTGGGGTCCAGATCGCTGTGCCGTGGTTGTGCCATGGCACTGAAATTTCATCGACGGTCGCCCCCAGACGGCGCAGCGTATCGGCGGCGGCGCGCACCTTTTCGTTTACGTCCTGCTCGGCACCCGCCTGCTGATACCCCTCTTTGATCACACCAATGCGCAGCCCCGACACCCCGCGCCCGACGGCCGCGGTGTAGCGGTCGGTTTGCACATCATATTGGCGCGGATCGAGGCCATCGGCCCCCGCCAGCACTTCAAGCATCAGGGCATTATCCATCACATTGGTGGTCATCGGCCCCACATGGTCGATCGTGTTCTCGATGGGCATGATGCCGGAATAGGGCACCAACCCGTGCGTCGGCTTCATCCCGTAGCAGCCACAAAAAGACGCAGGCATCCGGATCGAGCCGCCCTGATCGCCGCCGATGGCCATATCGATTTCGCCCGACCCCACCAGCGCGCCGGACCCCGACGACGACCCACCCGCCGAGTAGCCATGTTTGTGTGGGTTGTGCACTGGCCCTGTCGCATTGGTATGCGAGCCGCCGGAGAGGCAGAAATATTCGCAATGCGCTTTGCCCGCGATCACGGCACCGGCATCGAGCAGGCGGGTGACAATGGTCGCGTCCAGATCAGGGGTATACCCTTTGAGCGTCGCGGCGCCGTTCATCATCGGCACACCGGCGAGGCAGACGTTATCCTTGAGCGCCACCTTGCGTCCCAAAAGCGGGCCGCGCGGCGCGCCCTTGATCTCTGTCTTGACGTACCACGCGTTCATCGGGTTTTCCTCCGCCGTGGGGCGGTGACCGGAAGTGCGTGGATAAAGGACCGGCGGCAGGTAATCGGGCAGGCTGTCGACGATATCATAGGCATCAAGGGTGCCTTGCATTACGTCGATGAACTCCTGCACGCGGGCGTCCGACATGCTCATGCCCAATTCGGTCACCACGTCTTTCATCTGGCTCAGGGTGGGGCGCTGGACGGTCATATAGGACATCCTTTCGGTGAGGGAGGGCGCGGCGGCAGGTGCCTGCGCGGGAGTGTGTTTCGCGTCTTTGGTGGCGATTGTCGGGGAAGCCTTGGTGCCGCCCGACGGCATGCCAAATCCGGTGAATTCCTCGATCAGAGCAGGGTCGGCAGTATCGGACCCCGATACCTCGCCGATGATCGCACCCTTCTGGATCAGCAGCACGCGGTCCGACAGGGCGGTGATGAAATCAAGGCTCTGCTCGACCAGTACGATCGTAATACCGGTGCGCTGGTTGAGTGATTTCAACAGCTCGATGATCTCGTCGATGATCGAGGGCTGTATCCCCTCCGTCGGCTCGTCGAGCAGGATCAAATCCGGCTCGGAGATTAGACAGCGCGCCAGCGCCAGCAACTGTTGCTCGCCCCCCGACAATGCACCGCCATCGCGGCCCAGCAACCGCTCAAGGCGAGGGAAATCGGCCATCACTCGCTCTACCGCGTCCGTCTCGTCCATATCGTGCGAGGCGACGCCCATGCGCAGATTGTCCAGAACGCTCAGCGTGGGGAAAATCCCGCGCCCCTGCGGCACGTATCCCATCCCGAGGCGCGCACGTCCGGAGGATTTTAGTGTGGTGATGTCCTCGCCGTCGAACGTCATCTGCCCCGCCTTTGCGGGGACAATGCCCATAAGCGTTTTGAGCAAAGTCGTTTTGCCCATACCGTTATGGCCCAAAACGCCCAAAATTTCGCCCTCGGCCACTTCAAAGTTTATGCCATGCAGTACCGGCACCCTGCCATAGCTTGCCTGCAAACCCTGAACCTTCAGCAGCGGGCTCATGCTCGGTTCCCCAGATAGACTTCGCGCGCGCGCTTGTCTTTCGAGATGGCGTCCATCGTGTCTTCCATCAGTATCCGCCCCTCGTGAAACACAGTCACTTGCTTGGAGATCATACGGATGAATTGCATGTCATGCTCTACCACAATCAGCGCTGCTTGCGTGTTGATCTCCTTGATCAGCTCGGCGGTGCGCGCGGTTTCGTCGTGGGTCATACCGGCGGCAGGCTCGTCGAGCAGCACCAGCCACGGCTCGGCTGCGACGACCATCCCCAGCTCGACCCACTGGCGCTGTCCATGCGCCAGACGGCCCACCATCTCGCGGCGGATGTCGCCCAGTTGCAACCGCTCGACCGTCTCGCTCACCAGAGCGCGCGCGCGTTTGCCGCCGTGCCAGCGGCGCGCCGAAAGCCAGATGTTTTCATCCACCGACAGCCCGTCGAACACATTGGGCACCTGTGTCTTGATCCCCACGCCAAGGCTCGCAATCTCGTGCGGATCAAAGCCTGTCGTCTCGCGGTTGCGGATGATCACCTTGCCGGCACTTGGGGTCAGCTGTCCGGTGAGGCATTTGAAGAAGGTCGATTTGCCAGCGCCATTCGGCCCGATGAGGCAGCGCAGCTCCTTGTCGAACAGGGTGAAATCCACCTGATCTACTGCGCGTACCCCGCCGAAATGCATGGCGAGGTTTTGCGTCTCAACGATAACGGCGCGTTTGTCGCGGACGGGTTTCATGCGCTGCGGCCCTCGCTGCGGGGGCGGCGGGCGCGGCGCGATACCCGGCGCGGTTTGCGTCGGCGCGCGGTCCAGTCGATGATCGTAGGCGCGACCCCTTTTGGCACCAGAAGCACAAAGAAAATCAAGATTATCCCCAGCACGAGGTTGTTGTTGAGGGTCGATTGCCCGCCAAGGGCCGAGGTCAGATAAAACAGCCCAAAGGTTGCCGCGACCGGCCCGATCAGCGTGCCACGCCCTCCCACGATCACCCAGATAATCGTGAGTGCAGCGTTATATAGATTGAACACATCCGGCGTGATCCGCCCCACACCATTGCAAAACAGCACCCCACCGATGGCTGCAATGCCCGCTGAAATGGTGAAGATCCCCAGCTTGTACAGGCGCGAGTCGTAGCCCAAAAGCTCCGCGCGCAGCTCGTTCTCGCGGATGCCGACACAGACGCGGCCGAAATGCGTGTTCACCAGCCAGCCGCAAAAGATGTAGCACAGGATCAGCGCCGCCATGGCGACATAAAAAACCTGTTCGGGGAACAGAAATGCGGACGTATCCCACGGCAGGTTCAGCGGCGGCGAGGTGACACCGTTAAACCCGCCGATTTGCGCGATGCCTATCTTGAAGTCCGGACCCGAGGTGCGCCGGATGAGCGAGAAAAAGATGAGCGTGACGGTGAGGGTGATCACCCCCAGATAGACATCCGAAACCCGCCCGAAGAAGACAAAATATCCCAATATTGCCGCAAAGGCCGATGACACTGCGATGGCCAACAGGATGGCCCATGTAGACCCGCCGAAATTGATCGCGCCCATGGTATATGCATAGGCCCCGAGGCCGAAGAACGCGACCTGCCCGAAGCACAGGATACCACCGAAGCCCCAGACGAGCGCGAGGCTGAGTGCCAGCACGGCAAGTGCTATGGCAGTTGTCAGGTTGATGATGGTGAAGAGTTGCAGCACGTAGGGCGCGCCGAACATGAAAATTACGCCGATAAGCGCGAAGATGAGGACCGGCCGCATGCCGTAGCTGCCACCAGTCATAGGGATTTACGGAAGAACCGCCCCGTGATCCCGCGCGGCATGAGCCGCAGCAACACGATCGCCGCTACCAGCAGCGCCACCTCGCCCAACGTGGGGCCTGTGAGGAATGAGAATACGCCGTTGATCCCGCCCAGCAGGATCGACCCCGCCGCCGTCCCCGCAAGGATCGCGGAGCCGCCTGAGATGACGGTGATGAAGGCTTTGGCGATATACGTCGCGCCAATCGTGGGCAACACGCCGGTGACGGGGGCGAGCAGCCCGCCCGCCAATCCGGTGACCGCAGCACCCAGACCAAAAGTGATCATGTAAATCTTGGTGGTGGACACGCCAAGCGCCGAGGACATCTCGGGGTTTTGCATCGTGCCGCGCGCCACCAGTCCCAGCTTGGTCAGCTTGAGCGTGGCGAAGACCGCGAGGAACAGCACCAGTGTGACAGCGATCAGGAACAGCTCGTACCCCGAAGCGGAATAATCACCGATTCGGATGATGCCGAGCGGCGGGGAGATGGTTGTGGCCGTCGAGGCGCCGAAGATCGAGGTCACGAGGCCAATGAGCAGCAGTGACAGCCCCCAGGTGGCCAGCAGCGTGTCCACCATCCGGCCATAAAGCCAGCGGATGATCACCCGCTCGACGATGACACCGATGATGCCCACTACAAGTGGTGCAAGAACCAGCATCGCGAACCAGATGTTCACGCCCGCGTTCGTCGCCACCACCACGGTATAGCCGCCCAGCATCAGAAACTCGCCATGGGCGAGGTTGATCACGCGCATCATGCCAAAGATGATCGCCAGCCCAAGGCTGATCAAAGCGAGGTTGGCGATGCCGTAAACCAGCTGGAACGTGACGGCGACAAACAGATCCAAGGCGATCTCCCGAAGGGCAAAGGGGGGATTGGCCCGGCGCAAACCGGGCCAAAGGGCTTAGTCGATACCGGCGGCGGCCAGACCGTTTTCGAACAGGAAGGTCGACTGGTTCGGGTTGGCGTTGAGATCACAGACCAGCTGCGTATCCGCGGGCGGCTGGTTATCGAAGGACTCGACGATGTTCCATTCCTGATTGGCCAGCTCGCCGATGTAGACGTTCATCGAGCAGTGGTTGGTCTGTGCGTCGATGCTGACGGTGCCGGAGGGTCCGTCATAGCTCAGCCCCGAGCGCAGCGCCTCGATCACCGGATCGCGGTCGGTGGTGCCCGCCGCCTTGACCGCCGCCGCCCAGAGCATCGCGCCCTCGTAGGAGCGGATCGCCAGCTCGTTCATCACGGGGCGCCCTGCGCCAAGCTTGGCCTCCAGCCGCGACAGGAAATCCTTGTTCGCGGGCGTGTCGATCCCCTCGAAATAGCCGTAGGAGGCCATGATGCCGTTGCCTTCCTCGGCGGAGATGAGCTTCTGCTCGTTGCCGACACCGAAGGTGGTCGAAGCGATCGGGATCTCAGACAACATGCCTGCCGCCGCATACTGGCGGTAGAAGGACACATGCGCGCCGCCGACCAGCGCCGAGATGACCATATCGGGCTTGGCGGTCTGGATCTTGTTGATGGTCGGGCCAAAGTTGGTGACATCGAGCGGGAAGAACTCCACATCCAGCGTCTCGCCGCCGTTTTCTTTTACAAAGCGCTGCATCCACTGCGCTGTGATCTGGCCATAGTTGTAATCAGCCGCGACGATGTAGACCTTCTTGCCCCATTTGTTCATGGCGTGGGGGACAATCTTGGCCACCGTCTGCGCGGGCGTGGAGCCGGTGCAGAAGTTGTTATAGTCGCACACGCCGCCCTCATACTGCGTGTTGTAGAAATAGAGCGTCTTGAAACGCGCCAACGTCGGGCGGATCGCCTCGCGCGAGGCGGAGGTGATGCCGGCGTGGACCGTATCGGCCTTGTCGCCGGCGGCGGCCTGCGTGGCGAACTGGGTGTAGAACTGGATCGTCGACTGCGCGTCATACATCTTCAGCTCGACCTCACGGCCCAGCAGGCCGCCTGCGGCGTTGATGTCCTCGATGGCCATGCGGGTCGTCTCGGCCATGGGCGCGCCGTAGATATCGAGCCCGCCTGACAAGTCGAGGATCGAGGCGAAAACGATGTTGTCGGATTGGGCGCGCGCGATGGTCGCCGGTGCTGCAAGGGCCAGTGCGGACGAGCCCATAACGAAATGTCTGCGGGAAAGTGTCATTTGGTGTCTCCTTGTTGATATTGTTCTATTTTTTTGTCTTTTTCACCGCGTCGTCGCTTGGCGCGTTAGGTTTGGTTTTGCCACTAATCGAGCCGGAGATGCCGCGCACGCCATCGCCGATGTTCATGCCGACCTCCTCGCCCAGTTTTTGAACCGCAGGCAGTTGCAGTGCCATGCTGAGCACGGAATCGACCACCTGATTGACAGTGGATTTGTCGCTCCCGTCACCGCCCGAACTGCCCCCACCGAAACCGGTCATATGGTTAATGCGGATGCTCTCGATTTTTTCGGCGGGCTTCATCATCCGCTCCACGACCTGCGGCAGGGTGCGCAGGCGATACTCTTCGAGCTTCATCGCAATGATCTCGGGGCTGAGCGCGTTTTCCGCGGCGATCTTGGCGGACATACCTGCGGCCTCGGCCAGCATCTTGTCGCGCTCGGCTTCGGATCGGTCATGGGTCGCCCTTGCCTGTGCCTGCGCCATGGAGATGATCGTGCCTGCCTCTGATTTCACGCGGGTATCGTCGACCTCTGCCTGCTCGGCGGCGCGGATGAGGGCCAGCGCCTTTTCGCGCTCAGCGGCGGCGGTTTCGCGGATGGTCCGGACGCGCTCCTCGGCTTCCGCCTCGCTGCCTTTGGCGGAAATCGCCTTGGCTTCCGCATGGGCTTCCTCGCTGCGCTTTTGCGCCAGCACGACAGTATTCTCCGACTTCTTGAGCGCAGAGTTCAATTCAGATTCGAGCGTTTGGCGCCGCACCTCCGTCTCGCGGTCGATGCGTGCGGCCTCGCGGCGCTTCTCTGACACTGCCTGTTCCTCGGCGGTCTCTGCCGCCGAGCGGGAGCGGGCGATCTCGATCTCGCGCTGCTGGGTGATCATCGCCTCTTCTTCTTCGCGGCTGATCGTGAGCTTGCGCTTGGTCGCGTCAAGCTGGCTTTGCCGGACCGATACATCGGCATCCGCCTCGATCACGGCGCGCCCTTTTTTGTTCACGGCAATGATCTCGGCCAGCCGTCGCATCCCCAGCGCGTTGAAGGCGTTGTTTTCGTCGAGCGCGTGAAACGGCGTCTGGTCGATCCGCGTGAGCGACATGGATTCTAGCATCAGACCGTTCTTGGCCAGATTGCCCTCAAGCATCTCGCTGACCTCTTTGGCATAGGCGGCGCGGTTGTCCTGTAGGTCATCCATGGTATAGCGCGCGGCGACCGAGAGCATGGCATCGACGAGCTTGCCCTCGAGGATTTCCTCCAGATCGGCGGCGCGAAACGACTTGCCCGCCAGCGCCTGCGCGGCGGTGGCGACCCCTTCGACAGTTGCTTGAACCCGCACGTAAAACTCGGCGGCGACATCGACCCGCAAACGATCCTTGGTGATGATGGAGGCGGTGCCAGTCCGCTCGATGTCGAGCTTGGAGGTACGCATATTCACCTCAGCAACCTTGTGCAGGAAGGGCAGCGCAAGGCAGCCGCCATCAAGCACGATCTTCTGGCCGCCCTGTCCGGTCCGCACCACACTGATTTCGCGTGTCGCCTTGCGGTAATACCGGCTGAGGAACGCGATGATCAGGATGGCTGCGATAACCAGCAAAATTACTGTGACAAACCAAGCCATAGACGCGCCTTTCTAAAATGTATGGATCGCCACATCCCCCGAAGCGTGCAGTAGATGGCTGGCAATCCTGACCCAGCGTAACGACGTTGCAAAACTTCTGTCAACTGATCTGCTTGTGATCTGCTTGGATTTTTGCGAACATCGAAAAAACCGACAGTTTGGCAGGCTGTTTTCCTGGCACTTCGCGTTCTGCGTGTTGTTGAATGCGCAGGTCGCAGGGCCACGGGGGATTTGGTGCGCGAGAATCATCGCGGCGAAAAATGCGGCGTTTCAGTTCTGAACCGCCCCGGGTTTACCGGAGGGCAAAACTCACGGAGAATTGCTCATTATGGAACAGACACACAACAAGAAGACCCCGAAGCCGTATTCACCTGAGGCTCTGTCAGAGCAAAATAGGTTGAGGCGGGGAGGGTGAGCAATTAGCGTCGCGGGATGACAAAACACTCCCCCTTTCGCTACTTCAAGACGAGCCCAGAGATCATCCGTCTTGCCGTGATGATGTATGTTCGGTTTCCGCTCTCGCTGCGGAATGTTGAGGATCTGTTGCACGAACGCGGAATCGACATCAGTCACGAAACAGTTCGATCTTGGTGGAACAGATTTGGCCCGTTTTTTGCCGCAGAGATCCGCAAGAAAAGGGGTCAGCCAGATGCGCGCATATTCGAACTGGCAGTGGCACCTGGACGAGGTTATCGTGAAGATCAACGGCGAGAGGCACTATCTTTGGCGGGCTGTTGATCACGAAGGGGAAGTCCTGGAAAGCTTTGTCACAAAGCGCCGTGATCGCAAGGCAACATTGAAATTTCTCAGGAAAACAATGAAACGTCATGGTCGACCACATATCTTTGTCACCGATAAGCTACGTTCCTACGGCGCGGCGATGAAGGTCATCGGCAATGTCGACAAACAGGAAACGGGCCGTTGGCTCAACAATCGAGCCGAAAACTCACACCAGCCATTTAGACGAAGAGAGCGGGCCATGCTTCGCTTCAGGCGAATGCAAACTTTACAGAAATTCGTCGCCGTACACGGCTCAGTCCACAACCATTTCAACGCGGAGCGCCATCTCTACAACCGATCAAATTTCAAGCTGAACCGCGCCGCCGCTCTGGCCGAGTGGCGCGGCCTCTGCGCAGTCTAACAGATTGAGATCTCTGGAGAACAGAGACTGGTTCGCATTTGTCTGACAGCACCGCGTCGAGCCATACGCCTACCTTAAGGCAACACTCGAAGCCATCGCCGCTGGCCATCCATCCACCCGCATCGATGAACTCATGCCCTGGAACTTTGACAAACAGTCTTGAAACCGCTTACTTTGAAGCGCTCATCATTGTCTAATGTTCGCTAAGGCTATCTTACTCACACAATTTAGAGTAGCGCCTATAGGACTATAATATTAGAAGTTTTGGAAAAAAAATGAGCACTGCTGAACTGCCCCCCTCCGCCCCAGTGAAAACCCGTGAGATGCACAGTCATCACTTTGACAGTACCATCTGGGACGATCTGAAGATTCGCGACGACGACATCATCATCGCGACCTACGCTAAATCGGGTACTACATGGGTGCAGCAGATCGTTAGCCAACTGATATTCGAGGGCGAAGAAGGGCTGCCCGTTGCAGATATGAGTCCTTGGGTTGATTTGCGGGTGCCACCAAAAGAAGTAAAGTTGCCCATGATCGAGGCGCAAACACACCGTCGCTTCCTCAAAACACATTTGCCTGTCGACGCGCTGACATTCTCGGAAAAGGCAAAATACCTCTATATTGCCCGTGACGGTCGCGATGTCGTTTGGTCACTCCATAACCACCACAGCACAGCGAACGCGGCTTGGTATGATGCGCTCAACAACACGCCCGGCCGCGTTGGCCCTCCTATTGAACTTCCAACCGGCACCCCTGTGGAATACTTTGAGAATTGGCTTGAAACGGACGGAGGGCAGTTTTGGTCTTTTTGGGAGAATATCCAAAGCTGGTGGGACATTCGTAACCTGCCAAATGTCATGTTTATTCATTTTAATGATCTCAAAAAAGACCTTGAGGGCCAGATTCTGAAGATCGCCGATTTCCTGAATATCGAGGTCGATGAGGTTAAACTTGGAGTGATCGTCGCACAATGCTCTTTCGACTATATGAAAGCCAATGCAACCGCTTCAGTCCCGCTTGGCGGCGCGTTCTGGGATGGCGGCGCTGAAACCTTCATTCATAAGGGCGCAAATGGTCGTTGGCACGATGAACTCTCGCCAGAGCTGAGCGCACGATACGAAAATATGGCGGTCGAAAAGCTAGGCACTGCCTGCGCCAACTGGCTGAAGTACGGCGGCCACGTGTAGCAAATTGGCTGGCTCCGTTTGCTACACGTGGCAGCTTTCTTCTCGTGGCGAAAGTTGAAGACGGGAACTAGGAAGCACTCTTAGTTTAGCGAAGTATGCAACGCCCACTCCATTCCGTACCCAGTCTATTGGACAGCGGAGCAGCAGCGTTACGACCGTTGTGTCCGCACCAGCGTGGCCCAACACTCTGTTCAAATACAGTGTTCGAGTTTACTGTGTTGAACACAGTGTTTGTCCTAAAGTCAGTCCAAAGCGCTATCGGTTTAGATGTTGTAAAAGGTTATCCATTTTGAACAAAAAGCCGTTTTGGCGCCTGATCAGCGCCTTGGCCGATACGGCATATTATCAAATTGAGAGGGTACAGAGAGCGCAATCACAAGTTGACTTGCCCCTCCGCGAGTGGAACTTCTATAAAAATGTTTGGAGTCCCGATGTAAAGTCCACTGGCCACCGTTCTAGAGCAACTGCGTCTGCGGTCCCAATCTGAGTTTGAAAAAGGCGAGTATTTCGAGAAGCTTGTAAAAGTCTTCCTAGAGAACGACACATTGCAGGGCCAGACGTACGACAAGGTTTGGCTGTTCAAGGATTGGGCAATAGAGCGCGGCTTGCCATCCAAGGATACCAGTATCGATCTTGTGGCGCGCCATGCGGATGGGTCGGGCTTTTGCGCCGTCCAGTGCAAGTTCTACGCTGTTGAATGTCACTGAGAACTGACCCGGTATTTTCACCGAGATTTGACCCGCT
>NZ_JBALVJ010000043.1:0-31498 GCF_036961165.1 Sulfitobacter sp. | reverse complement strand
GTTCGGGTTGGATACATCTTAGCACGCTGTCCAATTTTGCCGGACCACTTCACTTATCTCTGGTCCACACGAACAAGACGCTATCGCGGCTCAAACAGCAGCAACTGGCTTCGTGGTCTGATGGTCGGCTTCAGATCAACAGTCTCGAAGCCTTGGCAGAAAGCGCAATGACAGAGCTGCGCCCGCTGCCCAAACGCCCGCTGATCTGACGGATTACGGCAAGGGTTCTGCCGGTGTCTCGTCTGCGACTTCTTCGGCCAACGGTGCGGGTTGCTCCTCAAATGGCGATGCGACTTCGGGTATGGATACGCCGAAAACATGCTTTTCCACCTGCGCGTTCACAACGGCCCCCAAGAGGATCAGAAAACTGCTGAGCCACAACCAGACCAGCATCGCGATCGCTGCTCCGATCGATCCGTAGACTTGATTGTAATTGCCAAAATTGGCCACGTAATAGGAAAACAGGATCGACAGACCAGCCCAACTGGCCACGGCAACGACCGCGCCAGCCCTAATAGATCGCCGGTGCGGTTTGCCTCGGTTCGGGCCGTAACGGTAAAGCATGCTCACCCCTCCCAACAGCACAGCCACCGCGATTGCCCAGCGCAACGCCTCTACAATCAGACCGGCAACGCCGCCCAGCGGAAAAAACGCCAGCACGACAGGTGCGACCACCAGCGTGACCAAAGCTACGAAGCCGACCGCAACCAAGGCCAACGTCAACAGCAGCGCGCGTAAGTAATGCCGTATGGTCGCGCGGTCCTTCTCGCCGTGCACGGCATTCAGGCCCGTCATCATCGCCGCAACACCTGCCCGCGCAGACCACATCGCCGCAGCAATCGAGATGACGCCAGCCCAACCCAATGTCTCGGGGCTGGTCATCACCACACTCACGATCTGTGCATAGAAAATCTGGTACACATCCTCGGGCAATAGCCCCTTCATGTCTTCCAGCTGTGACAGGACGACGACCGGATCGGAAAACAGACTCAGCAGCGCAATCAGCGCGGCGATAGCCGGAAACAGCGACAGCATCCCGAAAAATCCGACACCCGCTGAAACCAGTGCAAGATTTGTCTCACCTATCTGTAAAAAGCCGCCCCGCAGGGCGGCCCATAGTGTGCCAAAGAATCCCTTGGGCATTGCTGCCACATGTGTCTCGCTCATTGCGTTCCCGTTCACTCTATTCGTCGCCTTCCACCTCATCGCGCACCTGACCCCACGCGGCCAGCGTAAAGATCAATGTACCGCCGATGATGTTACCGGCAAGCACAGGCAGGAAAAACCCCGCTACTGCGTCCCCAAGACCTAAACTACCTTGTAGCATCAGCACCGCCATCTCGACCGAGCCAGCAACCACGTGGGTGAAATCACCGGCCGCGATTAGCCAGGTGAATGCCATGATCAACAGAAAACCTGCTTCCGCCGCTTGCGGCAACATCCAGACTATCAATGCCACTATGATGCCAGCAGGGATCGCACGCCAGAAGCTCTCCATCACCAGCATGCCGGTAGCGTGTTCGGACAGCGAAATGATTGCAGGCAAGATGTCGGGCGAAATCGCTGGCGTGTATACAAACTGCGCAGCCGCCGCAAATGCGCCCAGCACATTCGCGCCCAGCACGAAACCCCAAAGCCTTAACATGCAGCCAAACGCCACAAGCGTCTTTTGCCGCATGATTGGCAAGACTGTGGTGATGGTGTTTTCCGTGAACAACTGCATCCGCCCCATGATCACCGCCAGAAAGCCCAAAGAATAGCCAAGGTTCTCAACCAGATGCCGCCAAGGTGCGTCTGGCAGATAGATCCTGAAAATCGCCTCGCCCAGCACCGAGAGGCTGATCAGGATACCCGCAGCGATGCCGGACCAGAACAGCGACCGCTTTGTGCGCAGCAACTCCTCCTCACCATCGCGCCGGATCACTTCGTAGATGATATGCGGCGACAGCGCTGCCGCTTCCTCTACCGATTGCTCCTCAGCCTGCCGACGCATGTTGCGGGTGTGGGTGTTTTGCGGTGTCATCTTTGTTTCTGGCTCCTGAGCGCGCTCCGCAGGGCCAAATTCAGGTCTTGCACTCCCGTCTTGTTCCGCAATGATACGGATCAAAAGTTCAAACCTGACAGGGGTGAACGCAGAACCCCACCCTTTCGTCCAATAAAAGGTCTCCGCATGAAAACGCCTCTGATGCACGCCATCGCCGCCAAACGCGACGAATTGATTGCCCTGACACAGGATCTCATCCGGATTCCCACACTCAACCCTCCCGGTCAGGACTATCTCGCGATCTGCGAATATCTTGAAAAACGGCTGAAAGCACATGGATTTAACACCCAGATGATCCGCGCCAATGGCACTCCGGGCGACAGCACAAAATACCCGCGCTGGAACATCATCGCCCGACGCGAGGGCACCCACGCAGGCGAATGCGTACACTTCAACAGCCATACAGATGTCGTCGAAGAAGGTGCAGGCTGGACCACCGATCCCTTCGGCGGAGAACTTAAAGATGGCAAAATCTACGGCCGTGGTGCGTGTGACATGAAAGGCGGCCTTGCCTCTTCGATCATCGCTGCCGAAACTTTTATCGAAATCCACCCCGACTTTGCAGGCGCGATTGAGATCTCAGGCACTGCCGATGAGGAATCCGGCGGTTACGGTGGCGTCGCCTATCTGGCCGAAAAAGGCTACTTTGCACCCGAGCGTGTCCAGCACGTGATCATCCCGGAGCCCCTGAACAAGGATCGCATCTGCCTCGGCCACCGCGGCGGCTGGTGGGCCGAGATTGAAACCAAGGGCGAGATCGCCCACGGCTCCATGCCCTTCCTTGGCGATTGCGCCGTGCGGCACATGGGCGCCGTCCTGTCCGAATTCGAGAATAAACTCTTCCCCGCTATGGCCGCACGCTACACCGATATGCCGGTCGTGCCCGATGGCGCGCGCAGCTCGACAATGAACATCAACTCGATCCACGGCGGTCAGAAAGAACAAGACGCAGATTTTGACGGTCTGCCCGCCCACTGCGTCCCCGATAGCTGCCGCATCACCATTGACCGCCGCTTCCTCGTTGAAGAGCCGCTCGATCAGGTCCGCGACGAAGTGACCGCCCTGCTTGAAGGCCTGCGCGCCACCCGCGCCGACTTTGATTATGAGCTGACCGAAATCAACTCCGTCCTGCCCTCCATGACAGACCGCGACGCGCCTGTGGTCCGGACTGTTGCAAAGGCCATTGAAGACGTGATGGGCCGCGCCCCTGAATACGTGGCCTCCCCAGGATCTTATGATCAAAAACACATCGACCGGATCGGCAAGATGAAAAACTGTATCGCCTATGGACCCGGCGTGCTGGAACTGGCCCATAAACCCGACGAATGGATCGGCGTGGATGACATGATCGACAGCGCCTGCGTCATGGGCGCGGCCTTGGAAACCCTGCTGCTGCCCCCTGCGTGACACAGCGCGCCGCGATGCCCACAAGAAATGCCCGCATAAAGCGGCATGATCTTTTGCGTCGCGTAAGCTATACTGGGGCACCAAGACTCCATCCTGACCGAATATCCGAAGTTGAAAAAGGAGCACCGGCATGAGTCGTCTAGACGTATTTGTCGCCCGCATGGTGTCGCAGCGGGCCAGTCTTAATCACGCAGCTGAGATGATCAAAGGCAAAGCAGGGCCTGCATTCGCAGTTGGGCTTGGGCAATGGGCGCACCTACAGCCACATGTGCGAAATCATGTCAGAGCGCGAGATTTACATTTTCGAGCACGCGGTCGCGTCCCATCCCGCCAGCACCCCCCCGATGATATGTTGCTGCTGGGCGATGTGCATGACACCCTGCCCGCCGCCCTTGCCCGGTTCGGGCCGGTGGCACAGTTGATACACACGGATCTGGGCGGGCATGACCTGGTCAAGAACGATGCCTTCGCCCGCAAAATTTCACCTCTGGTCGAACCGCTGCTGGCAAATGGCGGGCTGATGGTAGCGAGCGACCGGATGTATTTCGACACGCTGGTCGAGATCCCTCTGCCGCCAGATGCCAGTCCGGAACAATGGTTCATCTATCAGCGATCGTAGGATCGGACCCTCGATGCACTGATTTAACGTAACTCTCGAAGGCGGCCTCGCATCTGCGTGCTCGTTTCGCCAAGACCACTACAAGGACGCCTTTGCGCCGCAATGACGCGGCTGGTCCTCTCCCGCCTCAGGCAAAAGCTGTCTCGGCAGCCAGCCCAAGCCCGTCCACAATCGCCGTCAAGGCAGAGCCGTGGTGCACCTTCGCATGTCCGAATGCTGCACCAAGAGTTGATTGCGTAACCCGCATCAGGCTGGAACCGCCGACAAATACCAGATGCGTCACCGCCTCCGGAGTAACACCCGCCTGCTTCAAGGTTGCCTGCGCAGCCGCCGCCATCTCACCGGTCATACCGGATAAAAGCGCTTCTACCCGCGCTTCAGTCAGCTCCGCTGCCAAGCCGCGCTCGACCACCCTCAGTTCGATTTCGCCCCGGCCACTTGTGTTGGCCGCAATCTTGCCTGCCTCTACGGCAAAAGCGATGTCATGTCCCAGTTCGTCACCCAGAACCGACACAAGCCGTTCAAACTTTTCGGGCTCCACGGCGTATTGCAGAAGGTCCTTTGCCAGACGGCGGCTGTCTGGCGCGTATAGAAACTGAATTTTCTGCCATGTCGCCAGATCGTTGAAGATCGTTGCAGGCGCAGTGTGGGTCTCCTTTCCGAAAGCATGGCGGATCTCGCTGCCACGCCCCAATAGCGGCATCACCGTCTCAAGGCTTAGGACGCGGTCAAAATCCGTGCCGCCCAGCCGAACGCCATGGCTCGCCAAGATGTCGATGCCCACAGCCCCGTTTCGAAACAGCGTGAAATCCGAGGTGCCGCCGCCGATATCCACAATCAGCCCCAGATCGCCTTCATCCAGCACAGCACGATTGGCCAATGCCGCGGCTTCTGGTTCGTACATAAATGCAACATCGGCAAAACCCGCGCGCTCATAAGCTTCGCGCAAGTCCACTTCGGCCTGCGCATTGCGCGCGTCATCGCCATGAAAACGCACAGGACGCCCCGATAACGCGCGATCAAATTCTAAGCCCGTCTGCGCTTGCGCCGCCGCTTTGACCTGTGCCAAAAACCGCGCCACAATGTCGATGAAATCCAGCTTTTCGCCTAGGTAATTGCGCTTTTCACGCATCAAAGGCGCACCCAGCAAGCTTTTGAGCGCGCGCATATAGCGCCCCTCGTCTCCGGCCAGCAATGCCGCGCCAGCAGCAGCACCGATCCGCATCTTGCGCGCATCAAAATCAAAGAACACCGCCGTGGGCAGCGTGGTCTCACCCGCCTCAAGCATGATCAGATGCGCACGTCCGTCCACTGCCACAGCCGCCGCCGAGTTCGACGTCCCAAAGTCCACGCCTAAAACCGCCATACTCGTTCCTTTCCGCAAATTAAGGCTCAGGGCATAACGCCGGCCTTCGGTTGCCGCAAGGTTTCTCCTAGCCATAATAACAATCGTCGCCTAACCTTCATCCATAACTCAACGAGGGAGTCCTACATGTTCCATCTCCGTACGCTTTTGCTTGGCGTCAGCACAGCCGCCCTTCTGGCCGGTGCCGCCGCAGCAAAAGACGATATCATTATCGCGATCCAGCTTGAGCCGCCACACCTCGATCCAACCAGCGCTGCCGCTGGCGCGATCGATTCCGTGCTTTATTCCAACGTGTTCGAAGGCCTCACTCGCTTTGACAGCGCAGGCGCCGTGATCCCCGGACTGGCCAAAAGCTGGGAAATCTCAGAGGACGGCCTGACCTACACCTTCACGCTTAATGAAGGGGTCACTTTCCACGACGGCTCCACCATGGACGCGGAACATGTGAAATTCTCGCTTGACCGGATCGGCGCGGAAGGCAGCGCCAATGCGCAAAAGGCGCTTTATGCGGCTATCTCCGAGGTCAACGTGATTGATCCCGCCACGGTTGAGGTCAAACTCTCCGAGGCAACCGGCAACATGCTGTTCAACCTCGCATGGGGCGACGCGGTCATCGTTGCGCCAGAAAGCATCGAGGGCATCAAACAGACGCCCATCGGCACCGGCGCGTTCAAGTTTGATAGCTGGACCCAAGGCGACAAGATCGAACTGAGCCGCAACAAGAGCTATTGGGGCACACCAGCCGTACTGACCAAAGCGACGTTCAAATTCATTTCCGATCCCACCGCGGCTTTCTCGTCGATGATGGCAGAGGATATCGATGTTTTCTCCGGCTTCCCTGCGCCAGAAAACCTGCCCCAGTTCGAAGCTGATCCGCGCTTTCAAGTGCTTGTCGGCTCTACCGAAGGCGAAACGATCCTGTCTACAAACAACAAGATGCCGCCCTTTGACAACGTGAAGGTACGGGAAGCTCTGGCCCATGCGATTGACCGTCAGGCGATCATCGACGGCGCCATGTTCGGCTACGGCACGCCCATCGGCACACACTTTGCGCCGCACAACCCTGCCTATGTCGATCTAACCGCAATGAGCAACTACGACCCCGAGAAATCCAAGACACTGCTGGCCGAAGCAGGCTTTCCCGACGGGTTCGAAACAACGCTCTTCCTGCCACCTCCTTCTTACGCACGCCGCGGTGGTGAAATCATCGCCTCGCAACTGGCAGCAGTCGGGATCAAAGCAGAGATTACCAACGTGGAATGGGCGCAGTGGCTGGAATCTGTATTCAAGGGCAAGAACTTTGGCCTGACCATCGTCAGCCATACAGAGCCGATGGACATCGGTATCTATGCCAACCCCGACTACTACTTTCAATATGACAACCCTGCGTTTCAGGAGCTGATGTCAAAACTCAACAGCACGACAGACCCAGACATGCGCACCGCCATTCTGGGTGAAGCGCAAACCATGATCTCAACCGATTATGTGAACGGCTACCTGTTCCAGCTTTCTGCGCTTTCAGTAGCAAAAGCAGGCCTGCAAGGGCTGTGGGCCAACGCACCGACGCAGGCCAACGATCTGACCGCCGTAAGCTGGGCCGACTGAACCAACTTTTGTCGTAAAAACACCACCAAAAAGCCCCGCACTGCGGGGCCTTTTTTGCTTATGCTGGTCCTAAGAGCATTTGAACGGCCCAAACCCATGATTCTTTTGATTTTATTATTTGCGATAGTCTACTTTTGTGTGATCAACGTAAAAACATATCGCGCCTTTGCCGCTGACAAGATCTTCGCGATTAAGAAAGAACAGCGTACCCCCGAAGCGGCCCTACTGTACCTCGCCCGTATCGGAGGTTGGGGCGGCGCGAAGATTGCGCAGCATAGGCTGCGGCACAAATCCTCCAAACAACCCTTTGGACACCGGCTCAACATGATCGGTCTTTTGCACGCCGCATGTGTTGTTACCGTTTTATCAGTGTTCGGTCTGTTGGCCCTTGTCCCGCCTGCGGCACCGGTTAGCGACCGGACCGCGCTGGCAACGTGCGACGCGCAAGCATCGCCACGCGCTGTCGCACAACTTGTGATGTCCCTGCGTCCTCCTGCGGGGCGTCCCGCAAGGTAGTGAACCAATGCTCGGGCGGGTTGCGACCACGGCTGTTGCCATGGAAATTCAGCGCTCGTAGCACCTCCTCGCCCACAGTCGGCAGTCCCTTGTCCGGGGTATGACCGTTGAGAATGCCCCAGATGCCAGTCCACATCCGCCCCACGGTCCACGGGTTGTACCCACCACCGCCTAGCACCAGCAGGCGCGGCACGCCCAGCGCCATAAGTCCGCGCAAGATGTCCCAATGCGCATTATTGCTAAGTGACAGATGTGCCAGTGGATCATCCTCCACGGCGTCCGCACCGCACAGAAAAACAATCGCATCTGGCGCAAAATCGACCACCTTGGGCAGGATTAGCGCCTCACGGATATGCGCCATTTCACTGTCCTTAAGCCCCCGCGGCACCGGAAGGTTGATTGCGTTGCCACCCCCATCATCGTCAATCAGACCCGTGCGCGGCCACAACCCCTCCTCATGGACCGATATCATCAGACAATCGGGATCACCGGCAAACCCTGCCGCCACGCCATCGCAATGGTGCGCGTCAATATCCACATAGGCAATCCGCCGCACCCCATGATGGCGCAGTGATAGCATCGCCAGCACCGGATCATTCAAATAGCAAAACCCGTTCGCCCGTGCGGGCATCCCGTGATGTGTGCCACCCGCCGGATTATAGATCACCCCACCCTGCGCCAAAATCTCTCCGGCAAGGATTGATCCACCGGCAGCGGTGGCAGGACGGCGGAAAATCTCTGGAAACACAGGGTTCGTCACGCTGCCAATGCCGTAACGCGCCAAATCCTCCGGTTGCGTCTGCTGTGCAGCTTCAATACGCTGCAGCGCCGCGATATAGGCGGGGTCATGCCACGCCTCCAACACTTTGGGCTTTGCGCGCGGCGCGGTGATGTATTGATCGCGCGGGAGCCAGCCCATCGCACGGCTTAAATCCATCACCGTAGAGACGCGCGGCACCCGCAAGGGATGCTTCAACCCATAGCTGGAGCCGCGAAAAATCTCGTGTCCTATGAAGAGCGGTTTATGCACATCTTAGACTTAGCGGGAAACCACCAAAAGGAAATGTCGCCGCTGACATGAAAAAAGGGGCCGCAACATGCGACCCCGAAATCTTTACCTACAAAACAGTCTGTCGGCTTAGCGTGTGCCGTCCATGCCCGCTGCGGCTTCAGTCACCATTGCGTCCATGTTATTCGCGCAAGTCAGGTTCAGAAGCTCTACGTTTTCTGCAGATTCAGTCTCGTCATCACCGGCGGATACGGTGCTTGTAGCTGTTTCTTCACCGTTGTTGTCTGCAACTGTTGTGGAACTGCCCGCTTCGCTTTCGGTAGCTGCTTCGCCTTCAAGAGGTGCCGTTGCGGTTTCAACACCGTCATTGGATTCAAGGGTCTCACCTGTGGCACCGCTGATTTCAGCGACGGCCAGCGTGGCGACCGTGCTTTGGTCTTCAGGAGACAGTTCATTTTACTGGGCGCATGTCATCGAATTGACGTCGAGGTGCGCTGCGGCAAAGGCCGGCAATGCGGTGGACATGGCGAGTGCGGCGATTGCTGTGGTCTTGAGAAAACGTGTCATTAACTAATCCTTTATCCTATGGCGAAAATTTGCGTCGCTTCGTTGGAAATACAACGCAGATCCCTCCCGCTTCGTTCCCGAATTTCCGCAGAAGATTGTTTGGAACCAATGCGCTATTAAAGCGTTCGCAGCGGCCCGAAATCTCGCAATAGGCGCTGGACCCCTGTGAGAACTGAGCATACGCTTCACACAATGTTGCGCTATACCCTCAAACGAATGCTCTCTCTGGTGATCAGCCTCGCTGTCGCCTCTTTGGTCATTTTCACCGTGATCGAGATCGCCCCTGGCGATCCCGCCTCGTTCATGCTCGGTATCAATGCGCAGCCTGAAACGCTGGCAGCACTGCGCACGGAACTGGGTCTCGATGCCTCAAAGTTTGAGCGTTACGTAAGCTGGGTCACAGGCATGCTGAGCGGAGATTTCGGCACCTCATACACCTACCGCACGCCGGTTGCAGATATGGTCACGCAACGCATGTGGGTGTCGCTGCCGCTCGCGCTTTATGCGCTTACGCTTTCAACGCTGATCGCTTTTCCCGCAGGTATCTACGCCGCCGCGCGCCGCGGACGCGCAGGTGACATAGGCGTGATGAGCGCGACACAGATTGGCGTGGCCATCCCAAATTTCTGGTTCGCCATGATGCTAGTGCTGTTGTTCGCAATCAAACTGCGCTGGTTCGCGGCCGGAGGATTCGTTGGCTGGGATAAGGGGCTGTGGGCCGGGCTGCATTCGCTCACCTTGCCTGCCGTTGCGCTGGCTCTGCCGCAGGCGGCGATCCTTGCGCGCGTCATGCGTTCTGCCCTGCTGGATGTGCTGAGTGAGGATTTCATGCGCACGGCGCGGGCCAAGGGGCTGACAGCGCGGCAAGCACTTTGGCGTCACGGCCTGCGCAATGCGATGATCCCCGTGCTAACCATCATCGGGTTGCAATTTTCTTTCTTGCTGGCCGGCGGCATCATCATCGAACAAGTGTTCTACCTGCCCGGCCTTGGCCGCCTGATTTTCCAATCCATCTCTGCCCGTGATCTGATTGTGGTAGAGAGCGTGACGATGTTGCTGGTCTTTGCCGTCATCTTTGTGAATTTTTGCGTTGATCTGGCCTATGCCGCCGTTGATCCCCGCCTGAGGGCCCGCGCATGATCCGTAACCTTATCATCGGCGGCCTTCTTTGTGCCATCTTCATCGGCGCGGCGCTGCTCTCGTTCATATGGACGCCATTTGACCATGCCGCGCTTGATATCCCTGGCCGTTTCCAGACACCGGGCGGCGCGCATCTGTTGGGGACCGACCACTTCGGCCGCGATATCCTGAGCCTGCTGATGGTTGGTGCGCGCACTTCGCTAGCGGTGGCGCTGGTGGCGGTGGGCATCGGCATGTGCCTTGGCATCCCGCTGGGTCTGTGGGCCGCCGCACGGCGCGGCAGCTTGGTGGATGAGATCATCATGCGCGGCAATGATCTGGTCTTTGCCTTTCCCAGCCTCGTGATTGCGATCCTCATCACCGCCGTCTTCGGCGCTGGCGCCATAAATGCCATCATCGCCATCGGCATATTTAACATCCCCGTTTTCGCACGCATCACGCGCGGTGCCGCACTCAGCCTGTGGGAGCGGGAATTCATCCTTGCGGCCCGCGTGGCCGGTAAATCCGCCGCGCGCATCTCGGTCGAGCATATCTTGCCCAATGTCACCAACCTGCTGATCGTGCAGGGCACCATCCAGTTCTCTTTGGGCATCCTCGCCGAAGCGGGGCTGAGCTATGTCGGCCTTGGGGCGCAACCACCCACGCCGTCATGGGGCCGGATGCTGGCAGATGCGCAAACGATGGTCAGCATCGCACCGCATATGGCGCTGATGCCGGGCTTTGCGATCATCCTCACAGTGCTGGGCCTGAACCTCATGGGTGACGGCTTACGCGATTATCTTGATCCGCGCCTGCGGGTGACCCGCACATGAACTTGCTGTCCATCCAGAACCTGAGCTTGTCGATCCACAGCTTTGACATCCTGCGCGATGTCACCCTCACCATCGACGCGGGCGAGATCGTGGCGATCACCGGCGAAAGCGGCTCTGGCAAATCCATGACCGCGCTAGCCACCATGCAACTGTTGCCGCAGGGCGCGCATACTACCGGCCGCATCATGCTGGGTGACACAGACCTGACGACGCTGGACGAAGCCTCCCTTTGCGGGCTGCGCGGCAACGACATCGGTATGGTATTCCAAGAGCCAATGACCGCGCTCAACCCCGTCAAAACCATCGGCGATCAGGTCGCCGAGACGATCCTGATCCACGAACAAACCTCGCGCTCCGAAGCACTGGACCGCGCCGCGAAAACCCTTCAGCGTGTGGGCCTGCCGCAAGACCGTTTTCCGCTTTCGCGCTTCCCACATGAGCTGTCAGGTGGCCAACGCCAACGCGTAGTCATTGCCATGGCCATCGCGCTACGGCCACACCTGCTGATTGCGGATGAACCAACCACGGCGCTGGACGTCACGACCCAAGCACAAATCCTGACGCTGTTGAGCAAACTCGCGCGTGAGGACGGCATGGGGCTGATGATGATCACCCACGACCTAGCCGTGGTCGCCGAGATGGCGGACCGCATAATCGTCATGCGCAACGGCGAAGTGGTGGAGCAAGGCCAGACGCAAGCGCTGTTACAAAACATGCAGCACCCCTACACGCGCATGTTGTTCGCGGCCTCCTCCCACAAGGTGACGCTGCCCGATATTGTCACCCCCACCCCACTGTTGGAGGTCACAGGCGTCTGCCGCGACTACCGCACGCCGCGCAAAACCTTGTTCGGCAAGCCGGGCCTGTTCCGCGCCGTCGACAACGTCAGCTTCACGCTGGGTCGCGGTGAACGTCTGGGGCTTGTCGGAGAGAGCGGCTGCGGAAAATCCACCCTTACCCGCGCCCTGCTCGGGCTTGAGCAAGTGCAGGAAGGCAGCATCACGCTGAACGGAGAGCCGGTGTTCACCGGCAACAAGCCCAACCTCGCCGTGCGCCGCTGCATGCAGGTGGTGTTCCAAGACCCCTACGGCAGCTTCAACCCGCGCCACCGCGTCGCCCGCCAGATCACAGAGCCGTTTCACCTGCTGGACGAACCACCGACAGGGGCCGCACGGCAAAAGGCAATCGACGAGGCGTTAACCGCCGTGGGCCTGACACCGGCCGACGCACAGAAATACATCCACGAATTTTCCGGCGGCCAGCGGCAGCGCATCGCTATCGCCCGCGCCCTGATTATCCGCCCCAATCTGATCGTGTTTGACGAAGCGGTAAGCGCGCTTGATGTGTCCGTGCGCGCGCAAATCCTTGATCTGCTGGCAGAGCTTTGCGCGGCCTATAACCTAAGCTACCTGTTCATCTCCCACGATCTTAGCGTTGTGCGCACCATCACCGACCGCGTGCTGGTGATGAAGTCGGGCGAGATCGTCGAGCAAGGCGCGACCGAGACCGTCTTTGCGGCGCCGCAACACCCCTACACAAAATCCCTGATCTCTGCGGCCCCCGTGCTGCCTGATGTGAAAGCCCTAGCCAATGAAACCGATAAACCTGCTTGATAAGCTGAACCAATTCTCAACCTATTGGGACCCGCATATCGTGGCCGAGTACAACGAAAACGATATCATGGTCGCCAAATTTTCGGGCGAGTTTCCGTTTCACCTGCATGAGGACACCGATGATTTCTTTCTGGTTCTGCAGGGCGAATTCACGATGGACCTTGATGGGGAATCGCATGTTGTCAAAGAGGGCGAAATCTTTGTCGTGCCCCGTGGCGTTGCCCACCGCCCACGCGCTGCTGAGGAATGCCACGTTCTGCTGATCGAGCCTAAAAGCACGCCCAACACAGGCGATCCCGAAACTGCCAGCGATAAACCAAGGATCTGACCTATGACACCCGGCCCGACCAACAGCCTTAGTGATATTGTCGGCCTGCGCGTGGGCAACGCGCAGGATGCAACGCTCAAATCAGGCGCAACGATAGTGGTCGGTGATGCGCCCTTTATTGCCTCCGTTGCGGTGATGGGCGGCGCGCCCGGCACGCGTGAAACCGATTTGCTGGCGCCCGACAAATCCGTGGCCGAAGTGGATGCGCTGGTGCTGTCGGGTGGCTCGGCTTTCGGGCTTGATGCGTGTTCAGGCGTTGTGGACGGGCTGCGCGCGGACGGCCGCGGCTTTCGCATCGGGCCCGCGCAGATCCCTCTGGTCCCCGGTGCGATCCTGTTTGATCTGCTCAACGGCGGTGACAAAAACTGGACCGACAATCCATACCGCGCCCTTGGCCTTGCGGCCTACCGCGCGGCACAGGCAGAGTTCGAAATAGGAACGGTTGGCGCAGGCACTGGCGCGCTCACCGCAATGCTCAAAGGCGGACTTGGCACAGCATCCCTGCAATTGCCTGATGGCAGCACGGTTGCTGCACTTGTGGCCGCCAACCCCGTAGGTTCGGTCACTACTCCGGGGGACCGTCACTTCTATGCCGCCCCTTTCGAGATGGGCAATGAATTTGGCGGCTTGGGGCCTGATCCGTCCAGCGGCCTTGGCCTGAGCCGAGAGAGCCGGAAGATGAACGCCATGTCAGCGCGGGCCAATACCACCATCGCCATTGTAGCCACTGATGCGACCCTAACAAAGGCTCAATGCCACCGTGTAGCCGTGGCCGCCCATGACGGCATCGCGCGCGCTTGCGTGCCTGCGCATACACCTAACGACGGCGATCTGGTCTTTGCACTGACCACCAGCGCCAAGCCCCCCGCCGACGTATTGATGACCGGCCATGCCGCAGCCCTGTGCCTGAGCCGCGCGATTGCCCGCGCAGTTTTTGCCGCAACCCCTCAAGAGGGAGACATCATGCCATGCTGGAGAACTGCAAATGCCAACCTTTGAGCATGACGGAATAACCCTCCATTATGAACGGACAGGTGATGGTCCGCCGCTGCTGTTGATCGCCGGCATGATGAGCGACAACGCCAGTTGGGCGCCGCTTATCCCGTTGCTAGAGCCTCATTTTGACGTCATCCGCCCTGATAACCGCACCACAGGCCGCACCACGCCTTGGGATGCGCCTGCATCGGTCGGCCATTTCGCTGACGATTGCGCGGCGTTGTTGGATCATCTCGATGTCGGGCCTGCCCATGTCATGGGCCATTCGCTGGGCGGTATGATCGGGATGCGGCTGGCCAGTACGGCCCCTGACTGCGTCAATACGCTCACCCTCGCCGCCTCTGCCCCGCTGCGGCTGGAACGGAATGTGGTGCTGTTCAAGACCCTGCTTGCAATCCGGCAAAGTGATAATGCGCCTGATGTCTGGCTGCACGCGCTATTCCCATGGCTCTTTTCTCCCGCTCTTTATGAGATGGACGGCGCAGTGGCGCAGGCGGCGATGTTGTCGCTGGCATATCCTCATTCACAAAGCGCGCAGGCGATGGGCCACCAGATTGCCGCCCTTGACGGCTATGCGCCCAATGCAGTGTCTGATTTGCGCTGCCCGACACAGGCGCTGCTGGCCGCTGATGATCTGCTGATGCCTGCGGAACTCGCACGTGAAACGCTGGGCGATCTACCTGTGCATTTGGTCGAGGCGGCTGGTCATTCCATCCACTGGGACGCGCCCGATGCGGTGGCCGCACACCTGATGCGCTTTACTGCCCAGCATGAGGAGACACACCGATGACCCAAGACCTCTACGGCGCCTGTCACCTGCTCCAACCCCGAGACCCTAAACGGGATCAATGACTTCATTCACGGCTTTCTAAGCTACCAACCTAAAGCGACAAACATCATCGCGGCGGCAGATGCCGACCCCGACTGCGCATTGGCCAACGCCTATGCGGCGATGTTGTGGATGTTCCTCGAAGCACCTGTTGCCCCCCAAAAGGCAGCGCCCTATCTGGCACGCGCGCAACAGGCCACTAAGGCTGGTGTTACCCCGCGCGAACCGCAGGTGATCGCGGCGACCCAAGCGTGGGTACATAACGACATCCCCAAACTGTTGGAGATTTGCGACCAGATCATGATGGACCACCCGCGTGACATGGCAGTGCTGAAGCTGGCGCAATACCATCTGTTCAATCTGGGTGATGCGGCGGGCATGTTGCGCATGGCGCTGAAGGCGCTGCCAGAGGCCGAAGACATCGCCTATGCCCACGGCATGATCGCCTTTGGCTACGAGCAATGTCACTTGCTTGACCGTGCCGAGACTGCCGCGCGGCATGCGATGTCGCTGCAACACGACGATGCTTGGGCGCACCATGCCATCGCCCATGTGATGCTGACACAAGGGCGCGTGGCCGAAGGGGCCAAATTCATGGAAAGCGTGGCCGAGACGCGGGGCGGGCTCAACAGCTTTATGCGCAGTCACAACTGGTGGCATCTGGCGCTGTTCTACCTCAGCCTTGGCCAACATGACGATGTGCGCACCGCCTACGACACCCATGTCTGGGGGCTGGCCAAGGAATATTCTCAGGATCAGGTTGGCGCCACCTCTCTGTTGGCGCGGATGGAATTCGTGGGCGTGGACGTTGGCGCACGTTGGGGCGATGTGGCCGATCACGTGGCCTTGCGCGGCGCGGATACCGTCAGCCCGTTCCTGACCCTGCAATACCTCTATGCCCTTGCCCGCACAGGCCACAGCGAAGCGAATGACCTGATGCAAGCCATTGAGGCGCGCGCGGTAGACGAAAACCAGCACGACCACGTTGCATGGCGCGATGTCGCGCTGCCTGCCGCCATTGGTATCATTGCGCATGCGCACGGGAACTGGGACGCCGCCATTAACAACCTCTCCCGCGCCTTTCCACGTATGGCCGAATGCGGCGGTAGCCATGCCCAGCGCGATTTGTTCGAACAAATCCATCTGGACGCACTGGTGCGCGATGGCCGCGCCTCTAGCGCGCAGCAAGTGTTGGAGATGCGCCACACCTACGATCCTGAGGGCGTACCGCTGAACCTGATGCTGGGCGAAGTCTATGCCAAGTCAGGCCTTCCAACACTGGCGGAAGAAGCGCGAGCCCGTGCGGCACGAACATTGGCAGCACAGCACCGCTGAGACCGTTGCGGCACGACCCAAGCACCGCTAGGCTAAACGAATAGACATTTATAGAAGGGTGCACCTGATATGAGCACAGAATGGTATTACGCGATTGAAGGAACCTCCAATGGTCCCGTCAGCCAAGGCGAATTTGACGCTTTGGTCGCAACCGGCACCATCCGTAGTGATACGCTGGTCTGGCAGGAAGGTATGGATGACTGGCTGCCCTACGGCAGAACCGGAGGGCCCGAGACTGTGGCCTCCCTGCCGCCAACCGCCCCCATGGGAGACATGCACGACCCGGCCCGTGCCGATGCCAACACTTTTCTGGGAGCGCTCAAGGACGGCTTTGCGCGCTATGTGGATTTCAAAACCCGCTCGACCCGCTCCCAATACTGGTGGTGGACCTTGTGGATGATCGTGCTGAGCTTTGGCGCAGCCCTTGTCGACGGCATGCTCACCATGGGGGACAGCGGACCTGCGAACTTGCTGGTCTCGCTCGCAACGTTTATTCCCTCAATCGCCATAGGTATCCGACGCTTGCATGATATCGGACGCACAGGCTGGTGGTTCCTGATTGTATTTGTGCCAATCATCGGTTGGATCGTGCTGATTGTCTTCTATTGCACAAGGTCGCAGGAAGGTCCGAACCAATGGGGCCCGGAACCTCGCCACTAAGTAAGCACTTTGGCCCCGCGCTTTAGGCGCGCGGGCCGATGGTAACTTCCAGCTCTGCGATGCCCTCGACGCCGCCCGTCATTACGTCACCCTCGCCAACGGCAGCTACGCCCGCGGGGGTGCCTGTCATCACCAGATCGCCGGGGGCCAGCGTCATACCTTCGCTCAGCGTGGCGATGTGATCGGCGACAGACCAGATCAAATCAGCGATATCGGCATCTTGCCGCACCTCACCATTCACGGCGAGCCAGATGCGGCCCTGCGTCAGGCTGGGAACATCGGCAATCGGTTTGATCGGCGCGATGGGCGCGGAGAGATCGAATGCCTTGGACCAGTCCCATGGACGGCGCGTTTGCTTGGCGTCAGCTTGAATATCGCGGCGGGTCAGATCAATGCCCACTGACGCGCCCCAGATATGATCCATCACATCAGCAGGAGCGATGTTCGACCCGCCTTTGCCAATCGCGATCACCAGTTCAATCTCGTGATGTAGGTCATTGGTCAGTGAGGGGTATGGCAGCGTGCAAGGTGTGTCACAGGCCGCATCTGCTGGCTTGGTAAAGAAGAAAGGGGGTTCGCGGTCCGGATCATTGCCCATCTCGCGTGCGTGGGCCTCATAGTTGCGACCAACGCAGAAAATCCGGCGCACGGGAAAGCGTGCATCGCTGCCCTGTACAGCAAGGCTAGCTTGGGGAGGGGCGGGGAAAACAAAAGCCATAAGACGCATCTTTCGCGGTAATTAATTATCTACGCCGACTAGAGCGAAGCGCGCAGGAATTGTCCAGCCATGCCAAACGGGATGTTTCGGACGCGAAATAACTTATTGAATTTTAGCGAAAAAATTAATCGGCTGGTAACAGGTCAATCGCCAAGCTTGGCGTGAACTTCATCAAGATCAATCTCTCCGATGGGCATCTTATTTCCGGGATTTTCAAAGTCGTATTTGAAAAGATTGAAATCACGTTTGTAGATTTCATACACCAGATGCATCGACAGATCGTCAAAGTAATCCTCAACCGGATGCGCACGCTTGGGTCCGTGCCCTTCGCTTTCGTTGAAGCGGGGCATGTTCGCCAAATCGATGGCGTGCGGCGTTTGAACCGCATCCAGCACGTCCCGCATGCCGTCATTAAAAGCTTCGGTCCACACGATTTTATCGTAGGTGCCACCGTTCACAATGAAGGTGCTGACATGGCCCGCCATAGCGGACCAGTGGATGTCCGGGTCCATCGGGCGGCGCCAGCGGATGGTGTCACGGGCAAACAGCAAAAAGCGGCGGAAGCTTGCGATTTGGTCAAACTCTTGCTTGCCATCCTCACCACCAACTTCGATCCCGTATTTCTGGATCAAAAGTGGGACCAAATTACCACGGTATCGTTTGCCATTACGCTGGATTCCGCAAATCTTGTCGAAGAAGGAACTTAGAATTCGGGTGTAAGGATTACGGACACAAGTGAAGGCATAAGAGCTGTGGTTCTGGACGTTTCGCGCAATGGCATCCTGGCTCTCATCCAACGCCCATTTATGCATACCGCCCTTAGCATCATGGATATCGCCATCAAAAAACTCACCATGATCAGAGTAATACATGATCTGGCCGATGGTCGAACACGCGCATTTGGGCACCACGCGGTACACGACACTTTCGCTTTCGGTCATCCATGTTCCGGGAAAACCCATCTTGCACCACTCCTGCTCAAACTGCACATGCCGCTTCTTGGAGCAGCTTTAGATCTACAAAAGCAAATAATTGCTGTTTATTCAATGAGTGTTCATCATTATCTATGTAAACAATCGAGCATAAATACGGTGAATGGTTCCTGAATGGCAAAAATTGCCTACATACTTTTGTGTCATAAAGACCCGGACGCCATCATCAAACAGGCGGAGCGGCTGACGGCTGTGGGTGACTACATGTCCATCCACTTTGACGCGAGCGCCGATCCGGCCCACTACAAAGCCATTCGCAAAGCACTAGAGAACAACCCGAACGTCACTTACGCCACAAAACGCATCCGCTGCGGCTGGGGTGAATGGTCCCTGGTGCAGGCCACACTTTACGCGGTTGAAGCTGCCGCTGAGGCATTTCCGCGCGCGACGCATTTCTACATGTTGTCGGGCGATTGCATGGCGATCAAATCCGCCGAATACACGCATCGCTTTCTGGACGACAATGACGCGGACTTTATTGAAAGCTTCGACTATTACGAAAGCGATTGGATCAAGACCGGCTGGACCGAAGAGCGGCTGATCTACCGCCACTGGTTCAACGAGCGGACCCAGAAAAAGCTGTTCTATGCGATGTTCAATTTCCAGAAACGCTTTGGCCTGACGCGCGAGATCCCGCAAGATATTCAGGTCCAGATCGGCAGCCAGTGGTGGTGCCTCCGCCGCCAGACAATCGAAGCGCTGTTGGACTTCTGCAAAAAGCGGCGCGATGTAATCCGGTTTTTCCGCACAACGTGGATTCCCGATGAGACATTCTTTCAGACCCTTGTGCGCCATCTGGTCCCCGAGAACGAAATCTGGGGACGCACGCTGACTTTCCTGATGTTCACCGACTACGGGATGCCCGTGACGTTCTACAACGATCACTACGATCTGCTGCTCAGTCAGAACTATTTGTTTGCGCGCAAGATCAGCGCAGACGCGCTTGATCTAAAGCGCCGTTTGGGATTGCTCTACTCCGCGCAGGGCGTACGTTTCCAGATCAGCAATGAGGGCCGCAGTCTTTTCAAATTCCTTACGGGGCGCGGGCGCATCGGGCGGCGTTTCTCAACCCGATTCTGGGAAACCGAAAGCACGCTGGGCCGTGAGCGGGAATTGCTGATTGTCGTGTGCAAGAAATGGCACGTCGCCAAGCGCGTGCTGGAACGTATCCGTCAGACGACCAATGTGCCTGCGATCGAATATGTCTTTAACGAAGAAGACGCGCCCCTGCCCGCCCTTGGTGGCATTGAAAAGACGCTGGGCAAGCGCACGCGCCACCGCCGTGCATTGATGCGGATGCTGTTTGATTATTTCGAGACGGACCGCCTAATTGTCTGCATGGACCCCAGCAACCTCGATTTGCTGGAGGATTTTGCCGCCGACCGCTCGACCACGCGCATCCTTGAGATTGAGTGCGGGTTCACGGACGAATATTTGATCGGTCACGCCATGCGCGTGGGTCTTGCAGGTGAGCAGACCTCGCAAGAGACGCTGGACCGCTTGCTGCCGACCATTCGCAACGACATGGTGTTCGAGAGTGACGCGATCCGCGACGCCCAGTTCGAGAACCACTGCCGTATCCGCGAGATAGCTTCATCCGACGAAAACGCCGACGAGTTGGCGAAGTTCCTTGGCGTGAGCGGCGAGAAGGCGCATGAGATCACCAGCACCGATTACCTCTTTGCCGATTAAGGAGCCTACCCGATGGGTTACGCCTATGACGATCAAAACATCTTTGCCAAAATCCTGCGCGGCGAGATCCCGAACAACACTGTGCTGGAGACAGAGCACACACTTGCCTTCAGCGACCTTTACCCGCAGGCACCCACACATGTGCTGGTGATCCCCAAGGGGCCATACGTGAGCTACGACCACTTTGCTGCCGAAGCGTCTGACGCAGAGATTCTGGATTATACCCGCGCCATCGCGCAGGTCTGCAAGATGGAAGGCGTGTCACTGGATGACGGCGAAGGTTTTCGCATGATCAGCAACGCAGGTGATCATGGCGTGCAGGAAGTGCCACACTTGCATGTACATATTCTGGGTGGTCGCCGGATGGGGCGGATGGTTCAGCCGCAAAGCTGATCATCGCCACTCTCACAGACAGCAACAAAACAGGGCTCGGAATTTTTGACAATTCCGAGCCCTGTTTTTTAGTGGGTGAACACTCTTATCAGGTCTTTTTGCGCCATGACCCGAACCAGCCCCGCACAGCGCCGGTGGCATCGGCGAAATCGTCTTCGATTGCCTCCATCGTCGGATCAATCCGCGCCATGCGGAACCGGCGCCAGCGCACCCAAATGCCGTAGATCAGCGTAACAAAGAGCGTCAGGATGATGATGTTAAGCCACGGGATACCCTTGGAGACATCCGGCCCCGCTACCGCGCGCACGGAAATAGCATTCGGGAAGATCGTCAGAAACTCGTTGCGCCAACCGTAATGCTTGATCGCGACATAGCGCGGCGCAGCCTCGGTTGAGGCCAGATCACCCGCCTCGGCTTGCAGGTTCGACGTGTCGAACTTGAAATATGGCGGCCAGCTCCAGCCGGTATCCTCATTGCGGTAAACCATCACATCGCCCTTCACGCGGCGCGACTGGATGAAGAACACATCGCGGTTGGACAGCGTGCCATCCGTGCCCACATCCGCCTGCGCCCAGAACAGCGCATTCTCACCCGGATCGATCCGCTTTTCGTAGGTATCCGTGATCCGCACGATATCGACCTGCGGCAGGGTATAGTGGAAAAACGCGGCAACGATCACCCAGACGGTGATCCAGAATGTCCAACGAAGAAGACCAAGCATGTAAAACCCTCTCAGGCGAAATTTGTAAGGTAGATGACCACTGACACAAGGATCACAGGAATAACATAGACCGACAGGATCAATTTGCGTCGCAGGGATTTGTCATAATCCTCCAGCCCCTCATCCAGAAACGCATCAAGGGTCTGGTCCTGAGGTCCCTCTAGCCATTCGCGCCGCAGCTTGCCCTTGCGCACCGCGCGGGAGTACAGCGACAGGCAAACATAGATCACCGTCAGCACGATAAATCCGACAACCATCAGGCGGGCAAGTGCGAACATCTGCTATCTCCTCTCCACAGCGCCCCATGGACCCACCGCCGCGATGCGGTCCGGGACGGGGGGCGGTTTTTTCCCTTTGCGCGGCTGAGGTGGCACCTCCAGCGCGGGCTCATGCCCAAAGAGTGCGTCACGCACACCAGCCTTGTCCATAAGGTACTCGCGTTCCAGAAAATCGGCAACATAGGCCTTTTTCGCGTCCGGCCAGCGCGCGTAGGTCGCGTAAAACAGATCCTTGTGGCAGATGAACAGCTGCCGGATGTCCTTGGGCGCAAGTTCGGCCAACAGCATGTTCACCAGCTCTGCGTCGGGCGTGTCAGCCGCGCGCAGGGTGTAGAAATAGACCGGATTGGCGCTGGTGATGCTGGGGAACGCGCCGCCGTTTTCAGCCCAGTTCACCAGTTGGCCCAGCGTGTGGAATTCAGTCGGCAGCTTGTCACTGTGCTGGCGCGCAAGACGGCGCAGATCGCCACGGGTGAGGCCAGTCAGGTCCACCCCCTGATCCGCCACGGCATCAATCAGGATAAAGTCCATCTTTTGGCGCAGAATGGCGGCGGACTGGATGCCCCGCGCCTCCAATATCGGTTCGGTCAATCCGTTGAGCTGGAAGAACTTGGCGATGTGGTTGCGCTGGGTCGCGTCGAACACATGCTCCAGCGGCAGATCGTCCAGCCCGTCCTTACCCGCCGGCGCGATGACCGCAGGGTGCGCTACGTCCTGAAACACATAGAGCCCGCCGAAATGCGCTGTCCAGAAATTGCGCTGATCAAAGCTCATGGTCTTGAGGCTGACCGGATTGCGCACCACGTCACCCGTTTTGCCCGCCAGCGCGATCATGTCGGCGATCAGCACATCATCGTACCAGCCGTTTTCCGTCTCGCGGAAGCGGTCGACCATATCGGCCAGCTTGCCCGCGTCTTTGACCGTGCCTCCGGTGGTGTCGGCATCAATGGTGATGCGCCGGATATCAAACAGCCGCGCAGGGGTTGAGACATCGTAGACGGAATTCACCAGCTCCCCCGCCACGGCATCCTTCGCCGTCAGCGCAAAAAGCGCCGCCTCGTTCTGCGCGATAAAGTCTTGCAGGATCGTCTTGGAGGTCGAGAATTGCGTGTTCAACAATGGCGCTGTGCGCTGTTCAACGCTCAGCAGGATAAACTGCCGGTTCACGCCCTTGTGGTTGAGGTAGAGCGGGTCATTCATCTCATCCCCGATCTCGGGCGAGTAGCCGGAGATGTCGATGTAGAAATCGGTAAGCTCGGTGCGCTTGCCCGTCAGATGCTCTAGTGCGCGGTTATAGCGTTCGACCAACGCGGGCGAGGAGACATGAAAGAGGTTGCCGAACATCAGGCCGGCGCGGATGAGGCGGTTCATTTAGTTGAATTCACGAGAATTTCCTGCTCTAGGTTATCTATATCATCTATCTCTGACTTCAAAGCATCCCATTCCTTCTTAAGATACAAATGAGCTTTTAAGACTAAGTTAGTCTGATACTCGCCCTCATCAGACTGCTCTGTCTGTTGAATATTATTGCAGGCATCGAGTAACTCACTCACCCCATCTTCTCTGATGTTCAGATTCAGTCGAATTCGAGCCATTGCTGAGTTAAATATCGCAGCGGTCGCTGGTGTCGCCTCGGCAGGATTAAGGGAATTTGAAATTAACAACGAGAAATCCTCTTTGACTTGGTTAATCCAAGCTTGGCGAAAATTGGCTAGTTTAATTCGTTTAGTGAGTTCACGCTCCAATTTTCGTTCCGCAAAGGCTCTTCTTTCCGATGCCTCAGTGCTAATTCGAGTACGCTTCTCTGCGGTTTTTCCTGAAAAAAATGTAACCAGATATGTGAGGGCAGGGACTGCAATTACGGTAACCAGCTCTTTATGCGGGATAATCCAATTATTAAAGTCAGTGAGAAATTCTAAAAACTTCACCCCCGCTCCCCCGAATACCGCTTCTTAGCCTCTTCATTCCGCCCAAAGTCGCGGACCATATTCTCAATCGCTACCTCGTCCGACTTATCCGCATAGCGGAACTCTGAATCCGCGTAGCGGTTGATCTCTTGCACGACCATATCCACCGTGATGGGCTGGCGCATGTCTTCGATCATCGCTTTCTTGGCGTCGTAGTCTTTGAACAGGAACAGGTCCGGCTGTTCCATCCATTCATCGGGCAGCTCAAAGTCCATCGCGCGGACCTTGACCGCGTCGGTGATGTTCTTGATCGCGCGGCCGGTGAAACGCGGGTCGGCCTCTTGGATCGCTTTCAGGTACATCCCCAGCTTGTTGATAGTGTCGAGCGCGCCGATCTTGGATTGCACGGCGTTATAGACCTCCAGCAGCCCTGCTTCGTGCGGTTTGGCGTGGCCTGCAAAGCTGGCGGCGACGGCCTTTTTGATCGCCTGCGCTTCGAACGCTTGGTGATCGCCCAGCGGGATGTCGTGGTTTTTGCCCATCAGCAGATAGAGGATATCGACGTAATCCTCCCGCGTTTGCGGGCCGTCCACAAGGAACCGCGCACCGGCGCGTTGGCGCAGGGCGTCGTCCACATTCTCGGGGTAGTTGGAGAACATGCCGAACGTGCAGTTCCCGCGCACAACTGTGTTGGCGCCCGCAAAGCTTTCCATCAGCACCGCTGTGATTTCCAACTGACCGGCGCTGGACTGGCGATCGCCGCGCTTGCCCGCCAGCTGGTCAATGTCGTCGATGGTGCCAAAGCCGATGACGGAGGGATCAATGATGTTGTTGATAAACGCCTTGGCGTTCTGCCCCGATTTGCCCTGATAGCTGTCGATGTTGTCCGTGCTCAGGTTCTGGTAGCGGAACGGGTAGCCCGCGTTGCGGCAGTATTCCGAAATCAGCCCCGCCATCATCTGGATGAGCGTCGTCTTCCCCGTGCCCGGCGCACCGTCACCCATGAAGGTAAAGATAAACCCGCCCAGATCGGCAAAGGGGTTCAGGCGGCGGTCAAAGTCATAGGCCATGAGCATTTTGACCAGCTTCATGGATTGATATTTCGCGATGTGGTTGCCGACGACTTCGTTGGGCTTTTTGAAGCTCATCGTCAGGGTCGTCGATTTCGCCTTGGACGCAGGAGAGAAGCCGCGCACGGTGAAATCATCCGCCTCAACGTGCCACGCAGCCGCGGCGAAGGCTTCCAGCCGTGGCGCGGTGGTGGCCCGCAGCGCGACCTTCTCCATCAGGCTTTCGGCAAAGGCGCAGACGGTGGACACCAGACGCGCATCATCGCTGGAATGGGCGGCGATGTCGCTGTCCAGCTCCCACAACGCGCCGTGCAGGGCGACCTGTCCGTTGTCAGTCAGCATCTCATCGAAATCGCCCACCTCAACCGTCACTTCGGTGAGGTGCGAGGACAGCAGGTAGGCGGTGGCGTTACCGAACACGTAAAGCGTGACCAAGGCTTCGGCGGCCAACAGCTCGCTGAACTCGGTCTTGCGGGCGGGTGGCAGCGCGCCTTCCAGATTGGAGCGCTTCAGATCAGCCAGCCCGGCGTGGTCCGCAAAATTCTCGGCCACGGCCAATGCGATAGCAATCGCGCGGCGCAGGGCATGCAGCACGGTGGATTGCAGCGGCGACATGAGCGCGTCATCGCCGTCCGCCGTTTCGACCCGCGCAATCAGTTGCACAGCACCAGTGACCTTACGCCGCTGCGTCACCAACCCCGGCGTGGTTGAGCGGAACCGCCGCCGTGTGCCGATACCAGAGGACCGCTCGGGCGCTGCGACATCCACCGCCCTGCCGATCCGTGGCGCATGGTCGAATCCTTCGATCAGAGACTGCGCCATGGCGACATGCTTGGCGATATCTTCTTCGCGCAATTCCATCTGGTCGGACGTCTGGCTCATAATGGCTCCTCTCTAAATTCTTCGATGACCTGAAAATGTGGGTCATAAATATCAAAGTCTGCGGTCACACCGCTTAATACTGCAGGACGCGGCCTGCGTTGCTAACCACGAACTTGCGCACACCGGCAAAGCCTGGCGGGTTTTGTTCTTCGAGCACTTGATAGGGGCGTTGGGGCAGGATGATACTGCGATGGGTACTGGTGGCGCCAAGGTCAGGCATTTGCCCACCCATCGGATCGAGCGCGAAAATTTCACGCTCCACGGTCGAGAACCAACCCGCCTTCTGCTCAATCACCCAATCCGAGACCAGATCTTCCTCGGTCCAGACCATGGCCCAGTCTTGCCCCTCTGGTGCTTTCGCCTGCGCGAGCACATCGCGCAGCGGTCCGTTTTGGCGGGTGTAGGCATGGCTGTACATCGGACCAAGGTGGAAGCGGCGCAAGCGTTTGGGGTGCAGATCGTCGAAGTCTTCGTCGAAGCCGCGCGCGATGGTGACCAGCTTTAGCCCACCCAGCGCCTGCGCGCTCAGATGCGCCTGCACCTGCGCCCAACGACGGGTATCGCGGGGCAGTGCCTCACGGCCTGAATCCTCGATCTCCATCATGTAGATGACGGGCAAGTTCACCTGACTGTCATAGGTCGCCCAATGCAGGCGATAACTGCGCCGACCACGGTCCTCACCGATCCATTCGGCCTGCGGGTCATTACGCACCCAAAACAAATCGCCCTTTAGCAATTCCTCATAATAGAGCCTTTGCGAGAGACTAAACTGGAGTTTTGTGGGCAGGGTCCTGTCGCCGAGGATCGCTTGGACCATCTGGTCCTTATGCGCCTCAACGGATGGCATCGCAGACAGATGCGCCTGCGCGTTCTGCGCGTCATTAGCCATCGTCATCAGCTCTGCCGCCACAGGAAAGCCGCTATCGCGTCCGTCTACGGTGAGGGAACCAAAAAAGCGCCCTGTTTCCCGGCCTACCAGCAGATATTTCCAGCTGAGCGCCTGAAATGTGTAGGTCAGGCTGACGGCATAGCGCGCAAGGATTGTGACCTCATCGCGGGTCAAATGCCCCTCGGCCTCCATCACGCCCGCCACCCGCAGCATGTGCTGCATGATGGCTTGGAATTTGGCGAAATACCTGCGGCTGGCGAAGGTGTCTTTGAGGTCGTAGTGATCGGCGGAGGGGTCGGTCATTTAATCAAACCAGACCTGCGCCAGACTGGGAGCATGATCCTGCGATAGAATACTCTTTCGAACATTCGCATCCATCCAACAAAGATCAGTGGACCGAGCCAAGTGAAGAGGCCGGCTACAAGCGCGAACTTCACAGCGTCCGAACCGTCCACAACAAGCCCGAGTAGCAGCCCCGAAATCGCACCGAGCACAAACATCGAAACCCCGAACTTCAAATGATCATAGCGAGTCCAGCGCTGTCGTTCACTCACCATACGCGTTTCTGTCATGTTTCTCGATTATCTTCTGGAAGCGGCGCGCGAAGCGTTCGTCTGCTTTGGCCTTTTGCTCCAGCACGTCGCGGGCAAACACCATGTGGTCTTCGTGCTTTTCCATCATCTCGGCCATGCGGGCGTTGGTGGCTGAACCGATGCCGGCCATGGCGGACTGGGCTTCTTGGTCCGTCTTCACGCCGATTTCGTTGATACGGTGGGCGACGTCTTGTTGTTGCGCTGTCTTCAGGGACTTGGTCAGCGCATCATAAAGTACAACACGCTGTTTGGTGTCTGTTTGCAGTTTATTGATCAGGACCATCTGCGTGGCCGCCTGGTTCTGCAAGCTGTCTACCCACGTCTTGCCCTTGTCGATGTAGCGCTCAAGCGTTTGGGATTTGGCAAGCTTGACCTGCTCCTCCTGCACCATGGCGTTGTAGCGGCTGTTGGCTTCGGCAAGTTTGCGTTCCAGCGCGGTTCGTTTGGCGGCATCGGTCTCTGACGCAATGGCATTTTCCAGCTTGATAATCTCGGGGTCCATGCCCGCGATGTCATTGCGCAGGGACTCAAGCTCGGCCACGGTCATTTCGCGGTCGCTCAGGGTCTCAGTCAGGTTGGTCTCCACCTTGGTTTTCTGCTCTTCAAGAACGGCCAACTGGCCCTCAAGGAGTTGCACGATGGTATCGGACTTGGCGATCAGGTCCTGCAATTTATCATCGATAGAGGCGGAGCGGACCCGCTCTTGCCGCATGCTGTCGGCCTTGGCGGAAGAGAAGATGCCAATGACGCTTTCCCATCCGGTTTTTGAGCGCATCTCATCAAAGTCACGCGAAAAGCCTGCGGTGACATCGTCCAGACCCATGATCAGTTCTGCGATGTTGGCGTTCATGACTTCGGTATGGGCGTGCACATCTTCAAGCGAGGCATTCTCGATATCGATCTCGGCTGCATCGCCGGCCTTCAGCTTGGCGCGCGCAGTTTCGATCCGGCTGGTCAGCTCGGCGATTTTGCTTTGTGCTTCCGCCACCTGTTCCTGAGATTCGCGGACCTGCGCGTCGAGATTGGCCATTAGATGCTCCGTATATAACTGACTTTGACTGAATATATGGAATGTAAATATGATTTATATTCCCTCATGCGACATATGGGGGGAGTTTTGCAAAAGCGCACCGCAAAGTGAAGCCTGAACAGACCTTGCTGATCAATGCGTTTCCAGACTGCCGACTGGGTTACTTACTTCAGGCCCAAAAGTGCTTTGATCATCGGGCCGTCAGGGTCGGTCAATCCGTCGATCACGTCGAAATGGTGCTTCCCCTCATCGACGACACGCCGCGCACCCCAGCCGCGCGCGAGTTGCTCAGCCTGCTCCAGAAACGCAGGGCGCTCATCAGCGCCGACCCAGATGGTCACGCCCAAGCCATGCGGAGGCTGCATATTCACAGGGCTTTCTGCCTGCGCTTCGGCTGCGTCAATGCGCAAAATCTCGTTCATTGAGGTGTCCATCAGCGGTGCCAGATCTGCGACTGGAGAGATCGGCACAATCGCCTTGATACGCTCGCGAATTTCGGAGGGCAGAATCAGCGGATCGGTCATACGGCAAACCAGATGCCCGCCCGCAGAATGCCCCGCCAGTGCTAGCGGGCCAAAGGTCCGATCGGCGACACGGGTCACAGCCGCCGCGATTTGCCGCGTGATGTCGGCAATGCGCACATCGGGGCACAAATCATAACTTGGCATCGCAACAGCCCATCCCCGCGCAAGTGCACCGGTCGCCAAATGCGACCAGATAGAGCGGTCAAAGGCCTTCCAGTAACCGCCGTGCACAAAGATCATCGTGCCACGCGCAACCCCTTCGGGTTGAAAGAAATCAAACGCCTGCCTCTCGGAAGGGCCGTAAGAGACCCCCTCCTGCGCGCGCGCGCCAAGGCCTTCACGGAAGGATTTTGCCGCCTTCTCCCAACGTGGTGGATAGGCTTCAGCGTCCTTGATATAAGCTGCGTTAGCGTAGGCATCATCCAGCTTCATCATATTGTCCCTTTCAATGTGAACTGGACAATCATACTGGGAGTTGGTTTGGGTGCCAGTAAGAAATTCTAGGAGAACGCATCATGACTGCTTCAACCACCGATCTTAAATCCATCCTCAAAGACCCCAGCCTTCTGGAAACCCGTGCCTATATTGGCGGAAAATGGGTGGACGGTGACGACGGGACATTTGACGTGACCAACCCTTCACGCGGAGATGTTGTGGCAAAAGTTGCCAACCTGAGCCGCGCTCAGGTTGCAGGCGCCATTGCACACGCCGAAGCCGCCCAGAAAGAATGGGCCAACTGGACCGGCAAAGAACGTGCCGCCGTGATGCGCAAATGGTTCGACCTGATGATGGAGAACCAAGACGATCTGGGCGCCATCCTGACCGCAGAGCAGGGCAAGCCGCTGGCCGAAGCCAAGGGCGAGATCGCCTATGGTGCGTCTTTCATCGAGTTCTTTGGCGAGCAGGCCAAACGTATCTACGGTGAGACAATCCCAGGCCACCAGCGTGACAAACGCATCACCGTGATCAAGCAGCCCATTGGTGTTGCCGCATCAATCACGCCGTGGAACTTCCCCAATGCAATGATCACCCGCAAGGCCGCACCGGCGCTGGCCGCTGGCTGTGCATTTGTCGCACGTCCTGCTGCCGAAACACCGCTGAGCGCGATCGTGATGGGCGTGCTGGCCGAACGTGCGGGCATCCCTGCAGGCGTGTTCAACGTGGTGCCGTCCAGCTCTTCCTCTGCCATTGGTAAGGAATTCTGTGAGAACCCCACCGTGCGCAAGCTCACCTTCACAGGCTCGACCGAAGTGGGTCGCATCCTGATGAAACAGGCCGCCGATCAGGTCATGAAATGCTCGATGGAGCTGGGCGGCAACGCGCCGTTCATCGTGTTCGACGATGCCGATCTGGATGCCGCTGTCGAAGGTGCGATCCTGTGCAAGTTCCGCAACAACGGCCAGACCTGCGTGTGCGCAAACCGCATCTACGTGCAGGCCGGCGTCTATGACGCTTTCGCAGAAAAGCTAATTGCCGCCGTGCAGAAGATGAAAGTCGGTGACGGTTTTGAAGCCGGTGTGGACCTTGGCCCGCTGATCAATCCCGCCGCAGGCGAGAAGGTCAAAGAGCATATCGACGACGCTGTATCGCACGGTGCAACGGTTGTGCTGGGTGCCAATGGCGCGATGGACGGCAACTTCCTACCGCCCACCATCATCACAGGTGTTACGCAAAAAATGAAAGTGGCGCAGGAAGAGACATTCGGCCCCCTCGCCCCCCTGTTCAAATTCGACACGGTCGATGACGTCATCGCGATGGCCAACGACACGATCTTCGGTCTGGCGAGCTATTTCTACGCCAAAGATCTGAGCCGCGTCTACAAAGTGGCCGAGGCGCTGGAATACGGGATCGTCGGTGTGAACACTGGCCTGATCTCAACCGAGGTCGCGCCCTTTGGCGGTGTCAAACAGTCCGGCCTGGGCCGCGAAGGCAGCCACCACGGGATCGAAGATTACCTAGAGATGAAATACATCTGCATGAGCATCTAAGCCGCATTTAGCGGCCAAAGCTGATTTGGCCGCTAAATTTGAATAAGAATGCCCGCCGGTTCCGGTGGAATTCAGGCGGGCATTTTTTTCTGCTTTCAACATGTTGTGTTGGCCCTGTATACGGACAAAGCTGCCATTGAACCCCACACCGATCAGGACCTCTACTTTTCTTGTTATGCCTTCGTAGCCACACGGCACGTAAAGGTCCGTCAACCAGTCTTAAAAACCGGCTTGCCGCCTGAGGGAATTCCATCTGCTTTGCGCTTTAAATCCGCGTGTTGGTTTAGGTTGAGAGGAGTTGCCACCCCCCATTTGATCGGCAAAAACCGACCCGTCTGGCTGGGTATAAATAACAAAGCTCCCGTTCCAAGCTCTGCTGTCTGCTTGGCCGTCCCCAACAAAATAGTCTGTGGTTTGAATGATCAAAGTGGAGCGGCTTAGGGCGGTATGTACCTTCCACGTGCCTTCACCAAAAACGGACTCGTTCAACGCAACCATCCTATAGGTTCCGTCTGGAGAAAAATACGCCTCGACAAACGACTTTCCACCAACCTCAAGCGGGTATTTGATGGAGTTCCCCGAGTAGTGGTTTCTGATTTCTTGTTCTGTGGCGGGGGCACCATAGTCCTGAGTGTTGATATAACTCGGCGTGCACGCGGCAACGAACACAAGCAGAAATGAAGCTGCGGTAATGAAGGCAAAACGGAATTTGCGGTTATCTATTGTGGCCACTATAGGCTCCTATATGGCGCCGAAAAAGAACAGCACGATGATTTTAAATGTATGGAAAGACTACCCCGAAATCAAAAATTGAAAAATACGAAATTCCTTACTCTCAGTGAGAGAATGCAAACTATTCCGCAAAATATGCAACTTCTAGCCCTGACTGGTGGTCATTCGGGCCAGCCGCAACATCGGTCGCTAAGTCCGGCGGTCTCAACTGATCGACGCAACACATGCATTGAAACGCTCTGC
>NZ_JBALVJ010000164.1:0-2829 GCF_036961165.1 Sulfitobacter sp. | reverse complement strand
CTGTGTCCAAAGTTATCGGTCATTCCGTCATGCGCTGAAAATAGCGACAGAAACCTAATTCGACCAGCCATGCAATCTCGACGCTTATCGCCACTTATTACCCGGAGCATTTCTCCGAATTGGACAAAATTACCAATCTGATCGACGCTTTGATAGAATCTGGAAACCGCTTTGCCGCGGAATGTGGGGCAAATCCTGGCGCAGAATTCGAGAAGATTGCAGCGTCATACGAAACAATCATAGTCGACCCCGAATTTCCCACGCTCCGGAAAGCACTGGACCACAGGCATTGCGCTCAAAACCTACGCCACCCGCTGACCATGCGCTGTGAAATGGCACAAATCTGTTATGCCGAAATGCTAGAAATTGCCGACGTTGAAGGCTGGTCCTTCGAGAGGTTGATGCAATTTTCCTACCTTCGGGCCTGCCTCGTAATGTGCGCAACAATCGGGTCTGGTCAAGAAGCAGGATACATTGAAGTCGTTCTCAAAGATCTGAAAAGGAGGTCTCGCATGTCTGGAGGTAGCTGGTCAGTTAACTTAGCACCATTGCACGAGGATGCTGAAGCCGTCGCTGTGCCCATGTTCGAAACCTCCGGTGTCTTTGGAGAAACCTTCGAACAAGGTGCAAATACTCACTTTACCGAAATGGCCTCTGCTCGAGATGGCGATCTCACCGGAATCCTTTTACAGCACTCATTTTTTGCCGACCGGCGCAAGCCGGGAATCCACCTCATCGCCCCCATCAGAAGCGAGGCTGGCGCACAAAGATTCAAGCCGATGTTTGCGATCGACGATCTCCAGTTACAGGCTATGGCCGTAATTTTAGTGACTAAAACGCCTGCAATGAAGGTGCTCGACTTGCTGCAGCTGCGCGGGCATCACGGCGAAATCTACAGCCTTCATTTCAAAGACTTCGGGATTGTCATTGTTGATCAAGACGATTGGTGTGAGTTGAATGAGGACGTGCCAAACACGGTACCGCCAGTTACCCTGTTGGGAAAGGGAGGGACCACAATGACAACTGCCAGAATACGCGCGATACAGGCGGGCATTGCAACACTGCAGCACCGCCCTAACCTCTCCTGGATTCAGAGTCTGGATTACAAGCCATTCGGGCCTGTTTGAACCCGGCGGCGTTAGAACCTCGGGCATAAACTGCAGTTGCATGATCCACACAGTGGAAAGATGGCAGGGAACACCCCTGCCATCCAACGTTTCAGGCGGCGTCCATCTGCCCGTCTGCTTTCGCGGCACCATCGCCCGGCTTACCGAGGCACTTCAGCATCCGATCGCAGGCTTCGCTCAGCAGGCAGACATCATCAACGGCCGGGTCCATTGGATCAATCGCCATGAGGTCCATGGTGTCATCATGCTCTACGAACGTCAGTGACAACAGGCCCTGCAGCCAGTTCAGTCCGTTGCGATGGCTCGACGTGAAGTGTGCCGACTTCGCCAGCGACTGTCGCAGTCGTTGAAGCTGCCACAGGGCGTGTGCGCCTCCGAGCAACAGTACGGCGTTCTGCAACTGCAGATCATTGCGGGATAGGAAGTTAAGCGCCAGAGCGCGTTTTTCGGTTTTCGTCATTGGGTCTCTCTTGGATGACGCCGGACCGTTTGTGCGGACAAGCCGCCGCGCGCAGCGAGCGCGGCGGAACTACTGATGCGGTTAAGTTTGCAGCGCACCTGACAAGACGTGCGGCCGCGTTGAGAAACACCAAACTGGCTCTGCCTGGCTCATCCTTTCGTGTTGTCCGAGGTTCGGACCCGCTCTGCCGTTGCGTGCTCTCACACGGGTGAGGACGCAACGGCAGAGCGGGTCAATCCAAGGGCCTAATCTGCCATTTAGTCTCGGAGATAAGACCTGATCCAGGCAGCAGCTCTCAAATTTTTGATGAGTAATAGAACCTTCCAGGCGCGCACATTTCTCGATTTATTTTTTGTTCCGACCTTCCGGTTAGCCGAGAAGGAGATCCAAAAATGGCCAAAGAAATTACCGAGCGTGACGATTTTTACACTACAGTTCAAACTGCGAAAGCATGTATCGCAACCTCCAATCGGATCGCGCCAGCCTGCGATCTCTATATCGAGCCTTCCGCTGGAGGTGGGGCGTTCTTCAATGATCTTCCTGGTGTCAAAATAGGCCTCGACATTGCGCCCACCGCGAAAGGTGTCATCCAAGCAGATTTCCTGACCTGGTCACCGCCCGCTGATCATAAAAAAATCGCAATCATCGGTAACCCGCCGTTCAATTGCTAAAATGGAACCGCCGTACAATTCTTCAATCACGCTGCGACCATGGGGGAATGGATCGCAATGATCCTGCCGGCATCCTTCGGAAAAGTGTCAGTGCAGCGGCAACTCGACCCAAGGTTCGAACTCATGCATCAAACGGATCTTCCAGACGAGACCTTCTATCGAGAAGCGAAGCCGATCCGCATCAACGCGTGCTTTCAAATCTGGAAACGTGGCCTGCAGCCGCGGCAAATACGACAGTTGCCGAGCAAACATAATGACTTTGAGGTCGTCAAAACCCTGGGCAACGCCGATTTTGTGATCCGTCGGATCGGAGCCCGCGCCGGTGATGTGATCGAAATCCCGGACGATAGGACAGCCGCACGCGGCCTTTCGCCGTCTTCAAACTACTATGTCCGCGCAACGAATGTGGCCCCTGAGCAGATCAAATCCATCTTCCACGCAATCGATTTCACGGAAACCCGAAAGAAGTCTGTTGCTGTCCCTTCTGTCTCTAAGCCAGAGTTGGTCGCGTTATATCATGAAGTGGTCCGGCAAAATTGGACAGCGTGCTAAGATGTATCCAACCCGAACG
>NZ_JBALVJ010000003.1:0-192008 GCF_036961165.1 Sulfitobacter sp. | reverse complement strand
TCGGGTTGGATACATCTTAGCACGCTGTCCAATTTTGCCGGACCACTTCAGTTTACACCAATTTCACGTGCCGCATGACGCTCGACAATACGGGTGTGACATTTGAAAAGCTCTCCGGCTCTCAACGCACCTCTGGCCGGATCGAGATGCGGGACGGGCGGGCTGTCTATCTGGGGGTGGGGTATGTCTCAAGTGAGGCGCCGCAAAAATACGCCGATCTCGACCCAGCGTTTGAGGGCAGCGGCACCACCACCCCAGACGTTGCTGTGTTCGAACGTATATCAGAGATCCGTGCGCGGTTGATGTTTCCCGCGCCGGTCAACGAAAGCGATTTCGATATACTAGAGCTCACCCGATAAGCAGGGGCACGCGGCCCCTGCCCTAATGGTGTTAGGCAAATTCGCCCATCTCAAAGCCAAGCGCACGGGCAACCGTGAAGATGTCTTTGTCGCCACGGCCACACATGTTCATCACCAGCAGGTGGTCCTTGGGCAAAGTAGGCGCGATCTTAATCACATGGGCCAGTGCGTGGGACGGCTCAAGCGCAGGGATGATCCCCTCCAGCTCACAGCATTTCTGGAACGCGGCCAGCGCTTCAACATCCGTGATCGACACGTATTGCGCGCGACCAATGTCATGCAGCCATGCGTGCTCTGGTCCGATACCGGGATAGTCGAGGCCGGCAGAGATCGAGAAGCCTTCGAGAATTTGGCCATCATCGTCTTGCAGTAGGTATGTCCGGTTGCCGTGCAGCACGCCGGGGCGTCCGCCAGTGAGCGAGGCGCAGTGCTCCATCTTGGCGTTCACGCCTTTACCGCCCGCTTCAACACCGATGATGTTGACCTCCTTGTCATCAAGGAAGGGGTAGAACAGGCCCATGGCGTTGGAACCGCCGCCGATCGCCGCGATCAGCGTATCGGGCAAGCGGCCTTCGGCGCGTTCCATTTGGGTGCGGACCTCTTTGCCGATGATACTTTGGAAGTCACGGACCATGGCTGGATACGGGTGCGGGCCGGCCACGGTGCCGATGCAATAGAACGTGTCGCGCACGTTGGTCACCCAGTCACGCAGCGCATCGTTCATCGCATCCTTCAGCGTGCCACGACCGGAGGTGACGGGAATGATCTCGGCGCCCAGAAGGCGCATGCGGAAGACGTTGGGCGCCTGACGCTTTACATCGTGTGCGCCCATATAGACCACACACTTGAGGCCGAATTTCGCGCAAACGGTCGCCGTGGCGACACCGTGCTGCCCCGCACCTGTCTCGGCGATGATGCGCTTTTTGCCCATGCGGCGGGCGAGGATAATCTGGCCCAGCACGTTATTAATCTTATGCGCGCCGGTGTGGTTCAGCTCGTCTCGCTTCATATAGATCTTGGCACCGCCCAGTTCTTCGGTCAGACGCTCTGCGTGATAGAGCGGGCTGGGGCGGCCTACGTAATGCTCCCACAGGTCATCCATTTCGGCCCAGAAGCTGGCATCAGTCTTGGCCTTCTCATACTCGGCCTGAAGTTCCAGAATCAGGGGCATCAGGGTTTCGGAGACGAAGCGGCCACCAAAATCGCCAAAGCGGCCATTTTCGTCGGGGCCAGTCATGAAACTATTGAAAAGTTCGTTTGCCATAGCGCATCTGCCTTTCGGGAAATCTGTTGGAAACAGCATTATCGCCCAAGTGCGCAATGGTAAAGAAGGCATCCCGCCGCATTCGAATGCAGGAGGGTTCAACCGGATTAGCACGAATCCTCAGCGAGGCGTTTTGAAAGAAACAGTTCGCGAAATCACTGTTGGAAGTATGGGGTGGTGAAACGTTGGGCATCACCAGAGCGTCCGACACTCGGGTCAATCAGGCGTCAATCGCCGCCTGCACCAGATTCTTGATCATCTTGGCATCCTTGACGCCGGGGCTGCTCTCAACGCCGGAGGACACATCAATCTGACGCGCACCTGTGCGGCGGATCGCCTCGGCCACGTTGTCCGGCGTGAGGCCACCTGCCAGCATCCAAGGACTGCGCCATACGCGGCCAGCCAGCAGCTGCCAATCAAAGGCCAGTCCATTTCCGCCGGGCAAATCCGCGCCTTTAGGCGGCTTGGCGTCTACAAGCAACTGATCAGCCACACCCGCATAAAGATCGAGCTGCGCAAGATCAGCACGCTCTCCGACACCAATTGCTTTCATGACGGGGAGCCCGTAACGCGCCTTGACGTGTGCCACACGCTCGGGGCTTTCGGAGCCGTGAAGCTGCAGCATGTCGAGCGGCACAGCCTGCGTTAGCGCATCAAGCATCTCGTCATCCGCGTTCACGGTCAGCGCGACCTTACACACCCCGACAGGCACGCTAGCGGCAAGCACTGCCGCATCGCCAAACGTCAAATGACGCGGAGATTTAGGAAAGAACACAAAGCCCACATAGCGTGCGCCAGCCTTAGCCGCAGCAGCGACATCCGCCTGCGCGCGCAGACCGCAAATCTTTACCGAAATATCGACTGGCATCCGCTTTTAGCTGGCTTGATCCAGCAGGGCGAGGACCTCGTCCTTGCCTTCATGCTTTTGTGCCCGCAGCTTATCCAGCTCACGCTGGAGGCGGCGCATCTCGCGTGCCTGTTTGGCTGCTTCAGCACGTTCGCCATACTCACGGACCCACTCCCAAACGAACCCGACCAGAAGCCCCGCCAGAATGCTGCCCAGGATGACAACAAACAGCGGCATCTGGATCGACGGGTTCATCGCAAACAGACCCGACAGTTCACTCGGCAATACCTGCAAGGAAACCATCCCCCGGTTCGCCAAAGCAATAGACACCAGAGCCACCGCGAAGATGGCTATACAAAGATAGCGGACGTAGCGCATTAACTTTTCCCGTTTAGCCGATCACGGAGCAATTTCCCCGTTTTGAAAAACGGTACATGTTTCTCTTCGACATTAACAGTCTCGCCGGTACGTGGATTGCGCCCCACCCGCGAATCCCGCTTCTTGACAGAGAACGCGCCGAAACCGCGCAACTCGACCCTGTCGCCACGTGACATGGCGGTGGTTATCTCGTCAAATATGGCATTCACGATCCGCTCTACATCCCGTTGATACAAATGTGGATTGTCGTCTGCGATTTTCTGGATCAGTTCTGACCGGATCATTTTTTCCCCCGCAGTTTTTTGCGTAATTATAATTCCACTATAGGAAATAACATACGCTGCGCAAAGTGATTGGATTGGCGCAATATGTGAAATCGGCACCATAAATGGGATAATTTAGGCGAATTTCTGAAACCAGACCCAATCGGCCGGTCATTTCGTCAATATTTCGCGACGTAACGTCATAATCCGTCAGGTGATTCGCAAAAAAAAGCCCCACGCATTTCTGCGCGGGGCTTTAGTTTTCGTCAAAAGGCCTAAGCCCTTAGATATCAGTCGTCGGTGGACTTCAGCGCCGCGCCGAGGATATCGCCAAGCGATGCACCGGAGTCGGAGGAACCATACTGTTCCACGGCTTCTTTCTCTTCAGCGATTTCACGCGCTTTGATCGAGACGCCAAGACGGTGTGCTTTTGCGTCGACGTTTGTGATGCGTACATCAACTTTGTCGCCAACAGAGAAACGCTCTGGGCGCTGCTCGGCACGGTCACGGGACAGATCAGAGCGGCGGATGAAGGCTTTCATGCCCTCGTATTCCACTTCGATGCCACCGTCTTCGATGGAGGTCACAGCCACAGTAACAACGGAACCGCGCTTCACACCGCCCACTGCTTCTGCGAACTTGTCGCCGCCCACACCTTTGATGGAGAGCGAGATACGCTCTTTCTCGACGTCCACTTCGGAGACAACGGCCTGAACCATGTCGCCTTTGCGGTAGTCTTGAATGGCTTCCTCGCCGCGCTGATCCCATGACAGGTCAGAGAGGTGAACCATACCATCGATGTCGCCTGGCAGGCCAACAAACAGACCAAATTCGGTGATGTTTTTGACTTCGCCTTCGACTTCGGTGCCTTCTGGGTGCGTTTCAGCGAACACTTCCCATGGGTTGCGCATGGTCTGCTTGAGACCAAGGGATACGCGACGCTTGGCGCCATCGATTTCCAGAACCATGACTTCGACTTCTTGCGAAGTGGAAACGATCTTACCTGGGTGTACGTTTTTCTTGGTCCATGACATCTCGGAAACGTGAACAAGACCTTCGACACCTGGCTCCAGCTCAACAAAGGCGCCGTAATCTGTGATGTTGGTAACGCGGCCAGTGTGCGAGGATTCCAGTGGGTATTTCGCGGCAACCAGATCCCATGGATCTTCTTGGAGCTGCTTCATACCAAGGGAGATACGGTGTGTATCTTTGTTGATCTTGATCACCTGCACCTTGATGGTCTCGCCGATGGCGAGGATCTCGGATGGGTGGTTCACACGACGCCATGCCATGTCTGTCACGTGCAGCAGGCCGTCTACGCCGCCAAGGTCCACGAACGCACCGTATTCGGTGATGTTCTTGACCACGCCGTCAACTTCCTGACCTTCGGTGAGGTTGCCAATGACTTCGGCACGCTGTTCGGCACGGGATTCTTCGAGGATCGCACGACGCGATACAACGATGTTACCACGGCGACGGTCCATTTTCAGAACCTGGAACGGCTGCTTAAGACCCATCAATGGGCCAGCGTCGCGCACGGGGCGCACATCAACCTGAGAGCCGGGCAGGAACGCAACAGCGCCGCCAAGATCCACAGTAAAGCCACCTTTGACGCGACCAAAGATTGCGCCTTCGACGCGCTCTTCTGCGGCGTAGGCTTTCTCCAAACGGTCCCATGCTTCTTCACGGCGCGCCATCTCACGAGAGATAACAGCTTCGCCGCGAGAGTTCTCTACCTGACGCAGGAACACTTCGACTACATCGCCGACTTCAACTTTGGGAGCTTCGCCTGGTTCGGCAAATTCTTTAAGCTCGACGCGGCCTTCCATCTTGTAGCCTACGTCGATAATGGCTTGGCCCGCTTCGATCGCGATCACCTTGCCTTTGACAACTGAACCCTCTTCGGGCGTGTCCATTTCGAAGCTTTCGTTCAAGAGTGCTTCAAACTCGTCCATCATATTCGCCATGTAGCGTATCGTATCCTTATTAAGTGTTTTCTGGCCGTGCGGTTGTCTCCGCCGGTCTTGAGTGAAAATTGGCCTTCGGGTCGTCAGAGCCGGTCGGGATAAAGAAAGAGGGCCGGAAGACTCCGACCCTGCACATATATCACGCCCGGAACATGTATCTGCCCCTTAGACAAAACCGCGTATAAAAGATTTATGCGTGCGGCGCAAGAGCCGGGCCATTCTATTGCGTCCGAATTGGCCATTGTACGCTTATAGTAGGGAAATTCACCAAAGCGCGAAAATCCCGCGACGGAGCAGCGCTGCTGCTGCGTATATGTCAGGCCTTGTGCAGTCGCAGGGCAAATTAAAGGATGCGGGTATGAACCCTAAAACACCAAAAAGAATCGCCACTCTGTTTGTATTGGCAACCCTTACACCGCTAGCCGCTTTTGCCCAACAGCAGCAACAACCGCCACGGCCCGACTTTGGCGGGATGGCCCGCGCGCTTGGCGTGACAGAGAATGCGATAAAAACCTGCATGCCCGCCCCCGCCAAAGGTCAACTCCCCGAGCGCCCTGATCCGGTCCGCATTGCAAGCTGCCTTTCGGACGCCAACCCTGCGCTGACACCAGCCAAGGTCGATGACGTGCTAAAAGCGCACGGGCCCAAAGGTAGTCGCGGCAACTGATCCGCCTCGCGCCAGACTGGGCACATCCTGTCTGGTGATTTCGCCCTGCCGCGCCCAACTGATTATCTCAAGAGTTCGTTTCCGTGATAAAATCCTATTTCCTCGCGCTGCTTTTTATCGCCTGCACAGGCTGTGCCACACGTGACCAGATCGCAATGGTTCCTCCGGTGGAGGGGGCCGTCCAGCATACCGTGCTATTTGCAACCAACCGCGCCCCTAGCAACCGCATGTTCAATGAAACGCGCAGCCTCACCACCTCATACGGCGAAGCAATTGTTGCGGTGCCACCCGAGCATGAAGTTGGCGTCGTTGAGTATCCCGCCACATCGAGTAATCCGCATTCAGAATTCGGCGTCGTACACGCTGGTACAACGACGGATCTCGGAGACTTCAAAAAGATACTGACCAGAGAGGTCGACAAACGCGCCAGCGGAAACCGCTCGGCCATTGTCTATGTGCATGGCTTTAACAGCACCTTCGCCGAAGCCCTCTACCTGAATACCCAATTAATGCATGACTACGAGCGATCTGAGGTTCCGATCATGTTCAGTTGGCCCTCATCGGGGCAAAGCCTTGCGTACCTTCACGATCATGAATCAATTCTCTCTGCACGCAACCCGTTGGAAAAGCTGCTTGAAACGCTTGAGGGGTCCGATCTGGACAGCTTTACCGTGGTTGCCCATTCAATGGGGAGCCAGCTGGTCATGGAAACCCTGCGCCAGCACGCCATCAGGACTGGCGGGCGACACTGGTCGAAACTTAACGGGGTTGTTCTGGTTTCACCCGACATTGATGTTCAGGTCTTTGCGCAATTGAGCACGGATATGGGCGAGCTTCCTGACCCATTCATCGTGATCGCGTCAAAGAATGACAAACTGCTCAGCTTGTCGGGCGTGATCAACGGCAGCAAAGCGCGGGTGGGCGGCGTAATTTCTAAAGACGCCCTACCCGCAAGCAGCAAAGCCACGTTGGTCGGCGCAAGCTTTGCCACAGATGTTTGGTCAAGCAATCACATGACTGCCTTCAGATCACCCGAGATGATCCGCTATCTCAACGCATTCGAGACGACCATGCCAGAGGCGCGTTAAGCCTCGGTCGGGCCGCCAGCGTCTTTCCATGCGGGAAAGCCGCCGATGTTCGTGACGTTGGTATAGCCCATATTTTTGAGCGTTTTGCCCGCAAGGGCCGCCTGCCCGCCTGCGCCACAGATCAGATAGATCGCGCCATCTTTCTTGAAGACCGGATTGTACATCTCTTCCTTGGCAGGATCGGCGCGAAATTCGATCATGCCACGCGGCACGCGGTTTGCACCAGCAATGGTGCCGCTGCTGGCGATATCGGCACTGTCGCGCACATCGATAAACACACCCTGCCCTTCGGCATGTTTCTCAATTGCTTGCTTTGCTTCCATCTTCGGCACGTCGGCATTGGCGGCGTCGAGGTAATCTTGTGCAGTTTTCATTCTGAACTCCTTTGGTCAGCATCTCTTAGTAGTTGAGATGGCCGTACCAACGGGAATTTCAAGCCTCACTCGCGCCAGTGATCTGCAATCCATTCGGTTGGCAGCATGAAGCGGCGCAAATGGCGGAAGCGCTTCTTGGTATGGCGCGGTCCTCTTATTGCGCGCATGATATGCTCCCAACGCGAGCGATCGCCCTCTTCAGGTACCCAGCGGCCCAAAAGCGCGTCAGGCGGGTTTGGGGTTGCCGGAAAAATGATCACCCGCGCATCGCGTGGCAGTCTTGGCGCAATGAAATAGTTGACCGGAAACAGCGGCACACACTGAGTGCGGAAATGCCGGACCCAGGGTTTCGGCCAGAATGTAATCCCATCCGGCGCATTGCGGGTCACGAACCGCTGCTCGAAGGTGTATTTGTCAGCAACACCCTGCGGATCGGCTCGAAAAATTTCAAGCAGCGGTGCGAGTTCGCCCACTGGAAACCGGAAGATCGACGTCTGTCCAAGCTTTTCGAAGGGGGTGGTTGGGTTGCGCGCAAGAATAATATCGTCTGGATCGCCGTATTCAAAAAAGCTGTTCAGGCTTCCTGTAATCACCAGATCCAGATCGAGGAACAGCACAGGCCCCTCCACTCCCTCAAGCGTTTCATTCCACAGACGTGACTTAGGCCATATACCTTTGGATTTAGGCATCACAATATCGCTGGGCGGCAAGTCCTGACAGATCACTTCAGGCCGGATGCCCTCACGGTTGTCCGTGAAACACGTCAAGGTGAAGTCGCCGCTGATATTGCGCGCGCACATGCTATAAAGTCGGTTGATATGTTGATATAAGGAGGGCCATATTTTGTGCCCCAGTTGATGCAGATGATCTGCTTTTTCATCTCAGTCATTTGCATTTCCATACTTTGGTTCATTGCTTGCCTTGGACCAAGCTACGTCAAGGTAGCTTTCGGTTCAGGTGCGCATTTCCTGTATCGCAGCAATTGCTTGTGCAACGGCCTGCTCTATAGACAGATCAGACGTATCAATCACCACCGCCCCGTCCGCCGGGCGCAACGGCGCCTCGACCCGCTCCATATCGCGCGCGTCACGGGATTTCACATCCGCGAGCACTGTCTCGTAACTATCTGAAATCCCTTTAGCCGCCAATTCTGCAAAACGACGCTGCGCGCGCACCTCTGCACTGGCCGTGACAAAAAGCTTCACCGCAGCTTCGGGACAAATCACCGTGCCGATATCGCGCCCGTCAAGAACAGCGCCGCCAGCCCGCGCGGCAAAACTACGCTGAAAATCCAGCAGCGCCGCACGAACTTCGGATATTACCGCGACTTTGCTCGCCGCCTGCGCAACTGCGGGCGTGCGCAATGTATCGTCGTCAAGATCACCCGCCATCAGCGTTTGCGCGGCCTCGACTGCATCCATACCCGTCAATACCTTGGCCCCGACTGCGCGGTACAAAAGTCCGGTATCCAGATGTGCAAAGCCGAAATGCGCAGCAACTGCCTTAGAGACCGTCCCCTTACCCGCCGCTGCTGGTCCGTCGATAGCTACTGTAAAACCGTCACCCAATGCCTCATTCCCCATCGCGGCGCACGTCAGCGCCCAAGGACGCCATCAGCGGCTCGAATATCGGGAAGGATGTTGCAATTGGTCCACCGTCATCAACCTGCACTGGCGCATTAGAAGCCATGCCAAGGATCAGGAATGACATCGCGATCCGGTGATCCAGCTGGCTGGCACAAACTGCGCCGCCCGCGACATTGCCATGACCCGCACCGGTCACGATCCACCAATCCTCACCCTCTTCAACCTCGATACCATTCGCGCGCAGGCCCTTGGCCATCGCGTCAATCCGGTCGCTTTCCTTTACGCGCAACTCCCGCACGCCGCGCATGACCGTCTGGCCTTTCGCATAGGATGCCACAACGCTCAGGACAGGGTATTCGTCGATCATGCTGGCTGCACGCGCTGGTGGCACTTCGATGCCATGCATATCGGGGGAGAACCGCGCACGCAGGTCCGCCACAGGCTCGCCGCCCTCAATCCGTTCGTTTTCATACACCAGATCCGCGCCCATTTCGCGCAGCGTGGTGAACAGGCCTGCCCGCGTCGGGTTTAAACCAATCCCCGGTACCAACACGTCAGAGCCGGGCACAATCAGCGCCGCACACACAGGGAACGCAGCCGAGCTTGGATCGCGCGGCACGTCTATATGCTGGGCACGCAACTCAGGCTGGCCGGTCAATGTGATCTCTCGGCCCTCGTCGGTCTCACATACGGAAATCTCCGCGCCGAAGCCTTCCAGCATCCGTTCTGTGTGATCGCGCGTGGCTTCTTTTTCGATCACCACTGTCTGACCGGGTGCATTCAACCCCGCCAATAGCACTGCAGACTTCACCTGCGCCGAGGGAACTGGCACAACATAGCGTACTGGCACAGGCTCACGCGCGCCGACCAACGTCATCGGCAAGCGTCCACCCGCACGTCCCACGGCCTGACACCCGAACAGCGCCAAGGGGTCCGTAACCCGCGCCATGGGGCGACCATTCAGGCTCGCATCCCCTGAAAATGTTGCTGTAATCGGCTGGGTCGCCATTGCACCCATTATGAGGCGCACACCGGTGCCCGAGTTTCCGCAATCAATCACGCCAGTCGGCTCGGCAAACCCGCCCACGCCAACGCCCTGCACAGACCACCGGCCTTCGCCATGCTCCGTCACCTGCGCTCCGAACGCCCGCATCGCGGCGGCGGTATCAAGGACATCCTGCCCTTCCAGCAAACCGGTGATGGTCGTCTCGCCCACACACATCGCCCCAAGGATCAACGAGCGATGCGAAATCGACTTGTCTCCCGGCACATCCGCGGTCCCGCGAAGTGGTCCGCAAGCAGTAGACGTCATTGGAATAGCAACACCGTGGCCCGACATGTTAGCGCCCTCACTTTTCATTACAGAACCTTCTAGCCCGCAAGCCAATGCAGGTCCATGCCAGCGCTATTTCTTTTGGCCAAAAATATCTTGGAGAGGCTGAGGGGTAAAACCCCTCATTCCTAACCTGACCTCAAACGCGCCGGAACGTGAGGTAATGCGGCACCCGCCCCTCGCGCAGCGCCTTTTGTTCATAGCGCGTCGAAATCCAGTCATCCCAAGGCGCGCGCCAATCCTCAGGCCCTTCCGCGAGCCATTCGAATCCAAAGCGCGGAACTTCCTGCAACGTCTGGCGCACATAATCCTCGATATCTGTCGCCACGCGAAAGATCGAACCGGGCTTTAGGACGCGATGCAGCGGCACCAGATGCTCTTCGGTCACAAAACGCCGACGGTGATGACGGGTCTTGGGCCACGGGTCAGGATACAACAAAAACGCTTTCGAGATACTTTCGGCAGGCATCACGTCAAACATGTCCCGCACATCGCCGGGATGAACTTTGACGTTCTCCACACCCGCGCGCCGGATCTTACCCAGCAGCATCGCGACACCGTTGATGTACGGTTCACAGCCGATAATGCCAGTGTCCGGGTTCTGCGCAGCCTGATGCACCATATGCTCGCCACCGCCGAAACCGACCTCAAGCCAGACAGGCTTGCCGTCAAACATGCCCTCTGTATCCAGCAAGGTGCGTTCGGGATTGTTTTCCCAATCTACCGCTCCGGGCGACAAAGGTGCGAGATCCTCATCAAGATACCCCTGTTGGGATTCCTTGAGGTTATGGCCCTTGAGGCGACCATAAAAATTACGGCGGGGTCTAACTGGCGTGTTCATGCCCGCGCATGTAACGGGCTTGGCGCGGCGCTGCAATACTCGCCAGAGATACCTTTTGTTAAGGTTCTGTCGGTTATGCTATCAGTACCCCCAATGCAGGAGCCCCGTGATGCACCACCCCACCTCGATCAAGCCGACAGCCCTGCAACAGGCCTTGGTTGCGCCGCAATTTGCCAGCATCCTGATTGTGGATGATCAAAAGTTTGACCGCACGCGCCTGAAAAGGCTTTGCCACGAGTTCGAATTCACGACCCATATCGCCGAGGCCGACAGCCTTGAAGCAATGCGCACCACGCTGAAAAAAGACCGCTTTGATTTGATATTGCTCGACTATCACCTGCCGGATGGGACCGGACTGGACGGTGTTGATTTGATCCAAGCGGATCAGGTCAATCGCACGGCCGCGACCGTTATGATTACCGGAACAGGACAGAATAATATCGCGGTTCAAGCGCTCAAGCTGGGATTTAGCGACTATCTGACCAAAGAGGAGCTTTCGGTTGAAAACCTCAGCCGTGCGGCGATTTCCGCCCTACAGAAGTCGCAGCTTGCTCGCGGGATGGCAGTGTCTGTCGGCATGCGCGATGAAACATTGCAAAGCTTTTCGCGCAAATGCGCCCAAGACATCAAGCCGATTGTCAGCCGGATGATGCGCCAGATGCGCATGCTACGCGACCTCGACAAGCTAAGTGCAGACGACGCGCTTGAGCGCGTCGAACGAATGGAGGGATCGCTTCGCACGCTTTGGTCTTTCCTTGACGATCTTGATGATATGGGTGGAAGCGGTATGCCCGACGCGCCCAGTGTGTCGGGATTGCATGGGCCTCAATTGCTGCCCGCATCATGGATCAACGCAAGGGTACCCTCAGATAGACCGGTAAAGCCCCAATCAAGTCAGGTTAAGCCACCATCAGTCTTTCGACGCCGCCCAGCTTAAGGCGGCGTCTGAGCTTAAATCGCTTTTTTGATCGCATCAACCAGATCAGTTCGTTCCCAGCTAAAGCCACCATCCGCCTCAGGCGCGCGGCCAAAATGGCCGTAAGCAGCTGTGCGCTGATAGATCGGCTTGTTCAGATCCAGATGGTTCCGGATGCCGCGCGGTGTAAGATCCATCACGCTCGCGATGGCCCGCTCAATCGCTTCGGGTTCGACTTCACCGGTGCCAAAGGTATCACAATAGATCGAAAGTGGCTTGCTTACGCCGATGGCATAGCTCAGCTGGATTGTGCATTTAGACGCCAGACCAGCAGCAACAACGTTTTTAGCCAGATAGCGGGCCACATAGGCCGCGGAACGGTCCACTTTGGTCGGGTCTTTGCCCGAAAATGCACCGCCGCCGTGGGGTGCGGCACCGCCGTAGGTGTCCACGATAATCTTGCGGCCCGTCAGGCCGGCATCTCCGTCTGGACCGCCAATCACAAACGTCCCTGTGGGGTTCACCCACCAGTCAGTCGCATCGGTAATCCAGCCTTCTGGCAAGACTTCGCGGATGTAGGGCTCAACAATATCGCGGATGTCGGCACTCGTCTGGGATTCATGCGCATGCTGTGTGCTGAGCACGATCGAGGTGACGCCAACGGGCTTCCCGTCCTCATACCGTACCGAAAGTTGAGATTTCGCGTCGGGGCGCAAGGTTGGCTCGGTGCCGTCTTTGCGCACCTCGGCCAGACGGCGCAGGATCGCATGGGCATAGTGCAGTGGGGCCGGCATCAGCTCTTTGGTCTCATCTGTGGCATAGCCAAACATGATTCCCTGATCACCCGCGCCTTCTTCCTTCTCGGCCGTGGAATCGACGCCTTGCGCTATATGAGCGGATTGCTCGTGCAGCAGGTTGGTGATCTCCACGGTCTCGTGGTGGAATTTGTCCTGCTCATAACCGATGTCTTTGATACAGGCGCGCGCGATGTCTTCAATGCGCCCCATATAGCTGTGTAGTTTGGCCCGGTCAGACAGGCCGACCTCTCCACCAATAACAACCCGGTTGGTCGTGGCAAAGGTCTCGGCCGCGACGCGGGCTTCGGGTTCTTCTGCGATAAAGGCATCCAGTACCGCATCGCTGATCCGGTCACAGACTTTATCCGGATGGCCCTCGGAAACGGATTCCGAAGTGAAAACATAAGATTTACGGGACATAAACGTGCTCCATTAAAATTCAAGCACCACGTCAGGAAGCCGTTGTGGTGCAACGCTACCGGATTAAGCTGCTGTGCCTAAAGGGTCAATCGCTATTCGCCCTGCCTGCGGTGAACCGCCACACGTCGCAGCACCATTATCCCCAGAGCAAGCCCCAGCAAAAGCGCCCAAGGCACGTCCCCCGTCCGGCTATAAAGCGTTGGCGCCAGCGGCAACGGCAGCACCGCATCAATGAACCCCACCTGCCCCATTCCAAGGCGGTCCAGAACGCGACCGTATGGATCAATCATCGCCGAAATACCAGTATTGGCGGCGCGCGCGACCGGCAACCCTTGCTCAATGGCCCGCATACGCGTTTGCGCGAGGTGCTGCTGGGGCCCTGCATATGTTCCAAACCACGCGTCATTGGTCGCGTGGATGATAAAATCGGGTCGCTCGGGCGCTGCGTTCACATCATGAGCAAACACCGCCTCATAGCAGATCAGCGGCAAGGCGCGGCCCAACGGACCAAGGTCCATCAACACAGCGCCCGGTCCCGCACTGAACCCCGCGCCATGCTGCGGGGCCATGCCGTAGACACCAAAGCGCGCAGCGAGATCGCCCAAGGGGACATATTCGCCAAAAGGGACCAGATGGTGTTTGTCATAAATTTGGGCGACATCACCCTGCGACCCTAACAGCACCAGCGCATTGAAATAGCGCTCTCCCTCGCTGCGTTGTGCGCCCAGGATGACCGGTGTGCCACGCGCAGCAAAGCTGATTTCCTCCAGGATAATCTCACTGCGGTTAAGGCTCCACGGGATAGCGGTTTCTGGCCAAATGATCGCATCGGGAGCGTTGCCTTGCGCAGGCGCTGCAGTGAAGCTTAGCTGGCGGTCATAAAAGACGCCAATCTTTTCCGGGTCCCACTTATCGCGTTGCGGTGCGTTGGGCTGAACAAGCCTGAGCGTGTGATCTGACAGCGGCGCAGGCTGCGACATAGGGGGGGCAAGCACCAGCAGCACCAGCGGCGCCAAATATGCCGCACGGCTGAACCAAGACCAACGCGCAAGCGCTGCAATACCAACCGCAGCCCCGATCACCAACAGATTTAGGCCATGCGGCCCGATCCATGCAAGCGTTTGCCCCAAAAGACTGTTTACCATCGCCTGAGCGGGTGAAGCCCAGGGAAAGCCAGTAAAGATATAGGCGCGCAGCAATTCGATTGCGGCCCAGCAAGGGATCAGCGCCCAAATACCCGCCGACAACCGCCGCGCGGCCCAGAAGGCAAGGCTCCAGAAAAGCGCGCCTCCAGTTGCCATCAGCACCACGGCAAACGGCGCCATCCATCCGTGTCTGGCGGCATCGACCATGAAAGGAGAGACAATCCAATGCAACGCAACCGCGAAATAACCAAAGCCAAAAGCAAAGCCAGAAGCCGCCGCCACGCGCGCGTTTATAGAAGGGTAGCTGAGGTGAACCGCCGCACCCATTGCCGCAATCATCACTAGGGGCAGGTCAAAGGGCGCCTGCCCCAGTGCCGCCAAAGCCCCTAAGATCACAAGCGGAAGAGCCCGCATCAGGCGGGAGCCCCTCCCGCTTGTGCACCATTCATGCGCACACGCAGCCGTTTAATCCGGCGCGGATCAGCGTCCATCACCTCGAACTCGGGGCCGTCTGGATGCACCACAACTTCACCGCGCGCAGGCACGCGGCCTGACAGCATGAAGACCAGACCGCCCAATGTGTCGATCTCTTCTTCGTCCACATCATCGTGGTCGGTGAGCGACAGGCCAACTTCGTTCTCGAAATCCGCCAGCGGTGTTTTAGCGAGCGCAAGATACTGACCCGGTTTTTCCTCGGACCAATAGACGCCCTCTTCGACGTCGTGTTCGTCTTCGATCTGGCCGATGACCTGCTCGATCAAGTCTTCGATCGTCACCAGACCATCAACGCCACCATATTCGTCGATCACCAGCGCCATATGGCGACGCTCTGCCTGCATTTTGGTAAGCAACACACCGATCGTCATGGAGGGCGGTACATAAACCAACGGGCGCAACATCTCTGTCAGGTCAAAGTTCTTCGGTTTTCCGTTGAAGCCGAATTGAAGCGCCAAATCTTTGAGGTGGGCCATGCCAACGGGCGTATCCAGCGTGCCATCATAAACCGGCAAACGCGTCATGCCGCTTTCTTTGAAAACCGCCACAAGCTCGTCCATTGTAGAAGTCACGCTGACTGCAACAATATCGGCTTTAGGGATCATTACGTCATCCACGCGCATGCGGCGCAGATTGCCCATACCAGTGGTGCCCCGCTCGCTCATCATCGCGGCTGACTGCTTGTTGTCATCGGTGTCCGACGGGCTAAGCGCGCCGATCACGCGGCTGAAAAAACCGCCTCTGCCGCTATCTGCATCGCTCTGTAAGCTGGTGTCTTCGGAGGAGAATTGCTCCTGCGCGCTTTGCGCAGCGTTAGATGATCCGTCAGTGTCGCCCATTGGGTCCTGTCTCTGGAAGCGGCGCAACCTGGGCGCCTGTGATCTTGTCGTCGGCATTATATGGGTCATCTAGGCCAAGATTACCAAGAATTTTCACCTCTAAACCTTCCATAAGCGCCGCATCGCCGTCAGTTTCGTGGTCATAGCCCAACAAATGCAACACACCGTGTACGATAAGGTGGGTTAAATGTTCCTCAACAGGCTTGCCTGATTCGACTGCTTCGCACACGCATGTGTCATAGCTCAGGGCGATATCGCCCAACTCTATCATCCCGTCAAAGCCTGTCTCGGGCGCTGGCGGCGGTTTTCCCTCACTTGGTGGCGCAACCAGTTGAGCGGGCCAACTAAGAACATTTGTCGGCGTGGGTTTGCCGCGAAAATCTGCGTTGAGCTCGGCGATACGTGTATCATCACACGCCAGCAGCGTGATCTCGCAGTCATCCGGATCAAGGCCCATATGGTGCAAGGTCGCCGTCACTGCGCCATTGGCCAGCGCAGTTAGCGGCATCGCCTCCCAAATGGGGGCCTCGATCACAATATCAAGCGTATCCACTGCGACCTACCCGTCGCGGCCCAAAGCGCGCTCGGCTTCAACTTCATAAGCCTCGATGATTGCGGCAACCAGCGGATGGCGCACCACATCTTTGGAGGTGAAGTAGTTAAAACTGATCTTAGGGATTTTGTTGAGCAACCGCTCCGCATCCGCGAGCCCAGACGCCTGCCCGCGCGGCAGGTCAATCTGTGTCCGGTCGCCCGTGATTACCATGCGCGAACCACGCCCCAGACGCGTCAGAAACATCTTCATCTGCATCGCGGTCGCGTTTTGCGCCTCGTCTAGCACGACGAATGCATTGGACAGCGTGCGCCCGCGCATGAACGCCAGCGGCGCGATCTCGATCGTCTTTTCTTCGCGCAGCTTGGCCAGCTGTTTGCCCGGTAGAAAATCATTCAACGCATCATAAAGCGGCTGCATGTAAGGATCGATCTTTTCGTCCTGCGTGCCCGGCAAAAAGCCCAACCGCTCACCCGCCTCGACCGCGGGGCGGCTAAGAATAATCTTGTCGACCTTCCCTGACAGAAACATCGACACACCCACAGCGACAGCAAGATATGTTTTGCCCGTGCCCGCAGGCCCGATGCCAAAGGCCATTTCGTTGTCGAACAGGGACTGCACGTAAGCTTTCTGTGCCTCGGTGCGCGGCTCGACCCGTTTTTTGCGGGTCTGAATCTCTATACCCTGACTGATTGGCATCTCGATCTGGTCGCCGTCGCGCACGCCGGTGCCTTCACCAGATGTGCCCATCCGCAGGATCATGTCCACGTCCGCAGGCTCGACGCCGCGCCCGCCCTCAAGCCGCGCATAAAGCGCCTGCAAGACCTGTGCCGCACGCTCGGTAGTCGCAGCTTCACCCAACAGTGTCAGGAAATTGCCACGCCGCACGATCTGCACATCAAGAGCTTTCTCGATGGACGCCAAATGCTGGTCAAAGGGACCGCACAGATCAATCAGCAGACGGTTATCGGGGAAATCAAGCACAGGACCGGGAGGGCCAGTCTCAGGCGTGAGCAGATCGGATGGGGGCAAATGCAAGTCCTTTCAGGCGCTAGCTATTGAGAGATAGGGCGTGGCCGCCGGCATTGCCAGTGGTCGCATAGAAAAAGGGGCCGCAGTGCATAACACTCCGGCCCCTTTGAAATCGTGTGGGATAGGTCAAGATCAGACCGGGTCGCCGATGAGGCCAGTGGCACCCTTTTTGAAATCGCCCGCAGTGTATGTGGGATCTGCAACGCCTGAGCAGACCGGCTTGCCGAACTTGTCCAAGCGAGCGGAAAGGTAGCCCTCAACACCGTCGTCGATGATCCAGTGGTCACAGCCGTTTGGATCAACCCAGATGCCCGCTTCAAGCTGGCTCAGGTGCTTTTTGTCGAGGCCACGGTCAAAAGCTTTGTCTGGACCGTTTTCGCGAAGCTGCAAGTCTTCGCAAGCTGTTACAAGCGTTGCCAGACCAACAAGCGCAGTGATTTTGATAAGTTTCATGTGCTTGTTCCTTCAACGAATGCAGATAATTTCGACGCGGCGGTTCTTTGCCATGCCAGTGGCAGAGCCGTTTGAGGCTGCGGGCATACGCTCGCCGTAGCCGCGAACATCCGCGATACGTGCGCCAGCCGACTGGGCCACTTTCGCCACAGAGTTGGCGCGGTTGAGCGACAAGCGCATGTTGTATTCATCAGATGCGCGGCTGTCAGTATGGCCGGTGATGATATAGCTGACCGCCTCGTTTTCCACGAAAAAGTCACGCAGGCGTGCCTGACCACTTTTAGAAATACGCGCGCTGTTTGTGGCAAAAAACTGATCGCTTTGCATCACGCCGCAAACGTTGCCGCGGTGGCAGACAGGAATACCCTGACGGTTGGTGTGCGGGCTCATGTAGCCTTCTACGCCGTCATCCATGACCCAGTGCTCGCACCCGTCTGGATCAACCCAGATAGCTGGAATATACTGACCCTTGTCCCGACCGGACTGGCTTTTTGTTTGTGCACTTACTGCAGCGCCTTGCAACGCCAGCATTGCAACAAGCGCTCCACCCGCGGCGATACGGATGGTTTTGAAAAGTGTGTTTACCACAGCTCTTTTCCTTATCTTGTTCCCCAGAAGAACTGCCGCACATGACACAACACACGCAACTCTCTCCATATCCTATCAGGGTAGGTAAAATTTCACACGGTGGAAAGGACTATGTGGCAGATATGGTGTGTTGCTGACTGAAAAGCGCTATTTAAGCCCCGATTCTCGGCGTTGAACGCCCGACGTCGGGAAAATGCCCGCATCCTAGCGCAGCAAAATCAAAATCAAACTCTGTTTTCAGACTTTATTGCGCCAATAACTCGGTAAACTTGCCCGCAAAAGTGGCGAAAACCGGAAATGATGGACCAATACGCCCGCGCTAAATCTCGACAGCGGTGAGAGAATTGGTCATCGCGCGTGTAATACGCACACGCACGACATCGCCGATCTGAGCCGTTGCATCATCGATATGTACCGAGTGCAGGTATTCGGATTTGCCTAACATCTGACCCGAATTACGCCCGGCCTTTTCGACCAGAACCGACAGATCACGACCGACCATGCTCTCCTGGATGGCGCGCTGCTGGCGGGTGATGAGGGCTTGCAAACGCTGCAAACGTTCGTCCGCTTCTGCCGGATCAACCTGTGGGCGCGTGGCCGCAGGTGTGCCGGGGCGCGTGGAATATTTGAAGCTGTAGGCATAGCCGTAGCCTACCTCCTCAACCAGATCCATCGTCGCCTGAAAATCGGCCTCCGTCTCTTCTGGAAAGCCCACGATAAAATCGCCGGACATCATGATATCAGGGCGCACTTCCCTGATCCGCTCGATCAGGCGCAGATAGCTTTCGGCAGTGTGGCTGCGGTTCATCCGCTTTAGAATGCGGTCAGAACCGGACTGTACCGGCAGGTGCAGATACGGCATCAGCTTGGGGGTGTCGGCATGGGCAGCGATCAGATCATCGTCCATGTCGTTGGGATGGGAAGTGGTATAGCGGATGCGCTCTAGCCCGTCGAGCTGACCCAGTAACCGGATCAGCTGTGCCAGCGTCATGCCGCCGTGGTAGGCGTTAACGTTCTGGCCCAGCAAAGTGACTTCGCGCACGCCCCGCTCAACCAGTTCTTCTGCTTCACGCAACACGCGCTCAGCCGGGCGCGACACTTCGGCGCCACGGGTATAGGGCACCACACAGAAGGCGCAAAATTTGTCGCAGCCTTCCTGCACGGTCAAAAACGCTGCGGGCGCGCGCGGCGCTTTGGTGCGGCCCTTGAGGTGTTCGAACTTATCCTCTTCGGGGAAATCGGTATCCAGCGCGGTATGACCCGCACGCACGCGCGCTTCCATCTGTGGCAAGCGGTGATAGGATTGCGGCCCAACCACCAGATCCACAGCAGGCTGGCGGCGCATAATCTCGGCGCCTTCGGCCTGCGCCACACACCCCGTCACCCCAATCTTGAGATTGGGGTTCAAGTCTTTGAGCGGCTTCATCCGGCCCAGTTCAGAATACACCTTCTCCGCCGCTTTTTCGCGGATGTGGCAGGTGTTGAGCAGGATCATATCCGCATCCTCAGCGGTGTCTGTCTGCACGTATCCCTCAAGGCTCTCGGCCATCCGTTCGCTGTCATAAACGTTCATCTGACAGCCATAGGTCTTGATAAAGAGCTTCTTAGGAGTGTCGGTTTTCGTCTCGGACATGGGATGGACCTGGCGTTTATTGTGCGGGAGGGGTTGTTGCGCGGACTATCAGCGCGTGCGGCATCTTGCAATGCACGCCGATATAACCGATTCTACGGCAAAACCCTATGATGCAGGACCTGATGCACTATACCTCGCTTGATCAACTTATCGCGGAAAAAAAATCGTCCTTTGCGATAGGGCCAATTGCGATTGTGCTGGTCGAGGATGATGTAGAGGTCGACACCACCCTGCGGCACCACATCCAACTGGGCTTTGCTCATGTTTTGGCGTTGATGCCTGCCCAATTCGAGCTGCCACGCGATTTGCAGGAAACCGTACAGCGTATTGACTATGATTGCTCACGTGAAGGTGCGACCGAAAACGCTGTCAACGCCATCATCGCCGCAGCACCAGGCCAATGGATATTTTACTGCTACAACGCCGAATACCTCTTCTTCCCGTTCTGCGAGACGCGCGCCATTACGGAAATGCTCGCATTTCATACGGAAGAGCGCCGCGATTCCATGCTCACCTATATAATCGACCTTTATGCAGATGATCTGGACACATACCCTCAAGCGGTCTCGCTGGAGCGCGCGCATCTGGATCGCTCGGGTTATTACGCGCTTGCCCGACCCGACGCCACGAACGACGCCCACCCGAAAGAGCGACAGCTGGACTTTTACGGCGGGTTACGCTGGCGTTTCGAAGAACACGTGCCCCCCGCGCGGCGCAAGATTGACCGTATCGCCATTTTCCGCGCCACATCAGGCCTGAAGCTGCGTGAGGATCACACGTTCTCGAACGAGGAATACAATACTTACGCCTGCCCGTGGCACCACAACATTACTGCCACGATCTGCTCATTCCGCACGGCCAAGGCGCTCAAGACCAATCCGGGCAGCAGGTATGAAATTGATACGTTTTCGTGGCACAATTCTGCCCCGTTTGAGTGGCACTCACGGCAATTGCTTGATTTGGGGCTGATGGAACCCGGGCAGTGGTTTTAACTACGGGGGTCCTGGAACGCACATCCTAGCCAGATATACCTCGGTTAACCTTGATATTGCTGGGCGGCAGCCCACCCTGTGTGCCTGATGTTTGGCCGAGGGCATCTGATGTCCCCAGCTTCTTCAGCGCCCCCGTCTCTTCGCTGTTTGGCGCATTCGCAGCTGCTGCTTGCGGATCACTTGGCACTGAGGATGCAGCAGCCCGTCGCTCATCGCTCGCGCCCATCACCGTCAACGCCATATCTTCGACCATGGTGCGCAATTGCGGCTCGGTCCGCAGCGCCACGACCAAGCAGGCCGTCAGTCCAAATCCGATGATCCGGCCCGCGATACGCGCCTTGCGCGCCCTTGAGCAGCGGCTGACCATCCGCTCTTCGCGGTATGTTTGTGCAAATGTCATCCCGCAGGTTTAGGCACAAATCGCGGCTATATTTTGGCACAACCGGAAAAACCACGTGCAGGCCGCGCAAGCACGCACTAGACCCATGTTTATGAGCGAGCCCCAAACCTTCGAAATCTTTCTGGCAACCGTTCCGGGACTGGAACAAGTGCTATGCGACGAAGCGCTTGAGTGCGGCTTTGCCGGTGCTGTCGCCGTGCCGGGCGGCGTGACTTTTGAGGGGGGCTGGAACGATGTCTGGCGCGCCAACCTGTGTCTGCGCGGTGCCACGCGCGTGCTGGCGCGGATCGGTGGCTTCTTGGCTTTCCACCTCGCGCAGTTGGACAAACGCTGCCGCAAATTTCCATTCGGCGATCTGCTGCGCCGCGATGTGCCCCTCCGTGTTCAGGTCACGACAAAGGCGTCCAAAATCTATCACGCAGGCGCCGCCACTCAGCGCGTTGAGACAGCGCTGACAGACACCCACGGCTTGACGCTGGATCCAGAAGCAACGCTGGTCCTGAAAGTGCGCATCGACGACAACAATGTGCTTTTCAGCATCGATACCTCAGGCGAAAGCCTGCACAAGCGTGGCCACAAAGAGGCGGTCGGCAAAGCGCCCATGCGCGAAACTCTCGCTTCTCTCATGCTGCGACAGGCTGGCTACACAGGGAACGAGCCGGTTGTAGATCCCATGTGCGGTTCTGGCACCTTCGTCATCGAAGCAGCCGAGATCGCGGCAGGCTTGCTGCCCGGTCGCAGCCGCAGCTTTGCGTTCGAACAATTGGCCAACTTTGACGCGGCCACTTTCGATAAGATGAAAGACGTTAAGCCAAAGACGCCGCCCGCACAGTTCTACGGCTCGGACCGTGATGCCGGCGCGATCCGCATGGCACAGGCCAATGCCACCCGCGCAGGGGTCGACCACCTCACCCATTTCGCCAACCACGCCGCAGGAGAGCTGACACCACCCGAAGGGCCGAAGGGTCTGGTGCTCGTCAACCCGCCCTACGGTGCCCGCATTGGCAACAAAAAACTGCTCTATCCGCTTTACGGCACGCTGGGCCAAACCATGCTTACCCGCTTTAAGGGCTGGCGTGTGGCGCTAGTTACAAGCGAGCCCGCTTTGGCAAAGGCCACCGCCCTGCCATGGAAGCCTCAAGGCCCCGCGATCGCCCATGGCGGCATGAAGGTCTGGCTTTGGCAGACCCCACCGCTTAGATAAGATACATTACGTCCAAGGATACGCCCCATGACCCATATCAAAGTCGCAAACGTTACATTCGGCAATGACCTGCCCATGGCCCTCATCGGCGGCATGAACGTTCTTGAGAGCCGTGATTTGGCGATGCAGGTTGCCGAAGCTTACGTGGAAGTCACGACAAAGCTTGGCATCCCTTACGTCTTCAAAGCCTCCTTCGACAAAGCGAACCGCTCGTCGATCCACAGCTACCGCGGCCCGGGCATGGAAGACGGCCTGAGAATTTTCGAGGAGATCAAAGCGACCTTTGGTGTTCCCGTCATCACCGATATTCACACCGAAGCGCAATGCGCGCCAGTGGCCGAAGTCTGTGACATCTTGCAGGTTCCTGCGTTTCTTGCACGACAGACAGACCTGATCGCTGCCGTGGCCGCCACGGGCGCGGTGATCAACGTCAAGAAGCCACAATTTATCAGCCCGCCACAAATGCAGAACATCGTCGAAAAACTTCGCGAGTGCGGCAACGACCAGATCATGCTGTGCGAACGCGGCGCGTGCTTTGGCTATGACAATCTGGTGGTCGATATGCTGGGCATCCGCACCATGCGCGATGTGTCAGGCGATGCGCCCATCATCTTTGATGTGACCCACGCCCTACAGATGCGCGATCCGGGCGGCGCCGCCTCCGGTGGCCGCCGCGCACAAGTGGCAGAATTGGGTCGTGCGGGCCTCGGTGTCGGTCTGGCAGGTTTGTTTCTAGAGGCACACCCCGATCCTGAAAAAGCACTCTGCGACGGCCCAAGTGCGCTGCCGCTGGATAAGTTGGAACCCTTCTTGGCTCAAATGAAAGCCGTGGATGATGTGGTGAAGTCCTTGCCCGCTCTGGATATCACATAAAGCCATTCTTGGCGGACGAGTGTTGGACGCAATCTATCGAAAGCGCTTGATAGAAAAATTACCTAGCAACGACCGCTATGCGGACAAAGAAGAACTTGAGTTTTGGTTCCTATAAACTGATGTTGTTGAGATGTGGGTCCATAAACTCTTCAAGTCTGCTTATATTGCTTCGCTCCTCATCAGCGTCTTTCCAACCAACGCACACTCTGATCCAACAGATTTTTTCCCGTCTATTCCAGTACACGAAGACGACAGAATTCAGGGCGAATATGAGCAGCGAGTGGTTGGGTGTTCATTCGAAATTGCAGATTACTACCCATCGCGGCCGACACCTCGCAGGATACTTAAGACGCTCTTTGATCTCTCACATTATGACACGAGCATAAGTCGTGTGAATGCTCCCTATTCAGGTGGCCGACTCTCATCTCGACACACCGTTGTATGGTTCGCTGACGGTGTGTCTGACGCTGATCTTGAACATGTGAACATCCCTTTAAGGAATTCTCGTCTGTCGTTCGCAGAGCGTCGAAATAATGATACGGTCGCAGCACGAGAAAAACAGGCTCGAATAGGAGAGTTACTCGCTGAGATCAAAGCCGGGAATTTTGACGAATTTGCAGCCCAGAATCATGCGGTATCTTTCAATGTCGAGGGGTCGGAGTATGAAATAGCTCGAGTTTGGGTTGATCGAGCTTTTTAACTCCCCGTCCAACGTGATGATGCGCCGCAACTCATTATTGAAATGAACAAATACCGCTTGGATCACTGCCCTGAACACTGATTGGACTGAGTAATATTGGGCTCAAACCTGCCTTTCGCTGCATTCTGCACGAAGGTCAGCTTTCAAGCATAAGCGTTATACAAGGTGTCATGATGTTCTAAAAAATCAGGCGCTGTCTTGGTACAGCGCCTGTCTTTTAGCAAGTCGGAGAAAAACCTTAGAGGTTTTCTGCCTGCGGCATCCCTAGCACGTGGTAGCCGCCATCGACGTGGATGATTTCACCAGTCGTGCAGGCCCCTGCATCAGACGCCAGATAGACCGCCGTGCCGCCGACCGCCTCCAATGTCGCATTGGCGCGCATTGGTGCGTTCATGTCGGTATGCTTGTAAGTCTTGCGCGCACCGCCAATCGCAGCACCGGCCAGTGTCTTCATCGGACCAGGTGAAATCGCGTTCACGCGGATGCCTTCTGGCCCCAGATCATTGGCCAGATAGCGTGTTGTACTTTCCAGTGCAGCCTTCGCGACGCCCATGACGTTGTAGTTCGGCACGACCTTGTTGGAGCCCTGATAGGTCAGCGTCAGCAACGTGCCGCCATTCTCGACCATCAGCGGATGCGCGCGGCGTGCCACTTCGATGAAGCTATAGGCCGAAATGTCCATGGAGTGCTTGAAGTTCGCGCGGCTGGTGTTCAGGAAGCGGCCTGTCAGCTCAGATTTGTCGGAAAACGCAATGGCGTGTACCACAAAATCAATCGTCGGCCAGCGCGCGCCCAACTGGTCAAACGCCGCATCAAGAGACGCATCATCGGTGACATCAACATCCACCATGAAGTCAGAGCCGACGCTCTCGGCCAAAGGCCGCAAGCGCGTGCCAAAGGCATCCCCCTGATAGGTGAACGCCAGTTCGGCCCCTGCTCCGGCCATCGCCTTGGCGATGCCCCATGCGATGGACCGCTCGTTGGCGACCCCCATAATCAGTCCGCGTTTACCGCTGAGTATTCCAGTCATCTGTCTGATCCTAACCTTGGTACTTCGAAAGGATCATAGATCCGTTGGTGCCACCAAACCCGAAGGAGTTGGTCATCACGGAATCAAGTCCGGCATTATCGACCCGCCCCAACGCGATCTCAGACGGATCAAGCCGCTCATCCAGCGTTTGAACGTTAATCGAAGGCGTGATGAAATCATCCTCCAGCATCAACAGACAGAAAATCGTCTCCAACGCCCCAGCGGCACCCTGTGCGTGACCCGTCATAGATTTGGTCGAGCTGACAGGCGGTGTGCTGCCTTGTCCGAATACGCGGCGGACGGCCTCGATCTCACCTACATCGCCCACGGGCGTGGATGTGCCATGTGCGTTGATATAGCTCACCTTGCGGCCCTCAGGCAGCGATTGCAGCGCCAAACGCATGGCGCGTTCGCCGCCCTCACCTGATGGGGCAACCATATCGTGGCCATCTGAGGTGGCCGCATAACCTGTGACCTCAGCATAGATTTTGGCACCACGCGCCAAGGCGTGCTCAAGATCTTCCAGCACAACCATGCCACCACCGCCAGAGATCACGAACCCGTCGCGATCCTGATCGAACGCGCGGGATGCCAACTCTGGCGTATCGTTATACTTGCTGCTCATCGCGCCCATGGCGTCAAACAGACACGACAGGGTCCAGTCCAGCTCTTCTCCGCCACCAGCGAACATTACGTCCTGCTTGCCCATCATGATCTGCTCTGCCGCGTTGCCGATGCAATGCAGCGACGTCGAACAAGCCGAGGTGATAGAATAGTTGATGCCCTTGATCTTATAGGCGGTCGAGAGGTTCGCGCTGACAGTGGATGACATGCATTTTGGCACGGCAAACGGCCCGATGCGTTTTGTCGCGCCGGTGGTTTTAACGACCTCATGCGCGGCCAGCATTGCAGACGTGGACGGCCCGCCAGAACCAGCAACCAGACCGGTGCGCGGGTTCGAGATGACATCCTCGGACAGACCGGAATCTTCGATCGCCTGCCCCATCGCAAGATAGGCATAGGCAGCGCCCGGCCCCATAAAGCGGTAGGTGCGCTTGTCGATATGCGCGGCCGGATCAATCTTGAGCGTGCCCGCGATGCGGCTACGGAACCCGTGCTCAGCCATTTCGGGCGACGCGACAATGCCGCTTGTGCCGGCCTTGAGCGATGCTTTGACCTCAGTGGCATTGTTCCCGATGGACGAAATGATCCCCAAGCCTGTGACGACGACGCGGCGCATATGCAGCACTCCCTGTTATATTCCTCCCCCCTTATTAGGCCAGCGTGCCGCGCAGGTGCAAGCGGGTAGCGCATTGGCACACTGCGGGACCGGTCGGAACTAACCTGCTTCGCCACGTGTTTAGATGGTAACAAGAGAAGGAAATCGAAATGTCGAAGTTCACCACAATAAATCCCGCGACCGCAGAACCCATCACCAGCTACACCCAGATGAGCGAAGCAGAGGCTTTCGCCGCCGTTGATGACTGCCATGATGCATTTGAGGACTGGCGCCTGCTTAGCCATAAAGAGCGCGGCACGCACCTCAAGGCCATTGCGCAAAAACTGCGCGATAACAAAGAAGAGCTGGCAAAGCTGATGACCCGCGAAGTCGGCAAGCTGTACAAAGACGGCCTGACCGAGGTTGAGCTATGCGCACGAATCTTTGAATACACTGCCGAAAACGGCCCGGACGCGCTCAAGGACGAAGAGCGTACACACTCAGGCGGTAAAAAGCGCGGCATCGTCACGTATCAACCGATTGGCGTGATCTATTCGATCCAACCGTGGAACTTCCCACTGTATCAGCCCGTGCGCGTGCTGGCCGCCAATCTGATGGCAGGAAATGGCTGTGTTCTGAAGCATGCCGAGATTTGCACAGGCAGCGGTCTGCGCTTGCGTGAATTATGCGTAGAGGCGGGTCTGCCCGAAGATATCTTCAAAGTGATCGTGATTGACCACGACGTGAGCGACACCCTGATCGCCTATAAAAAAGTGCGTGGTGTGACCATGACCGGCTCCGACGGAGCAGGTCGCCACATTGGTGCGAAAGCCGCTGAAGCGCTGAAAAAGACAGTGCTGGAGCTGGGCTCGAACGATGCCTATCTGGTGCTGGAGGATGCTGACATTGAGACGGCGGTAAAATTCTCTGTCATGGGGCGCCTCTATAACAACGGCCAAACCTGTGTATCGGCCAAACGCTTCATCGTCGCGGACAAGGTTTATGATGCCTTCATCGACGCCTATGTCGAGCAGATGTCGAAAATCCCGATGGGCGACCCGATGGATGAGGCCACCAAGCTGGGACCATTGTCGAGCACGGAGCAGCTTGAAACTGTACGCGACCAAGTCGAGCAAAGCGTAAGCAAAGGCGCAAAGGTGCTTTGCGGTGGCGAAGTGCCCGACCGCACCGGTGCCTACTACCCAGCAACCGTTCTGGGCGACGTCACCCCCGGCATGCCAGCCTATGACGACGAAATCTTTGGGCCCGTCGCCGCCGTGATCCGCGCCAAGGATGATGAAGACGCCATGCGCATCGCCAATGACAGCCGCTACGGCTTGGGTGGGGGTATCTTCTCACAAAACGAAGAGCGCGCGATTAAACTTGCGCGGGTCCACTTTGACACCGGCATGATCCGTATCAACTCCTTCGGGGCAGCCGATCCGAACATGCCATTCGGTGGCGTTAAGGACTCCGGCTATGGCCGCGAACACGGTGGCTTTGGCATGAAAGAGTTTGTGAACGTCAAAGCTGTGTACCTGCCTTCCTAAAGGCCGCGAAATCCACACATCAAATGGGCGGCGCATCTCTTGTGCCTCCGATATCAAAGGAAAATTATTTCATGACTATGAATGTACTCGTCGCTGGCTCGACCGGCAAAACCGGAAGCCAACTTGTCGCAGAGATCAAGGAACTGGGGCAAACCCCCGTGGCACTTGTGCGCGAAAGCTCGGACACCAGCGTGCTGCCTGACGGCGTGGCTACGCGGATCGCCGACCTTACCGATCTCAACGATGACGTATGCGCCGATGCGGATGTGGTGGTTTTCGCCGCAGGCTCAGGCGGCAGCACCGGCGCCGGCGCCGAAATGACAGATAAAGTAGACCGCGAAGGCGCAAAGCGGCTAATTGACATCGCTGCTAAGTCGGGCGTGAAACGGTTTGTTATGCTCAGCTCTGTCGGGGCAGACAATCCGAACCCTGAGGGTGACCTTGCCCACTATCTTGAGGCAAAGCACGCTGCAGATGAACATCTGAAGGCGTCCGGTCTGACCTATTCCATCCTACGCCCGGTCGCACTGACCGACGGTGGCCGGACGGACAACATTAAACTGGGGTCTGACGTAGATAAATCCGCCCAAGCCAGCCGCGCAGACGTCGCCCACGTGTTGGCGGATGCAGCTGTGAACGGATCCTACGACGGTCAGTCGCAGGACATGCAATCCGCCTGACAGATGGAAATCTAGGGAAATGCGCCCTGCTCCGATCCTTTATACTCTTACTGAGCCGGATCGGAGCAGGGTCTTTTTAGTGTCAGCTCTCTGATAGAGCGACCTTCATGTCTTTGACCTGATAAATAACTTCACCGTCCGCCTCTACGATACCATCAGCGACGCCCATGGTAAGACGGCGTGTCTGAATCGCTTTCGTGAAATCGATTTTGTACGTCAGCATCTTGCGATCAGGACGCACCATACCGGTGAGCTTCACTTCGCCAACGCCCAGCGCATAGCCACGCCCCAGCCAACCGCGCCAGCCAAGGTTGAAACCCGTCAGTTGCCACAAGCCATCGAGACCCAGACAGCCGGGCATGATCGGGTTGCCGGGAAAATGGCATTCAAAAAACCACAGGTCAGGATTGATATCGAACTCTGCAACGATATGACCCTTCCCGTGCGCTCCGCCGTCCGCCGAAACTTCGGTGATCCGGTCCATCATCAGCATGGGGGGCGCCGGCAATTGCGCGTTACCGGGGCCGAATAATTCGCCGCGCGCGCATTTCAGCAAGTCATCTTTGTCAAAACTAGTGGGGTAATCTGCCATCGGGCTGTTCTCCTGCGCATCTTTACAATGGGGGCCAAGTAACACTCTGCAAAGCCGAGCCGCAAGAGCGCTCCGCGTCACATTGGATGTGACACCTCTCCTAAAGTTGCGGTTTTCCGGTCGCATCGTGCGCCAGAGCCGTCTGTCGCAGCATTTGCAATTGAAAATCAGGGCCATCGTCCTCTATATTGAGGCTAGTCCGCAAAGAGGTCCGACATGTCTGATACCTATCTGGAAACCGGAACGAAATGGCTTGCCACAGCAGGGCTGCGCCCGACGCGCCAGCGCCTGACATTGGCGTCACTTCTGGTCGGGGATGGCCAGCATCGCCACGTGACCGCTGAAAGCCTTTTTGAAGCGGCAAAAGACGGCGCCGACAGTGTGTCGCTTGCGACCGTCTACAACACCCTGCGCGCTTTTTGCGATGCGGGCCTGCTGCAAGAGGTCACCGTAGACGGCTCTCGTAGCTACTTTGACACCAACACCCACGATCACCCGCACTTCTTCTGGGAGGATGAGGCGCGTCTGACCGATGCCCCCTCTGACCAACTGGTGATCGCACAGCTGCCCGACGCACCCGAAGGCGCCGAGATTGCGAGCGTCGACGTCGTGATCCGTTTGCGTAAAAAATCCTGATGTCTCACCCGTTAGTGAGCCAAGAAACCATTGACGCCTACCAGCGAGATGGCGTCGTCGTGATCCGTGGTTTGTTTGCAGATCATGTAGAAACACTGCGTGCCGGGATCGAGCGCAACATCGCCAACCCTGGCCCCTACGCGTCGAACAATGACAAAGCAGGCGAGACGGGGCGTTTTTTCGACGATTATTGCAACTGGCAACGCATCCCCGAGTTTCAGCAAGTGATTGAAGCGTCTCCAGCTGCCGAAGTGGCTGCCGATCTGATGAACTCCAACCACGTACAGCTTTTTCATGACCATGTGCTGGTGAAAGAGCCGGGTACCTCCATGGCAACGCCGTGGCATCAAGACGGTCCCTAATACTTTGTCGAAGGGCGCCAAAACGTCAGCTTCTGGTCCCCGCTTGACACAGTGACTGATGCTGCGCTGTGTGGCTGGCTCACATCTTTCGGACAAACCTGTTCTTCCCACCCGCTGGGCCAAGAATGAGCCATTTTTTGACCCGGCCCCCTATATGCACGTCCCCGATCCAGACGCCGAAGATATGGATATTCGTGAATGGCACATGGCACCGGGTGATGCCGTCGCCTTTAATTATGGCATCCTGCACGGCGCGCGGGGCAATACCTCCCCAAACCGTCGCCGCGCCTTTTCGCTTCGCTTACTTGGCGATGACGCACGCTACACCCAGCGCCCCGGCCCGACCTCACCGCCATTCCCCGATCACGGCATGACCCAAGGCCAATCCTTGCGCAAAGACTGGTTCCCAACCCTTTACACACGCCCCGAATAGAAAATTCCGCCCGGCGAATCGGACGGCATTCTATAGCATTCGGCTGAAAATATCTTGGGTGTGCCAGTAGCACAGGCGGGGGCTGCGCCCCCTACCTCCCAATTTATCAGGCCGCGTCGATCTTCACCAGTTCGATATCGAACTGCAGGTCCTTACCGGCCAGCGGGTGGTTTGCATCCAGCGTTACAGTCACCTCGTCCACTTCAATCACCGTCACCGGCATCGCCTGACCATCCGGAGTTTGCATCTGCAATTGGATGCCTACTTCCAGCGGAATTTCTGGCGGGATGCCTTCGCGCGGCACAGCCTGACGCATTTCGGGGTTCACCTGACCGTAGGCGTCATCTGCGCCGATGTTGACCACTTTCTTGTCGCCCACCTGCATGCCGGGAATCGCCACGTCCAGACCGGGAATGATCTGGCCGGAGCCCACGGTGAACTCCAAAGGATCGCGCCCTTCCGAGCTGTCAAAGGTGGTGCCATCCAAAAGGGTACCAGTGTAGTGCAATTGTACAGTGTCGCCTGCCTGAACTTCGGCCATATGTCGTCTCCAGTCTGATCGGGGAAATGGGGCGGAGGCCGCGTATCTGCGCAGGTGCTCCGAAAGATGGCCACACCCTTTCAAGCCACGCGCAAAACCACAACCCCCTTTTCGCCCTTTTCCACACGCCTGCCTCATGCCACTGTGCAGGTCATCAACCCCCAATCTGCGCGGAGCCCCCATGCCAATCACAACCTGCATCTTCGACGCCTACGGCACGCTTTTCGATGTGGCGGCCGCCGCACGTCAGGCCGCGTCCGAGCCCGACTTTTCCGCCATCAAAGACGACTGGCTTGCGCTGGCCGAACATTGGCGGCTTAAACAGCTGCAATATAGCTGGCTACGTGCCATCACCGGCGCGCATTGTGATTTTTGGCAAGTCACGCAAGAAGGTCTCGATTGGGCGCTAGAGAAAACCGGCCACGCAGGCGACGGAGCTTTGCGCGAACGTCTTTTGCAGCTGTATTGGGAGCTGGGCGCCTACGTCGAAGTGCCTGCCATGCTACAGACCCTTAAGAACGCAGGGCTGAACACGGGCATCCTGTCCAATGGCTCTCCATCTATGTTGCGCGGCGCTGTGGACAGCGCAGGCATTGACGGCGTTCTGGACGCGCTTTTATCGGTAGAAAGCGTCGGCATCTTCAAACCTGACGCGCGGGTTTATGATCTGGTCGGAGAGGCCTTCGGTTGCGCCAAGGACGAAGTGCTGTTTGTCTCGTCGAACGGCTGGGACGCAGGCGCCGCCACCGGCTATGGTTTTACCACCGCTTGGGTGAACCGTTCCGGTGATCCGGTGGACCGACTTCCGTGGACACCTGCACATATGCTCACCGATCTGACCGGAATTCCGGCACTGGCGGGTGTGTAATGGCAACGTTTACAACCTCCGACGGCCTATCGCTTTACTATACCGATGAAGGCGTCGGCCTGCCGATCCTTTGTCTTGCCGGTCTGACCCGCACCACAGCAGATTTCGACTATGTCACGCCGCATCTTTCAGGCCAGCGCCTGATCAAGTTGGACCACCGCGGACGCGGGCGTTCTGATTTTGACCCTGAATGGAAGAACTACACCCTGCCTGTTGAATGTCGCGATGTGACGGAGTTGCTTGATCACTTGGGATTAGAAAAGGTTGCTATCCTTGGCACCTCTCGCGGTGGGCTTAACGCGATGGGGCTGGCGATGGATGCAAAACAACGCATGCTTGGTGTGGCGCTCAATGATGTGGGGCCCGTAATTGACCCTAAGGGCATGGAGACGATCAAGGATTTTATCGGCCGCAACCCCGCTGCAAAAACCTATGAGGAAGCTGCCACAGCAATGGCCCGCGCCTTTCCCGAATTTCCCAACGTCCCCGAAGGCCGCTGGCTGGAGGAAGCGCGCAAGCATTACACTCAGGACGCCAAAGGGCTGCACATCACATATGACAAGCATCTGCGCGATGCCGTACTGGCGGCAGGCGAAAAGATGATGCCCGACCTGTGGCCGTTTTTTGAAGCGTTGGAAGACCTGCCTCTGGCGTTGATCTGGGGGCTGAACTCAAATCTGCTAACCGCTGATACGGTCGACGATATGCAAAAGCGCCGCCCAGATATGATCCTTGCCCGCGTGCCGGATCGGGGCCACATCCCGTTTCTGGATGAACCTGAGGCCGTCGCCGCCCTGCACCAGTGGATCGAGACAATGCAATGAATATCAACATGATCCGTGCCGCAGCCAAACGCATCGACGAGATTGCCCAGCGCACGCCTTTGTTAAACTCAAGCTTTCTGGATGCAATCGCCGGCCGACGTGTTTGGGTTAAACCCGAATGCTTGCAGCACACCGGCAGCTTCAAGTTTCGCGGCGCCTACAGCGCGCTGTCCGCATTGGATGACGCGACACGTGCGCGCGGCGTTATCGCGTTTTCGTCTGGTAACCATGCACAAGGCGTGGCGCTAGCGGCCAAGATGCACGGCACCAGTGCTGTGATCATCATGCCCTCCGATGCCCCCGCGCTGAAGATCGCCAACACAATAGCGTACGGCGCCGAAGTAGTGCTTTATGACCGCGCGACAGAATCCCGCGACGAAATCGGTGCGCGTCTGAGCGACGAGCGTGGCTTGACGCTGATCAAACCTTACGACGAACCGCAAGTCATCGCCGGTCAGGGAACTTGCGGATTGGAGATCGCAGAAGATGCCAATGCGCTGGGTATCAAAAACGCAGACGTGATCGTTTGCTGTGGAGGCGGCGGGCTGACCTCTGGCATCGCCCTTGCACTAGAGGCCGATGCCCCCACTCTGCGGGCGCGTCCGGCGGAACCTATGGGCTTTGACGATGTGGCCCGCTCCCTTCGTGCTGGCAAGATTGAGCGCAACCCGTCCCTGTCGGGCAACATCTGTGACGCTATCATTACCCCTCAGGCTGGCGATCTCACGTGGCCGCATATGCAGCGCCTCTGCGGTCCGGGACTTGTGGTGTCAGAAGACGAAGTCCTCGACGCGATGGCGCAGGCGTTTTTGCGGCTTAAGCTGGTGGCGGAACCGGGTGGTGCTGCCGCCCTTGCCGCTGCACTGTACCGCACAGACGAGATCGAGGGTGATGACGTGATCGTCACCATCTCGGGCGGCAACGTTGACCCCGCGATGTTCACCCGCGCGTTGGCGCGCTTATGACCGGCTTTACCATTGCCAGCTTCAACGCCAAAAACCTGATCGGTCCGGACAGCGAATACTACCGCTTCCAGACCTACACTCCTGAGGAATACGCGTGGAAGCGCGATTGGCTGGCAGACCAGATCGTCACGCTGGACGCTGATATCATAGGATTTCAGGAGATCTTTGACGAAGACCCCCTGCGCGATGTGATTGCTTTGGCCGATACATATGGCGCGGCTCACAATGACTTTTCCCTGCCGGACGGCACCAAACGCTACCGCAAACGCGCGATCTTTCGAAAGCTCGCCTATGGCAGCTACCGCGACGCAGAGATCGTGTTCGCCCCGAATATAAATGATGGCGAACCCGGCGAGCGGCGGCCCGGGCTGGCAGTGCTGTCACGCTTTGGATTTGCGGACGAGCCTGAAATCATTCAAGATCTTGGACGACCGCTGGACATACCGTTTTCTGACGGCGGAGAGGACGGCGGCTTTTTCCGTATCAGACGGCTGAGCCGACCTATCCTAAAAGTACGTATCCCCGTGGGAGATCAGGTGGTGACAGTGTTCAACTGCCACCTCAAATCGAAACTAGGAGAATTTATCCGCCCCAAAGATGGCGGCCCTGCACCAGAAGCTGACTTGACCGACTACGATCCCGTGGGCCGCGCGCTGGGTTCAGCCCGTGCCGCTATGCGCCGCATGGCCGAAGCTTGGGTGCTACGCGGTGCGATTGTGCAAGAAATGCAGCTCGGCAATCCCGTCCTTGTTCTGGGTGATCTCAACGATGCCCAGAATGCTGTCAGCTCTGAAATCATCTCTGGAGAGATTCCGTTCAAGAACTACGCGTGGATGCTGCGGCACGATGCCAAACACGCAGCAGACCGTTATTCAGACGAAGAGTCAGAGCAGATCACACAAGATATCGAAGCTGTACGCCTACACTCTGCGGAAAAACTGTTTATGCGCAAATCGCTACGGGACATGGTGTTTACGACGGCATTTGGCGGGGTTTATGAAAGCATCGACCAGATTTATATGTCGCGCCATTTCTTGCCCGAAAGTGAAGGCTCCATCGGTGAGATGACCTATTTCAGTGTATTCAATGACCATTTGACCGATGGCAGCCACGCTGAAGCACCCTATAATAAACTTGCCTCCGATCACGGTCAGATCATGGCTCACTTCAATCTGAAAGGGGACGCATAATGCAAATATTCGATGCTGGAGATGTCCGTATTCACTACCGCGTAGATGGCACCGAAGATGGCGCACCCGTTGTGTTCGCCAATTCGCTGGGAACAGACATGCGCCTGTGGGACCCTATTCTACCGCTGCTGCCCGAAGGATTGCGGATCATTCGCTGGGACAAGCGTGGCCATGGCCTGTCGACCGTTCCCTCGGGGCCCTACAAGATGGGATCGCTGATCACCGATTGCGAGCGTCTGCTCGACCATCTCGAAGTCAAGGGATGCGTCTTTGTAGGCCTCAGCATCGGTGGCATGATTGCCCAAGGCCTGGCGGTCAAACGTCTCGACCTGATCCGCGCCTTGGTGCTGAGTAATACCGCCGCGAAAATCGGCAATCCGGCGCTTTGGGATGAACGCATCGCTGCCGTGCATGCAGGCGGCATAGAGAGCCTCGCCGATGCCGTGATGGAGCGCTGGTTCTCGGCCGAGTTCCGCGCCAAACCGGAGCTTGAACTGTGGCGCAACATGCTCGTGCAGCAAGCCAATGACGGCTATGCTGGTTGTTCCGCTGCGATTTCGGGCACAGATTTCTACACCCCTACAAGCGGACTACGCCTGCCCTGCCTGGGCATCGCCGGTTCCGAAGACGGCTCCACCCCGCCCGATCTGGTGCGTGAAACGACCGATCTTATCCCCGCCTCAAAGTTTCATCTGATCCGGCGTGCAGGCCACCTGCCCTGTGTCGAGCAACCCGAAGAATTCGCCCGCGTGCTAGGTGACTTTCTGAAAGGCGTGGGGCATGTCTGAGCCCTACTTCACACGCTAAGGCGCGCCAAAGCCGCCCTATCAAATCAAACTGGCCACACCACGCGAGCCGAGACGGAGCTAACGACCTCATGACAGCAAGTGTTTTTGACAGCCCGCTTTACGCGCATCTGTTTCCCACCGGTGAGGCCGGTCGCCTGTTCTCTGACACGGCAGCCATCCGCGCGATGTTGCTGGTTGAGGGGGCGCTTGCCCGCGCGCAAGGCGCACAGGGCATCATCCCGGAGCTGAGCGCTAAGGCCATCCAACGTGCCACGCTGGAAATTCAGGTAGATCCCGGAGCCATTGCAAAAGCCGCCGGAGAAAACGGCGTGAGCGTCCCCGGCCTCGTGGCCGCCTTCCGTGCCGAGATGAACGCACCCGAACACGCGCAATACGTCCATTGGGGAGCCACATCGCAGGATATTATCGACACGGGCCTGATGCTGCGATTGCGGCAGCTGTTGTTGCTGGCCGAGACCGATCTGAGTCACGTGATCAAGGCCCTAGGGCAAAAAGCATCACAACACGCCACCACGCCGATGGCGGGACGCACCTATGGCCAGCAAGCCACGCCGACCAGCTGGGGCGCTGTTCTGGCCGATTGGGGGCACCCGTTGTGCGACCTGCTTGAGGCGCTTCCCTCTCTGCGGTCATCATCGCTGTTGGTATCACTCTCAGGTGCTGCGGGCACCTCTGACGCATTGGGGCCAGACGCGGCACAGACCCGTACAGCGCTTGCTGAGGGTTTGGGGCTACATGATCCGGCACGCAGTTGGCATGTGGACCGCGGCCCGATCCTACGCATCGCGGACTGGCTGGCGCAGGTCACCTCCGTACTAGCCCGTATGGGCGCGACACTGATTGCACTGACAGGCAGTGAGATCGCCGAAATACGCCTAGGCGCAGCGGGCGCGTCCTCAACCATGCCGCAAAAACAAAACCCTGTCGCGCCCTCGGCCTTGCAGGCGCTGGGCCATCAAATGACCGGCCTGCGCGCTGCTTTGGCCCCTGCCACCCAGCACCTGCACCAACGCGACGGCGCGGCGTGGTTTGCAGAATGGATGGTCTTGCCGCAAATCGCCCTTTCCACCGCCTGCGCCCTGCAACACGCGAAAGCACTGGCTGACGGGATCGAGCCTGACGTAGACCGTATGGCCCAAACGCTGACAGGCGGCCTAGGACTTATCCACGCCGAAGCGCTCAGCTTTGCACTCGCGCGGGCCATGCCACGCCCGCAAGCACAGACCGAGACCAAGGCCCTGTGCCGTAAAGCCCAAGAAACCGGAACCGAGCTGGAGACACTCGCACGTGCAGCGCATCCGGACCTGCCAGACGGGCTGTTTAATGCAACACAAGCGCTGGGCATTGCACCGCAAGAAGCGCGCGGCTTTGCTGCGCGGGCCCGAGCGCTTTAGCACGATGCGCCTGCCAGTTATTTTCATCCTGCTGACGGTCATGATTGATGCCATGGGAATCGGTCTGATCATCCCTGTGATGCCCGATCTTATCCAAAACGTGGACGGCGGATCACTGGCCGACGCCGCTATCTGGGGCGGCATTCTTTCGACCACCTTTGCGGTCATGCAATTCCTGTTTGGTCCGGTTATTGGGGGGCTGTCAGACCGGTTCGGTCGCAGGCCGGTGCTGTTGATCGCCCTGGTAGTCATGGCGCTGGACTATGTGCTCATGGCCGTTGCCGGTGCCATCTGGTTGCTACTGGTGGGCAGGGTCATCGGCGGTATCACGGCGGCCACGCAAAGCACCGCTTCGGCGTATATGGCCGACATCTCGGCCCTGCACGAGCGCGCTGCACGCTTCGGACTTGTGGGGGCCGCATTTGGCGCGGGCTTTGTGCTTGGCCCGCTTTTAGGCGGGTTGCTGGCTGAATACGGCACACGTGCCCCTTTCTGGTTGGCGGCTGTATTGGCCGGCGCGAACGCCGTGTTTGGCTGGATCGTGCTGAAAGAAACCGTGACCGATGCCACCCGCCGCCCCTTTAGCTGGCGCCGCGCCAACCCGCTGGGCGCGTTTCGCGCGTTGGGTCGATTGCCCGGCGTAACGCCACTGCTGGTGGTCTATTTCATCTACCACGTCGGCTTTGCCGTCTACCCTGCAGTCTGGCCATACTTCGGCAAGGAGCGGTTCGATTGGACGCCCGCCACTGTCGGGCTGTCACTTGGCCTATTCGGGGTCACTATGGCGCTGGTCCAAGGTGGGATGATCCGCCCAATCCTCAAAGCTTTGGGCGAGCGAGGAACCGTTATTGCAGGGCACATATTCAGCATCGCTAGCCTGGTCCTGATTGCGGTTGTCACCTCTAGCACGTGGGTATTGCTGCTAACGCCGCTGGCCTCCATGGGCGGGATCATCCCGCCGGCGCTTCAGGGGATCATGTCCGCCCGCGTGGCAGACGATGCGCAAGGAGAGCTGCAAGGCGCGCTCTCATCGGCTTCCGCTTTGGCGATGATTCTGTCGCCTTTGGTTATGACCTACACGTTTGCGCAGTTCACCGATGCTCAGGCGCCGATCTACCTGCCGGGGGCACCTTTCCTGCTGGCCGCAGGATTGAGCACGCTGGGTTTGGCGGCCCTGCTGATCGGGACGCGACGCGACGGCTGACGTAACGTCGCATTTAGGGGCCGGAAAAGACCTTGTCGGCTGGCATGATCTGCGCAACGCTGCAGAAAACCAGCCAAAGGATATCCTATGCAAAAGATCACAGCCGCCGTCTGCCACGAATTTGGCGCCCCGCTGAAGCTTGAAGAGATCATCCTGCGCGCCCCGGAAACAGGCGAAGTCGAGGTCAAACTGGACGCGGTCGCGATTTGCCATTCAGACATTTCCTTTGCCGAAGGCGCATGGGGCGGATCGCTGCCTGCCGTCTACGGACATGAGGCTGCCGGCAAGGTCAGTGCTGTAGGTACAGGGGTAAAAGGCATCGCAGTGGGCGATCATGTGGTCGTCACGCTGATCCGGTCGTGTGGCACCTGCGCTTCTTGTGCAGGCGGTGCGCCGACACTTTGCAGCACGCCCTATGACGGCGACAAAGGACCCATCAAAACAGCCGACGGTGGCACGCTCCATCAAGCAATGGCCTGCGGTGCGTTTGCCGAATCCGTGGTGGTGGACCAACGACAAGTCGTGAAAATCAGCGAGGACATCCCGATGGAATGTGCCGCGCTGATTGCTTGCGGTGTGATCACCGGTGTGGGTGCTGTGGTGAATGCCGCAGGGCTGCGCGCGGGTCAGGATGTGGTGGTGATTGGCGCGGGCGGTGTTGGTCTCAACGCGATCCAAGGCGCACGTATCGCCGGTGCTCGGCGTATCGTGGCCGTCGATATGAGCGAAGAGAAACTGGAAATCGCGCGCGAGTTTGGCGCGACAGACGGCATTCTAGCCACTGAGGGCAAACCGTGGACGGCCGCCAAACGTGCGATGGGACGCGGTGCTGACGCGGTGATCGTGACGGTCGGTGCAATCCCCGCCTATGACACCGCGCCCAGATACCTCGCCTATGGTGGCAAGGTGGTTATGGTCGGCATGCCCCACTCTGGCCAGAAGTCAACGTATGAGCCGGTGGTATTGGCCGCCGTGGGTCAAGGAATGGTTGGATCAAAGATGGGCGATGTTGTAATCCAGCGCGACATTCCGTGGATGGTAGACCTTTACACTCAAGGCCGCTTGAAGCTGGACGAACTGATCTCGGGTCGCTGGAAGCTGGAGCAGATCAACGAGGCAATTGCAGACACCAAAACAGGTGCCGCGCGGCGCAACGTGATCTTGTTTGACCGCTAGGCGGCAAACCAAAAAACCTCACCAACAAACGAGAGATCTGGCATGCAGCTTAAAGATTTGGACATCATCGTCACCGCGCCACCCGCGCCAGGCTGGGGCGGGCGGTACTGGATACTCGTCAAGCTGACCACGGCCTGCGGTATCGTCGGCTGGGGAGAATGTTATGCTTCGACCGTAGGACCCGAAGCAATGCGCGGCGTGATCGAAGATGTGTTTGCGCGACACATGGCAGGCGAAAACCCCGAGAACATCGAGATGATGTTCCGCCGCGCCTATTCCTCCGGCTTCACACAACGGCCGGACCTGACGGTGATGGGCGCGTTCTCAGGGCTTGAGATCGCCTGCTGGGATATTCTGGGCAAGGCACGGGAGCGGCCTGTCTATGCCCTGCTGGGCGGAGTTATGAATGCACGCGTACGCGCCTATACCTATCTGTATCCGCTGCCGCACCATGACATCAGCGCCTTCTGGAATTCACCCGATATGGCAGCGGAATCGGCACTTGATGCGGTGAACCGTGGCTTCACGGCAGTGAAGTTCGATCCCGCAGGTCCATACACGGGACGCGGCGGTCATATGCCCGCGATGAGCGATATCACGCAATCCGTCGCCTTTTGCCGCGCAATCCGCGAAGCTATCGGAGATCGCGCAGACCTGCTGTTCGGCACCCATGGGCAGTTCACGACAGCCGGTGCCATCCGGTTAGGTCAGGCGTTGGAGCCCTACAGCCCACTTTGGTACGAAGAACCGATCCCACCTGACAACGTGGCCGAAATGGCAAAGGTTGCAGGCGCCGTCCGCATCCCCATCGCCACAGGAGAGCGTCTGACCACCAAGGCAGAATTCGCACCCGTGCTGCGTGCCGGAGCAGCGACGATTTTGCAACCTGCACTGGGTCGCGCAGGTGGTATCTGGGAGATGAAGAAAGTCGCCGCCATGGCAGAAGTCTATAACGCGCAGATGGCACCCCATCTTTATGCGGGTCCGGTGGAATGGGCTGCCAACATTCATTTTGCGGTGAGCATTCCTAATCTTCTCATGGCGGAAACGATCGAAACTCCCTTTCACGACCAGCTTATCAAGGGCAGCATTCGGGTCGAAGACGGCTATATCACGGCTCCGACGGCACCCGGTCTGGGGATCGAAGTGGACGAGGACCTTGCGCGGGCGCATCCCTATACCGGAACCGGTCTACATCTTGAGATGCAAGAAGAACCTTGTGACTACAGCAATGGCAACCGTTTCGAGGGAGGTGCACCTGCGCCGAAGGATTGAACGCTCAGGCCAACTGGCCGCTGAGGAAATCCAGCCAATTCTCGTGCGCCAGCTTGGCAATCAGCGCCTCCCCGCACCCATGGGTGCGCATGGCATCAACCAACGCAGGCAAATCGCCCGCGTTGGCAAGACCACGCGGCATCGGCGCGCCATCAAAGTCTGAGCCGAGACCCACATGATCCTCACCCGCGACAGCGATCATATGATCGAGCTGGCGCAGGCAATCTTCCAGTGTGGCATAACCCTGTGCCCACCCTTCATCGCTCAGAAACAGGCTGGCAAAGTTGAGGCCAACCATGCCGCCTGACTGCCCGACGGCGCGCAACTGGTCATCAGTCAGGTTTCGCGTGTTCAGCGTCACAGCACATGCATTTGAATGGGTCGCAACAAGCGGCAAGCCAGCATCGGCCACATCCCAAAACCCCTTCAGGGTAAGGTGGGACGTATCGACCATTATGCCCAGCGCCTTGCATTTGGCCACCAACGCGTGCCCCGCTTCGGTAAGCCCACCGCCCGTATCGCCATCGCGACCATGAGCAAAAGGCACGCCTTCGCCAAAGATCGTCGGCCGTGACCATACAGGCCCGAGTGAGCGCACGCCCATCGCATAGAGGGCATCCAGATCCCACAACTCAGGCCCGATACAATCAGCGCCTTCAAGATGCAGAACACAGGCGATGGGATCGCTGATAAAGGCGCGTCCCAGCTGGGCGGACGATGTGCAAATCTCGATCTGCCCTGCAGCTTGAAGATGTTGCGCTATGCCTGCCTGCGCCACCACCGGCTCCAACGCCTGAGCGGCGGGCATGGCAGGCGGCAGCGGCAAAGCAGGTGCGCCGCCGTCGAAAATGGAAAAATCGAAAGCGCCTTTTGCGTCTGCTGAATAAAGCGCGAAAAATCCGCCCTGCAAACCGCCTGTACGGGCTTGCGGGATGTTCACATGACCAACTGGTTTTGCGAATTCACTGACCGGATCAGTGCAGGTGCCCCAAAGCCTGCTTAGGGCGTCATTATGACCGTCAAATATCTGCATCATCTGCTCCTCGCCGGTGCGGCGCCTCATCCCCATATTGTCTGAAGCCTTGCCCGTGGCGCGTCAATGAAAGCCGTCGTATGACCAGCTTCATAAATAAAAAAACCCGCGCAACAGGCGTTGCGCGGGAAGTATGTACTCAGGAAAATACTCGTTACTGGGAATAACTTCTAGAAAAACGCCTGCAGGCCAGTCTGGGCACGGCCAAGGATCAGCGCGTGCACATCATGGGTGCCTTCGTAAGTGTTGACTGTTTCAAGGTTCATCATGTGACGGATGACCTGGAATTCGCCAGAGATGCCGTTGCCGCCGTGCATGTCACGGGCGTGTCGCGCGATCTCAAGCGCTTTGCCGCAGTTGTTGCGTTTGATGATGCTGATCATTTCCGGTGCAGCATTTGCGGCATCCATCAGTCGACCCACCTGCAAGGACGCCTGCAGACCAAGGCTGATCTCGGTCATCATGTCGGCCAGCTTTTTCTGGAACAGCTGTGTTTGCGCCAGTGGCTTGTTGAACTGGTGACGGTCCAGACCGTATTGGCGGGCGGCGTGCCAGCAGAACTCGGCCGAGCCCATAACACCCCAGCTGATGCCGTAGCGTGCGCGGTTCAGACAGCCAAACGGGCCTTTCAGGCCCTGTACGTGGGGCAAAAGCGCATCTTCGCCCACTTCGACGTTGTCCATTACGATTTCACCGGTGATTGACGCACGCAGCGACAGCTTATTGCCAATCTTCGGTGCGCTGAGACCTTTCATGCCTTTTTCAAGGATGAAGCCGCGGATCTTGCCGCCATGCTCTTCCGACTTTGCCCAGACAACAAACACGTCCGCAATCGGCGCGTTGGAGATCCACATCTTGGAGCCGGTGAGTTTGTAGCCATTGGCGGTTTTCACGGCGCGGGTTTTCATGCCCGCAGGGTCGGAACCCGCGTCAGGTTCTGTCAGGCCAAAGCAGCCGATAAACTCGCCCGAAGACAGTTTCGGCAGGTACTTTTTGCGCTGCGCCTCGGAGCCGTAGGCATAGATCGGGTACATGACCAACGACGACTGTACTGACATCATCGACCGGTATCCGCTGTCCACACGCTCAACCTCGCGTGCGACCAGACCATAGGAGACGTAAGAGCCGCCCAGCCCACCGTATTCTTCTGGCACGGTGACGCCCAACAGGCCCATGTCGCCCATTTCGCGGAAGATACTGATGTCAGTTTCTTCATCGGCAAACGCCTTGATAACGCGGGGCTGCAGCTTTTCCTGCGCATAAGAACGCGCGCTTTCCATGATCATCCGCTCATCTTCTTGCAGTTGGTCGTTCAGGCGCAGTGGATCGGACCATTCAAAAGCCCCCAAGTCGGGAGCATCTTTGGCTTTGAGGACAGGTGTTTCGGCGTTCATGGCGTATCCTTTCAACAGGGAACTGCTATATGATTTGAGAGTCTTATTGCATATCAGCCATCAAAGTTCTAACGATGCTTAATCCTCAACCTATAAGTTTTAATCATACATGATCGCGCCGCGCCGATATTTGCCGTCAGTTTCTGCCCTACTTGCCTTTGAGGCTTGTGCGCGGCTGGGCAGCGCCACGCAAGCTGCCACAGAGCTGTCGCTGACGCAGTCCGCGATCAGTCGGCAGATCAAGTCTCTGGAGGGTCAACTAGGCGTGCAACTCATGTCGCGGCAAGGTCGGCGGTTAGCGCTGACACAGGCAGGAACGGAATATGTGCGCGAGGTGCGTGAGGTATTGGGACGTCTTGCTCAGGCTTCGCTAAACGCTGCAACAGAGCGGCAGTCAGGGGTGCTCACGCTGGCCATTCTGCCGGCTTTCGGGATGCACTGGTTGGCGCCGCGTTTGTCCGATTTTTCCTCAGAGCACCGCGAGGTAACCGTGAACCTGTCGACACGGCTGCACCCCTTCGCGCTGGGGCCAAGCCCGTTTGACGCGGCCATCCACTTTGGCCACGAGGACTGGCCCGGGGTGCATTATCTGCCCCTGATGCCAGAGATCGTGGTGCCCGTCTGCGCGCCAGATCTTGTGGGCGCGCCATTCGACTCGCCCGCGAACCTGTTATCGCACCCGTTGCTGCACCTAGAAACACGCCCGCGCGCATGGGCGCGTTGGTTTGAGGCCGTGGACCATCCCTGCGATCCACCTCATGGCATGATGTTTGACCAGTTCGCCACAATGGCTCAAGCTGCTCTGCACGGGCTAGGCATCGCATTGCTGCCCACCTTTGTGGCGGAGCCATATCTGCGCGACGGTCAACTGGCCCTTGCTTCTGACAAAACCACAGAGAGCATCGGCAGCTACTACCTTGTTTGGCCCGATGACCGCCCCGCACCACCGCCCTTGCTGGCCTTTTGCGACTGGCTGAAAGGTCAGACTGAGGCGCTGTGAGCTGCAAAGTGATGGTTAACGAAATGGATGTTATGCCTCACTTCGGCCACATTCCATCCATATAGCAAATCTCTGTGACGGTGGGGGCCGACACCAAGGAGCATAGCAATGCTTAACAAGATTTTGAAAGGCGCTGCCGCAGCAGTTGCCGCGCTAACATTCACGGCAGGGTCATCCGCTGCCGAAAACTACCGCGTTCTGATGATGGGTCAAGCGTTCTTTCCGGACGTCTCCTATGTGCAGGATGGCGACACCCTGACTTTCGTGAACATGTCAGGTATTTCGCGCACGATCTCTGCCGACGACGGCTCATGGTCAACGCCAGAGCTTTCCGACGGCGCAGAAGCAACTATCTCGGTCATCCGAGGGATGGCCAATATCTTTCAGTTTCAGCTTGAAGCGGTAGACCCCGCGGCTGCCACTGCTGATGACACAACCACCGCAGAAGAGACCACCACCGAGGCACCTGCAGATGACATCATCATCGGCAAGATGAACTTCAGCACCCAACCTACAGTCCAGTCCAACTAAAGCGATTGGTGTCGCACGTCAGGCATGACCCTGCCCCCGCTTCAGGGGGTCAGGGTCATGACGCTTGGCGGTTCTTCCCATGGCTCAATCAGTTCGGGACCGGACGCGCGGTTGGAATTGACGTCCCGGCATACTCGGTGCCAGTGTAACGTATCGTCATCGGCGGCTCGCATCAGCGGCGCGGCGCCTTTTCCCTTTTCACCCAACCAAATTGACCAATCGGCCGACTCGATAATCACAGGCAACCGGTGATGGATCGCCTGCGTGGGCTCGTTAGCGTCAATCGTCAGAGCAGCGACCGTTCGTAGCACCTCATCGCTTGAAGGATCGAGCCAAGCCTGCCAAAGTCCGGCAAAGGCCAGCGGCGCCCCGTCACGGCGGGTGATATACCACGGATCACGCGCACTACTTTCGTCTTTGGTCCACTCATAAAAACCGCTGGCAACCACCAGCACCCGCCGCGCATGAACTGCAGAGCGGAAGGCAGGCTTGTCCAGCACCGTCTCGGCACGGGCGTTAATCAGCAACGGTCCATCGTTAGGCTTCTTGTACCACGGCGGGATCAACCCCCAGCGCATGGCCTCCATCCGCCGCGGCTGCTCTGGGCCACCGGTGATGACCGCGATCGGGTTTGTCGGGCAGATGTTATAGTTCGGCCCCTCCGGCAGATTATTTGCCGGTTCGGCTGCAAACACCTGCGCCATAGCTTCGGGCGGCAAGGTCAGGGAAATGCGTCCACACATCTCCATCTCCTCCGGTTGCGTCCCTGCGCATATCTTAGCGCAGTGAGCGCATAAATGTGAATGCGCAGAAAACGGGTCGATTTGAACGATGCCGCCTTGCCATAAACAGGCAAAGGAGCACGAATATGACTCACCTCTCCTATCATCCCATAGCCACACCAATCGTCGCCGCTCTGCGTGAAGGCGGCCCCGACGCCTATGGCGTGACGCCAGAGCACGCCATCTCGGACGCAGCCAGCAATCCTTGCCGCCACTGCCTTAACGATATCGCGCAGGTTGCCGGAATGCTGATTTTCGCCCACCGCCCGTTCGAACGGCTTCACGCGTACGCCGAAACCGGGCCCGTATTCCTGTGTGCCGACGCTTGCGCCGCCTATCGCGGCAAAACACCGCCGCCAATCCTCACCACGCGGCCAGAGTATCTGCTCAAAGGTTACACTAACGACGAGCGCATTCGCTACGGCACGGATAAAATCGTCTGCTCAGCCGATGTTACCACCTATGCAACACAGGTGCTGAAGCAAAGCGAGGTTGCCTTTATCGATGTACGCTCGGCCCGAAACAACTGCTTTCAGCTGCGCATCACCCAAGCATAAAAAAAGCGCCCTCGTTTCAGAGCGCGCCTTTCCTTGTCCGTAGCTTCGGACCTACTTCATCTTGATGCGACCATCAGTAAAGGGCTTGTAAGGTGCGTTTGCCGCCAAATACTCAGCCGTGACATCAGCAACATCGGGGCCAAAATCATAGGGGTTGGTTGCGGTTTTAAACATCGCATAACCGTCCCCGCCGTTGCGCACGTAGTTGTTGGAAACAACGCCGTAGACCTTGTCCAGATCCACAGGCGCGTCACCGATCATCACATCCGACACGCGGCTGCCCGCTTCGGCGGCAGCATCGAAGACATAGCTCATACCTGCGACTTGCGGGAAACGACCTGCGCCTTCTTCGACTTGGCTTACGCCGTTCTCCAACGCTTCGACCAGCACGGCGCCGGTAACCTGAAAGGTTGAAAGCGTGTTCTGGAAGGGCAACACGGTCAACACATCACCCATGGTGACTTCGCCCGCGTCGATGGAGGCGCGGATACCGCCGCTGTTCTGGATGGCGACGTCAATGCCCTGATCGGCCACGCGTGCCAGCATTGCATCGGCAATCAGGTTGCCCATGCTGCATTCCTGCGCGCGACAGATCGCGCGATCACCGCCAATTGGCTCGTTTGTTTCGGCCACGACTTTAGAGCGGAGCTCCTCAAGCGGCGCGGCAAGTTCGGCAATGCGCGCCAGCGTGTCCGCGTCCTCGGCGAAAGAGGCATCAATCAGAACCGGCTCACCCTTGGCTTCGGTGATGTTGCCCGCGTCATCAAACGTGACATTCAGCTCACCTAGATATTTACCATAGGCATATGCCTGCACGATCGCGGTATTGCCGACCATTGTGGGGTATGGGCCTTCGGCTTTCTCATTGGTGTTGCTGAGCAGCGTGTTGGAGTGGCCACCCACAATCACATCAACGCCAGTCGTCTCGGCCGCAACCTTTTGGTCTACGGTATAACTGGAGTGGCTGAGCACGATGATCTTGTTCACGCCTTCAGCCGTCAGCTTGTCAACTTCGCCTTGCACCGCAGCGACCGGATCAGAGAAAGCCACATTGTCACCAGGGCTTGCCAGTTCGTCCGTATCCTGAGGTGTCAGCCCTATCAGGCCGATCTTTTCGCCGCCCCGCTCGATCACCGTGGATTTTGCCAGCTTGTCGGCCAACAAGGGCTCGGCGCTGACATCGGCGTTGGACATCAAGATCGGAAATTTGATTGCTGACATGAAGGAAGCCAGCACTTCGGGGCCATCGTCAAATTCGTGATTGCCGACGGTCATACCGTCATAGCCAAGCTTGTTCATCATCTCGGCAGTCATCTGGCCTTTGTAATAGGAATAGAACAGCGTGCCCTGAAACTGGTCCCCGCCGTCCACAAGTAACGCGTTGTTGGTACGGCCACGCGCCTCTTTGATCGCGGTTACCAGACGGGCTGTACCGCCAAAGCATTTGCCCTCGGTGTTGTCTTCGGCACCGCAAGGCCCGTCATATTTGCTGATCGGTTCAAACCGCGCGTGAAAGTCGTTTGTGTGCAGAATGGTGATTGAATAATCAGCGCTGGCCATGCCTGCCGTCAAGCTCAAAGCGGCGGCGCTCAATAGGAATCGGTTCATGGTGTTTCCCCCAATGGAATGTGTGCGCATATCGTGGCGCGTGCGCGGGAAGCTGTCAAAGCAGATAACCACCTTGCGTTGCGTCAATCTGTTGCGCGTGCCCAAAGCAAAGGCACCGCGTTCGCCCTTGACCACTGCGGCGCAGGGCGGCATCACAGCGCTATGCTTATATTCAAAATCTTCCGCACCGATGAATGGCAGACCCTGCGTAAGCAAGGCGAAACCGCAGGCGCGCCCATTGATCTGGCCGACGGCTACATCCATTTCTCAACCGCCACGCAGGCAGCTGAAACAGCGGCCAAGCATTTCACCGGAGCCGAAGGTCTTTTTTTGGTCGCGGCCGAGGCCAAGACCTTGGGCGATGAGTTGAAATGGGAGGTGTCGCGCGGCGATGCGTTGTTCCCCCACCTGTACCGCAAGCTGACAATGGCGGATGTCACATGGGCCCAGCCCTTGCCGTTGGTCGACGGGGCGCACCAGTTCCCCGCAGGGCTGGAGGAAGCCGCACAATGACCCACTACCGCGATACAAACCGCACGCAATTCGAGATATTCAAATCGCTCGACCGCGACGCACCGATAAACATGCTCAACCTTGTGCAGTTCTTTGACAAGGCGGCGTATCCTGCCGACCATCCGCTTGCTGGTGAGAACCTGACCGGCGCGCAGGCCTATGGCAAGTACGGCGAAACAAGCGGTCCGGTATTGGCCCGCGTTGGGGGCACCGTCATTTGGCGCGGTGGTTTTGATGTCTCCCTGATCGGCGCACCGGATGAGGCATGGGATGCGATGTTTATCGTCCACTTCCCCAAAGCGGCAGCATTTCTGGCGATGGTAACCGACCCCGAATATCAAAGCTCTGTGATCCATAGGCAAGCTGCGGTTCAGGACTCGCGCCTGATCCGCACGCGGCCCCTGCCCCCATCGGATGTTTTCGCATGAACGCGCTGATTGAGGCGATGGGCCTGAGCGTGCTACGCCACTTTGACCCCGAAACAGCCCACGGTCTGGCCATACGCGCTCTGCGTGCAGGGCTAACGCCAAAGCTAGGCCCTGTGACAACCCCTCGTCTTGGCGTTGATCTGGCGGGGATGCATCTGTTGAACCCTGTCGGCCTTGCAGCAGGCTTTGACAAAAACGCCACCGCCATTACGCCACTAAGTGAAGCCGGTTTCGGATTTATCGAAGTCGGCGCTGCGACGCCTTTGCCGCAGCCTGGCAACGACAAACCGCGCCTGTTTCGCCTGACCGAGGACCGCGCCGCGATCAACCGCTTTGGCTTTAACAATGACGGGATGGAGGCGATCTGCGCCCGTCTGGCGGCCACTCCGCGCACCATTCCCGTGGGCCTCAATCTGGGGGCAAATAAGACAAGCACCGACCGCGCGGCGGATTTCGCCCGCGTCATGGAAGCCGCACGTGACCATGTGGATTTCGCCACGGTGAATGTATCCTCTCCCAACACCGAAAAACTCCGCGACCTGCAAGGCAAGGCAGCACTAACGGGTCTGCTGGAAGGGGTGATGGCTGTGCGCGGCACCACGCCTGTCATGCTCAAGATCGCGCCAGATCTGAGCGAAAGCGAGATTGCCGATGTGGCGCAAGTGGCGCAGGACGCAGGCGTGGCCGCGATCATTGCAACCAACACAACGCTTTCGCGTGAAGGACTGCGGTCCGTCCATAAGGAAGAGGCCGGCGGTCTTTCCGGCGCGCCTCTGTTTGAAAAATCAACCCGCGTTCTGGCGCGGCTTTCAACTTTGACCGATGTGCCAATCATCGGCGTTGGCGGCATCGGCTCTGCAGATCAGGCCTACGCCAAGATTTGCGCGGGCGCCTCTGCGGTGCAATTGTACACAGCGCTGGTCTTTGGCGGGCTGTCGCTTGTCGGTGACATCGCGCGCGGGATTGATGCGCGGTTGGCGCAAGACGGGTTCAGCTCGGTTGCCGATGCAGTAGCCAGCCGTCGGGAGGAGTGGCTGTGATAACGTTGTGGCACAATCCGCGCTGTTCCAAATCGCGCCAGACCCTCGCACTGATCGAAGCCGCGGGTGTGGCGCGTACCCTCCGCAAATACCTCGAAGACGCGCCCACTGTGGCCGAGCTTGAGGCTGCGCAGAAAGCCCTTGGCTTGCCTGTGATTGAGATGCTCCGCCCCAACAAGAAGCTTTTCAAAGAGCTGGGGCTTAGCGGCAGTGATGATGATGCGACCCTGCTGGCCGCCGTTGCAGCCCACCCGATCTTGATCGAACGGCCCATCGCGTTCGATGGTGATCGTGCGGTTATCGGCCGTCCGCCAGAGGCGGTTCAAACGATTCTCTAAAGGCCTCCGGCGCGCAATTACGCCCCTGCAGCGCGCTCCAAAGACGGGTAGCGCGCGCCAAGGGTCAGCCCCCGCGCGATGAACGATATTAGCATCGCCACCCACAGACCATGATTGCCAAGGACCGGCACTAAAAGCAGCACACATACCGCATAAACGCCGAACGACAGGGCCATCATATTGCGCATGTCACGGCTGCGCGTTGCGCCCACAAATATCCCGTCCAGCATGAACGCCGCACAGGCAATTACCGGCAGCACCACCAGATAAGGAAGATAGATGCGTGCTTGTACCCGTACCTCTGGTGCGGTTGTCATCGCGTCCACAATCTGCGGGCCGAACAGGGCGAAACCCAACCCCATGCAAGCCGCCGCAACCATCCCCCACCCAGAGGCCAGCAGTGCAGCGCGCCGCAGATGCATCCTGTCACCCCGTCCAAACGCCTTCCCAACCAAGGCTCCAGCAGAGAAGGCAAAGCCATCCAGCGCGTAGCTTGCAATCATCAGGAACTGCAGAAGCACCTGATTAGCCGCCAACGTCACATCACCCTGCCCCGCGCCTATGAACATAAAGCTCACGAAAATCGCTTCCAGCAGCAAAGAGCGGATCAGGATATCCGTGTTCACGCCCATCATCCGGCGCCACCGCGCCCCGTCAAGCACGCGATCCCAAGCCCGCCACGCGACATCAGCAAAGGCTGCGCGACAGAACCACAAGCCCAAGCCAAGACCGCTCCATTCAGCAATCGCGGTCGCAAGGGCCACGCCCTGCACGCCCCAACCCAGCCCGATCATAAACCACAGATCAAGCGCGATGTTCAGCCCGTTCATCCAAAGCTGCAAGACCAGCACAGCGCGCGTACGCTCTTGCGCAATAAGCCAGCCAGTGATGCCATAAAGCGCGATGGCCGCAGGCGCGGACCAGACCCGTAGCGCCATATACTGACGCGCTAGGCCTTCGACCTCTGCACTGGCGGGCGACACTTTGAACGCGGCCCAAAAAAGCACGCTTTGCAACGCGATGATCGCCACACCAGCGCCGAGCCCGATCATAAGTGCTCGGGTCAGCAAGGCGGCGACCTCGTTGCTGTCGCCCTGTCCCTCAGCCTGCGCAGTCAACCCCACCGTGCCCATGCGCAAAAAGCCGAACATCCAGTAGAAGGCCGAAAGGACAACTGAGCCAATACCAACTGCGCCAATAGGAGCGGCCAACCCTATCTGACCTACCACGCCCGTATCCACAGCACCCAATATTGGCACAGTCGCATTGGACAGCACCACGGGCACCGCGATGTTGAGCACACGTTTGTGGGTCAGTCTGGCGGCAGCAACCTCAGTCACGCGGGGCGGGCATCACGAAATGCCCCATCGCCTCAGCATAAAGACGCGCGCGATTGTCCTGCCACGCCTCGACCTGCACGGAGGCATAGCGCCGTCCTGCGCGGGTAATCCGCGCCCGCGCATAGGCATCGCGCGGCAGACCGGTGCGCAGGTAGTCCACAGTGAAATCGACGGTTTTTGGCTGTCGCGGTAAATCCTGCGGCGCGCAATCCGTGAGGTCCAGTTTGCCCGCTTCCAGATCATCCCAAAGATAGGACCAGTTCAGCGTCATTACTGCCGTGACTTCGAGAAACGCGGCCGTGGCACCACCATGCAGCGCCGGCAGCAAGGGGTTGCCGATCAGTTCCTGCTTAAAGGGCATAATACCGGTCAGCTCATCCCCACGCCGCTCGAACTCGATCCCCAGAAAACGAATGTAGGGCACGGCGCCAGCCAGTGCGGCGAGCGCTGCGTCACGCCGTTGCTTGACCACCTGAACAGGCTCGGGACGCTTGCAACCGCTCATCGTTTTTCCTCCACGGTGAAGGCCCCAGTAGCGGTAGCCACCGGATTTTCTGTATCATCGTCCAATGCTACTGCGCGCACGAAGGCGACTGAGCGGGTCATGTGATAACATGTGGCACGCGCCGTGATCGTCTGGCCCGGAGTGGCCGCGCGCATATAGTCGATGCGCAAATCAATCGTGGCCGTGCCGCCCTTATTGTCAGGATGACACATCACCGCAGCACCGCAGCACGTATCCATCAAAGCCGAGACCGCCCCGCCGTGAATAACACCTGTCACCGGATCGCCAATAAGGTCGTCCTTGTAGGGCATGCTGATCGAAGCTTTGCCGCCGCCCATCTCCTGCGGCGCCATCCCCAATAGAACGGAGTGCGGCAATGCTTGGATAAACTGGCGCGCTAGCGCTGTCAGGTCGACCATATATTCTCCTTGCGCGGGCCAAATTGCCCTGCTTTTCGCGCCCTTTACAGCAGCCGCTTGCACAAAGGGCAATAGGAACCGTTGCACATCTTGCGCGGGGCTTTTAGCGTAAGGGTCCGGAGGACATTCCAGACATGAGCGACGAGACACGCCTGACATTTAAAGAAATGTGCGCGAAATTTGACGTAACGCCACGCACATTGCGGTATTACGAATATATCGAGCTGCTCTCGCCTGATCGCGAGGGGCGCACACGCTTTTACGGTCCACGCGAACGCGCGCGGATGGAACTGATTCTGCGTGGACGCAGTTTTGGAATTGCACTGGAAGATATCCGCCAATGGCTGCTCATCTACGAAAAAGAAGGCACAGTCGCGCAAATGCAGGCTTGGGTGGTCATGGCAAACGACCAACTAGACGAGTTAACCGAGAAGAAGCGTCAGCTGGACGAAGCGCTCAAGGAATTGACCCGCCTGCGCGATGAAACCCTCAAGGCGTTGGGCGAAAAGGCCTAATCCCCGCGCCGGACGCGGGCGGCAGTTTTTTCGATATGGCTGGCGATGGCCATAAGCTCTTCGATTCTTGACGCCGAAGCCCGTGTAGCCATTTCATAGGCTACAGTTTCGACAATCTTTGCGGCGGCTTCAAGATACACGTCGAAGGCGGCAGTATCGGGGGGCGTCGGACGCGTTGCGTCAAAAACTAGCGTCGGCATGTCTATCCTACCGCATATCTAAATCAAAGTGAATTTGTGGCCGTTTGAAATAGAACAGCAGGGAGTTCAATGATTGTTTCTACTTTTGCGAGATATCCGCCTTATTAGTAGCAATCGTGCATATCTTCGCCGAAAGCTGGAAATTTACAGGCGGAAACTAGCGCACGGCTAAATTGACGTAAGGTTACGAAAGGTAACCCTAGAAACTGACGTTACGTACCACTACGTAAGCTTTCTCAAAAGCGGTATCGGGTGCTCAAGCCAGTGATCCCACCGCGATCTGATGGAATTGTGAGAGCATTATGAGTACCGATACACTGACTATCCGCGAGATGTGCGACACGTTTGACGTCACGCCCCGCACCTTGCGTTTCTACGAAGCCAAAGAACTGCTGTTTCCACAGCGGATTGGTCAAAAACGCCTTTTCACCAAACGCGACCGCGCACGTCTAAAGTTGATCCTGCGCGGCAAGCGCTTCGGCTTTTCGCTCGAAGAAATCCGCCAACTTCTGGACCTTTATTACAAAGGCGACGGTCAGTTGAGCCAACTTGAGCAAAGCTATGATCTGGCCTGTAAGCGCCTTGAAGATCTTCAGCGCCAGCGCACCGAAATCGACAGCGCGATCGACGATCTGCGCGACCAGTTAAAATGGGGTGAGAAGATGATCTCGTCCTTGCGCCAGCCCCGCAAGGCCGGCTGACGCGCACCATGGTTCATACCGCTTCAGGGAGAGAGACCACAATGCCAACATACACCGCACCGACGAAAGACATGCAGTTCGTTCTGCACGATGTTCTTAAGATTACCGAAGCCTCCACCCCTGGCTACGCCGAACTGGAGCCTGATTTTACATCTGCGATTCTCGAAGAGGCGGGCAAGCTGACTTCCGAAGTTCTGGCACCACTGAACGCTGTCGGCGACAGGGAAGGTTGCCGTCTGGAGAACGGCGTCGTCTACACGCCAACAGGCTTCAAAGACGCCTTCGAGAAAGTGAAAGAGGGCGGCTGGCCCGGTCTGGACATGCCCGAAGAATACGGCGGGCAGAACATGCCATACGTGATCGGCTCGGCCGTGGGCGAGATGTTCTCAGCCGCCAACCAGGCGTTCACCATGTATCAGGGTCTGACCCACGGGGCGGCCTCTGCCATCCTTGCCCACGGCACAGTTGAGCAAAAAGACATGTATCTGCCCAAGATGGTCAGCTGCGAGTGGACAGGCACCATGAACCTGACCGAGCCGCATTGCGGTACCGATCTGGGTCTGATGCGCACAAAAGCCGCACCTCAGGCCGATGGCTCCTACAAAATCTCCGGCCAGAAGATCTTTATCTCGTCGGGCGAGCATGACATGGCCGACAACATCATCCATCTGGTGCTGGCCAAGATCGAAGGCGGCCCAGAAGGTATCAAGGGCGTTTCCCTGTTCATCGTGCCAAAATTCAATGTGAACGCGGATGGCAGCCTTGGCGCACGCAATGGCGCGACTGTGGGTTCCATCGAAGAGAAAATGGGCATCCACGGCAACTCTACTTGCGTGATGAACTATGACGAAGCGACAGGTTATCTGCTGGGTGAAGAGCACAAAGGCATGCGTGCGATGTTCACCATGATGAACGAAGCTCGTCTGGGCGTGGGCATGCAAGGTCTGGCACAGGCCGACGTCGCCTACCAGAACGCGCTAGCCTATGCCAACGACCGTCTGCAAGGCCGTGCCGTGACAGGTGCCGAAGCCCCTGACAAACCTGCCGATCCGCTGATCGTACACCCTGACATCCGTCGCTCATTGATGGACCAGAAAAGCTTTGTTGAAGGCGCACGTGCCTTCATTCTGTGGGGCGCGACGATGATCGATGCTTCCCACCGTTCCGGTGACAAGGATGCGGACGGCCTTGTGTCGCTGCTGACACCTGTCATCAAAGGTTTCCTGACCGACGTCGGCTACGACATGACCGTAAAAGCCCAACAGGTTTATGGCGGCCACGGCTACATCGAAGAATGGGGCATGTCGCAGTTCACCCGTGATGCACGCATCGCGATGATCTATGAAGGTGCCAACGGCGTTCAAGCGCTTGATCTGGTAGGCCGCAAGCTTGCTCAGGATGGCGGCAAGCATGTCATGGCCTTCTTTGATCTTGTCAAATCGTTCTGCAAAGAGAATGCAGGACAGGACGAAGCATTCGACAAAGACTTCATTGAGCCACTGAAAACCGCGTCAAAAGACCTTCAGGCTGCTGGTATGTACTTCATGCAGAACGGCATGAAGAACCCGAACCACGCACTTGCCGGCTCCAATGACTTTATGCACATGTTTGGTCACGTTTGCCTTGGCCTGATGTGGGGCATGATGGGCAAAGCGTCGCGTGAAGCACTGGCGAACGGCACCTCGGACGCCACGTTCCATGAGACAAAGCTGGCGACCGGTCGCTACTATATGGCACGCCAACTGCCAGCCACAGCCCTGCACCTGACCCGCATCCAGTCAGGCGCGGACACTGTCATGGCGCTTGAAGCGGCAAACTTCTAAGCTGGTCGGGCGAGGGCACGGTGCCCTCGCCCACCCTATACGGAGAGACCATGCCAAAACGCTTTCGCCTGACCCGCCGCTTTCCTGTCGCCATGACAGAGGACGGCTACCGCCGTCTCAAGAAATTCAGCACGGACGCTGGTTTGGACGAAGGTGAAGCGCTGTCGTTTTTGTTCGAAAACTTCTCTTCCGTCATGAACGAGGAAAATTTGATAGCCCGCCTGCGGCTGTTCAATTCGGATTTGGAAGACCGCAAGAAATAAAGCTGATCGGGGGATAACATCCGGCAGCATAGGTGACAGGGCAGAACGCCCTTTCATATCGACACGAGAGGAGACTTGAAGATGCTTCGTAAATTGCTCATCCCGGCAATGCTGCTTATCGCCGCGTGCGCCGTGCCCTATTCCCTGCCCACCGATGACCGTGCTGATATCGCCGCACACATCGCCAGCTTTGAACGCGCATTTGTGAAGGGCAACACTGCCGAAGCCATCAACGTCGTCCCGCCGCGCATGATCGCGGTCATTGCCCAACAGGGCGGCACAAAACTGCAATTAGACAACACTATGCTCACGCTTGAAGAAGGCGGCGAATGGCACCTCGCACGTATTGATGAGGACCGTCAGATCGACCTGATGCGCAGGGTCTATCCAGACTTCAAAGACGTGACATTCCCCAAAAGCACTTCGAAAGTGATCGGATAACCCCATGAAAGACTTCGCCCCCGCCACCTCAAGCTGGATGACAGACGAGCATAAGATGCTTGCTGAGATGACAGCGAATTTCATCAACACTGAATGGGCTCCGCGTTTCGAGAAATGGCGTAAGCAGTCCCAAATGGACCGCAGCACGTGGAACGAGGCCGCCGAACTGGGCCTACTCTGCCCGTCCATACCCGAGGAATACGGCGGGGCCGGTGGTGATTTCGGGCACGAAGCCGCGATCCTGATCGAGAGCGCCCGCGCCAATCTGGCAAGCTGGGGTGCGGGCATCCACTCGGGCATCGTGGCACATTACATCCTGCACTACGGAACCGAAGAGCAAAAACACCGCTGGCTGCCCAAGATGATCTCGGGTGAGATGGTCGGCGCATTGGCGATGACCGAACCCTCCACCGGATCAGACGTGCAAGCGATCAAGACCAAAGCCATCAAAGATGGCAACGCTTACCGGTTGTCGGGGCAAAAAACCTTTATCACCAATGGCCAGCACGCTGATCTGATTATCGTCGCGGCCAAAACGAACCCGACAGAAGGCTCCAAGGGAGTGAGCCTTGTGGTGGTGGAAACCGAAGGGACCACTGGCTTTCAACGTGGCCGCAATCTTGAGAAAATCGGCAAACACGCTTCCGACACATCCGAGTTGTTCTTTGACAACGTCGACATCCCGCCAGAGAACATCCTTGGCGGCGAGGAAGGCAAAGGTTTCTACCAGATGATGCAGCAGCTTCCGCAAGAGCGCCTGATTATCGCTTGCGAAGCAGTCGGTGCCATGGAAGGCGCCGTTGCACGCACCATCCAATATTGCCAAGAGCGCGAAGCCTTTGGCGGCCCGCTTACCCAGTTCCAGAACACTCGCTTCAAGCTGGCCGAGTGCAAAACCAAAACCACCGTAGCCCGCGCGTTTCTGGATCAATGCATCTCCGAGCACCTGCGCGGCGAGCTGACAGTGGACCGTGCTGCCATGGCCAAATACTGGCTGACGGACACTCAAGGTGAAGTGCTGGACGAATGCCTGCAACTGCACGGCGGTTACGGCTTCATGCAGGAATACGCCATCGGCGAGATGTGGACCGACGCCCGCGTGCAGCGGATCTATGGCGGCACGAACGAGATCATGAAGGAGCTGATTGCGCGCAATCTCTGACCATTGGCGCCAAGCCCCAGCTGCTTCAACCCGCGCGGGCTCATCCGCACCCACGATCAACAACAGGAACCGGACCTATGACAATCAAACTCTACTGCTTCGGCGAAAGCGGCAACGCGTATAAGGCGGCCCTAGCTCTGCAACTCTCGGGTCTGGATTGGGAGCCTGTGAAAGTTGACTTCTTTGGTGGCGAAACACGCACGCAGGATTATCGCGGGATGATCAACGCAATGGGCGAAGCGCCGGTAATGATAGACGGCGATGTCAAGCTGACCCAGTCGGGTGTCATCCAGGACTACGTGTCCGAAAAGTCGGGAAAATTCGGCGGCAAAGATGCGACCGAGCGGCGCGAAATTCTGCGGTGGGTTCTCTGGGACAACCACAAGCTCAGCTCGATGGCCGGTATGACGCGGTTCTTGATGAACTTCCTGCCCGCGGACAAGCAACCAAAAGAGGTGATTGCCTTCAACCAAGGCCGCCTTGCCGCTGCGTATGAGCTGCTGAACGCGCACCTTGAGGTACGCGACTGGATTGTGGGTGACAGCATCACCAACGCCGACCTTAGCTGCTGCGGCTATCTCTATTACCCGGAACCGTTCGGCTTTGACCGCAGCGCATATCCGAACATCGACGCCTGGCTGACACGCCTGTCCGAAACACCGGGCTGGAAATCACCCTATGACCTGATGCCCGGCTCGCCCGCCGACCGCGCATGATATTTGCTGCGGCCTCCCGCTGGTTTGCAACGTTCAGCCCCTTCCGCAGTGCCACACTAGGCAGAAAGCAGATTTCGGAGGGGCTGATGATGTATGAAACCGACGATGCCGCAAAGCCCGTGACCTTCCGGTTTTTTACCGACGAAGGCAAAGCACAATACAGCCTCACACCCCGTGAGGTTGCCTATCTCGCCAAACAGCTGGACGACTTCCTCCAGAAAGGACCTCAATCATGACCGAAGCATATATCTATGACGCCCTGCGCACACCGCGTGGCAAAGGCCGCGCTGACGGCGCGCTGCACGAGCTGACATCCCTGCGCCTCTCGGCGCTGACGCTCAACGCTTTGAAAGAACGCAACAACCTAGAAGGCCACGCTGTTGAGGATGTAATCTGGGGCAATGTAACTCAAGTGATGGAACAAGGCGGCTGCCTTGCCCGCTCTGCCGTTCTCGCCTCGGATCTGGACGAGCGTATTCCAGGTCTTGCCATCAACCGTTTCTGCGCCTCTGGCATGGAAGCCGTGAACCTTGCGGCTAATCAGGTCAAAGGCGGGGCTGGCATGGCCTACATCGCAGGCGGGGTTGAGATGATGGGCCGCGTGCCGATGGGCAGCGACGGGGCCGCAATTGCTGCCGATCCTTCCATCGCAATGGACAAATATTTTGTACCGCAGGGCATCTCGGCGGACATTATCGCCACTGAATATGGCTTTACCCGCGATCAGGCGGATCAGCTGGCAATTGCCTCCCAGCAACGCGCGAAAAAGGCGTGGGATGAAAACCGGTTCGCCAAATCCGTGATCACCATTCGCGATCAAAACGGCCTCGAGATCCTCAGCCATGACGAATACATGCGCCCGCAGACCGACATGCAGTCTCTTGGCGCGCTGAACCCTGCATTTCAGGCCATGGGTGAAGTCATGCCCGGCTTTGATAAGGTTGCATTGCTGAAATACCCGCATCTGGAAAAGATCAACCACATCCACCATGCGGGCAACTCCAGTGGTATCGTAGACGGTGCCGCGGCTGTGCTGATCGGCAACAAGGAATTCGGTGAGAAATACGGCCTCAAGCCGCGCGCGCGCATCCGTGCAACCGCCAAAATAGGCACCGATCCAACCATCATGCTGACTGGTCCCGTTCCTGTGACGCAGAAAATCCTTGCCGATAATGGCATGGATATCAAAGACATCGACCTGTTCGAAGTGAACGAAGCTTTTGCATCTGTCGTGCTGCGGTTCATGCAAGCATTCAATGTGGACCATGACCGCGTAAACGTAAACGGCGGTGCCATCGCGATGGGCCACCCGCTGGGTGCGACCGGTGCGATGATCATCGGCACGCTTCTGGATGAGCTGGAGCGCGCTGACAAAGAAGTGGGTCTTGCAACGCTTTGCATCGCGTCCGGCATGGGTGCCGCAACCATTATCGAGCGCGTATAATGGCCGTCAGCTCCCACCCTTTTCATGCGGTTGCCAAGTTGGCAGCCGCCAATGGCATGGATAATTTGAAGATCAGGGTCGCCCATGATGGCGACTACGTCAGGTTGTTCCAAAGCGACCCGCCGCTGTTCTTCAAACATAAAAATGACCCGAGTAATGAAATCGACCGGGCCGAATTCAATCACTTCAAACGCATCTTGCTGAGTGAGGAAGACTGCAGCAGCGGTCCTGAAGCCACTTTGGCGCTGGTAGAAATGTTATTGGAGAAGTTTGCTAATTACGAATCCCAGCGTCCCACGAAAAAACCCAAATCCGGGAGAGACATATGACCGATTTTACAATGAACATCGACGCCGAAGGCATCGCCACCATCACATGGGACGTCGAAGACAAATCGATGAACGTGATGTCCATCAACGGCCTTGAAGAGCTGGACGCGCTGACCGATCAGGCGCTGGCCGACGAAGCCGTTAAAGGCATCATCATCACCTCCGGCAAAGAGGGTTCTTTCGCGGGCGGCATGGACCTGAACCTGCTGGTCAAAATGAAAGACGACGCAGGCGACGATCCGGCACGCGGCCTGTTCGAAGGCACGATGCGCATGCACAAACTGCTCCGCAAGATCGAGCGTGCAGGCATGGATCCCAAGACCAACAAAGGCGGCAAGCCTGTCGCTGCTGTTCTGCCCGGTACCGCCGCTGGTATCGGACTTGAGCTGCCATTGGCCACGCACCGCACCTTTGTCGCCAACAACCCCAAGGCCCGTATCGGCCTGCCGGAAATTCAGGTTGGTATTTTCCCCGGTGCCGGTGGCACCACGCGCCTTGTGCGCATGCTGGGCGCAATGGCTGCCTCACCGCTGCTGTTGGAAGGCAAGATGCTGTCCCCCGATGCCGCGAAAAAAGCTGGCATCATCAACGAGGTCAGTGATGATCCGATGGTAGATGCCCGTGCATGGGTCCTGTCGGCCACGGATGCCGACACGCTCAAGCCTTGGGATGCCAAGGGCTACAAAATGCCCGGCGGCGCGCCTTACCACCCAGCAGGTTTCATGACGTTTGTTGGCGCCTCTGCGATGGTGAACGGCAAGACAAAAGGCGTCTACCCAGCGGCCAAAGCATTGCTGTCAGCGGTTTATGAAGGCGCACTGGTGCCGTTCGACACAGCCCTGAAGATCGAGGCGCGCTGGTTCACATCCGTCCTGCTGAACCCGACGTCCTCTGCGATGATCCGCTCGCTCTTTCTAAACAAAGAAGCGCTAGAAAAAGGCGCTGTGCGCCCCAAAGGTATCCCTGACCAGCGCGTTAAAAAGCTGGGCGTATTGGGTGCCGGTATGATGGGTGCAGGCATCGCGCTTGTCTCCGCTCAGGCGGGCATCGAAGTTGTGCTGATCGACCGTGATCAGGCGGCTGCCGACAAGGGCAAAGCCTATTCCGAAGCTTATCTGGACAAAGGCATTGCCCGCAAGAAGGGCACTGTTGAGAAGAAAGAGGCACTGCTGTCTCTCATCACTGCCACGCCTGATCTGGACGCGCTTAAAGGCTGCGATCTGATCATCGAAGCTGTGTTCGAGGACCCGAAGGTCAAAGCCGAGATGACCCAAAAGGTCGAGGCTGTGATCCCCGAGGATTGCATCTTTGCCTCCAACACCTCCACCCTGCCAATCACCGATCTGGCCAAAGCGTCAAGCCGCCAAGAACAGTTCATCGGCATCCACTTCTTCTCACCTGTTGAGCGGATGTTGCTGGTGGAAATTATCAAAGGCGCCAACACAGGTGACCGCGCGGTGGCAAAAGCGCTCGATTATGTGCGCCAGATCCGCAAGACGCCGATCGTGGTCAACGATGCGCGCTTCTTCTATGCGAACCGTTGCATCATCCCTTACGGTGGCGAAGCAAACCGCATGATCACCGAAGGTGTGGCACCTTGGTACATCGATCAAGCCGCACAAATGCTGGGCTTCCCTGTTGGTCCTGTGCAGCTGGGCGATGAGACCTCTGTTGATCTGGCCACCAAGATCATGCGCGCCACGAAGGCCGCGATGGGCAACGCCTATCCAGCCTCCGAAGCGGATAATCTGATTGTCTGGCTCGAAGAGCAGGGCCGCTTGGGTCGTAAAACCAAAGCGGGCTATTTCGACTATGACGAAAAAGGCAAGCGTCTGGGCTATTGGAAAGGCATGCAGGACAAGTACCCGCTGGCCGAAGTCCAGCCTCCGTTGCAGGACGTTCAGGACCGTCTGATGTTTGTGCAGGTGCTGGAAGCAGTTCGTGCGCTGGAAGAAGGCGTTCTGATGGACATCCGCGAAGGCGATGTTGGCGCGATCCTTGGCTGGGGCTTTGCACCTTGGTCCGGCGGCCCGTTCTCATGGCTCGACATGATCGGCACACCCTATGCGGCCGAACGCTGTGACCAACTCGAGGAGCAATTCGGTGAGCGGTTCAAATGCCCTGACCTGCTGCGTGAGATGGCCGCGAAAAACCAGGCGTTCTACGGCCGCTTTGGCCCAAAATCTGCCAACGCAGCCTGATCCTAGGTATCCGAACCAATCAAAAGGGGCGCTTCTAGCGCCCCTTTTTCGTGTTTGTTTTAGCTATATCGTTTTCGCGCAAGCGGGCCCTGAGACAAGCAAAAAGGGGCCGCGTGAGCGACCTCTTTGAAACCACGGGGAATGGTTGAGTTTCTGTGGCCTTCGCAGGCTTTGGTTTTACAAAGAGGCGCGGAGGTATTCGGCCTCTGCTGATGCTTCCATATGGTCTTCAAGACCGATGTGGAACGCCAGCTCTTCTGCTTCTTCGCCGTCCAGAACGACGTAGGTCTGAGAGCCTGCCTCAAGAAACTTATCCAGAGTGGAAATATCCGCAGGGCAATGGATCAGCGCGCCACCTTCGGCATAGATCACTTCGTCATATTCGAAATACACGGCAACCAGTTCAACCCGCTGGAGGGGTTGGCGACGGCGGATACCGCGCAGGCCGACAAGGTTATGCGCGGTCATGATGACAAACGGGTCACCGTTGAGGTCCTGCGCCGCGTCGCTTTCAATCATCACGCCCTGATCAGGGAGCAACACCAGTTCTTCACGGTTGCCCAGCGCCCCTTCGGGGATCACGACAGGCCACATCATGTCAGCGGTTTCAGGAGCATCGAGCCAAACATGGGCGCGGCGGATTTCGGTAATCTCCTGCATGCCGTGATCAAAGGTCAGCGCCTTGTCGCCAACGGCCAATGCATCAATTGCACGCCAGCCCAGATTGCTGGCAACCCTCGTTCCGATCATCAGGCCATGGCTCAATGTTGCCATACACCCATCATAGGCACCGCTCATCTCAACTGCGCGGTGTACAGGTTGTTGTGTCTTAAAACCCATTCCAAACATCGTTTCCATTCACCTTAGTCTGCACCCTCTTTGTGGTGCGTTGTTTTGTTGAAACCAATTGGCGTGATTCTCAGGGCAAGCAAGCGCCATGATCAGGGCAGATTTGAGGTATTGTCCCCGAATAGAGGTACAATTCACCCAGAAGCCCTAAGATTTGGTTGATTTTGCCGACAATCTCACACGCGATGCTTGAGAATTATGACATAAGCCAAGAATTCTTCCCCGCCCCACAATCGCCTAAAATGTGATTCTTTGGTTAATTCTCGAACCGGTAACCAAAACGCGCGATGTCAGACGCGCACATCTGCGCCACCCGATCCCGGCTGGCATCGGTATAGGCAACACGGTAGTCCGCCGCCCTTGTGCTGCGGTTCACATGCGGCAGGTCCAGTTTGAAGCCCAGATGCTCTTCTAGCGGCACCAAGTCCTCTGACAGATGCTCAAGCCGAATAAACAGATCGGCACGCTCGCGGCCGCTGGCATCGGTCACGTAGGATGTCGCTGGAGAATTGGCCAAGCTCTGCACGATCACCGGCTCGGCCACGAAGGCCTCGAACCCGAGTTGTTTGGCAAGCGTAACGGAAGGATGGTCAAAGCTCTGCGCCTGAAGCCAGTGATAAAAGCTTACCATTCGGTCCCAAGGATTACGCACCATGGTAAATATGAACAATCCGTCCAGTTCATCCGCCTGCACCAGCCCGTCCAGATCGGCCAGCGTGGCGTGCTTCCATAGCCGTCCCGTAGTGCTGACACCATCAAGCCGCTTGCGCCGCTGTCGCGCTTTGGGCGTATCGCCCAGCATGATGTCATCCTTCATCGCCCGCGCCTCTAGCGCCAGCGCCATAGAGGTGCCCCCCGTCTTGGGCGCATGGATGAATAGATACCGTCGTCCGCAGGACAGGATCATAGTGCTTCCTCTGGCACTTTGACCGCGCGGACCGGCATCGCCTCGTCGGTCCGCAATGTGATCACCACACCAGCGCCCGCGATCAGTGCCATTCCGGTCAGGGCTATCAGGTTGACAGTCTGCCCCCATAGCACCCAAGCCCAGAAGCTGGCAAACACCAGCAGCGAGTATTCGAACACCGCAACATGGCCCGCCTCTCCGATCAGATAGCCCCGAAAGATAAGCGCGATCCCGATCATTGAGCCGACAGCCTGCACTGTAATCCAGAACCACATGGCCCCTGTCAGCTGCACCCAGCCTCTATGTACGAAACCGTCAAAGCCCGTTGGTCCGCCTGCTGGCAGGACCAGCAGACCGATGGCTCCAAAGACCGCCAACATCGCGAAGAATCCTGCAGACAGCGCGATGGTGCCCTCTTGCGCGCACCACAACCGCGTGACCACAGCCCCAATGGCATAGAGCATCCCCGCCACAATCGGCAGAAACGCCACCGGATCCAGCGCCCGCGGATCAGGCTGGATCACCAGCAACGCGCCGACAAAGCCCAGCAGGACCGCTCCAAGGCGCACAGGCCCCACCCGCGCGCCCTGAAACACGACCGAGATGAGCAACACAAACATCGGCGCCGTGAACAGTCCTGCCACCACGACTCCGATCGGCAAAACAGAAAGGCAGCCGAAATAAATGAGCATCGCCGTGGCGGGAAACAGGCTGCGCCCCATCACGGCCCGCCAGCTGATCGGTTTGATCACGCCAAAGCCCAGCGCGGCGATCAGCCCCAGCATCACAACCGCCATTATCCCGCGCACCATATGAAACTGCCACAATGATCCGGTTTCCGAGATATACGGCACGAAGTTATCGGTGATCCCCAGTGTGAACATCCCGCCGATAATAGAGAGCGCCGCAAGTCCCGGCCGCAATGCTGTATCGTTCATATGTCGCCCTCTCCCTTCGCGTTCACCATCTTGGTGATTGCATATTTCTTCCCCCTGCATATCGTGCTGGGACGTATGCGCAATATTGTTGTCAGGGAGGGCTACACATGGGCTGGATGAAAGATGAAGCCGGGTTGGAGAAATGTGCCGCCAATTATGTGCCTCTCAGCCCGTTGTCCCACCTGCGCCGCGCTGCGGATGTCTTTGCCAAACATATGGCGGTGATCTACGGCGCGCACCGCGTGACCTATGCCCAGTATCATGCACGCTGCACACGGCTCGCTTCGGCGCTGGCGGGCATGGGCGTGAACAGCGGTGAAGTGGTGGCAACTCTGTTGCCCAATACTCCCGCACAGGCAGAGGCGCATTTCGGCGTGCCCGCTTGTGGTGCCGTGCTTAACACCATCAACACACGCCTAGATGTCGACACGGTCACTTATATCTTCGAACACGGCGGTGCGCGCGTTGTGCTGGTCGACACCCAATTTGTCGAACTGGCAGAAGCGGCCTGTTCGCGTATGGAGGGCCAAGGGCCAATGCTGATCGAGGTTCCCGATGCACCCGCCGGATTTCCCGCGACGGGGCGGCATCCGGTCTATGAGGATGTGCTTGCCGGTGCAGACGAAAGCTATGACTGGATCATGCCACAGGATGAATGGGAGAGCCTCGCGCTCAATTACACCTCGGGCACTACGGGTCGGCCTAAAGGCGTTGTCTATCACCACCGTGGCGCTTACCTGATGACCATGGGCACAGTGATCAGCTGGCGCATGGTGCTGCATCCCGTATTCATGCAGATTGTGCCGCTGTTCCACTGCAACGGCTGGAACCACACGTGGATGATGCCGCTGATCGGCGGCACGCTGGTCTGTTCCCGCGACATCACGGCCAAGGCCATTTTTGACGCCATCGCCGATGACGGCGTGACCCATTTTGGCGGCGCACCTATCGTGCTCAACATGATGGTCAACGCAGATGAGGAAGACCGTCGCGATTTCCCCCATCTGGTCGAAGTCTTTACCGCAGGCGCCCCTCCCGCCCCTGCCACGTTGGGAAAGATCGAAGCACTGGGGTTCAATGTCACCCATGTCTACGGCCTGACCGAGACCTACGGCCACGTGACCGAATGTATCTGGCGCGCGGCTGATTGGGCTGATCTCGATAAGAAAGCCCTCGCCGCTGTAAAGTCCCGACAGGGCGTCGCCATGCCAATGATGGAACATATCACCGTCATGGACGAAAACATGGCCGAGGTGCCACGCGATGCCACGACACAAGGCGAGATCATGATACAGGGCAACTCGGTGATGAAAGGCTATCTGAAGAACCCCGAAGCCACTTCTGAGGCCTTTAAAGGCGGATACTTCCATTCCGGTGACCTCGCCGTGCAACACGGCGACGGCTATATCCAGATTGCCGACCGAGCCAAGGACATCATCATTTCAGGCGGCGAGAATATTTCGTCCGTTGAGGTCGAAGGCACGCTGATGGGGCATGACGCTGTGATGCTGGCCGCCGTGGTGGCCAAACCGGACGAGAAATGGGGCGAAGTGCCCTGCGCCTTTGTAGAGCTAAAGCCCGGTGCGGTGGTGGACGAAGCAACGTTGATCGCTTTCACCCGAGAGACACTGGCAGGTTTCAAAGCGCCAAAAAAGGTCGTATTTCAAGAGTTGCCCAAAACATCGACCGGCAAGATCCAGAAGTTCGAGCTCCGAAAAATCGCCGCAATGCTCTAGGCAGACGCCTACCTAAATATCTTTTTCGAAGCGCCAAATGCTGACAGGTTTGGGGCCAGACGAAGTCTCGACCTTAAGCTCCTCAACGCCTGTATTCTGCCATCCGCATTTCTGATAAAATCGTGCCGCGCGGCTGTTGCCGACACTGCATGCCAGCCACGCCCGCGGTGCGGGCAGCAGCGCTTCGGCGTGCGTCATCATCCCTTGCGCCAGTCCGCTGCCCTGATGACCGTTTGCAATATAGAACTGATACAGCTCATCGCCCTCGATCATAAAGAAGCCTGCCAAAGCGCCATCAACCAGTGCAACATAGGTCTGCGGTAAATGCGCAGTGGTGCGCGCGTTAAACTCTGCCGGAATTCGCGAATTAACCAGATCGGCATCTACTATGGCTCCATGGGCGCTGTGCCACTGCGCATGCCACAATTTTGCGATGGCACTGGTATCATCTGTTGTCGCGACTCTGATCTGCATATCGTCCTCCGGCATTGCCCTGCCCCACTCAAATGCTAATATGCTTCCATAACAACCCCGAGCAGATACTCCGATGACCGCGTTACCTAAATATGACCGCCTTGAGGCCACAGGTCTCTGGCGCCCTGCTCCTGACGGGCAGCGGCGCGAGGTCATTGTGTCGATCGGAAATGCGACTCTTATTATCGCTGACGTGAACGATCAGGCGATTGCGCATTGGTCCTTGGCGGCGGTGGCCCGCGCCAATCCTGACGTCCTTCCTGCCATCTACCACCCCGACGGCGACGAAGGCGAAACGCTGGAGCTTCCGCTGGACGAGACAGAGATGGTGAGCGCCATCGAGACGCTGCGCACCGCCATCGCCAAACGCCGGCCCCGTCCGGGCCGCTTGCGGTGGTTGGGCGTCGGACTGTCCATCACTGCCGTTGCCGGCCTGTTGATTTTCTGGCTGCCCGGCGCGATGCGCGACAACACCTTGCGCGTGGTACCGCAGGTCAAGCGCGAGGCGCTTGGTGTTTCCCTGATTGAGCGTATGGAGCGCGTCACTGGTCCGCTGTGCAATGATCCGGCAGGGCTGCGCGCGCTTCGCCGCCTTGGGGGCCGCATTCAGACGGTCAAACTGGCTGTGGTTCCGGCCTTGGGCCGCCCTGCCCTCCACTTGCCCGGCGGCGTGATCGTTTTAGACCGTTCGGTGTTTGAGGATTGGGAAGAACCCGATGTCGCCGCAGGCTATATTCTGGCCGAGCTTGCCTTGCAGGTTGAGCGTGACTCGCTTGCTGATCTGCTGGACGTGGTAGGGCCTTGGGAGAACTTCCGCCTGCTCACAACCGGCGAAGTCTCTGGCGCTGCTTTGGATACTTATGCGGAGCATCTGATGACCATCCCCAGAACCGAGCCGAACATAACAAACCTGCTGGCCCTCTTCGAGGCGTCAGATGTGCGCGCCACTCCCTACGCCCGTGCGCGGGATATCACAGGGGAAAGCGTGCTGGCGCTGATTGAAGGTGACCCGATGCAGGGACGCGATACCGAGCCGCTGATCGCCGACAGCACTTGGCTGCGCCTACAAGGTATTTGCGGGGGATGAGCCGGAGCGATGTGCTGGTCGCAGCCGTCCTTTCCCCTGTCTTGTTGCTTCAGGCATTACTGCTCCGCAAGCGCGCCCTGCGCCTGCCAGAAGCAACGGGGCCCCGCGAGGGCCAGACCGGCCAAGGCCCATCGCTTGGAGTGCTGATTGTCGGTGACAGCTCTGCCGCTGGTGTCGGGACAGACACCCAAGAAACTGCCCTTGCAGGACAGCTGGTCTCGGCGCTTGCCGCACATCACACAGTGGACTGGCAGCTAATCGCCAGCACAGGCGCCACAACGCCGACAACGCTAAAGCGTTTGGAGGAGGCCGATTTGTGGGCCTTTGATATAGTGATTGTTATTCTAGGCGTGAACGATGTGACCCGTGGCGGGCCGCTTGCCGGATGGCTGCGTTGCCATAGAAATCTGCGCGCGCTGCTGCGCAACCAGACCGGTGCTCGACAGCTCTATATCTCTCAAGTTCCGCTGCTTGGCGCCTTTCCCCTGCTCCCTGATCCTCTACGCTGGTTACTGGGGCGGCGGGCGCTGCGTTTTGATGCGGCCCTGATAACGGTCCTCCGGTCAGAACCGGACTGCGTCTATGTCCCCCTTCCCAAAACACTGAACGCAGACGACATGGCCGAAGACGGCTTTCACCCCGGACCCACTATTTATGCCGCTTGGGCAAAAGAAATGGCCCGCCGGATCCTCTCCGAAGGGCCATCCCATTAAGCTTTTAATCGCTTTAGCGCGCTGAAGCGTTGAATCCTGCACCGCGCAGACGGCTGATGACGCGGTTCACGTCACGCTCTGCGCCGAACGGACCTGCAATTACCAAACGCGAAGTTTGGCCATCACGGTTCGAGATACCAATACGCACCGGAAGCCCCATACGCTGAATTTTCTGCGCCTGAAGCTGCGCTGCAGCGGCATCAGAGAACCGGCCAACCTGCACATACCCGCGACCGGCAACTTCGGCCTTGGGCTGCGCGCGATTGGCTGTGGCCTTTGGCGTTGCCGAGCGGCTTGAGTAGACCGGCTTGCGCGGCACGGTCGCCACGCGGGCCTGACGCGGCTCAGGAGAGAGCACGCCAGTCACGTTTCGCACGATCCGCTTAAGCGTCTGACCGTTACGCTGCACGATTGTTACCTCGCCCAGCTCACGCTGTTGCTGGGCATAATCCGTGTATGGGTACACCAGCGGCACAGAAGCGGTCACATCAGAGCCATTCGCCTGATTGATCAGACGGCGTGGCACCGTCGAGGTCCAGATCATGCTCATCGCCATGTGACCCGCCAGAGATTGCTCTGCGCGATGGGGGTTCAAACGGTCGTCTTCCCAAACGCGTTTATAGCCGCGCGGCACTTTAACATTGTTCGTATTTACACGGTTCACGGCCACATGGCGCGGCACGATCCGTGTGTTTGGCGACACGTTCACAGGCTGCTGCGCCACCGCTACCTTGCGCTGGACGACCGTTCCCGTGGTTGCGCGCGGTGCAGGTGCGCTGGAAATACGCGCGCCCACAATCGGAGCAGCTTGCGGACCACAACGCACCGGAGAGCGTCCGACCCGCATGTATTGCTGTGCAATCGGTGACAGGTTAAAACAGGCCGTCTGCCCCTCAGGCGCAACCCGCGCGGTTTTCACAACAGGTGCCGGAGGCTGAACGGCTTTTTCGACGATCAGCGGCGCTGGTTGGGCAACCTGACGCACAACTTTCGGCTTTGGCTTGGGTGCTGCGGCGACAACTTTCGGCTTGGGCTTTGCAGTCACCTTGGCTTTGGGGGCTGGTGTGGGGTTGGCAATCTGGGTCACAGCAGCCGTCTGTACCGGCTCAGGTGGCGGTGTCACTTCACCCGCAAATGTCGGTTTGAACCCGCAAACGCCGGTACGCTTACGAGTGACACGCGGCACCCAGGAGACGTTTCCGTCAATCCCTGCGCGGATGAACACACAGCCTTTGCTATCTACGTATTGCTTGCCCTTGTAGGACGTGGGCGGGAACTCTGACGGGGTGCTACCCGGATAACTTTGTGCCGAAAGCGCAACCGCGCTGGCAGACCCCAAGATAAATGCAACAGTGACAAGTCTTGTAAGTTTCATGCACGCCCCCACATAATATTGTGGCAGAATGTCAAACCATCACGGTCGAGTAAAGCGATTGCGTGAACAATCGCTTTAACTCTAATGTATTACGCGACATTTTAGACTCTACCCAATCATCTTGATACAGATGTCAGAGACAATCGGGTACGCTTAGACGCTATTTGGTGCCAAACATCCGGTCACCCGCATCACCAAGCCCAGGCAGGATATAGCCCAGCTCGTTAAGGCCATCATCCACGGATGCAGTGACAATTGGCACATCGGGATGCGCTTCTTTCATCCGCTCGATCCCTTCAGGTGAGGCCAGCAGACACAAGAAACGAATGTTTGTCGCGCCCGCTTCCTTGAGAAGATCAATCGCCGCGACGGATGAATTGCCTGTCGCCAGCATCGGGTCCACCGCAATCACCAACCGGTCATCTAGGCCTTCGGGTACTTTAAAATAGTACTGCACCGGCTTGAGCGTTTCTTCATCGCGGTAAAGCCCTACGAAGCCCACCCGCGCCGATGGGATCAACTCCAACACACCGTCGAGCAGACCATTGCCTGCGCGCAGAATGCTGATCAGCGCCAGCTTTTTGCCATCCAGCGTCGGTGCGTCCATCGTTTGCATGGGCGTTTCGATCTTTTTGGTCGTCATCGCCAGATTGCGCGTTACCTCATAGGCGAGCAGCTGGCTTATTTCGCGCAGCAATTGGCGGAAGACCGCTGTGGGCGTATCGCGGTCGCGCATGATGGTAAGCTTGTGCTGTACCAGCGGGTGATCCACTACGGTGAGATATTGATCGCTCATTTCGGTCTCCTTGCTGTCCGGCTTAAGGCACGTCTACCCCCAGATGCGCCGCAACAAAAGACGCTACATCCACAAATCCAATTTGTCCCAATGTGCCAGCTCCAGCACCAGCCACCAGCACTGGCACCCGCTCACGCGTATGATCGGTGCCGATCCATGTGGGATCATTGCCGTGATCGGCCGTTAGCACCATGATATCACCTGCGCGCAGGTGCCCGATCAAGGCGCCGATCTCTTGGTCAAACCACTCCAGCGCACGGGCATAGCCCGACACATCGCGGCGGTGACCATAAAGGCTGTCGAACTCAACAAAATTGGCAAATGCCAGGCTGCCATCGGGCGCGTCGCGGACAAGATCGCCCAAATGCTCTATGAGCTTGGCGTCAGGGCCTTTACGCACCTCGTCGAAACCCTGCATCGAGAAAATGTCGCCGATCTTACCCACGGCAAAACAGGCCCGCCCAGCGTCCTGCACCCAATTGCTCAACACAGGGCGCGGGGGCATGATCGCAAAGTCGCGTCTGTTCGGTGTGCGGGTGAAACCTGCTTCGGCATTACCGACAAAGGGGCGCGCAATCACGCGACCCACGCGCACTTCATGCAGCATCGGCGCAATGTCCGCGCAGAGCTTCAGCAAGCGGTCCAGCCCGAAGGTTTCTTCATGCGCGGCGATCTGGAAGACGCTGTCTGCTGAGGTGTAGCAAATCGGGTAACCCGTGCGCATATGCTCGGCGCCCAGCGCCTCGATAATCGCAGTGCCGGGGGCATGGCAGTTGCCAAGGATGCCCTCACAGCCCACAGCCGCGCAGACCTTTGCAATCAGCTCTTCATCGAACGAATTCTCGACCTGCTCAAAATAGTGCCAAGCCCACGGAACAGGTAAACCAGCCAGCTCCCAATGCCCAGATGGCGTATCCTTCCCGCGCGAGACTTCAGTCGCAGCTCCCCATGTGCCGGTCACCGGCACGTCAAAGCTCTGGATATCCAGCCCGCTGGCGGCCTTTAGCGCCGGACCAAGGCCCAGCGCCGCCAAATGGGATAACTGGAGCGGGCCACTTCGCCCCTCTTCGGCCAGCCCATCAGCACAGGCTTGCGCAATATGGCCCAGAGTGTTGGCGCCTGTATCCGGCACATCACCGTTAAAGAATGTATCAGCATCCGGCGCACCGCCGATGCCTACAGAATCCATCACTACCAAGAATGCACGTTTCGCCATCAGCTTATCAGCTCCACAATCAATGCAGGTTCACTTACGGGCGCATCACCCAATTTGATCGCCGCGAGGACTTCTCCGACCGAACGATCCGCCTGCATAGGGCGGGAGGCGTGAACAACCGCCAACGGCTGCCCCTTTTCCACCCGCGCACCCAAGCGCACGACGTTCGACAAACCTACCGCAGGGTCCACCGGATCGCTCTCCACAACACGTCCGCCGCCGAGTGCTACGACCGCAAGGCCCAGCGCTTCGCCATCAATGGACTGCACAATGCCTGCCGCGGGTGCGGTGACTTCGCGCATCACTGTGGCCTCGGGCAGGAAACGGCGCCAGTTTTCGACAAAGTGCACCGGCCCACCAAGGGCTGCGATCATCGCGCCAAAACGCTCTGCGGCGCGGCCATCCGCAATTGCAGCTGCGATCTTCGCAGCACCGTCATCTGCATCTTTGGCCAGCCCTGCGCCCGCAAGCAGCACACCGCCAAGGGCCGCGCAAAGCTCTGCAATCGGGCCCTGCACCTCACCGCCCAGCACGCGCATCACCTCGGCCACTTCCAACGCATTTCCAAGGCTAGGCACCAACGGCTGGCTCATGTCACTGATCAGGGCGCGCGTCGGGCATCCCGCCGCATTTGCCGTGCCGACCAACGCCTGCGCCAGATCGCGCGCGGCACCGATATCTTTCATGAACGCACCCGAGCCGACCTTGACGTCCAGCACCAGACCTTCAAGCCCCGCCGCCAGCTTCTTGCTGAGGATCGAGGCGGTGATAAGGTCCAGACTGTCCACCGTGGCCGTCACATCGCGGACCGCATAAAGCCGTTTGTCCGCCGGTGCGATATGACCCGTCGCCCCGACAATGGCGCAGCCAACGTGTGACACAACCGCGCGCAAACGCGCCTCATCCAGCATCACGCCGACCCCAGGGATCGCCTCAAGCTTGTCTAGCGTGCCGCCTGTGTGGCCCAGACCACGCCCCGAAATCATCGGCACATAAGCGCCACAAGCCGCCAGCGCGGGCGCCAATACAAGGCTCACGCAGTCGCCGACTCCACCGGTTGAGTGCTTGTCGAGCACAGGCTTGTCCAAGTCCCACGTCAGCACATGACCCGACGCGCACATCGCCCGTGTCAGCGCCACACGGCCCGCCTCACTCAACCCATTGCGGCATACGCCCATGGCAAAGGCACCGGCCTGCGCATCGCTGAGCCGTCCGTCCGCCAGCGCCGCCGCAATCCATGTCAGCTCATCCGCTGCAAGTGGCTCATCATGGCGCAGCTTGGCCAATATACCTCGCGCGTTCATTCAACGCCCCAAGAAAGAAGGATCAAAAGCACCGGGCAGTAGATCGGCAATGCTCATAGTCTGCTCTACGCCTTCTACCGTTGACATGGTCACCGTTACATCGCCTGCGCCAAATTCCGCCATTTTCTGACGGCAGCCACCGCAGGGTGTCACTGGCAGGGGCGATCCCGCCACGACGTAAGCCTCAATAAACGAAGTCTCGCCCGCAGCGATCATCGCAGCAATCGCGCCCGCCTCGGCACAGGTGCCTTCGGGATAGGCCACGTTTTCAACATTGCAACCGCTGTAGATGGCACCAGAGGCCCCTCGAAGGGCCGCACCCACCTGAAAGTTGGAATAGGGTGCATAGGCCTTCTCGCGCACCGCGAGCGCTGCCTGCCGCAAATCTGTCATCGTGATCTCCTTGGTCTCTAGCAGACCACCCTAGCGCCGCGCGGCCAGAGAAGCGACGGTTTTTCGCACAGTTTTCTTCCCCGCGTTAAGCTGGCCAAATTATTAGCAATACAGCTACCTATGCACAGTATAATGACAAACAACCAACGCCTGTTTGCGAAATCCCCGCTGGCACTTCTGCCGCAATAGTTTAATACTAAACTAAATCCAAAAATGAGGTCAGCCCCATGTCCGACAACAGCTCAACCCGTCAGGCCGCCCTTGACTATCACGCCTTTCCAAAGCCCGGAAAGCTTGAAGTTCGGGCGACCAAACCATTGGCCAACGGGCGCGATCTGGCCCGCGCCTACAGCCCCGGCGTGGCGGAAGCCTGCATCGAAATCCAAAAAGATCCCGCGACCGCTGCTCTCTATACCAGCCGTGCGAATCTGGTAGCGGTGGTCACCAACGGAACGGCGGTGCTGGGCTTGGGTAACATTGGGCCACTGGCCTCAAAACCGGTGATGGAGGGCAAGGCCGTCTTGTTCAAGAAGTTCGCCGGTATCGACTGCTTCGACATTGAGGTGAACCAGTCCGACCCGGAAAAACTGGCCGACATCGTTTGTGCACTGGAGCCGTCCTTTGGCGCGATCAACCTTGAAGACATCAAGGCGCCCGATTGCTTTACGGTTGAACGCATCTGCAACGAGCGGATGAACATCCCTGTGTTCCACGACGACCAGCACGGCACTGCCATCGTGGTGGGCGCTGCGGCAACCAACGCGCTGTTTGTGGCAGGCAAAAAGTTCGAAGACATCAAGATCGTCTCGACCGGTGGAGGTGCTGCTGGCATCGCCTGCCTGAACATGCTGCTGAAGCTGGGCGTAAAGCGTGAAAACGTCTGGCTGTGCGACATTCACGGGTTGGTCTACGAAGGCCGCACCGAGGATATGAACCCGATCAAGTCCGAATACGCGCAGAAAAGCGATCTGCGCACTTTGGACGATGTTATCGACGGGGCGGATATGTTCCTTGGGCTTTCCGGTCCGAATGTGCTGTCACCCGAAATGGTTAGCCGGATGACTGACGCGCCGATCATTTTCGCCCTCGCCAATCCCAACCCCGAGATCATGCCAGACGCCGCGCGCGCGGTCTCTCCCAATGCCATCATTGCCACGGGGCGTTCGGACTTTCCCAATCAGGTGAACAACGTCCTGTGCTTTCCGTTCATCTTCCGCGGTGCGCTGGATGTGGGCGCAACCACCATCAACGACGAGATGAAGATCGCCTGTATCGAAGGCATCGCAGCACTGGCACGCGCCACCACCTCGGCCGAGGCCGCCGCCGCTTATCAGGGCGAAAAGCTATCGTTTGGCGCGGAATATTTGATCCCCAAACCCTTTGACCCGCGCCTGATCGGCATCGTTTCCTCCGCTGTCGCACGTGCCGCGATGGAGACGGGTGTCGCCACCCGCCCCATCGCTGATCTGGAGGCTTACAAGGCCCACCTCGATGGCTCGGTCTTCAAATCTGCGTTGCTCATGCGTCCGGTGTTTCAGGCCGCGCGCGCTTCTCCGCGCCGCATCGTTTTTGCCGAGGGCGAGGACGAGCGTGTACTCCGCTGCGCCCAAGCAATGCTGGAGGAAACCACTGAACGCGCCATCCTCATCGGCCGCCCCGAGGTGATCGAGCGTCGGATGGAACGCGCAGGCCTTGCCCTCAAACTGGGTACCGATGTGGATGTGGTGAACCCCGAAAACGACCCACGCTACCGCGATTATTGGGAGACTTACCACAACCTACTCGCACGGCGCGGAGTCTCGCCCGATATTGCACGTGCAATCATGCGCACCAACACCACTGCCATCGGTGCGGTCATGGTGCACCGCGAAGAGGCTGACAGCCTGATCTGTGGTACCTTCGGGGAAACCCGCTGGCACCTCAATTATATCGATCAAGTGCTTGGCCGTGATGGTCGGCGCGCCCATGGCTCACTGTCGCTGATGATCCTTGAGGATGGCCCTCTGTTCATCGCGGATACGCAGGTCCACCAGCACCCGACGCCGGAACAGCTTGCCGAAATCGCTATTGGTGCCGCGCGCCATGTGCGCCGCTTTGGTCTGACCCCGAATGTTGCGATGTGTTCACAAAGCCAGTTCGGCAATCAGGGCGAAGGGTCAGGCAGCCGTCTGCGCCGCGCGATCCGCATTCTGGACGAGGGCAACCATGATTTCTGCTATGAGGGTGAGATGAATATCGACACAGCCCTTGATCCCGAACTGCGCGCGCGGTTGTTTCCGGACAACCGCATGAAAGGTCCGGCCAACGTGCTGGTCTTCGCCCATGCCGACGCCGCGTCAGGTGTGCGCAATATTCTGAAGATGAAAGGTGGCGGTCTGGAAGTCGGGCCAATCCTGATGGGAATGGGAAACCGCGCCCACGTGGTCTCCCCCTCAATCACTGCGCGGGGCCTGTTGAATATGGCCGCCATCGCAGGCACGCCGGTTGCCGAGTACGGTTAAAAGGAAAAAGGCGGGGGATTTGCCCCCGCCCGCCCGTCTACTTCTTGCGCTCCACCAGTGCCGTCAGGCTTGCCGCTTTTACAGCGGCTGTCTGGGCTGTGGTCACCGCTTTTACCCGGCGTTTGGCTTGTTTGTCTTTGTTGGCGCGCTTGTCGCCCATTGGGTTTGACCTTCTTGAGGTTGATGCAGACGTCATGTCTGCACCTACCCCTACTAGAGCTAAACCCTTGCCGAAAATCTGATCCGTTTTCGACAATCCTGCCGAAATCCGACAGGTCCGAAAAATACAAACAGCACACCATTTGCCAGGCGCCGGGTGTAAATTCATTTACACAAACCCGACCCGTCTTGCGTATTCTGCTTGCCGCCACGGCATCACAGCGCCTAACACTTTGCCAATCATCAGGGAAGGATACGCGATGGGATACGCCGAAGTTTATAAAGCAGCTGCTGACAATCCAGAGGCATTCTGGCTGGAGCAGGCACAGGCAATCGACTGGATCGAGGCCCCCACGCGCGCGCTGTTCGAGAAAGGGAATGACCTTTACGAATGGTACGCAGATGCCAAGGTAAACGGCTGTTACAACGCCGTGGACCGTCATGTTGAGAACGGTCGCGCTGATCAGGCTGCGATCATCTACGACAGCCCGATCACAGACACCAAAGAAACCATCACCTTCGCGCAACTGCAAACCCGCGTTGCGGCGCTGGCCGGGGCGCTAGTGGCCCAAGGCGTCACAAAGGGCGACCGCGTCATCATCTATATGCCGATGGTTCCAGAAGCGCTGGAAGCGATGCTGGCCTGCGCACGTATCGGGGCAGTGCATTCGGTCGTGTTCGGCGGGTTTGCCGCAAATGAGCTGGCCGTGCGGATCGACGATTGCACGCCCAAGGCGATCATTGCCGCTTCGTGCGGGTTGGAGCCGAACCGCATCGTTCAATACAAGCCTCTGCTCGACGGTGCCATTGAGCTGGCAGGTCACAAGCCCGATGCCTGCATCATCCTGCAACGCGAACAGGAAATCTGTGAGCTGATTGAAGGCCGTGATTTCGAATGGCACGCGGCGATTGCTCTTGGCACTCTTGCCGAGTGCGTCCCGGTTGAGGGCAACCATCCGGCCTATATCCTCTACACCTCAGGCACCACCGGCGCGCCCAAAGGTGTTGTGCGCCACACCGCAGGCCATCTGGTGGCGTTGAACTGGACGATGAAAAATATCTATAACGTCGATCCCGGTGACGTGTTCTGGGCCGCTTCAGATGTAGGCTGGGTCGTGGGCCACAGTTATATTACCTACGGGCCATTGATTCACGGCAACACAACTGTTGTGTTCGAGGGCAAGCCTGTTGGCACCCCCGATGCAGGCACCTTCTGGCGCGTTATTTCCGAGCATAACGTCCGTAGCTTCTTTACCGCCCCAACTGCGATCCGCGCCGTCAAACGCGAGGACCCAAAAGGGCTGGAGGTTGCGAAATACGACCTGTCTTGCCTGCGCGCGCTCTACCTTGCTGGTGAGCGGGCCGATCCCGACACAATCATCTGGGCGCAGAATGTATTGGGCAAGCCGGTCTATGACCACTGGTGGCAGACCGAAACAGGCTTCACCATTGTCGGCAACCCTGCAGGGCTTGATGCGATACCGGTCAAAATCGGCTCCCCTACGGTGCCCATGCCCGGCTATAACGTGCAAATTTTGGACGAAGCGGGCCATCCGATGCCAGCGGGCGAGCTTGGGGCGATTGCCATCAAGCTTCCCCTGCCCCCCGGTACTCTGCCCACGCTTTGGAACGCCGAGGACCGCTTCCGCAAAAGCTATCTGACCACCTTCCCCGGCTTTTATGAGACCGGCGATGCAGGAATGATCGATGAAGACGGGTATCTGTACATCATGGCGCGCACCGATGACGTGATCAACGTTGCAGGTCACCGTCTGTCTACTGGCGCCATGGAAGAAGTTCTTGCCGGCCACCCCGACGTAGCCGAATGTGCGGTGATCGGAGTAAGCGACCAGTTGAAAGGTCAGGCCCCCATGGGTTTTGTGTGCCTGACCAAGGGTGTGGATCGCGACCACGCAGACATCACGGCAGAATGCGTCAAGCGCATTCGGGACCAGATCGGTCCTGTCGCAGCGTTCAAGCTGGCGTTGGTTGTGGACCGTTTGCCCAAGACACGCTCGGGAAAGATTTTGCGGGCGACAATGGTAAAGATTGCGGACGGAGAAGACTTCAAACTTCCGGCGACAATCGACGATCCCGCCATCCTTGATGAGATCAAAGAAGCGCTTCAAACCATTGGCTTTGCAAAAGCCTGAAGCCAAAGCCGCCTATGGGCTTTGAGCACAAGAAAACGGCCCCACAATCGGGGCCGTTTTCTTTTAGCATGAGGCAGCTATTAGCTGACTTTTGCCGCAAAGGAATTCACCTGCTTCTCGGCTTCTTCCTTGGCAATACCGTATTTTGCCTGAATTTTGCCGACCAGCTGATCGCGGTCGCCTTCGGCTTCGGTGATCTCGTCATCGGTGAGGTCGCCCCACTCTTCCTTGATCTTGCCAGTCATCTGAGTCCAGTTACCTTTGATTGTATCCCAATTCATTGCTGATCTCCTTTTCCATTATCTCTTATGGCCCAGAGCACGTGATTGTGTACTGCGCCCTCTTCATTGAAATAACACCGTGACGGGATGTTCGTTCCGCTGGATCAAAAAAAGTTGGCTCACTTAAAAACGCGAATGCTTTAGCAATTCGGCTGAAGCCGAAAGATAAAGCCCCCCCGATTTCAGCCTGTTGCTTCGCCCCGAAGCTCAGGTGAACTGCTCAGAGATCAACCGCTCTTCCAAGCCGTGGCCGGGATCAAACAGGATTTTGTGGATGATGCTTGGCTCCGACCGGATTTCCACCCGCGCGACATCACGGTAGCTGGTGCCATCCGCATCTGCCATCACCGGCCGCTTTTCCGGCTCAAGCACATCAAAGCGGACCAGTGCGTTCTTGGGCAACAACGCCCCGCGCCAGCGACGCGGCCGGAATGCAGCCACAGCTGTCAGCGCCAACACATCCGCCCCGATCGGCAGGATCGGGCCGTGCGCTGAGTAATTATAGGCAGTCGATCCTGCAGGTGTCGCCAAAAGTGCCCCGTCACAAACCAGCGCCTGCATCCGCAGGCGGCCATCGACGGTGATCTGCAGCTTGGCCGCCTGCGGGCCCTGACGCAACAGCGCCACCTCATTGAGCGCGAGGGCGCGCGATTCCGTACCGTCCATGTGAGTGGCTTTCATCGACAGCGGATTAATCTCCGCCTCCTCCGCCACCGCAAGCCGCAACCGCAGATCGCTTTCAGCATAAGTATTCATCAAAAAACCGATGGTCCCGCGGTTCATGCCGTAGACTGGCGCAGGCAGAGACTGGGTCGCATGCAGGGTTTGCAGCATAAATCCGTCCCCGCCAAGCGCGACGATCACGTCGGCCTCTTCGGGCGGCACATCGCCATATCGACCGATCAGTACCGCGCGTGCGGTTTGTGCAACTGGCGCTCTGCTGGCCATAAAGGCTAATTTTTGGGGCATTGTGTTTCCGATCTGCGCCGCTTTCCCCGCAGAGAACCACAATATTCCGGTGCGCACCAGCACTGCCCGACTAAATGCACTGAAGCGGCTAAATGACAGATGCAGACCGCGCAAGACGCATCTATCTCAGCTTCAGTCGCTTTCACGTCTTCACCCCTGCATGCGTTTCCGATACGAAACAAGGCAACAGGACCCCACGCTCAAGGAGCCAATCACATGTCATCCAACACAACCGAATTTTTCACCCGTTCGCTGGCCGATACCGACCCTGCCATCGCTGACGCGACAGCAAAAGAACTCAACCGACAGCGCAGCGAGATCGAGCTGATTGCTTCCGAGAACATCGTCTCCGCTGCCGTGATGGAAGCGCAAGGCGGGGTGATGACCAACAAATACGCCGAAGGCTATCCAGGCCGCCGCTATTACGGTGGCTGCGAATACGTCGATATCGCCGAGCAACTGGCGATCGACCGCGCCTGCGAACTGTTCGGCTGTAGCTTTGCGAACGTGCAGCCAAACTCCGGCTCCCAAGCGAACCAAGGTGTTTTCCAAGCACTGCTCCAGCCCGGCGATACCATCCTAGGCATGTCGCTGGACGCAGGCGGCCACCTGACCCACGGCGCAAAACCGAACCAGTCTGGCAAATGGTTCAACGCGATCCAGTACGGTGTGCGCAAAGAGGACAACTTGCTCGATTATGAGCAGGTACAGGCACTCGCCACCGAGCATCAGCCGAAAATGATCATCGCAGGCGGCTCTGCCATTCCCCGCCAGATCGATTTCAAACGCATGCGCGAGATCGCTGACAGCGTTGGCGCCTATCTGCACGTCGACATGGCCCACTTTGCGGGTCTGGTTGCAGCCGGAGAGCACCCCTCCCCATTCCCGCACGCCCACGTCGCGACCACCACCACCCACAAAACCCTGCGCGGCCCACGCGGCGGCATGATCGTCACAAACGACGAGGCATTGGCCAAGAAGTTTAACTCCGCCATATTCCCCGGCATTCAGGGCGGCCCGCTGATGCACGTCATCGCAGCCAAGGCCGTGGCATTTGGTGAAGCGCTTCAGCCGGATTTCAAAACCTACATCAAGCAGGTCATCAAGAACGCCCAAGCGCTGTCTGACCAGCTGATCAAAGGCGGCCTTGATACCGTGACCCACGGCACCGACACCCATGTTGTGCTGGTTGACCTGCGCCCCAAAGGCGTGACGGGTAATATCGTGGACAAGGCATTGGGCCGCGCCCACATCACCTGCAACAAAAACGGCGTGCCGTTTGACCCTGAAAAGCCAACGGTCACCTCCGGCATCCGCCTCGGCTCCCCCGCCGGTACCACGCGCGGCTTTGGCGAGGACGAATTCCGCCAGATCGCCGACTGGATCATCGAAGTCGTCGACGGCCTTGCCGCCAACGGCGAAGAGGGCAACGCCGCTGTTGAAGTCAAGGTCAAAGCCGAAGTCGAAGCCATGTGCGCTCGCTTCCCGATCTATCCCAACCTCTGAGCGAAGCAGCAACCCCGCCACAAAACAACAAAGGCTCCGACAGAAATGTTCGGGGCCTTTTGTTTTCTTTTGGGCAGCCAAAAGCTGCTAAGCTGACTTTGGCAACCGCGTGACCAATAGCAGCTTTCGTAGAGCTAGACATGCAGCGAAAAACACAATGGGCGGCAAATGCCTGGGGTGAGCTTGAGCCGAAAAATCTATCTGCGATGTCGCAACGTGGTTTGAAGTCAATTTTTCAAACACTTTGCACCGCCGAAAATATAGCGTGCTCCTGCCAGCTGTTTTCAACGCATGACAAAAGGATTTGCCATTGGGCTGTTAGACGTATCGATCCAAGTGGTTTTCGTGCGTGTATAGTCATGGATCGCATCGACCCCAGCCTCACGCCCGTAACCTGACTGATTGTAGCCGCCAAACGGAGCAATGGGAGAAATTGCACGGTAGGTATTCACCCAGCAAATGCCCGCATGCAGCCGCGCTGATACGCGGTGGGCGCGCGCAAGGTTTTGCGTAAAGACACCTGAGCCCAGTCCAAAGGGCGTGTCGTTGGCAATTGCAATGGCCTCTTCTTCAGTGTCAAAGGCTATCAACGACATCACGGGGCCAAACATCTCAACCTTCAGTGTATCGGTATCCGCGCCTGCGCATTCAACTAGGGTCGGGGCCATATAGTTGCCAGCCTGAGCAAGTGGCGCACCACCAAAGTGAATTTTCGCGCCCTGAGTTCTTGCTATGGCCAGTGTCGTCTCGATCTTATTGATCTGCGCCGCCGTGCAAACGGGGCCGAGGTGGGACTGGCCGTCCATTGGGTCGCCCACATTGATGTGCGCGGCTTTCTCAGTGATTTTCGCTATTAGCGCATCTAGGATCGGGCGATGAATTAACCCGCGCGACCCTGCAACGCAGCTTTGCCCTGACGCCCCAAAATTGCCTGCGATCAGGCCATTGGCGGCACCTTCCAAATCGGCATCATCAAAGACGAGAATCGGAGACTTCCCACCCAACTCAAGCGAAGTGACGGCGAAGTTTTCGGCGGAGTTTCTCACGACGTGCCGCGCGGCTTCTGGCCCGCCGGTAAATGCGATCCTGTCGACATCGGGGTGCAGTGTCAGCGGGATTGCGCAGCTTTGAGCGTCGCCAGTGATGATCGAAACCACGCCTGCAGGAAAACCTGCCTGATCAATCAATTTGGCAAACGCGAGCATCGGGGTAGGTGCGACCTCTGATGCCTTCAAAACAACCGTGCAGCCGGCGGCAAGCGCCGGCCCTATCTTGGTTGCCGCCAGAAACATCTGCGCGTTCCAAGGCACAATCGCCACCACAACACCAATGGGTTCGCGGCGGGTGAATACATGCATATCGGGTTTATCAATCGGCAGCACAGCGCCTTCGATCTTGTCAGCGAGGCCTGCATAGTAACGGTAATAGTCCCCAACATAGGCTGTTTGTCTCGATGTTTCGGCCAGTAATTTACCACTGTCTGTTGTTTCCAGACGGCCCAGTTCTTGCGCGTTTTCCTCAATAAGTTCCGCCAAACGATAGAGCAACTTTCCCCGCTTCGTCTGTGTCATGTCACGCCATGCGGGATTATTCAGTGCCCGCCGTGCACCCACAATTGCCCGATCTACATCGGCAGGTGCAGCACATGCGAATGTTGCCCAATCTTCACCCGTCGCTGGGTTTTGGCTGGCCATCGTTTGGCCTGCGGCCCCTTCAGTCCACGCACCATCGATATACATCTGAAAATGTGGAAGTTGTGTCATGGTGGTCCTCATGTAAAAGCGGGCATTACGTCATCAATGAACCGCGAGAGCGAAGCGCGTTTGCGCTCTGAACTCATGCCGCTATCGATCCAGAATGCATATTCATCGTAGCCTAAATCTTCATAGCGCCTAATTTGATCGATCACTTCCTGCTTGGTCCCAATGGTCAAATCACGCAGCATATTCTCGGGCGACATCATGGTGTTCTCTGCCATTTCTGCCTCGGTCAAAGCTTCAATCAACCCTTGACTGACTGGGCGCTTGTTTTGAAACCAAGCTCCAAAGTAGCAGTAAAAATCCGACAGCTCTTTGGCAGCAATCGCAACATCATCTGCGTTCGCACCTACATATGTGTGATGCAGCAACATGATCTTTGGGCGCGGGCCACTATAAGCAGCACAGGCGTCGTTAAATTTTGCCATTAAGTTTTCTATCTCCCCGATCCCCTGCCACAGCGGTGTCACCTGAATGTTGAAACCATGATCAACACCAAAAGAATGACTATTGGCATCTCGTGCCGCAATCCAGATTGGTGGGCCGTCTGGTTGCACCAGTTTGGGCACGGATGTCGTGGCCGGAAATTGATAGTAGTGCCCCTCATGCGCACAATCGCCAGCCCAAATCTGCCGCAACAAAGGTGCGCTTTCGCGCATCCGTTGGCCCGCGTTCCACGCGTCCATGCCAGGCTGAAGCCGTTCGTATTCATAGGAATAAGCGCCCCGCGCGATCCCCAACTCGATGCGTCCGTCAGTTATCAGATCGGCTGCTGCCGCTTCGCCTGCCAGCGCAATCGGATGCCAAAACGGCGCAATTACCGTGCCAGTGCCTAGCCGCAGGTTTTTGGTGTGATAGCTCAAGTCGACGAGGCTGATGAACGGGTTCGGCGCGATAGTGAAATCCATCCCATGATGTTCCCCCGTCCAAATCGCCCGCATGCCACCTTCGTCAGCTATCTTTGCCAGCGCAATCAAATCGCTGCGCAAGACGCGTTGATCTTGATCGGGGCGGGTCCGTTCCATATGTGCAAAAAGCGAGAAATCCATGGCTACATCCTTGTCGTCGCATTGTGGATTGCACCGTCGTCGGTGTTTCCTAGGTAAAGGGCGAAATTGCGGGTCTGCTGCTCAAGGGCGAAACGGGTCATCATCCGGGCGATAGGGGCGCTGGCAAAGCTCTGATTGGCAAGGTCCGCGATTGGCACAGCAACGATCCCGGCAGTGGGGTCTCAATATGACCTGTCGCCAAAAAATAGGTGTGATGCGCACGCGGCTTGACGCTTTCAAAAACCGAATAGGCTTGACCAGGTTCGGCCACGATCCCTTTACTCACGAGGGTCTCGCGCAGGTCGTTGATCAACCGCCCCCGCTCTGAATGGGTGCAATGTGATGGTTGCAATCCGTCCACCGTTTGAACCATCAGGACAGTGTCCCCATCTTCAACAATGGCCCCACAAATCGCCGTGCCACTTGTCTCGTCAAAGGCGGCACGCTCCAATCCAAGGCTAAAATACTTCCCGTTAACATAGCCAAGCCCTGACCCGTCGACATGTGTAAATCCTTCGATCCTGCCAATCAAAATGCAGTGGTCACCCGCGGAAATAATCTGTTCCGTGGTGAACGAAAATTGCACGATAGCGCCATCGATCAATGGCACGCCATGGGCATCAAGATGATGCGGCACCTGTGCAAAACGATTCCCTTTCGAGCTCGCGAATGTGTTGGAAATCGCCTCCTGCCCCTCGGACAGAATATTGACGGCAAAATGCGTGCAATTGGCAAAGGTCTCGTAACTCGACAAGAATTTCCCTGGACACAAGAGCAATAACGGCGGTTCAAGTGACACTGACGAAAATGAATTTGCAGTGAACCCAACTGGGGCGCCGTCGCCGCGAACAGCCGTCACGACAGTTACGACCGTCAGAAAACCACCAAATGCATTGCGTAGGGCGCGTGGATTATTTTTCGTCAATTTGCGTATCCTGAATGAACTTTTCCAAAATTGCGGTAACCTCTGTGGCATGGGTCATCGGCAACATATGCGCTGCCCCCTTCAAAACGGCGGCCCTACCAAATGGGGTCGATTCCGCCATCCGCCTAGACATTTGCGGGGTTGAATTTGGCTCGTCTTCGCCCGTTAAAAATAATGCGGGACATTGCAGGTTTCTGAGCGCCTTGTCCGATGGACCATCTTCAGCAGCAAACACGTGGTAGGCGTCGCGGTAGCCCGCTGGATCGACCTCACTGAGCCATTCTTGACAGGCACTCCGAGCGCCTGACGGCTCTGCACCAAACCAGCGGATAAGCGTCGCGTTTGGATCGGCAGTTATCTTGCCATCCAAACTTGCGGCACGCGCCAAGACGGCATCCTTTGCGGCCACATCTCTCTGAAAAATGCCATTCAGGGCGGCGACCCCAAGCACGAGATCTGAATACCTACTTGCCATATCCAAAGCGATCATCGCGCCAAAGGAGTGACCGATCACCACCACAGGCTCGGTCAGGGTCATCACAATAGCGTCGGTGAAATCGGCCATTTGCGGATTGCTAGCCAAACGAGAACTTTCTCCATGTCCAGGCATGTCCACCGCCATAACACGACACGTGCGCGCCAAGATTTCCAATTGCCCGCCCCACGCCTCAGCCCGTAAGCCGACTCCGTGAACAAGCAAGACCTTTGGGCCAGACCCACCCGTAATCGCGGCAAGCCTCCCGAACTTAGACCGCGGCTGGATTGTCCAAGTCATGACCCAAATCCTTCAAATCCTGGTATCGGTCGCCAATACGGTGATGTGGACGGCCACCTGTTGCGGCACCCAGCACAACAACGATTTCGTCGTCACGGGGCGCGTCAGGGATCGCGAATTGTATCGTGAGATAGTGAGAACGGCGGCCAGCGTCATTTTTATCCATCAACGGCACCATGATCGGCGCATTCGCCCCGCCACGTGTGTTTGTGAATGCAAGATAGGACTTCGCGCCCACGGCTTCACGGTAGTGATTGCCAAAGCGCAGCGTGTGGATCAGCCCCGAAGCATGTTCAATTTCGCCATTTAGCCCGACAACAGCAGCTTTGCCGTAAGCCTCAATCGCGTCACCTGAGCCTGCAAGTTTGATCATGCGCTCGGTCATCATTTCACCTAGAACAGGGCCGAAGGCATGGATTTCAGGCTTTAGATCCTCAACAAACCGACCGGCCCATGGGTTATGCACAACGGCGGCAACAGCAAACAATCGCCAAGGGTGCTTGGCCGGGCGAAACCCCTCGATAAGAACTTCCTCATCGTAGGTTACAATTTTTCGTATCTCTGGATGCATGCCGATGTCTCCCTGCAGTGTTAACGCAAAGTATCGAACGCGGGAGCATAATTTGACTAATAAATGATTATGATGCTTAGGTATTAGTATTACTAATGGGTAACTTGATCATGGTAAAAGCTTTACCTCCGCTCGCGTGGTTTCGCGCATTCGAGGCCGCCGCGCGGCAACTAAGCTTTACCGCTGCGGCGGCAGAAATCGGCATGACGCAATCAGCAGTCAGCCAACATGTCAGATCGCTGGAGACATCACTCGGTGTCGCTTTGTTTATCCGTCACGCACGCGGGCTCTCCTTAACGGATGACGGACGCAAATTATTGCCCCAAGTCGGTTCCGCACTTGAGACGCTGACCGCCGCCGCCCGCGCGTTTGAGACCGTACCGACTGAAAACGTGTTGACCATCGCCTCTTCGGTAAGCGTGGCGCAATGGATCATCTCACCGTATCTTTCTGAATTCACCAACAGTCACCCGAAGATACGATTGCGCTTTCTCAGCACTATTTGGCCAGACGATTTTCACACCGTCAGAGCTGACATCGAAATCCCGTTTGGATCACAAAAACAAGTTGGGCGCGACGCGGTTATGTTGGAGCCTAACGGTCTGATTGCCTTGAAATCGCCGACCCTTAAAGGCACCCTCGCAACCCTGCCATTGATTGAATCCGTCGGCACCTCTGACGGCTGGAAAGCATGGGGCGAGGTTGCGGGCGAAAATCCAAAACCCGAGATATTTGTAGATACCTACGGCGCGGCCCTAAACCTTGCAGTGCACGGAAACGGTGTCGCCCTTGTAAGCAAAGTATTGGCCCGGCATGCTATGCAAATGGGGCAACTAGTGCTGGCTCATGCAGCGGTCGTCCCATGTAAAGAAGGCTATTACTTGCGAGTTAATGAAGCTAACTCTACAGCAAAACAGTTCCGAGACTGGCTGCTTGGAAAAATCAGCATCAGTATCGAGTGAAAGCACTTAAAGCACCCCCTATGGATGACTGTCGCCCAAAGAGTCAATTTGCCTGTCCATCATCTTCGAAGCTGACATATTATCCAACTTCCCGCCGTGCAGATGGGCCTGTTGGACGGAAAGGTTAAGTATAAACATGCTGCGAATTGCACCTTGGGCCAGCTAAAGGCCTGCTTTGGGTTGATTTTTATTGGTTGCTTTGTAGGCTTCGCGATACCCGACATTCGCTGTAAGGTAGGAAATCAGCAAATTGGGCTCAAAGCTGACTTGTGCTGCACTGCGCATCACCCTTCCTATATACTGCCAACCAATGCACTATCACCACCACACACCCAACAAGACGAGGCCCACCCATGATCATCCATCCCGCAGGTTCCCGCCCCTCTGGCAAAGGCCCAGCCGAGTATTTCACCGGTACCGTGCGCATGGACCCGCTGATCACCGCACCTGACCCTGCGCGCCTGCGCGGCCTTACCGTCACGTTTGAGCCTGGCGCGCGCACGGCGTGGCACACGCATCCGCTAGGTCAGACGCTAATTGTGACGGCCGGCCTTGGGCTGGTCCAACGCGAGGGTGGTCCGATTGAGCAAATTCGCCCCGGTGACACCGTTTTCTTCGAGCCGAACGAGAAACACTGGCACGGCGCCGCCGCGGACGTCGCCATGACCCACATCGCGCTTCAGGAAGAACTGGATGGTTCCGCTGTGACGTGGATGGAACATGTCACCGATGCGCAATACGCAGGCTAGACGTAACCGCGCCACCAGAGCCAGATGACAAACAGCACCGCCACCACAATGATGTTGGCGACGATGGCACCTGCTAAACTCAGGATGCGGGCCTTACGCCTCTCGCCCACATCAACCGCCTCAAGGTGCGCGCGCACGACTTCATAGGCGCGCTCAATCGCTTCGGCATCCAATTGCCGCGCTGTCTTGGGGTTATGGGCCTGCATCTCTGCCCGCATCAACTCTGCCCCGCGTTTTCGTACCGCACGCGGCAGTTGCCTTCCCGCGCGGCGAAAGCTTTGGCGCAGATCACGCCCGCGCACATCCAGCTTTTGCTGCATTAGTCCGCGCAGCTTGCGCGACTTTGCGGCCATATCGTTATTCGTGATCATGAAATACTGTGTAAGCTGCTGGCCTTGGTGCTGCAATGGCGCTACGCCTTGGGATATGTTGAGCTTTACCGAACACGGGGACAACTTCCCCGATACGCCGCCTCTTGTGATCGCCCACGGACTTTATGGATCGGGGCGCAACTGGGGTGTGATCGCCAAACGCTTGTCTGATACGCGCCGCGTCATCACCCCTGACATGCGCAACCACGGCAACAGCCCGCGCGAGACTACGCAGAGTTATGAAGACATGGCAGGCGACCTTGCCGAACTGATCGAGCATATCGGCGGACCTGTTGACCTGTGCGGCCATTCCATGGGCGGCAAAGCGGCCATGGTGATGGCCCTGCGACATCCGCACCTGCTGCGCCGCCTCATCGTGGCCGATATCGCGCCAGTTCCATACGGCCACAGCCAATCCCACCAGATCGCCGCCATGCGAGCCGTTGATCTGAGTAGAGTGGCCCGCCGCTCCGAAGCGGCAGAGCAATTGGCCGCGCTAGGGGTGGAACCCGCGCTGCAAAGCTTCTTCACGCAGTCGCTGGACATCGCGGAAAAGCGTTGGCGGCTGAACCTTGATGTGCTTGAGGCAGAGATGGACAAAATCATCGGCTTTCCGGAGGTTTCCGGCAGCTTTGGCAACCCCGCACTGTTCCTGACCGGCGCTGACAGCGAATATGTCCGTCACGAACACCGCGAATTGATCAAGCGGCTGTTTCCTGCTGCGCGCTTTGCCAAACTACCAAACGCCGGTCACTGGCTGCATGCCGACCGGCCACGCGCGTTTGAAGCGGCTGTGCGAACATATCTGGACGCCTGAGCAAACAACCCCAATTCCGTCGAGATTCACTACCTAAAATAACGGAGAAATTTTGCCGCCGCCGTTCGTCTGCAAAACTGGGTATGATTCCGCCTTGCACCCGCTGTCCCCATGCCTATAACCCACAACAATTTGCACATTATAGGGGGTCCGGAACCATGCCAAAGAGAACCGACATCAAGTCGATCATGATCATTGGCGCAGGACCTATTGTCATCGGACAAGCCTGCGAGTTCGACTATTCGGGCGCACAGGCCTGTAAGGCCCTCAAAGAGGAAGGCTACCGCGTCATCCTCGTCAACTCCAATCCAGCCACCATCATGACCGATCCGGGCCTCGCCGATGCGACATACATCGAGCCGATCACCCCTGAGATCGTCGCCAAGATCATCGAGAAAGAACGCCCTGACGCCCTGCTGCCCACCATGGGCGGCCAGACAGGTCTGAACACCTCTCTCGCCCTTGAAGAGATGGGAATCCTTGAAAAATTCGGCGTCGAAATGATTGGCGCCAAGCGCGAAGCCATCGAGATGGCAGAAGACCGCAAGCTGTTTCGCGAAGCCATGGACCGCTTGGGCATCGAAAACCCCAAGGCGACCATTTGCACAGCGCCGAAAGGCGCAAACGGCAAGAAAGACCTCGCCGCGGGTGTTGCCATCGCGCTCGAAAGCCTCGAAGAAATCGGCCTGCCCGCCATCATTCGCCCCGCCTTCACCATGGGCGGCACAGGCGGCGGCGTGGCATACAATCGCGAAGACTATGAATTCTTCTGCCGCTCCGGCATGGACGCCTCGCCGATGGGACAGATTCTAATTGATGAGTCGCTGCTGGGCTGGAAAGAGTTCGAAATGGAAGTTGTGCGCGATACCGCCGACAACGCCATTATTGTCTGTAGCATCGAAAACGTGGACCCGATGGGCGTGCACACGGGCGATTCCATCACTGTGGCTCCTGCCCTCACGCTGACGGACAAAGAATACCAGATCATGCGCAACCACTCGATTGCAGTGCTGCGCGAAATCGGCGTGGAAACGGGCGGCTCGAACGTGCAATGGGCCGTGAACCCAGCCGATGGCCGCATGGTTGTGATTGAAATGAACCCGCGCGTTTCACGCTCTTCCGCGTTGGCGTCCAAAGCAACCGGTTTCCCGATTGCCAAAATTGCTGCGAAGCTGGCTGTTGGCTTCACGCTGGACGAACTCGACAATGACATCACTGGCGTGACTCCTGCCTCCTTTGAGCCGACAATCGACTATATCGTCACCAAAATCCCAAAGTTCGCCTTCGAGAAATTCCCGGGCGCCGAACCCTATCTGACGACCGCTATGAAATCCGTCGGCGAAGCCATGTCCATCGGCCGCACCATCCACGAGAGCCTGCAAAAAGCACTGGCGTCGATGGAATCAGGCCTTACCGGCTTTGACGAGGTCGTCATCCCCGGCGCGCCGGACAAAGCGGCCATAACCAAAGCAATCTCCAAAACCACTCCAGATCGCATGCGCACCATCGCCCAAGCAATGCGCCACGGCATGTCTGATGAAGACATCCATGCCACGACCATGTTCGATCCATGGTTCCTTGCCCGCATCCGCGAGATTATCGAGGCCGAGGAGATTGTGAAAACCGACGGCCTGCCCACCGACGAGACAGGCATGCGCCAGCTCAAGATGATGGGCTTCACCGACGCCCGCTTGGCCAAACTTACCAGCCAGACCGAAAAGCAAATCCGCGCCGCGCGTCTGTCTTTGGGCGTCAAGGCCGTGTTCAAGCGGATCGACACCTGCGCCGCCGAGTTTGAGGCGCAGACGCCCTACATGTACTCCACCTACGAATCCCCCATGATGGGCGATGCCGAGTGTGAGGCACGTCCATCGGATCGCAAAAAGGTTGTCATCCTTGGTGGCGGCCCGAACCGGATCGGCCAAGGGATCGAGTTTGACTATTGCTGCTGTCACGCTTGCTATGCCCTGACGGATGCGGGCTATGAGACGATCATGGTTAACTGCAACCCCGAGACTGTCTCGACCGACTATGACACCTCGGACCGTCTGTATTTCGAGCCGCTGACATTTGAACATGTGATGGAAATCCTCCGCGTCGAGCAAGAGAACGGCACGTTGCATGGCGTTATCGTCCAGTTTGGTGGCCAGACTCCGCTGAAAATCGCCCAAGCGCTGCAAGACGAAGGCATCCCGATCCTTGGCACCACGCCCGACATGATCGACCTTGCCGAAGACCGCGAACGCTTTGCCGATCTGGTCCGGTCACTGGGTCTGAAGCAGCCACACAACGGCATCGCCCACTCCGACGAAGAAGCCTTTGAAATCGCCAAGGTCATCGGCTTCCCGCTTGTGATCCGCCCGTCCTACGTGCTGGGTGGCCGTGCGATGGAGATCGTGCGCGATCAAGCCAATCTTGAGCGCTACATCTCCGAAGCTGTTGTCGTCTCGGGTGACAGCCCCGTGCTGCTGGACAGCTACCTGTCTGGCGCGGTTGAACTGGACGTAGACGCGATCAGCGACGGCAAAGACGTGCACGTTGCAGGCATCATGCAGCACATCGAAGAGGCCGGTGTCCACTCCGGTGACAGCGCTTGCTCACTGCCGCCCTACTCACTTTCCAAAGAGCTGATTGCCGAAGTCGAGGTCCAGACCAAAGCCCTTGCAAAAGCGCTGAACGTTGTGGGCCTGATGAACATCCAGTTCGCGATCAAGGACGGCGAAATCTACCTGATCGAAGTCAATCCGCGCGCCTCCCGCACGGTGCCTTTCGTCGCCAAAGCTACGGACAGCGCCATCGCCTCGATCGCCGCGCGCATCATGGCGGGTGAGCCTTTGTCCAACTTCCCGCTGCGCGCACCTTATGACGCCTCAGCGGCTTATGAAGATGTCCTGCCCTTGGGCGATCCCATGACGCTTGCCGATCCCAACATGCCTTGGTTCTCGGTCAAAGAGGCCGTATTGCCCTTTGCCCGTTTCCCCGGTGTTGATACTATCCTTGGGCCTGAAATGCGCTCTACCGGCGAAGTTATGGGCTGGGACCGCGACTTCCCCCGCGCGTTCCTCAAGGCGCAAATGGGCGCGGGCACAATGTTGCCGCGCAGCGGCACGGCCTTCTTGTCGATCAAGGATGACGACAAAACCGCCGATGTCCTGACCGCCGCCCGCATCCTGATTGAGCAATCCTTCAAGATCACCGCCACGCGCGGCACCGCCGCATGGCTGTCAAAGCATGACATACCATGTGAGATCGTGAACAAAGTCTACGAAGGGCGCCCTGACATCACCGATATGATGAAGGACGAGCAAATTCATCTTGTGATGAACACAACCGAGGGCACGCAAGCCGTCGAGGACAGCAAGAGCATTCGCTCCATCGCCCTATTTGATAAGATCCCCTACTACACGACCGCCGCGGGCGCGTATGCCGCCGCTCTTGCCATCAAAGCGCAGGCGGAAGATGAAATCGGTGTAAAATCTCTGCAGGGATAACCGCGACTTCCAAATAGAAATCCCCGCAGCAGGTGCGGGAATTTCCTTGGAGGGGCAGCACAGTTGGTCTCTTGTTTGTTAAGATCGAAGGTGTTCGGTCATGCGGTTTTGAAAGCTCGCCCGCGCGTGAGAGCCGTTGAAGTTTTCTCGTCTTTCTTAACGAACCCTTTCAGCCCTTCGATGCAACGTTCACTCGGGTTGATGCCAGCGCAGCTCAACACCGTCTGACCATCACGGGACGCGGCCCAACGCGCAATACTCTCAGCACCGTTGCCACGCTTCTGCTCATCCAAAATTGCATCGCCCAAAACCGCCAGGACAACAGCAGCAAATAGCTTTCGGTGTGGTTCACCGCTATTATTGAGGCTCGTATTTGTCATCTGCTTCTCCTTTTGCGGGTGCTAATATGTGAGTGCGCCCTCAAGAGGCACGACGACAACCTCAAGTAGAATAACGGCGATGTCTGGCAAAGGATCAGTGTTCTTTTTGGCTACATCTGGGTTATTATGGGGCACCACCCGATTTTTTTTGGGCTGGAGTTGCGTTAAGCGCATCCAAAGCCTTTGCCTACATGACCGCCGCATCAACTTACCTAGTTACCCAAGGCATATTCAACTTGGTTTGCGGCCTCCCTTCGGCTTTGTAATTCGCCATAGGCACTGATCTAAAAAACGGCTAGAACATCCTTCACATCAGGTGCAAAGGCGTATGCGACGACGCCGAGTGAAAGGCTTATCCACAGATACTTCTGGGGATAGCCGACTGATATTAGAGAGGAATACGAGATGTACACACCCGCAATTACCGGCTCCGGCGTTTTCACCCCTTCCGAAGCAATCACCAATGCCGAATTGGTCGAAGCCTTTAACGCCTATGTGGACATCTACAACGCCGAACACGCAGCAGAGATCGCCGCCGGCGACGTTCCCGCTAAGGAGTATTCTTCGGTCGAATTCATCGAGAAAGCCTCCGGCATAGAACAGCGCTATGTCATCGACAAAAAAGGCATCCTTGACCCGCATGTGATGCATCCACTGTTGCGTCAGCGCAGCGATGACGAACCTTCTTTGATGGCCGAAATGGCCTTGGACGCTGCGAAAAAGGCGCTTGAACAAGCCGGTAAAACAGCTGCCGATGTGGACGCGGTCATCTGCGCGGCCTCCAATCTTGAGCGGGCCTACCCCGCCGTTGCCATTGAGATTCAGCAGCTTTTGCACGTTAACGGTTTTGCTTTTGATATGAACGTCGCCTGCTCCTCCGCCACCTTCGGAATTCAGGCCGCAGCCGATATGATCCGCTCCGGCTCGATCCGCAGCGCATTGGTTGTGAACCCCGAGATTTGTTCGGCCCACCTCGAATGGCGGGACCGCGATTGCCACTTCATCTTTGGGGACGTGGCCACCGCAGTGCTCATCGAGCGGGCCGAGGATGCCGATGGTCCCTATTTTGAGATTAAATCAACGCGCTGCGCGACAGAGTTCTCAAACAACATCCGCAACAACAACGGCTTCCTGCGCCGCTCTCGTCCTGATGTCGTGGCGGACCGCCGCGACATGCAGTTCATGCAAAACGGGCGCAAAGTCTTCAAGGAAGTCCTCCCGATGGTCAGCGATCATATCGCCAATCATATGGCCGCGGAGGGTATCGAGGCTTCTGATCTGAAGCGCCTCTGGCTGCATCAGGCCAACAAATCCATGAATGACTTCATCGGCAAGAAGGTCCTCGGCCGCACTCCAGAACCAGGTGAGCAGCCTAACATTCTTCAAGACTATGCCAACACTTCTTCAGCTGGCTCAATCATCGCGTTTTCCAAGTATTCCAAAGATATTAAAGAAGGCGATATCGGACTCATCTGCTCGTTCGGCGCAGGCTATTCGGTCGGATCGGTGATAGTACAAAAGCACGGCTAGATTTCTTTGAGCGACACCCGCTCATGGACGTCTTCCGCGCTTTCCACACGTTCCGAGTACCGGTCCACCAGATAATCAGCACGGCCACGCACGAGCCATGTGAACTTAACCAGTTCTTCCATTACGTCCACCACACGGGCGTAAAACGGGCCCGCAGGCAGGCGGCCAGTCGCGTCAAACTCTAGCCATGCCTTTGGGATACTTGACTGGTTAGGGATAGTAACCATCCGCATCCAACGCCCCAAAATCCGCATCTGATTAACTGCGTTGAACGATTGCGACCCGCCTGAAACCTGCATGATTGCCAGCGTCTTACCCTGCGTGGGACGAATCCCGCCTTGCAAGGATAGCGGCAACCAGTCGATCTGAGATTTCATGATCCCCGTCATAGCTCCGTGCCGTTCTGGACTGGACCAGACCATCCCCTCTGACCAGACGGCCAAATCCCGCAGCTCTACCACCTTGGGGTGATCAGGCTCCGCATCATCCAGCTGGGGAAGCCCGCGTGGATCAAAAACCTTTGTCTCGCAACCAAGGTGTTGCAGGATTCGTGCAGATTCTTCGACGGCGCGTCGCGAATAGCTTTGCTCGCGCAGCGAACCGTAAAGCAGCAAAATGCGCGGTTTATGTCCGTCATCGTCGGGTGATTTCAGAAGAGCCACATCAATTGGTGGCAACGCATCGTGGACGAGCGCAGTTAGGTCGTCAGACACTTTCGTCTTCTAGATGTAGCTTCATGTCCACCAGCACCTGCTGCAACATTGTCGTCTCTTTCAACAGGCGCTTTGCTTCGTTCATGGTGATCTTACCATCTGCGATGGACTGCTGATATTCTGCCATCAACATCGCAAACCGCTGGGCCAACGCAATAACATCAGCGTTTACCCCGCCTTTGGAGATATCGTTCGGGCGGCGTTCATCAAAACCAAGATGGGCGCCTGAAAGTTCTGCAAGAGCTTGTGTCAGGTGCGGATAGCCTGCCGCCTCTTCAAGCGCCGCCACAGCGTCAACGGGCATGAACCGATCAGAGTGTTCGTAATGGTCCGAATAATAGCGGCCCAATGTCGCTTTCGACTTTCCGGTCACTTCACAGGCCACTTCAACACCTACAGCTTTCACCAAGGATTCTGTATGCTTTTTCAAATAGTTGCCGGCTGCGCCCATAGCGATACCCTTACTCCTGCCAATTCATAGCATAACATGAAGCCCATAATACCCTAGTCCTAGTGCAATCTCCCTTACAACATGTCAACTAGTCACAGTTTGACTTGCACTGGCGCTTTTGAAGCAGATAAATACCCAAATGGCTAAACTTTACTTCAATTACTCCACAATGAATGCCGGCAAATCGACGGTTCTATTGCAAGCGGCACATAATTACCGCGAGCGTGGCATGGTGTCTTATCTGATGACGGCACAGCTAGATAATCGCGCGGGTGAAGGACGTATAGCTTCGCGAATCGGGATTGGCCAAGGCGCCGACACCTATAGCGACAACGAAGACCTCTTCGCCAAGATCGCCGCACGACTTAATGCGGGTCCATGTGCGTGCATTTTCGTGGATGAAGCGCACTTTCTAAGCGAAGAACAGGTATGGGAGCTTGCTCGTGTGGTCGACGATCTGGGCGTGCCAATCATGTGCTATGGCTTGCGCGTAGACTTTCGCGGACAGCTATTCCCGGGATCGGCCGCGCTGCTAGCACTATCTGACGAGATGCGCGAAATCCGCACAATCTGCCACTGCGGTAAGAAGGCGACGATGGTCGTCAGACAAGACGCAGAAGGCAAAGTGATGCGCGAAGGGGCGCAGGTACAGATTGGCGGCAACGAGGCTTATGTCTCGCTGTGCCGCCGTCACTGGCGTGAGGCTATAGGCGACCGTTAAACCGCATTTGGCAGGGGATTACCGCGGAAGAAAGCTTGTATATTTTCAACTGCCATACCCCCCATATCCACACGAACCTCCTCTGTAGACGTACCCATATGCGGCAATAGGACGAGGTTATCCAACGCGCGCAGAGCTTCCGGCAAGGCAGGTTCAAACTCGTAAACATCCAATCCCGCACCGCCAATCACACCGCGCTGCAAAGCGTCAATCAGGGCTGCTTCTTCGACCACATCACCACGTGCGATGTTGATGAGCCGTGCATGGGGCTGCATCGCACCCAACACCTGAGCGTTGATCATATGGCGGGTCTCAGTACTTCCTGGAACGGCAGTGACCAGCACATCCACACAGGCGGCCAACGCGTTCAGATCGCTATGAAATGCAGCCTCAAAATCCAAGTCCTTCGGGCTACGCCCATAGTATCGTACATTCATGTCAAAACCAAAATGGCAGCGCCGCGCGATGGCTTGCCCGATCCGGCCCATCCCCACGATGCCAACAGTCTTACCCGTCAGATGAAGGCCTAGCATCTGGGTCGGGTGCCAGCCTTCCCACTTGCCCGCCCGCACAAGCCGCTCACCCTCGCCCGCGCGCCGCGCGCTCATCAGCATCAGGGTCATGGCAATATCCGCGGTGGCGTCCGTGACAGCACCGGGTGTGTTGGTCACGACGATACCGGCCGCTTTGGCAGCAGCCACGTCTATGTGGTTATATCCAACGCCGAAATTTGCCAAGATCTTACAACGCGGCTGCGCCACATCCGCGAAAACATCGGCCGAGTACTGATCCCCCAAGGTACAGAGCACGCCGTCGAACGCGCCCAGCGCCGCGCGCATCTCGTCTTTTGACAACGGAGACGTCTGATCCCGCCGCGTTACGTCCAGCCCTTCAAGCAACGGATACACTGCTTCTGGCAGAACTCTGGAAATTAGAACTTTTTTCATTGCATTCTCCCGCCGGTTGGCGTCTCTTGGTCCGGGCCTAGAAAAACCACCGCGCCGTTTTCATCTGGCACACCCAGCACCAGAACTTCTGACATAAACGGACCGATCTGGCGGGGCGGGAAGTTCACCACTGCCATCACCTGCCGCCCGACCGACACGTCCGGTGTGTAATGAACGGTGACTTGCGCCGAGGTTTTGCGCACCCCGATTTCATCACCGAAATCGATCCACATCTTGATCGAGGGGTTACGCGCTTCGGGAAAGGGTTCAGCTTTGATCACCCAACCCGCGCGGATATCCACCTTCATGAAGTCATCGAACGAGATTTCAGCCACAGGCCAGCTCCCGCGAGCGGTCAGCCGCCGCTGCAACCGCACGCCGCATCAGCGCGGGAAAGCCGTCCTTCTCATCCATCAGAACCTCAAGCGCGGCTTGGGTCGTGCCGTTGGGGCTGGTGACATTGATCCGGAGCTGAGCCGGGTCTTCGTCCGCTGCCATCGCCAACGCACCTGCGCCCGCCACCGTTGCCCGCGCAAGCTGCAGCGCCATCTCGGCTGGCAGCCCCTGCTCTACACCCGCGGCGGCCAATGTCTCGATCATGTGGAAAACATACGCCGGGCCAGAACCGCTGACACCAGTCACCGCATCAATCTGCGCCTCTTCGCTTAGGCGCACGACCTCACCCACGGCACTAAGCAGCAACTCGGCTTCGTCCAGCCCTTTTGCTCCGGCATGATCATTGCCGACAATCGCTGTGATCCCACGTGAAATTGCTGCAGGAGTATTGGGCATGGCGCGCACAACAGGCGTCTGCGCTCCCAGCGTCGCTTCAAAAAACGCGATCGGCGTGCCTGCGGCTACGCTAACAAACAGGGTGTCGCTGTTGCCCATTTCTTTGAGGGTCGGGAGAGCCTCGGCCATCATCTGCGGCTTGACCGCCACCAACACAATTGCAGGGTTTGCTGGCAAGGCTGCATTGATATGAACACCAGTGCCGCGCAGCCAGTCAGAAGGATGGGGATCCTGAACCCAGACAGATGCGGCTGGCAATCCGCGCGCCAGCCAGCCTTCCAGCATGGCAGAGCCCATTTTGCCGCAGCCCAGCAGCACCAGACCATCATTCGCGATACGTGAATTCTTCATAACATCCCCCAATTGCATCGGGGAACAGGATTACGCGCGGCCGTAAGCCTCTGCAATGGCGACTTGCAGTGCTTGCTTCGGAGACTGATCGCCCCAAACCACCAATTGAACGGCTGGGTAGTAGCGCTCGGCACTCATCACGGCGGCACCGATCATCGTGTCGACCTGTTCGGGCGAAGCCACCTGCCCGCCTGACAGCACAAGACCATAGCGGTAAACCATCATCTGCTGCTCGGCCCAGTAGGTGAAAGCACCCGCCCAGCAACGATCGTTCACATCGTTGAGCAATCCGTAGAGGGCTGGCAGCTTGTCTTCAGGCGGCTCCATCTCGAACGTACAAATCAGGCGCAGTGTTTCATCATAATCGGACCATGCAAGCGTGACCGAATAGGTCCGCCACTGCCCTTCGACAGTCATTGCGATTTGCTCGTCGGAGATACGGTCAAAATCCCATTCATGATGATTTGCCAACGTCTCAACGATGTCTATGGGGTGAATGTCGTCTTCCAGATACTGCTCGGACAGGGCCATTTTGCCACCTCTTTTTGTTTTCCCAGAGCAGTAAGGCCTATCGTCGCCCCTGTACTGTGGGTGCTTACGCTATAGAATGCGGGTTCGCCTGAGCATCCTACAATATATGGTGGCAAGCATGATAGGGTCTGGCAAGTCTTTTTCTGGGGATAACCACAATAAGCAGTGGATAACCGCAAAATATAGCGGAAATTTACCTATTCGGCCCAAGATACAGAAAAGAGAATGGATACCACGTCATCTGATATCGGCAATCAGGTGATGCGCGGCAGATAGAAAAGAAATCGCGCGGCAGCGCGTCCGGCAGATCGGGTTTACCTGATCACTTCGCCTCAAGCGCATCCAGACGCGCTTTGAGCGCTTCATTCTCTTCGCGCGCTTTTTGGGCCATTGTCCGCACGGCGTCGAACTCTTCGCGCGTGACAAAGTCACGGTCAGCCAGCCAACGGTCCATCATGCCCTTCATCGCGCTCTCCGCTTCGTCCTTCGCTCCTTGAGCAACGCCCATAGCGTTGGTCATGATCTTGCTCAGGTCATCGAAAATTTTATTGCGGGTTTGCATCGGGGTATCTCCACTGGCTGTTGTCCCTATATGGGGTGACCTGCGCCGCCATGCAAGGTTGACTTCCCCGCTCAGCCGCGCTCAATCACCGCATGCAAGCGCTCATCCCATTCCCCGACATCTCACCCGAGATCATATCCATCAATCTATTCGGCATGACATTCGCTCTGCGTTGGTACGCGATGGCGTATATCGTCGGTATCCTGTTGGGATGGCGTCTGGTGCTGCGCGCGGCAAACACGCCGCGGCTATGGCATGACAACAAATCTGTCATGACACCCGCGCAGATCGAAGACCTTCTGACATGGGTTATCCTAGGTGTGATCCTTGGCGGTAGGATTGGCTATGTGCTGTTTTACCAACCAGCCTATTACCTCAGTAATCCCGCGCAAATACTGCGCGTCTGGGAGGGCGGCATGTCCTTCCACGGCGGCGCCCTCGGGGTGATTGCCGCGGCTTTCCTCTATACGGGACGTCACCAGATTGCACGGATCAGCGCAGGCGATCTTGTCGCGCTCGGCATCGCGCCCGGTCTGCTTTTAGGACGCATCGCCAACTTCATCAACGCCGAGCTTTGGGGCCGCCCCACCGATCTGCCATGGGGCGTCGCCTTTCCCACAGAGGCCGCACAGTACTGCCCCGATGTAATCGGCATATGCGCGCGCCATCCGTCGCAGCTTTATGAAGCAGCGCTTGAGGGGCTGGTTCTTGGTGCGCTGTTGATCTGGCTCGTTTGGCGGCACAGCGCGTTCAAAACACCGGGTCTGATCATGGGAACTTTCCTCGCCGGTTACGGCGCTGCACGATTCTTGGTCGAATTTGTCCGTCAACCGGACGCTCAGTTCGCAACCCAAAGCAACCCGCTGGGATTGGCGTGGCATATGGGTGGCTACGGCCTCACCATGGGGCAAATCCTATGCCTGCCAATGATCGCTGTTGGCCTGTTCTTCATTATGCGAGCACGGCGGACAGCATGAGCCTGCGTGACCTTTTGATATCGCAGATACGTGCGCAGGGGCCGATGCGCCTTGATTATTATATGGCGGCCTGCCTTCTGCACCCAGAGCATGGCTATTACACCACGCGCACGCCGTTCGGCACCGCAGGTGACTTTATCACCGCACCAGAGATCAGCCAAATGTTCGGAGAGCTGGTGGGCCTCGCGCTTGCGCAGGCTTGGCTGGATCAGGGCGCACCGACCCCTTTCACGCTGGCCGAACTTGGGCCAGGGCGCGGGACATTAATGGCCGATATGCTGCGCGCAGCCTCTCGCGTGCGGGGCTTTACTGACGCCGCTGAGATTATCTTGCTTGAAGCCTCGACCGCCCTGCGCGACATTCAGGCAGACAGCCTAAAGGCCTATTCGCCCCGCTGGATTGACAACATTGAGGCGCTGCCAGAGCAGGCGACCTTCCTTGTCGCAAATGAGTTTTTTGATGCCTTGCCCATCCGCCAGTTTGTCCGCGATGGCAGCCGCTGGCGCGAGCGGCAGATCGGCGCGCAAGAAGATGCGCTGGTCTTCGGCCTTGGCCCCACGCAACCCCAGCCGGCCCTTGCCCAGCGCCTCGAAGACACAAAAGACGGTGACCTGATCGAGGATTGCGCCGCTGCTGCCCCCATCATTTCTACTCTGTCCGCCCGCATTACCGCTCATGGCGGTGCAGCACTGGTGTTTGACTATGGCGATTGGCGAACGCTTGGCGACACGTTGCAGGCCGTGCAAAACCACGCGCCCACTGATCCGCTTAACTCCCCGGGCCATGCCGATCTGACAGCGCATGTGGATTTTGAGGTGTTGTTGCGCGCCGTACCTCCCTGCACGCCCAGTCGCGTCACTCCGCAAGGCGTGTTTCTAGAGCGGCTCGGGATTACTGCGCGCGCCCAAACACTTGCCCAAACTCTCAGCGGTGCTGCGCTGGACTCGCATATAGCCGCGCATCGCCGCTTGACGCACCCGCAGGAAATGGGAAACTTGTTCAAAATATTCGGAATCGTGCCGCAAGGCGCTCCCATGCTGTCTGGATTGGAAATATGACCCTTGAAATCCTGACCTCGGACGCGCTGCCCGTTAAGCACGGCTTTTTTACCCGTAAGGGCGGCGCATCTTCCGGGGTGTTCGCCGGGCTCAACTGCGGCCAAGGCTCCACTGACCAGTCAGAAATCGTCGCGATCAACCGCAACCGCGTGGCAGACGCTATGGGTGTTCAGCCCGAGCATCTGGTGGGTGTTCATCAGGTCCATTCCGCCACTGCCATCACTGTTGACGCCCCGCTGACGGAAAAGCCACGCGCGGATGCATTGGTCACGTGCACGCCGGGCATTGCGCTGTCGGTGCTAACCGCGGATTGCCAGCCCGTTCTTTTTGCAGATGCTGAAGCCGGCGTGATCGGTGCCGCACATGCAGGGTGGCGCGGCGCACTAGACGGCGTCCTTCATGCTACTGTCGATGCAATGGAAGCCTTGGGCGCGCGCCGCGAGCGTATCAAAGCCGTAATCGGTCCGGCTATCAGCCAGCGCGCCTATGAGGTTGGGCCGGAATTCCTTGACAGCTTTATGGCCGAAGACCCCGAATATGCGCGCTACTTCATCAATGGAAACGGCGATAGAATGCTATTCGACCTGCCCGGGTTTGGTCTGAACCGGTTACGAGCAGCCGGTGTTGGCCATGCCGAATGGACGCGCCACTGCACTTTTTCTGATCCTGATCGATTCTATTCCTATCGGCGCACCACCCATGCCAAAGAAGCCGACTATGGCCGGCTGATTGCCGCCATCACCCTGTGATCCGGGCGGAAATGGGGCAACATGAGCCCCACCGGTGCCCGAATTGCGATCGGGAAGCTTGGAAACAATCGGCCCCATTGTTGCCCTGAAGCGCACAATCAGTACGATAATATCTGCTTTTATTCGCTTTGCGTGAATATGGCAGTGCCGCCTTATTCTGCGGCGCAATCAGTTCAAATTTTCCGATGATTTTTGTGAAATGCCCAAAACCAGCCAGATTGGCCCTTCATATTCAGTCTCAAGCTAGGGCAACGCCCCAAAACAAACTGACACCGAGGACCAGAGCCATGAAAACCAACGCACGCTTCATCAAGTCGATCACAAAAGCCGCCGCTGAAAATGATACGGTGATGCCGTGGGCCCGCGGCAGCCGTCGCGCTGCATTCAGTGCCAAGCGCCGCCTTGCACAAGAGCCCAAGCGCAAAAGCGCCTGACCCCTTTCCCCCGGTCGCGGGCCTTCACTTTTCCCCTCGTAAGGCCTGCATCCTCTTTCCCCTTCCTGCGTTGATTCGCAGGGAGGGGTTTTTGATTCAAGGCCGGAATGTGGCAACACCCCAAGCCAAAGAAGAAACAAAACCACTCAAATTATAGTGATTGATGCCTCGGACTTGCTAAATGTCATGCAACCTTTGACAATCAGCCGCAAACAAGGCGAATTAGGTCTCACGAAAGACACGAAATAGCCCAACCGTTATTTCCGTCGTTGTCGGTGGGGGCCGACGAAGGATGTGACAAACCAAACAGGTGACTCGCATGACACTGACTGCCAATCTAACTGCCGCTCATCCTGCAGCGCGTAAAATAGGGTACGGAATGATGACGTCTTCCATGCCACGATCGGCCGCTGATCCGACGGCGGCCGCACAGATGCCAAAGCGCACCTACGAAGTCGCCGCCCTGCGCGAAGACGGCTCGCTTTATATCGGTCAAAGCACAGCACCTGCGATACCGTTGTTTGAGGACGCATTCTCGGCAATGACGCACGGCAGTCTGGTGAAAACCACGATGGGCCTGATCGCCATAGAAGATTTGCAACCCGGTGACATGGTTCACACAAGCACTGGCGTAGCGGCTGAACTAACTTGGATCGGCACTTCGACCTTTAGCCCTGCAGATGCTGGCAAGCGCACCCCGCTTGTACGTATCATGCCCGACGCTTTGGGTGACTCACGCCCCGAGAGATCGCTTACCGTGGGTCCCGGTGCGCGCATCTTGCACACGCCCCCCGCCCTGCGCGGCATTGCCGATGGGCGCCAACTGCTGACGCTTGCGAACAAGCTGGTAGATGGCGTGAATGTGATCGAGATCACACCGCCCACAGCAACACGGATGTTCCACATTTGCTTGTCACGTCATGCGGTGATCAACGTGGATGGGATTGAAATGGAGACTTTCCATCCCGGCGCAAACGCGCCACGCGAAGTAAGCCATTCACTCCGCGACCGCTTTATTTCGCTGTTCCCGCGCATCAGCCATTTGTCTGACTTCGGCCCGCTGGCGCACCCACGGGTTCCCGATCTGGACCGACACTAATCCTCTCAGAGCGGACAGGTATCAGGCCTTTATGCTCAAACGTTCCTCCAAAACGTCAAACGGGACGCCGGGATCATCCTTGGCGTTCCGTATTACCAATGAGGTCTTCACGCTGGCCACATTCGATGCCGTCAAAAGCTCCCCTGTCAAAAAGCTTTGAAAGCTCGACAAATCAGGGGCCACGCATTTGAGCATGAAATCCACTTCACCATTGAGCATGTGACACTCGCGCACCAAGGGCCATGCGCGGCAGCGATCTTCGAACGCTGACAGATCAAATTCTGCCTGACTGCTCAGCCCGACCATCGCAAATACCTGCACCTCGAACCCCAGTTCGCGCGCATCTACATCGGCGTGATATCCTCGGATATACCCTTGCTCTTCCAACGCACGCACACGGCGCAAGCACGGCGGCGCAGAGATACCGACACGTTTGGCCAATTCGACATTGGTCATTCGCCCGTCAGCCTGCAACTCGGCCAAGATTTTCCGATCAATCGGATCAAGTCGCGTACCAGCCATATATCCCCCAGTGAATTTGCGATTGTTATACAGATAACACAGTCACACGCAATATTGTTTCACGCTCGCGCAAGATTAGAAATGCGTCCCGCAGAAATGGCGGCGTCCATGAGGCGCATTTACCGGCTCAATCGAATGATCAGCGCCTTGCGTGGCTTCACTGGCCCGCACAGGGGTTTAAGACTTCTGATGGCGGGTATATATCCCAGCCAACACAGATTCATGCAGAGAAGAGCACACCATGGCCGAGACACGCAAAACCAAGCTTTTGATCATTGGCTCCGGCCCCGCAGGATACACAGCCGGCGTCTATGCCAGCCGTGCGATGCTGGACCCGATCCTTGTGCAAGGGATTGAGCCCGGCGGCCAGCTGACCACCACCACGGAAGTTGAAAACTGGCCCGGCGACGCCGAGGTACAAGGCCCCAACCTGATGATCCGCATGGAAGAGCATGCGCGCAAAATGGGCACAGAAATTATCGGCGACATCATCACCGATCTGGACCTGAGTAAGCGCCCCTTCACCGCCATAGGCGACAGCGGCACCACTTATGTGGCGGACGCGGTGATCCTTGCCACAGGTGCACGCGCTAAATGGCTGGGGCTTGAATCAGAAGAGAAGTTCAAGGGTTTTGGCGTATCCGCATGCGCCACCTGTGACGGCTTTTTCTACCGCGGTCAGGAGATCGTGGTCATTGGCGGCGGCAACACAGCCGTAGAAGAGGCACTGTTCCTGACCAACTTCGCCTCCAAGGTTACTCTGATCCACCGCCGTGATGAGCTGCGCGCAGAGAAGATCCTGATCGACCGGTTGATGAAGAACTCGAAGATCGAGCCCCTGTGGTTCCACCAGCTTGAAGAGGTTTATGGCACCGACAGCCCGCTCGGCGTTGAAGGCATCAAGGTCAAGCACACCACAACAGGTGAGATCACCGACATTCCCTGCAAGGGCGTTTTTGTCGCCATCGGCCACGCGCCTGCGAACGAGCTGGTGAAAGACACGCTTGAGACTCATATGGGCGGCTACGTTGTGACCAAGCCTGACAGCACCGAAACCTCGATCCCCGGTGTGTTTGCGGCGGGCGATCTGACCGACCATAAATACCGTCAGGCCGTCACCAGCGCAGGTATGGGCTGTATGGCTGCATTGGAAGCCGAACGGTTTCTCGCAGAAGTCGAAGATTAGGCTTAACCACCTCTTACAGCGGGACGAATACTATGACAGCCAACAAACGCATCGTCGTATCAAGTGACCACGCCGACATCACCATGCGCCAGATGATCGCCTCCCACATCGCCGAGCGCGGGTGGGAAGTGGTCGATATCGGCCCTACGACCGCAGAAAGCACCGACTACCCCAAGCACGGTGAGGCCGCTGCACGCCGTGTCGCTTCGGGCGATTGTGCGCTGGGGGTTATCCTGTGCGGCACCGGCCAAGGCATCATGATGGCCGCGAACAAAGTGGATGGCATCCGCTGCGGTGTATGCTCTGACACCTTCTCGGCGCGGATGATACGACAGCACAATGACGCCAACATGCTCTCTATGGGTGCGCGCGTGATCGGAGCGGGTCTGGCGATCGATATCGTTGATGCGTTTCTGGACGCGGAATTCGAAGGCGGGCGTCATGCAACGCGGGTCGATATGATCACCGCGCTGGAAAGCGCTGACTGATCCCGCCTGTCGCGACGCAGGTGGCTGTTGCCAAACTCCCACAATAGACCCAAGGTCAGCAGGGCAGAACGTTTGTTCTTTGATGAACGCACCTTCTGCCCTATGCGTTCACGCGTGAACAATACGTGAGTCGTCATCAATGGCCATGTCGCCCGAAAAAATAACCTCCGAGCAGGAGGACCAGATGTTCCGACTGCTGCGACAGTTGGACCTATCGCATGACATGTCTCAACGCGGGATGGCTGCTGCTATTGGCATTTCACTGGGTCGGCTGAACGCGCTGCTGCGTACAGCCACTGATATGGGTCTGGTGAAAATCAGCGAACGCGCAGGCCCCGATAAACGCGCACGTTATACTTATTCGATCACTTCGCGCGGCGCGGCGGAGAAAAACCGCCTCACCGATCAATTTCTAACCAGAAAATTAATGGAATACGACGCTTTGCATGCAGAGCTGACCGGCACGACATCGGGCGTGACGCCCTTCAATAACAGGACCAAACTGATGGAACACAACCTTTCCCCCATTCCCGAACTTTACGTTTCATATGATTCAGCACAAAAGCTGAAGGTTGAAGCGGCCGATCTGGTCAGCCACGATCTGACGCCCCGCCAAATCTGTGATCTTGAGCTTTTGATGAATGGCGGCTTCAACCCGCTTAAAGGCTTCCTCAGCCAGGCCGACTATGAAGGCGTCGTAGAGGACATGCGGCTTGCGGATGGCAGCCTGTGGCCTATACCCATCACTCTGGACGTTTCCGAAGAGTTCTCCGTTAAGCTCGAAATCGGTCAGGACATTGCCCTTCGCGATCAGGAAGGCGTGATCCTCGCCACCATGACCGTCACCGACAGCTGGGTGCCAAACAAAGCGCTCGAAGCCGAGAAAGTATTCGGCGCGGATGATGATGCGCACCCAGCCGTGAACTACCTGCACAATCAGGCAGGCAAAGTATACCTGGGCGGCCCGATAACAGGCATCCAACAACCTGTTCACTATGACTTCAAAGCACGCCGCGACACGCCAAACGAACTGCGCGCATACTTCCGCAAAATGGGCTGGCGCAAAGTTGTTGCGTTCCAAACACGCAACCCGCTGCACCGCGCGCATCAGGAACTGACCTTCCGTGCGGCCCGCGAATCCCAAGCCAACCTACTGATCCATCCCGTTGTCGGCCTGACGAAACCAGGCGACGTAGATCACTTCACCCGCGTACGTTGCTACGAGGCAGTGCTGGATCAGTACCCGCAAGCCACGACGTCCATGTCGCTGCTGAACCTCGCCATGCGCATGGCTGGCCCGCGTGAGGCTGTTTGGCACGGCCTGATCCGCAAGAACCACGGCTGCACCCACTTCATCGTAGGTCGCGACCACGCAGGCCCCGGCAACAACTCCAAGGGCGAAGATTTCTATGGTGCCTATGATGCGCAGGACCTGTTCCGCACGCATCAGGAGGAAATGGGCATCGAGATGGTCGATTTCAAACACATGGTCTGGGTGCAGGAACGCGCGCAGTACGAAGCCATGGACGAGATCAAAGACAAAGATGACGTCACCATCCTGAACATCTCCGGCACCGAGCTGCGCCGCCGTCTACAAGAAGGTCTGGAAATCCCTGAGTGGTTCTCCTTCCCCGAAGTGGTCAAAGAACTGCGCCGCACTAAGCCGCCACGCGCCAGCCAAGGCTTTACAGTGTTTTTCACCGGCTTCTCGGGCTCTGGAAAATCCACCATCGCAAACGCGCTGATGGTCAAGCTGATGGAACAAGGCGGCCGCCCTGTGACCCTGCTCGATGGTGACATCGTCCGCAAGAACCTCAGCTCCGAGCTGGGCTTCAGCAAAGAACACCGCGATTTGAACATCCGACGCATTGGTTATGTTGCCTCCGAGATCACCAAAAACGGCGGCATCGCGATCTGTGCACCCATCGCGCCCTATGCCACTACTCGCCGCGCGGTACGCGAGGATGTCGAAGCTTTTGGTGCTTTTGTCGAAGTTCACGTCGCGACCTCGATCGAGGAATGCGAGCGCCGCGACCGCAAGGGTCTCTACAAACTGGCGCGCGAAGGCAAGATCAAGGAATTCACAGGCATCTCCGATCCTTACGATGTGCCCCAAAATCCGGAATTGAGCGTCGAGACCGAAAACGTAGATGTCGACAACTGCGCGCACCAAGTGCTGCTCAAGCTCGAAAGCATGGGCCTGATCAAAGGCTGATAGCGCCTCTAATCACCGAAGCATGGGCCAGCCTTACGAGGCTGGCCTTTTGCGTTCACACCTGCGGGGAATTTCAGGCTTGAGGCCAAAACTTCAGTGACTTCCGTGCCGGAAATTGCAAGCTGGAGCTGAAAGAACTGGCCAAGCTAAGTGTATGAATAAAAACTACCTGGTGATCGAACAATTTAGGTTGTTTGCCTGGAAAGTGGCTCCAAGAGCTTCCACACTGAAGGTAGACTTCCGCCAATTGGACTTAACTATCCGAATGCGTCGAAAAACAGGGATCTTTCAATTTGCTACCTCCTTATGGAGACAAATTTATCCGAGCCGTTTGACCCGTGGTTCTTTATTTGCACCGATCCTGAGGAGTTAAAATTGACCCCAATCAATTGCGAGATTTCTAGCGAAACCGAGGCAACTCAGCCCGCAAAGTAGACCCAAGCCATTGGAGTAGTTGACAGCTGAGTTCTCGAACGCTCAGGATTAGTCACGTCGCCGCCCTGCGACTACTATTCTCTTTGTGCTCTGGAACCAGAAGGCTCCATTCTGTCGGCAATGTCGCGCTTGAATAACCTTCGGGAAGAGAGCGGGTAATTTCTTTAGAGCCGCGCGGGTCCGCTTCTAAGGCGCTGGCCGCATGAAACACCCTTTTCATCACGCAAAACGGCAACAGAGTTTCGGCCAGAAGTTTACCTCGCGCGCGCTCGGTAGTCGGCTGCGCGATCTCTCTTAAAGCCACATTCCCGCGCCTATCTAAAATATCAACTGCTCAAAACGAGGCTTGCGCATGACGCGGCGCTGCGTAAGCTGTGATCTAGAACAATGGGGAGATGATCCAAGATGAAAATGCATCGGTTAGCAGGAGTAGCGGCGCTTGCAGCGTTTTTTGCGGGCGCTGTTGTGGCGGGCCCCTTGAAACTGAAACCTGCGGACCCGCAACCTAAAAGTGTGAACGCGGGGCTGGCTGTTGATTACGCCTTCCCTGGGGATGTTAAGTCACTGCGCGACGCCTATATCGCGCTGGGAATTGGGGCGAAGTCAGGCCCACCATTGGTGGGGTTGAATTATGTGAGTTCCAATAGCGAACCTTACGCGCTCACTTCGGAGCAGGAAACACGGGTGGCCGCCCGCATCAAAGGCTATATTCGCTTCGACGCGGCAGGTACCTACACGCTTGAAACCTATTCCAACGACGGGCTCGAACTCAGCATCGGCGGCAGCGAGGTCGCGAAGGTAGACGAGAAACGCTCGTGCGACCCGATCGGCGCTGTCGAAGTGAATGTCCCGAAAGCCGGATGGTACGAGCTTGAAGCGCTTTACTGGCAGCGCAAGGGTGGAAGCTGCCTGATAATGGAGTGGGCAGCCGAAGGCGGCAAGTTGAGCACGGTGCCCAATGAGGCGTTTGGCTACAAGTAAGGCCGACGAAATTTGGGGGAGAAGACAGACACAACCCTATGCGTCTTCCCCCTCAATTGGCTGATCAGACTGAGGCTAGTGAATTGCGAAGCCAGCATTATTGCCAGCCCCGTCATGGCCTGTTGATAGCTGGATTTTTCTGTTGCCCAGTATATCAAAAGGCCGCCCTCACCCCAGATAGACTTCACCCGACATCACCAGCGCGCCCTGTCCCGACACTTTCACGCCTGTGATCGCATTTCGTGGACCCAGCACTTCGACCTGTGCTTGCCCTGCTCGACCCATACCGTGTCCCTGTTCTGCATTAAAATTTGGCGCATCAATCAAACCATTCGCCCAGAGATAGGCTGCCATGCATCCAGTTGCAGAGCCGGTAAAGGGGTCCTCAGGTGGGCTGGGCGGTGCGATAAGCAGTCGGCTAAATGTGTCACCGCTTTCTGTCGCCCCCTCCAGACACACCCAGAACGGCTCCATAATATCCGAAGCGTCATGACCCAACGCCGAGGCGTACGCGGCAAGCCCGTCGTAGTCCAGCGTCACCCGCTCCAACGTGGCGCGGTCTTTCACGACGGTGATGCAGAAGGGCAGTCCCGTTGAAACAATCTGCGGCCTATGCAGGATGTCCGCGGCCTCAAGGCCTCCGACTGCGGCGACAAGAGCTGCATCTACCTTCGCACCAAACACAGGCGCGTTCTGGGTCATGGTCACGCGGTCGCCCTGCACCTCTACCGGTATAAGACCTACCTCAGTTTCCAGCACCAGCGGCCCATCTGCGATCATACCGCGGTGGCGCATTGCAACCACAGTGGCCACCGTCGGGTGACCGGCAAAGGGAATTTCGCGGCTTGCCAGAAAATACCGCACACGAATGTCGGCCACTTGGGACGGGCCAGTGAATGTACATTCAACCAAAGACGTTTCGCGCACGTAAGCCATGCAAACATCATCGCTGTGTCCTGCACCACCGTGCACCACAGCACACCCGTTGCCGCCAAATACCACATCCGAGAAGGCATCGACCCAATCAAATTCAAATGACATCGCGGTCTCCTTGATACAAAAAAAGGGGCCGCACCTCTGCGCCCCCCCCTAGCATCTCTCACTGACCTGTGCGGTCAACCGGTTTAATGTACCAATACAGGCGCGTAGTTATGCTCGCGCGCGAGCACAAACGCCAGCTTGCGATCACCGACCAAAGCAAGCTGCTGACCTTCGGCATCATGCACCGCGTAAAGGTGTTCCAGCCCCTCTGCCTGATCACGCACTTCGCGGGGCAGATCGGTCACGGCGATTGTCTTGACGTATACCGTCCGGTCGACTGGTCCTGTCATATCGTTATTTCCCATGGTTTACCCCTTTCGAATGTTGATCGTCTGCACGACCGTTTCAGGCTTGGCTTGGGTCAAATCCACATGCAGCAGACCATTCTCCATCAGCGCCTCACCTACCTCAACGCCGTCAGCCAGCACGAAACTACGCTGGAATTGGCGGCCTGCGATGCCGCGGTGCAAGAACACGCGGCCGTCGCTGTCGTCATTCTGCCGTCCCCGGATAACCAATTGACGGTCCTCAATGGTGATTGACAGGTCATTCTCGGAGAAGCCGGCTACAGCCAGCGTTATGCGGTAGCTCCGATCCGAGGTTTGTTCGATATTAAAAGGCGGATAGCCTTCATTTCCGGCTTTTGCGCTGCGTTCCAGCACGCGCTCCAGCTGTTCAAATCCCAACATATGGGGATAAGAGGCAAGCGTTAGTTTCGTCATGTGCGACACGTCCTTATCATCTCAAGCGACAGTCCTGTGCCGTCCCGCAATGGCAACGACACACCATCAATATGGGAATTGGTTGCAAGCAGCGCAAGGGCTAGGCGAAACAGCGGTTAACGCATATGCTTCGAGGTCTAAATATCAGCCAGAATCAGAGCCTCCATGAACGAACAATCAGACCTGTCCATGAAAAATGACGAGGTGCTGCGGGTAGAGCTTGAAGTATTCCGTCACGAGCACCGCGATCTGGACGATGCAATACGCGCCTTGATCGAGCGTGGAACAGCTGACCAACTGACACTGCAGCGGCTCAAAAAGCGCAAACTGCGCCTGAAAGACCGGATTGCGCAAATTGCAGACCGCCTGACACCGGATATTATCGCGTAGTCGGACCGCCTCGCTTAGATTTCGCGACGCATTGGCCATGTAATTTCTGCTGAAATTTTGCCCACCCCGCCGCATTGCCCCGCCGCGCCGATTGGCTATAGTGACCGCTTACTTTCTCCTGACGCAAAGGCCAAAGCGCTATGAGCACCCCTCCTGTCGGCATTATCATGGGCTCTCAATCAGATTGGTCCACCATGCGCGAAGCTGCCACGCTTCTGGACGAGCTTGGAATTCCCTTCGAGGCGCGGATTGTCTCTGCGCATCGCACGCCGGACCGGCTGTGGGAGTATGGCAAAACAGCTGTGGATCGCGGGCTGCAGGTCATTATCGCAGGGGCTGGCGGTGCTGCGCATCTGCCCGGTATGATGGCGTCGAAAACACGCGTGCCGGTGATCGGCGTCCCCGTCCAGACCAAAGCCTTGTCAGGCGTAGACAGCCTTTATTCCATCTTGCAAATGCCGCGCGGATATCCTGTTGCCACCATGGCGATCGGCGCTGCCGGTGCCGCCAACGCAGCACTGATGGCCGCAGGCATTCTTGCCCTGCAAGACTCCGCACTGGCCGAGCGTTTGGACGCTTGGCGCACAGCCCTCTCTGCCTCTATTCCGGAAGTGCCAACTGATGACTAACCCTCTCCCCACCGGCGCCACCATTGGTATTTTGGGCGGTGGCCAGCTTGGCCGCATGCTATCAGCCGCGGCATCGCGTCTGGGTTTACGTACCCATGTTTATGAGCCGGGCGCTAATCCGCCGGCCGCAGATGTTGCCCACTCGGTCACGACGGCACGTTATGACGATGCAGAGGCGCTTACGACCTTTGCCCGCTCGGTAGATCTGGTGACTTACGAGTTCGAGAACATTCCGACCGAGGCTCTCGATATTATCGAAGCGATCACGCCGATCCATCCCAACCGCCGCGCCCTTGGCACATCCCAGGACCGGCTGGTGGAGAAGGCGTTTCTCCAAGATATAGGCCTTACGGTTGCCCCCTTTGCCGACATCACGGATGCGGCCAGTCTTGATGCGGCCATCACCAAAATCGGCACGCCCGCCATTCTGAAAACACGGCGCTTCGGCTACGATGGCAAAGGCCAGTCGCGCCTGAAGTCGTCTCAAGATGCGGCCACCGCGATTGCTGATATGGCAGGAGCACCCGCCGTTTTGGAAGGTTTTGTGAATTTCGCTTCCGAGATTTCGATCATCGCCGCGCGCAATCCGCAGGGCGAAGTCGCGTGCTATGATCCCGGTGAAAACATCCACCGCGACGGCATCTTGCACACCACTACTGTACCGGCCACCATCCCTGCCCGCCTGCGCACGGATGCGGTCCTGCTGGCCGCAAAAATTCTGAACACGCTTGAATATGTTGGTGTGATGGGGGTCGAACTGTTTGTGACCCCAGAGGGGCTGATCGTGAACGAGATCGCTCCGCGTGTGCACAACTCGGGTCACTGGACGCAAAATGGTTGCGCGGTTGACCAGTTTGAACAGCACATCCGCGCCATCGCGGGCTGGCCGCTGGGCGACGGTAGCCGCTTTGCGGATGTGGTGATGGAGAATCTGATTGGCGATGATGTCGACAAAATCCCAGCCCTTGCAAAAGAGCCGAACTGCGCCATTCACCTTTACGGCAAGGTCGAGACCAAGCAAGGCCGCAAGATGGGTCACGTGAACCGGATTAAAAGCCGCACCTAAAACACGTGCGTTATTTGCGAACCCCCGCCGCCATTGCGGGTGGTCAGCTCATAAACCGAGCGGCCACATCGCCGGTCATATAGCTCACGCGCCCTTGAACGAAGGTGGCAGCAACGCGCAGGCTTTCGCGCTCAAGCACGACAAAGTCCGCGCGCTTACCCGCCTCTAGCACGCCACGGTCTGTCAATCCTAGCACGGCCGCTGGTCCGGCAGAGACAAGGCTCCATGCCTCCGCGAGGTGGCGCATGCCGTTCTGCCAAAGCATCAGGGCTGCACGCCGCGCGCTGGGATAGTGGTAATCGGACGCGAGCGCATCACAATAGCCCATCGCGATCAGATCAACCGCTGAGACGTTGAGGTTATGCGACCCGCCCCGCACCACATTTGGCGACCCCATCACAACGATGCCGCCCTGCTCTGCGGCGGCCTCTGCCGCCTCTAGCGTCTCGGGGAATTCGGCCACACGTACGCCACGGGATGCCCAAACTGCACGGCCCTCGGCAGTGCTGTCATCATGGCTTCCCATGGTGATGCCCGCAGCGGCCAACCGCGCGCAGAGCGCGTCCAAGGCGGCGGGCACTTCTTCGCGGCGCGTCTCCATCGCCTGCATCATCGCAAGATGTTTTTCCGGGCTGCGCCGCGCCTTCAGCGCCTGAGAAACAAGCCTGCGTGGCTGTCGACCATCCTGCAAACGGTCATGCGGGAGGTGATCGTTGAACACGATATAGCGAAGCCCCCATTCGGCCATCCGCTCAGGCAGCGTCTCGAACAGATCAAGTTGATAGGTTTCAAAGCGAAGCTGGCCGCGTAAATCGGTTACCATACTGGGGGCCACATCCCGGAGATGACTGAACACCTGCTCGGCGAATTCAAGACTCCGTACGCCACCTTCCCAACTGACAAACTGCGCCAGAGTGGCTGTTGTTATACCATTGGCCGCCAGTTCCGCCTCGACAGCTACCAGCCCTTCGGCCATTTGTTTCATCGCACCACGGCGTGGCGCAAGGTGTCGCTCAAACCCGTCACCGTGCACGTCTACGATGCCTGGTAAGACCAGATAACCAGACAGATCCACCGCACGCCCGACAGGCGTATCCACAACCACGCCGTCCGCAAAGGACAGCCCGTCACGGTGCAGCCCTGACGGGCCAAGCACCTCAGCTCCAGTAAAATCAAGGTTTAACATCCGACCCCTCAATTCCGGGCAGACATTCCGCTTCGGGGCAGCCCAACTGCTCTAGCACCGCGCCCAAAAGGGTCAGCTCCGGATCAAACCGGCCAGTCCGGAGGAACGTCACCGTTTGCGCAATGACGCGCGGATTGTTCATCATAAAAGTATGCGTCACGGGCAGCGTAAGGTGGGTTTTCATCCCCCTAACCCGCGTCGATTTCACCGAAACCTTCCCGTCATCCGGCCCGGGCAGTAGCGACGAGAAGTAAGGATTGAGCGATTGGGAACCCGCGATCACCCCTAGTTCAAAATTCACCGGAGGCAAGCTGCGCGGCAATGACTGCGCGCCCGTGCCAAGCTGCATTCCCGCGGGCCCATTGATCCAGTCAAACGCAATGACATCCCGCAGAGTATCTACCACTTCGCTGCCTTGATTGGGCGGCGACAACATCACAACACGGCCTATCCGGTCAGCACCCGCCTCGGCGACCCATTGGCGCAGCAAGATGCCCCCCATGGAATGGGTCACGAAATCGACTTTCGCGGTCCCGCAGGCCGCAACGGCGTCTGGCAGCGTGATGCGCGTCAGTTCTTCGACAGGTGCTTCGGTAGAGGGATATCCGGGGCGCACAACACGCCAGCCTTCCGCCTCCAGCGCGGCCTCCATCAGGGCAAAAGACGTCACGGTCCGCGCAAGCCCATGCAACAGTACTACACAGCGCGCCTCAGCAGTACTTGCCGCCATCCACAGGGCGCATATGATCGCAATCAGTCTCATGTCCCGCTATGTAGTGGCAATCCGCGCACTTGTAATCCCCCAACGCTTCGTCACCGAAAAAGGAGCGCCCGAATGACACCCAGCACGCCACCACGCCTCGCTGTGCGCGCAATTATCATGCACGAAGACCGGTTGCTGCTGGTCAATGCATGGCCCGAAGGCAAGAGCGACCTGATGTGCGCACCGGGTGGCGGGGTAGAACGCGGCAGCGCCTTACCCGACAATCTGGCGCGCGAGGTCTTTGAAGAAACCGGCCTGAATATAGTGGTAGGGACGCCCTGCCTTGTGAACGAATTTCACGACCCCAACGGCAGCTTTCACCAAGTTGATGTCTACTTTCGCTGCACCCTCGTGGGAGAGGCAACGCTGGACCACGACTGGCAGGATGTGGATAAGATTGTGACCAATCGCCGATGGGTCAGTCGGACGGAGATGGATGCCTTGCGGGTGAAGCCCGACAGCCTTGCTGCAGTGGCATGGCAGGATGCAGACGCCCCGATGTACGATCCGCTGGAGCCAATCATCGCCTAGCCGTAACAGCCCAACCAATGCCGCCAAGAACCAACAGCGCGGCGATGGTCACCTTGAAGGAGACCGCCTCTCCGAGCAGCAGCGCGCCCGCGACTATGGCGATGACCGGCACGCTCAGCTGCACGACAGCCGCCGTGGTGCCCGTGATCTGTCGCAGCACCATATACCAAAGCACATACCCCAACCCGGAGGTCAGCGCGCCAGACAAAATAGCAAGCAGAAAGCCAGTCGCGTCACCTTGCATTTCTACCCCGGTCAGCACCAGTAGCAGACAGATCAGCGGTAGACACAAAATGAAATTCGCAGCCGAGGCGGCAAGTGGATCCGCCGCCCCACGCCCCGCGATGGAATAGACCGCCCACCCCAGTCCAGCCAAAACCATCAGCCCCGCACCGAAAGGATCAGTGAAGCTTTCCGCACCGGGCCAGAGAACCAGAACCAGACCACTAAAGGCGATAGCTGCGCCTGATATCTGCCGCACGTCAGGCCGCTGTCCGGTCATTGCGGAATGGGCAAACATGGTGATCTGAGTGACGCCGAACAGGATCAGCGCCCCAAGCCCCGCATCAAGGCTCAGATATGCCAGTGAGAAACCCGCCATATAGACGGTCAGGCTGAAAGCGCCGACCAGCCGCGCAGGGCGCATCAACGGGAATGCCCCACCGCGCCACATCACCAGCGCCCCCAGCGTTATGGCACCTGCCGAGACTCGCACGATGGCAAAGGCTGCCGGGCCAAGGTGCCCGCCATCGACTGCCGCGCGGGTCAGCACAGAGTTCGCGGCAAAGGCACACATCGTCAGGGTAATGATCAAAAACAGGCGCATGACTTCGCCTACCCCGCCGTACACGCCGCGCCAAGCCCGCATTCAAGCCAGACGGTTAACGAAAGATAAATTCATCGTCATCTTCAAGGCCGGCAAGCAACACATCAAGCTCACTGTGGTCCTGCATCGCCCACGGTGTTTGTTGTTTGGCCATTGCCTGATCAAACTGGTCTTTGAACAGGGCAACCACCGTGCCTTGCACCTCACGGTCTTGCAAAGCGGCGGTAAGGCCTTGGCAGATCACCTCACGCTGGTGCGCGGTTTGCGCGGCCGCATCCCGTTGGGCCGCGCCGACTCCATCGCCCCGACCATCGCGAATCGAAGCTGGTCCGGCGTCATAGTGTCTTTTGTCAGAAAATCGTGGCAGCCGTTCCGCATTGCGGTCACCGCAGTCTCCATATCGCCGTCGCCAGTGATCATAATGGTTGCCGCACCCCTGTTGAGCTGGCTATTCTGGATATGAGAAAGCACATCTAACCCGTCGCCTTGCGGTAACCGATAATCCATCAGGATAAGGTCAAAGGCCGCCGCCGCAACTGCTGCTTTCAGTTCGGGGATATCACACACTTCTTTAAGATCGAGCATCAGCTGAGTTTCCCGGCTCATCCGGCGGATGCGCGCCCGGTCAAACCTGCTGTCGTCCAGCAAAAGGGTTTTAATAGCATTCGGATAATACCGCTCTTCGGGGCCAAGAACTTCCACTGGTAATGACACGATTTAAACTCTCCCAATGATACCCACCTACCGCAGGATACTTCGGGGAGTGCTATGAAAGGATCAACACGCGCCCGATGAACGCGTGCTATTTGCAGCGCATTCGCCGCGAATTCCTGGCAAATTAGCGGCTTATATCAGACTGATCGATCGGCTCGCCATGAGGGATCAGCACGTCCACACGAAGACCGCCACCCTCTGCCGATATCTCTGACAGGGTGATCCTGCCGCCATAGTGCTCGGCAATTTTTCGAACGTTCGCCAACCCCATGCCGGTCCCCTCCACCTCGTCGCGCGGCCGAAGCGTGGTCATCGCAGACAACGCTTTTGAGTGGAACCGCGCGGGGATGCCTGGGCCATCATCACACACTGTAATACGGATCATTTCCCCTTCGCGGCGGGTGGTGACATGCACCTCTCCGCTACCGGTATGATGATGTTTGACCGCATTCCCGACCAACGCGCTCAGCATCAAGAGTGAGTCCTGCTCCCCCATCACCACCTGCTGACTATCCAGCTTGTGACCAAGTTTAATCCCATCGGGCAACTTGAGGCCCATCATGACGTCCTCCAATGCAGCGGCAAGGTCTACACGGATCACATCCTGCATGCGCCCGATGCGCGAATAAGCCAGCAAATCCATCAGCATCCGGTCAAGCCGGGCCGTATGGCGGTTCATCATATTGATGGAGTTAGCAACCGGTCCGGTCACTTCTATACCTGCCTCAAGAAGGTCGTCCGCAATCCACTGAGGCAGTTCCAGCAGCGCACGCACCGACGCTCTGACATCATGGCTCATCAGATAGATGAAATCGTCGATATCCTGTGTTTCATTTTCCGGTCCCTCCAACGGGGCCGCTTGAGCAAGGCTCGCTGTGCGCATGAGATGGTACCTTTCTCGGTTATTTACCCAATAGATACCAAGTGAGGCGTTTATCCGCGGTTAACGGCATCAAGATAGAAGCCTGCGCCCAGACGTAACAAAGGGCCCACGAGGGGCCCTTTGCATTTGGATTTGATCGGTGAGTAGCGTCCCCCACATGACAGTCTCCGAAGGAACCATTCAGCGAGGGTGCATCACATCAGCTAAGCTGATGTGTTTACATCATGCCGCCCATGCCGCCCATTCCGCCCATGTCCGGCATGCCGCCACCGGCGCCGTCTTTGGATGGACGATCAGCAACCATTGCTTCGGTTGTGATCAACAAGCCTGCAACAGATGCCGCGTCTTGCAGCGCTGTGCGGACAACTTTGGCCGGGTCAATAACACCAAACTTGAACATGTCGCCATATTCTTCAGTCTGTGCGTTGAAGCCGAAAGTGACGTCGTCGCTCTCGCGGATTTTGCCCGCAACAACGGAACCGTCAACACCGGAGTTTTCAGCGATCTGGCGCAGAGGCGCTTCGATTGCCTTACGGATGATTGAAATACCAACATCCTGATCGGAGTTTGCACCTTTGAGATCTTTCAGAACCTTGCCGGCCTGGATCAGAGCAACACCACCGCCAACGACGATACCTTCCTGAACAGCAGCGCGTGTCGCGTTCAGTGCATCGTCAACGCGGTCTTTACGCTCTTTGACTTCTACTTCGGACATACCACCAACGCGGATCACAGCAACACCACCAGCCAGTTTGGCTACGCGCTCTTGCAGTTTCTCTTTGTCGTAGTCGGATGTTGTTTCTTCGATCTGGTTACGGATCTGGGCAACGCGCGCTTCGATCTCGGCCTTCTCGCCGCCGCCCTCAACGATTGTTGTTGTGTCTTTGGTGATCGAGATTTTCTTGGCGGAACCCAGCATGTCCATTGTAACGGACTCAAGCTTCATGCCCAGATCTTCGGAGATCACTTGACCGCCGGTCAGAACTGCAAGGTCTTGCAGCATGGCTTTGCGGCGATCGCCGAAACCAGGTGCTTTAACCGCAGCAATTTTCAGGCCGCCGCGCAGTTTGTTCACAACAAGTGTTGCAAGCGCTTCGCCTTCAACATCTTCGGAGATGATCAGCAGTGGCTTCTGAGACTGGATAACCTGCTCGAGCAGGGGAACCATTGGCTGCAGGGAAGAAAGCTTCTTCTCGTGCAACAGAATGATGCAGTCTTCCAGCTCAACAGTCATCTTGTCAGAGTTGGTGACGAAGTAAGGGGACAGGTAACCGCGGTCGAACTGCATGCCTTCAACAACATCGGTTTCCGTTTCCAGACCTTTGTTTTCTTCAACGGTGATAACACCTTCGTTGCCGACTTTTTGCATCGCGTCTGCGATCTGACGACCGATTTCCGCTTCGCCGTTGGCGGAGATTGTGCCAACCTGAGCAACTTCGTCGCTGTCGGAGACAGGGCGCGCTGCTGCGATGATCGCTGCAACAACGGCTGTGGTTGCCATGTCGATGCCGCGCTTCAGATCCATAGGGTTCATGCCCGCTGCAACTGATTTCATGCCTTCGCGAACGATGGCCTGAGCCAAAACAGTTGCTGTTGTTGTACCGTCGCCTGCTTCGTCGTTGGTGCGGGAAGCAACTTCCTTAACCATCTGTGCGCCCATGTTTTCGAACTTGTCTTCCAGTTCGATTTCTTTGGCAACAGATACACCGTCTTTGGTGATGCGTGGGGCGCCGAACGATTTGTCCAGAACCACGTTACGGCCTTTGGGGCCGAGTGTTACCTTAACGGCGTCTGCCAGGATGTTTACACCCTTAAGCATCTTGTTGCGCGCTTCGGTACCGAATTTGACGTCTTTTGCAGACATATTCAAAGTCTCCTAAATTGGGTTGATGGTCGGCGTGTCATGTGGGGGCTATGCAGCCCGCCCGTCCTGTGATCAGGACAGGATCCCCATGATGTCGCTTTCTTTCATCATCAGCATTTCTTCGCCGTCGACGGTGACTTCTGTGCCGGACCATTTGCCGAACAGAATACGGTCGCCCGCTTTTACCGCTGGTGCGATCAGTTCGCCGTTGTCCTTGCGTGCGCCTTCGCCCACAGAAACAACTTCACCTTCGGAAGGCTTTTCTTTTGCGCTCTCGGGAATATACAGCCCGCCTGCGGTTTTATCTTCGCCCTCTGTGCGCTTAACCAGCACGCGGTCGTGAAGTGGTGTTAATGCCATCTTTGTAGCTCCTTGATGCTCAAAGTTATCTCATAGGACCAGCCCTTCACCCGAAGCAGCCGGCCGTTATCACTCACCTTGGTCGAGTGCTAACGAGTTGTACTTAGGCATGCTCCGTAAGCGAGTCAACAACCATGAAATTAAAATTCCAACGCGACTTGCAGCGCTCAGTTCGCGCCCAGCACCCGAGAGGCCACTGCAACGGCGTCGGCCCCCACAGGGGTCAGGCCATAAATGCCTTTTTCGACTTTTTCAAACCAGCCGTAGTGGTTGTCGCGCATCATGGCAGTCGCACGTTTGACGCTCGTCTCGCGCGCGACATCCGCGCCCTTGCTGGCCCCTACTTCAAAGAGATAAACTGCCAGTCTAACCGCATCTTGGCGGTATGCCGTGACCAGCCCTGCGCGCGTCTGGCCGCCGTCATTCGGGTCTCCCTGCCGACGCGCAAATTCACGCAGCAATGTCGCCTTGCGCTTGGCATTCTTACGTGGCGCGTAGGGCCCGGGATCGCAATGCACAGACACCAGCCCGTCTTCGATCCGCACCGTCATCAGCCCCAACCCCAAGCGGCGAGCGAGCGCAGTATTCGACTTGACCGCCTTATAAAAGGCCTTGCCCGGCTTATGCGCTACAGCAAGATAGACCTCATCGCTGACCTTCAGCCGCTCTACACACTGATGAAACAGCGCCAGCGAAAACCCCAGCTTGAGCTCTACGACGATTGGCGGCTCTGCACCGCGCACCGCGACAACATCGGCCGCGCCGACCTCTGCTTTCACGACATATCCCTGATCCTCCAGAAAGGATTTTACAGGAGGGTATAGATCGGTTTCGCGGGTGCTCATGCGCGCAACGTTATCATCATTCCCAAACCGCCCGCGACCCCCTAATCTGCCTGTATGACCCGTGAAGAATTGACCGCATTCTGTGCCGCCCTGCCCCACGCCACCCTTGTGGTTCAATGGGGTAATGCAAATGTCTACAAGATCGGCGGCAAGGTCTTTGCCATCATCGGGCTGGGTCAAACTGGCGACACCGTCACCTTCAAGACATCCCATATGGCTTTTGAGATACTGTCAGACAGTCCGGGCCTGCGCCCTACCCCATATATGGCCTCTCGTGGTTTGAAATGGATACAGCAGTTCGAAAAACCCGGCCTGTCGGACGATAGCTTGCGCGATCACATCCGCGCTTCCTACGATATGGTGGCAGCAGGATTGACCCGCAAACTGCGAGCCTCCCTCGGGCTCTAGCCGCGCCAGCGATAGCAGAAAGCCTGTGAACAGCTCATACTTAAAGATTCGTCCCCCCGTGACACCATGCGTGATCCTGCTATAAGGCGCGGAAATCGCCTTATTCCCCTGCAGGAGCACATGATGACTACTCTCGTTTTTGGCCATAAATCCCCCGACACCGACAGCACAGGCAGCCCGATCATCTGGGCGTGGTACCTGAACGAAATCATGGGTGTAGAGGCCAAGCCCGCGCTTCTCGGTGAGCCAAATACCGAAGCGCTGTTTATGCTGGACCACTGGAAATTGGACAAACCGGAAATCATTTCTGATGTGGCCGATGACCAGCCGGTTGTTATCGTCGACACAAACAACCCTGCAGAACTACCCGCCAACATCAACAATGCCGACATCCGCGCCATCATCGACCACCACAAACTGGTCGGCGGCCTTGAGACAAAGGGCCCCATTCACATCGTGATGGAACCACTTGCCTGTACCGCCACAATCATGTGGAAGATCATCGGCAAAGACATGGCCCAGATGCCATCCGAGATCAAAGGCGCGATGCTGACGTGCATCCTGTCTGACACGCTCGAATTCCGCTCCCCCACCACCACGCAGGAAGACAAAGCCATCGCATGGTCACTGGCCGAGAGCCTGAGCATCGACATCCCGACATATGCCGCGCAGATGTTTGCGGCAAAATCCGACGTGTCTTCCTTCTCCGAAGCAGAGCTTCTGCGGATGGACAGCAAGGAATACGAAGTCGGTGGCAAGCAGTTCCGCGTCTCCGTTCTTGAGACAACGTCACCTGCGTCCGTGCTGGACCGCAAAGACGCGCTGATGGCCGCTATGCCCGGCGTGGCCGAAGCAGACGGCGCCGATCAGGTGCTGCTTTTTGTCGTGGATATCCTGAACGAAGAAGCAACCATGTTGATCCCCAACGAGTTGAGCAAATCCGTTGCCGAGAAATCATTCGGCGCGACAGTCTCAGGCGATACAGTGGTTCTGCCCGGCATCATGAGCCGCAAAAAACAGATCATCCCGAACCTCAAGGTCTGACCTTTCAGACTGACCTAATCCGTATCAGGGCTCCCTTGGCAACAAGGGGGCCTTTTTCTTGGCCCGCACCAGGCCAGTCACGCCTCTTTGCATCCCTGCAATGCTCCGGTATCTGGGACATAAACCAGCTGACAGGAGCCATCCTTATGACCCGCATCATCAACGCCCTTTCCGAAGTCTCCGCATCATATGATGCCCTTTTCGTGGATTTGTGGGGCTGTGTTCATAACGGGGTCAGGGCGATCCCCAGCGCTGTCGCCGCCTTGCAGGAGTATCGCAAGATTGGTGGAAAAATCATTCTGGTCACCAACTCACCGCGCTCACGCGCAGGGGTAACCAAACAGCTTGCCCACTTCGGCGTCCCCGAAGACGCCTATGACGCGATTGCAACCTCAGGCGATTCTGCGCGCTCGGCCATGTATCGCGGTGTGGTTGGCACGCAGGTCTGGCACTATGGCCCAGTCACCGACAGCCGCTTCTTCGATCCGCTGGATATTCTGGAAAATCCTGTCGAAATAACGCGCGTCCCACTCGAAGAAGCGACCGGCATTGTGTGCACGGGTCCCTTCAACGAACAAGCCGAGCCCGAGACATGGCGCCCCGATCTGGAAAAGGCGCTTGCACGCGGTCTTGAGCTGCTCTGCGCCAACCCAGACATCGTAGTCGACCGTGGCGACGTCCGTGAATGGTGCGCCGGCGCCGTTGCTAAGATGTACACCGAGATGGGCGGTGAGAGCCTGTATTTTGGCAAGCCCCACGCGCCGATCTATGATCTGGCCCGTCGGCGCCTGCACAAGCTCGGCAACACGATCGCTGATGACCGCATTCTCGCCATCGGAGATGGCATTATAACCGACGTTAAGGGCGCCATTGATGAGGGCATTGATTCGCTTTTCATCTCCGGCGGGCTGGCAGCAGGTGAGACGAAAACTGTCATCCAACCGGATGAACAGGCACTAACCGCCTACCTTAAAACGGAAAAAAAAGATCCGACCTTCACGATAGGTCACTTGCGCTGACTAACTTTTTCCTTGCATTTCTGCACCTGCAAAGTAATTAAGTTGCGAAAAGGGCGCAGCCCTCGAACTTTTATTACCGAGAGGGCAAGCATGTTGGACAATCTTCCGCGCGGCACCATCGTTATCGAAGACATCGAAATCGGCATGTTCCGTTATCTGCGCAAACAGGTGACGGACGAAGATATCGAAATGTTTGCCACGATCTCGACCGACCGTAACCCCGTGCACCTTGACGATGATTATGCGCAGGACACCATCTTTCAGGGCCGTATTGCCCATGGCATGCTAACGGCCGGCCTGATCTCTGCAGTAATCGGAGAGCAGTTGCCCGGCCACGGCACGGTCTATCTGGGGCAAACGATGAAGTTCCTGCGCCCTGTGCGGCCAGGTGATACCGTCTACGCCGAGGTGAAGGTCACGGACATCGATCCCGCCAAACGTATCGTAAAGATGGATTGCCACTGCTCCGTTGACGGAAAAAAGGTGCTGGTGGGCGAAGCCACTGTTCTTGCACCGTCACGCAAGTTCGACTGACCTTGCACGCATCCGCACAGGCCGCTACTCAAGGCCCATGCGGATCATTTCTGACTATCAGTTCGTAGAAGAGACAGATCGTGGCGCCACCGCCGCGATTGGTAACTTTGATGGGGTACACCTTGGCCACCGCTCGGTGATCGAGATGGCGCGCGACGCCGCCCCAGACGCCCCTCTTGGCATCGTGACGTTCGAACCGCATCCGCGCGCCTACTTCGCACCCGAGGCCCCGCCCTTCCGGTTAATGAGCAGCGCAGCCCGCGCTTCGCGCCTTGCCAAGGTTGGTGTGGAAAAGCTGTATCAGTTGCCGTTCAACACTGCGCTTGCCTCGCTCACCCCGTTTGAGTTTGCCGACAAGATTCTGCACCGTGGCCTTGGCCTGCGGCATGTGGTGGTGGGCGCTGATTTTTGTTTTGGCAAAGGCCGCGCTGGCACCGCAGCAGACCTACAAAGCTTTGGCGATCAGCTTGGCTTTGGCGTCACCATCGCGCCGCTGATGGCGCAGTCCGAACAAACAGTTTCCTCCACCGCTATCCGCCGCGCACTATCCGAGGCGCGCCCGCGTGACGCGGCCGCAATGCTGGGCCACTGGCACCGAATTGAAGGCCCTGTCATCGGCGGTGAACAGCGCGGCCGCGAGCTGGGCTATCCTACCGCCAATATGTCCATCGACGGGCTGCACCCGCCCGCTTTCGGTGTCTATGCCGTGCTGGTGGATGTGCTGGAAGGCGCGCACGTAGGCAGCTACCACGGCGTTGCCTCGATGGGCGTGCGACCGATGTTTGGTGAGAACAAACCAAATCTTGAGTCCTTCATTTTCGATTTCAAAGGGGACCTCTACGGCACCCCCCTTTCCGTGGCGCTGGTTGAACACCTGCGCGGAGAAGAGAAATTCGACAGTCTGGAGGCGCTGATCACCCAGATGGACGCCGACAGCCTGCGCGCCCGTGCCATTCTGGCGGCAGTATGAGCGATCCGATCGACCGCAACGGCCTTGGCAACCGCTTTTGGGAGCGCAAGTCACTTAAATCCATGAATACGAAGGAATGGGAAGCGCTGTGTGACGGCTGCGGCAAATGCTGTCTGAACAAGCTCGAAGATGAAGACACAGGTGAAGTTGCATTGACCAACGTGGCCTGTCGCCTGTTGGATGACGCGACCTGCCGCTGCGCGCAATACGAAATTCGCCATCAATTTGTGCCTGATTGCATCGTCATGACACCAGAAAACATCGACGATCACGCCTATTGGATGCCCCATACCTGCGCCTATCGCCTTCTGTGGAAAGGCGAACCGCTGCCCGAGTGGCACCCGCTGATCACAGGCACCGCTGAAAGCGTACACAAAGCTGGTGTTTCCATGCGCGGCCGTACGGTCAGCGAATGGGAAACCGCGTTTGAAGACTGGGAAGACCACATCATTGAGGAGCCTCTGTAATGTTTTTCGCCTCTGACAATTCTGGCCCTGTTCACCCCAAAATCATGCAGCGCATGATGGAGGCGAACTCTGGCTACGCCATGCCTTACGGCAAAGACGAGATCATGGAGGAAGTTCGCGAGGGCATTCGCAAGACCTTCGAGGCGCCTAACGCGGCCGTCTATCTTGTGGCAACAGGCACCGCTGCCAACTCACTGGCATTGGCGTGCTACACCCAGCCGTGGCAGACAATTTTCTGCGCCCAGTACAGCCATATCGAAGAAGACGAGTGCAACGCACCCGAGTTCTATGCGGGCGGCGCAAAGCTCACGCTCATCCCCACCGACAACAAGATGACACCGGAAGGCTTGGCCGCTGCCATCGCCCGCCGCCCTGCGGACAACGTCCACATGGCGCAGGCGGGTCCTGTCTCTATCACTCAAGTGACCGAGTTCGGTTCGGTCCATTCACTTCAAGAACTTCGCGCCCTGACAGCCATTGCCAAGGATGCAGGGCTGCCCGTGCATCTAGATGGCGCGCGCTTTGCCAATGCTGCGGTCGCGCTTGATTGCACGGCAGCCGAGATGACGTGGAAGTCTGGCGTTGACGTGGTGAGCTTCGGCGGCACCAAGAACGGCTGTATGGGTGTCGAAGCAGTCGTCTTTTTTGACGAAGCGGAAGCATGGGAGTTCGAGCTGCGCCGCAAACGGGGCGCGCATCTGTTTTCCAAGCATCGCTATCTTTCGGCGCAGATGGCAGGCTACCTGCAAGACGATCTGTGGCGGGAGATGGCGCGCAGCGCTAATGCTGCCTGCGCCCGCCTCGCAGCAGGTCTGCGCGCCAACGGGGCCGAGATGATCCACGAGCCGCAGGCGAATATGATCTTCGCCCGCTTCCCTCGCAGCGTCCACCAGCAGCTTCACGCCAGCGGCGCGAAATACTATGTGCTGGATGGCGATGTCGCGTTAGTCGACGGCGATGAAATGCTCGCCGCGCGCCTTGTGTGTGACTGGTCGATGACCGATGCGCTCATCGACCAATTCCTGAGCCATTTCTGATTTCAGCTGCGCGCCAAAAGCGCGCGGATCGGCTCCACTACAGTTTCGGGATGGGTCACGGGCAGCATGTGCCCTACCCCTTTGATCACCACGCGCTCCGCGTCTGGCAGACGTTTCTGGAGCGCAATGTTGACCTTTGCACTAAGCGCCGGTGATTGATCGCCCTCAAGCAGCAGCGTCGGCATGGTGGCCTGCGCCAGACGTCCTGGAGCCAACATGCCCGCGCTGTCCTTGAATAGGAATTCGGAACTGGCAGGCACAAAATGCACCAAACGGGTCAAATGCTCACGCAGCCGCTCTGGCAATTCGTCCCACGGCGTTCCGCCCCCCCAGCCACGGTTGAAAACGCGCGCCGCTTCACGTTCGTCACCTGAGGCAAATGCCGCGTCCATCTCTGCATTGCCGCGCTTGTATTCTTGGATGAACCCAGGTTCATCCGCTGCTGCAACGGCGAAGAACACCGGTTCAATAAGCGTCAAACTCCGGACCAATTCTGGGTTTTCGACCGCCAGGCGCAAGGCGACCGTTGCGCCAAATGAATGGCCGATCAGGTCCATTGGCTCTTCTATCAAAGCGCGGCCCATGGCGGTGGCGATGTCATGCACGTTGCCTGTCCGGTCCCAGACGCCGGATTTCCCGTGGCTGGGTAGATCATAAGCCAGCAGGCTTAGATCATCTTTCAGCGCCGCTGCGACACCGCGCCATGCGCCACTATGGCTGAGCGTACAATGGATAGCCAAGGCGCGCCGCGAGGCACCCTCGTAGAGGTGGGTATGTGTATGAAGTGTCACAGCTTGCCCTGCAGATAGAGGTCCAGATCAGCAATCCGGTCCTGCCCCCAGAACCGTTGGTCGTCGATGATGTAGAACGGGGCGCCGAACACACCGCCTGCAACAGCATCTTCTAGGTTGCGGCTATAAGTCTCGGCACCTTGCAACAGGTCGCTGTCGGACAAAGCAGGGTCAAATCCCGCCTCTGTCAGGCATGCGCGGATGACATCATCTTGTGCGATATCTTTATCTTCGGCCCAGACGGCACGCGTAATGATATGAGCAAGCAGCCCCAGATCACCGCCGCCTGCGTTTTGCGCAGCGATAAATGCATAGGCCGCTGGTGCGCCGTTGGTTGGCCAATGCGCAGGCTTGATACTAAACGGCAAACAAAGCTTTTTCGCCTGACGCGGCAGTTCCTGCGCACGGTATTCGATCCTGCTGATATGGCGATCCTTGGGAGGTAAGCCTCCCGTCCGGCCAAAAGCCTGCCCCAGATCAAAAGGCTTATAGGCGATCGTTGCGCCATGTTTTTCAGCAACCTCTTCCAATCGGGTCCCAGCGAGGTAGCAATAGGGAGATAGCGTCGCAAAATAATAATCTATATGGGCCATTTGGACCTCCTAGGTGGTGTGTCGGCTTTGCCTGACCCTAGGCACATGTTAATCGGGGTTCAACGTAACGATTCTGTAAAACCGCTGCCACGGAGCACCCCCCCTCATGCGAAGCACCCCAGAGCCAAAGCTGATTTCCGGCAATGCCAACATGCCGCTTGCGAAAGCCATTGCGCGGCGGATGTCGCTCCACCGGGGGGTCAACGTCGGATTGGTTGATGCACGGGTCGAACGGTTCAACGACGGTGAGATTTTCGTGGAAGTGTTCGAAAATGTCCGCGGCGAGGACATGTTCATTATCCAGTCGACATCAAACCCCGCCAATGACAACCTGATGGAACTGCTGATCATGGCCGACGCGCTGCGCCGGTCCTCTGCCCAACGGGTTACAGCGGTTCTGCCCTACTTTGGCTATGCCCGTCAGGACCGGCGCACAAAAGCGCGCACGCCGATCACGGCCAAGCTGGTCGCCAACATGCTGGTAGGCACGGGCATTGAACGGATCTTGACGATGGATCTGCACGCCGCCCAGATCCAAGGCTTCTTCGATATTCCAGTCGACAACCTCTATGCATCTCCAGTCTTTGCGCTTGATATCAAACATGCATTTAAAGATCAGATGGAAGATCTGCTGATCATCTCTCCAGATGTGGGTGGCGTGGCACGCGCACGCGAATTGGCCAAACGCCTCAATGCTCCGCTCGCTATCGTGGACAAACGCCGCGAAAAGGCCGGCGAAATCTCTGAAATGACTGTGATTGGCGATGTGAAAGGTAAAACTTGCATTATCGTTGATGACATCTGCGATACCGCAGGGACGCTTTGCAAAGCTGCCGAACTATTGATGGAAAACGGCGCCAAGGAAGTACACGCCTATATCAGCCACGGCGTGATGTCCGGGCCCGCCGTAGAGCGCGTCACCAACTCAGTGATGAAGTCTTTGGTCATCACCGATAGCATCCAGCCTACTGACGCGATCAAAAAGGCCGCGAACATCCGCATCGTGCCAACCGCACCAATCTTTGCTCAGGCGATCCTGAACATCTGGAACGGCACATCAGTGTCATCCCTGTTCGAGCAGGACACGCTCGGCCCGATCTACGATGGCATGTACACGTCAGACTGATCTTGTACACACTTCTAAAGCTTTATCTTAAACGATATTTATGCGGGCTCTCTTCCAAGGGAGCCCGTTAGCCGACGTCCCAGGCATCAGCATCTTCAAGCTCGCCGAATGCCGTCCAAGCAATGCGAACACGGGCAACCTTGGTGTCGCCCCATGTGCGAAACACCATATCAAATCCCTTTTCAGTCACCGCCTCAGCCGTAACATCCGCGCGCAGAACCGAGCCTGCATCCATATCCCACAGAGAGATGGAGAGCTGCACGGTTGGTTCGCTGAGGTATTTCTCGGAAAACTTGATCCGCCGACGCCGCTCGCGCTGGCCGCGGCCGGTCCACATCTCACCGCCGTCCTCAAAATCTTCGAACAAGACCTCGTCGCCACTGTCCACGCCAACAATAAGACTACGCAATTTTTTCATAATGAGCTTTCCTGTGGTGGTGATCGCAACGGAACTACATCTAATTTATGGTAAAATTTCTGCACTGTGAAACGCAAAAGGCCCCGCCTTATGGCGGAGCCTCTTAAAGTCTCTAGGAAAGGGTCATTCCTTGGCGGTCAGGCCCATATGCTCACCCATCGCGACCATGTCCGACAGCAGCTTGGCTGCATCATCCACAGGACCAGGTTCATTTTCGAATTCCTCTTTCACCTTGGAGTAGGTGTTTTTGGCTTCTTTCATGATCTCGTCCATAGTCTCTTGGGTCATGTCTTCTCTGGCGAGAGCGCGCTCTGCCAGAACTGACACACCCTTCGCTGTGATCTCGGCGAAGCCGCCGGTCACAACGTACTGGGAATGGCCGTCAGGACCATCCACGGTCAGGATGCCCGGACGCAGAGTGGTGATGGTTGGCGCATGATCCGGCATTGCCGTCATGTCGCCATCCGTCCCCGGAATCTGCACCGAAGCTACTTGAGCCGAGGCAAGGCGCCGCTCAGGTGACACCAGATCGAATTGCATCGTGTCTGCCATTACAGAGCCCCCTTAAGCAGCAGCTTCAGCCGCCATTTTCTCGGCTTTCGCCTTCACTTCTTCAATGCCGCCTACCATGTAGAACGCACCTTCTGGAAGGTGGTCATACTCGCCAGCAACAACCGCCTTGAACGAGGCAACAGTCTCGGCCAGTGGCACCTGCTTACCGTCTGCGCCGGTAAAGACCTTCGCAACGTCAAACGGCTGGGACAGGAAGCGCTCAATCTTACGTGCGCGGGCCACGGTCAGCTTGTCGTCCTCTGACAGTTCATCCATGCCAAGAATGGCAATGATGTCCTGCAAGGATTTGTAGCGCTGAAGAATCTGCTGAACGTCTGTCGCAACTTTGTAGTGCTCTTCACCGATAACCAGTGGATCGAGCAGACGCGACGTGGAGCCCAGCGGATCAACCGCAGGATAGATGCCTTTTTCCGAGATCGAGCGGTCCAGAACTGTTGTCGCGTCGAGGTGCGCAAAGGATGTCGCTGGTGCAGGGTCGGTCAAGTCATCCGCAGGAACGTAAACGGCCTGAACGGAGGTGATGGAACCGGACTTCGTGGAGGTAATACGCTCCTGCATCTGGCCCATATCGGTGGCCAGTGTCGGCTGGTAGCCAACCGCAGACGGGATACGACCCAGCAGAGCGGACACTTCGGAACCAGCCTGTGTGAAGCGGAAGATGTTGTCCACAAAGAACAAAACATCTGTACCGGACTGGTCACGGAACTGCTCGGCCAGTGTCAGACCCGTCAGGGCGACGCGCATACGCGCACCTGGAGGCTCGTTCATCTGGCCATAGACTAGCGCCACTTTGGACTCTGCGAGGTTATCGGGAACGATAACGTTGGATTCGATCATCTCGTGATAAAGGTCATTCCCTTCACGCGTACGCTCGCCCACACCCGCAAAAACGGAGTAGCCGGAGTGCACTTTGGCGATGTTGTTGATCAGTTCCATGATCAGAACGGTTTTACCAACGCCGGCACCCCCGAACAGACCAATTTTACCACCCTTGGCGTAGGGCGCCAGAAGGTCGATAACTTTGATGCCTGTTTCCAGAACCACGGATGTGGTTGCCTGCTCCGCGAACGCAGGCGCGTCGGCGTGGATCGAGCGATATTCGGTCGCTTCAACCGGGCCTTTTTCGTCAATAGGCTCACCCACGACGTTCAAGATGCGGCCCAATGTGGCGTTGCCCACAGGGATAGTGATCGGTGCGCCGTTGTCAGTCACGCGCTGACCGCGCACCAGACCTTCGGTCGCGTCCATCGCAATGGTGCGGACCGTGTTTTCGCCAAGGTGCTGCGCCACTTCGAGGATCAGCTTCTTGCCGTTGTTTTCAGTTGTCAGAGCGTTGAGAATCTGTGGCAGATTATCCTCGAACTGGACGTCAACGACCGCGCCGATGACTTGGGTGATTTTGCCGACTGCTTGTGCCATGTCGTGTTACTCCAATATCTTACAGCGCTTCCGCGCCGGAAATGATTTCGATCAGTTCGTTGGTGATGACGGCCTGACGTGAGCGGTTATAGACGATCGTGAGATCATCGATCATATCTCCCGCGTTACGCGTCGCGTTGTCCATGGCGGACATCCGCGCCCCCTGCTCGGAGGCACCGTTTTCCAACAGAGCCGAGAAGATGGCCGTTGCCACACCACGCGGCAGAAGGTCGGCGAGGATCGCCTCTTCGGAAGGCTCGTAGTCGAACAGCGTCTCGGGCGCACCGCCCTCAGCTGCTTCGAACTTCGCCGGAATGATCTGCAGCGCTGTCGGGATCTGGGTGACCACGTTGACAAACTCTGCATAGAACATCGTTGCGACGTCATATTCGCCTTCGTCGAAGCGGATCAGCACATCCTTCGCGATGCCCTGCGCATCGGTATAGCCGATACGCTTGACCTCGGTCAGATCGATGTGCCCTACGAAATGCTTGGACAGGTCCCGCTTAAGCTGGTCCCGGCCCTTCTTGCCAACGGTCAGGATTTTCACCTCTTTACCTTCGGCAATCAGCTTTTGCGCATGTGCACGGGCCCTTTTGGCGATGTTGCCATTGAAGCCACCGCAAAGGCCTTTCTCGGCTGTCATAACGATCAGCAGATGAACGTCATCCTTGCCCGTACCGCTCAGCAGTTTGGGCGCGGAATCAGATCCACCTACGGACGCCGCAAGCGACGCCATTACCGCATTGAAACGCTCCGTGTAAGGACGGGACGCTTCGGCCGCTTCCTGCGCGCGGCGAAGCTTCGCCGCGGCAACCATTTGCATGGCCTTCGTGATCTTACGGGTGTTTTTCACACTCGCGATCCGGTTTTTAAGGTCCTTGAGATTGGGCATTGCCTATCTCTCCTTAAGCAAAGTCAGCAGCGAACGCGTCGAGAGCCGCTTTGATTTTATCTTCCAGTTCACCTTTAACCTTGCGGTCGTTGTTGGTGATATCTTCCAGAAGGTCGGCGTTTTTGCCGCGCAGGTGCTTAAGCAGACCAGCCTCGTAACGGCCAACCTCTTTTACATCTACTTTGTCCAAGTAACCGTTCGTACCTGCATAGATGACGCAGACGATTTCGGCGTTTGTCAGCGGGTTGTACTGTGCCTGCTTCATCAGCTCTGTCAGACGCGCGCCACGGGCCAGCAGTTGCTGGGTGGATGCGTCAAGATCGGAACCGAACTGAGCAAAAGCTGCCATTTCGCGGTACTGAGCGAGGGACAGTTTCACAGGACCGGCAACAGAAGACATCGCTTTTGTCTGGGCCGAGGAACCAACGCGGGAAACCGACAGACCTGTGTTCACAGCAGGACGGATGCCCTGGTAGAACAGCTCGGTCTCTAGGAAGATCTGACCGTCGGTGATCGAAATCACGTTGGTCGGAATAAACGCGGAAACGTCACCACCTTGAGTTTCAATGATCGGCAAAGCTGTCAGGGAGCCGTTACCAGCTGCATCGCCCAGCTTCGCGGAACGCTCAAGCAAACGAGAGTGGAGGTAAAAAACGTCACCAGGATAAGCTTCACGCCCGGGCGGACGACGCAGCAGAAGTGACATCTGACGGTAAGACACAGCCTGCTTGGAAAGATCGTCATACACGATCAGGGCGTGACGGCCGTTGTCGCGGAAGTGCTCTGCCATGGCTGTCGCAGAGTAAGGCGCGAGGAACTGCATCGGAGCAGGCTCGGACGCTGTCGCGGCCACAACGATGGAATAGTCGATCGCACCGGTTTCTTCGAGCTTCTTAACCAGCTGTGCCACTGTGGAGCGCTTCTGACCAATCGCGACGTACACGCAGTACATCTTTTTGCTCTCGTCGTCGCCTGCGGCTTTGTTAACCTGCGCCTGGTTCAGCATCGCGTCGAGTGCGACAGCTGTTTTACCGGTCTGACGGTCACCAATGATCAATTCGCGCTGGCCACGGCCAACAGGGATCATCGCATCCACAGATTTCAGGCCGGTTGCCATTGGTTCGTGTACGGATTTACGCGGGATGATGCCCGGCGCTTTGACTTCGGCGAGGCCACGCTTGGTGGTGCCCAGTGGGCCTTTGCCGTCAATCGGGTTACCCAGACCGTCAACAACGCGACCCAGCAGTTCGTCACCGATTGGCACGTCCACGATGGAGTTTGTGCGCTTAACGGTGTCGCCTTCTTTGATGTCACGGTCGGAACCGAAGATAACAACACCAACGTTGTCCGATTCAAGGTTCAGGGCCATACCCTGAATACCGCCGGGGAATTCAACCATTTCGCCGGCTTGGACATTGTCCAAACCGTATACGCGCGCGATACCGTCACCAACGGAAAGCACGCGGCCTACTTCGGCTACTTCAGCTTCCTGACCAAAATTCTTGATCTGGTCTTTCAGGATCGCAGAAATCTCTGCAGCTTGGATACCCATTTATCCGACCTCTTTCATTACATTCTGAAGGGAATTTAGCTTCGAGCGGATCGACGTGTCGATCATCTTGGAGCCTACTTTAACGATCAAACCGCCGATAAGAGTCTCATCTACGGTTTGGTGGAGTGTCACGGTCTTGCCCGTTGTCTTCTTGAGCGACGCGGCCAGTTTGTCGGCCTGCGTCTTGGTCAGTGTTTTTGCGGAGATAACGTCCGCAGTCACTTCACCTTTGTCTTCGGCGATGATGTCGCGCAGGTTCTGGACCAGCTGCGGCAACACAAACAGGCGCCGTTTTTGCGCCATAAGTGCCAACGTGTTGGCGACCATGGGCGACAATTTCATCTTTTTTGCAATCGCAGTGATGGCACCACCCTGCTGATCACGCGTGTAGATCGGAGAGCTGATCAACGCACGGAAATCATCGCTGGTGGTCATTGCATCATGCAAAACGGTCAAATCCGCCTCAACGGCTTTAACCTTTTTGGCCTCTTTGGCCAATTCAAATACGGCTGTCGCATAACGATGTGCGATAGCGGTGGAGATCGAAGCTGGTTCGGACACGTCCATCCTCTCATACAATCGCACCTGCACGCGGTCATCGCGGTACAGGTGTGTCGGCGCGGCCTGACAAGGATGCCAAGCGGTGAAATCAGAGGCGATGTAGCAGACCGTTGTTCATGTCGCAACATAGTATAGTGAGGACCAGTACACTTCCTGCTCCCTGTTTTCAAGGACTTGGCCAATTTGCGACCTTTTGACCACCGTCAAAAATTGGTGTGGTACCTCAACTTCTATCAATTCTGCGCGATTCTGCCTCTCCCCCCGAGCATCAGTGTTAACATCAATTTACCGTCGCTATGGCAAACAATTCCGACATTGGAGGCCTTTTGTCTCGGATTAAGGCAAGACTTTACAATTCCAGATGGCTCTCAACGAGCAAGGTTGAATCGACGACGATCAGTGTCAAATGTTAACGCAATGGTGGAGGATCAATTATGTCTGAAAGTGAGTTCATAGCCCTGATCAGCGTTACTGTGTTTTTACCCGTTTTTTTCGCAAACGAAGATGACGCGTCGATCGATACAGATTCCAACCCTGCACTGCTGGACATAGATCAATCCGCCAACCGAACGACTGGTGCAGATGATTTGGATGCGCTGATTGAGCCGACTCTGAATGAGATGGATGGCCGTGACACCCTAACCGCGAGCGTGGCCAGTTTGGGCGACACGCTGAATGGCGATCTATTTAACGATATCTTGCAGATCAATACGGGCTCCGCCAGCGAAGGTAGTGTTCACCACGGCGTTGCCGAAATCACCGATGCCGCTGACGGCAGCTTTACCGAGGACATTGACCCCACACTTGCAACCATCTCGCTCAAACCTGCCACCGGCGTGACCAAAAGTGATTTTGAACTTACAGTGCCACAAGCCGGAACGCTCTGGGACGGGGGATGAGACCTTGCTCGTCAAAGATGTCGAAATAGACGCAACAAGCAGCGACAGTATCGATCTTGCCTTGATGGGAGTTGTCACTGATTTCACCGCAAGAGAAGATAAGATCTTCGTGGACCCTACGCAGGTCATCCGCGAATTCGTAGCGGTTTACGGAAATGAAGATGATCGCGATTTCACGGCCAACTTCCCCCTGACATTCGCCCTGAGCAGGATGCCGAAGGGGCGTTCACCGATCTTGAATTTACCTTCACTGCAATTGCTGTCGGCGATCAGATGACCGACGTCATCCGCCTCGAAGGGATTGCTGGTACCACGTCAGAAGATATCACCTTTGCCAAGCTTGAAACTGCGGCACCTATTTTTTGTACGCTACGGATTTTCCGCTGGAATCTAAACCGGCTTGGCCTCCGGTGCCATCACGCCAATAGGGTTGCGGACGCGTTTGCGCGCTACGCGGCCTTTTGGTGGATAGACCAGCTTGGTCGCTTCCACCATGAAGGCGCCGCCTGCCAAGATGGTGGGCACGTTGCGCCCTACCCGCTCGAATATCCCGCCGGATTTCATCCACATCCGTTGACCGGACGGGAACTGATAGAGCGCACCCGCATGACGTTCGGGCAGGAATTGGTGCTTGCGCAATTGCGCGTCCAACTGCCCCGGTGAATAAGGCCTGCCATATCCGAACGGCGTGCGGTCCCGTCGTGCCCAAAGCCCCGCACGGTTAGGCACAATGAACAGCGCTTTGCCCCCTGGTCCCAGCACGCGCCAGCATTCCTCCAAAAGGTCCGAGGGACGCTCGCAGGTTTCGAGCCCGTGCAGCAACACCAACTTGTCTACATGTCCGGTCTCGATCGGCCACAGCGTTTCTTCCGTCAGCACAGAGGTATTGGGCATTCCCGCAGGCCACGGCATGACGCCCTGCGGCCCCGGCATCAACGTAATCACGCGCCGTGCGTCGGCCAGATAGGGCCGCAACAAAGGCGCCGCAAAGCCGAACCCCACCACCGTTTGTCCCTGCGCCTCGGGCCATAACTCCAACATCCGGCCGCGCAAGGACTTTTGCGCAGCACGGCCCAGCGCACTGCGGTAATAGAAGTTGCGCAGATCCTGCACATCAAGATGCATTGACAGGGCCCCTCATTGCGCCATTTTGTGTCACTCTACTCCAGCAAAGGACGCTTGCCCATGCCCTCGCAAACCCTTGAGACAGATCGACACATGCTTGTGACTATTGCCTGCTTGTCAGACAATTATGCGTTCTTGCTACAAGATAAAAAATCTGGCGAAGTTGCGCTGATCGATGTGCCCGAAGCGGCGCCAATCAAGGCAGAGCTGGCCGCACGTGGCTGGAATCTTGACCAGATATGGCTGACGCACCACCATTATGACCACGTCGATGGCCTGCCCAATCTGTTGCCCGACTATCCGGCCCGCGTTTACGGTGCAGCTGCTGATGCCCATCGCCTGCCCGATCTGGATGTGCAACTGAGCGAAGGCGACCGTTTTTCGTTGGGCGATACGGAAGTAGAGGTGCTTGATGTCTCCGGACATACGGTGGGCCATATAGCGTTTTACGCGCCCGCCGCGAAGGCAGCCTTTACTGCTGACAGCCTGATGGCACTGGGCTGCGGACGGTTGTTCGAGGGCACGCCGGATCAAATGCACGCGAGCCTGACCAAGATGGCTGCCTGGCCTGATGACACACTGATTTGCTCGGGCCACGAATATACCGCGTCTAACGCGAAATTCGCCCTGTCAGTTGATCCGGACAACGCAGCACTTCAGGATCGCGCCGCTCAGATTGCGGAAATTCGTGCGCAAGGCGGCTTCACCGTTCCCTCCACACTTGAGCTTGAGCGCGCTACCAACCCGTTTCTTCGCAGTCATGATCCACAAATACGCAGCGCGTTGGGTATGCTTGCAGCCGAAGACAAAGAGGTCTTCGCCGAGCTACGCGGGCGCAAGGATCGATTTTGACTTCTAATGACCGTTGCAAACGAGTCCTGAAGCAAAAGTTATGCTCAAATCCTTTAAAAGAATTTGTTCATCCCTATTTGTTACTGGAACCACTGAACTGTTGCCATGACGACTCAGGCTGCGCTGAAAACACCACCACTCAAGGCGCGCAAAAATAAATGTGACAACTTTATTTCAAAAAAGACTTGAAGCTAGGCAACTATCAACCAAACTCTAATACTATCAGGCCATGGTCGGACCGCAGGCGCTGGCATCTCTCACGCCCCACCGACCCCTATCGAAAAGGAGCACTAACGTGCCTTCATTCTCGACCACTCTTGAGCAGTCCATCCATGCAGCGCTCGCGCTTGCGAATGCACGCCGCCACGAATTCGCCACGCTGGAGCATTTGCTGCTGTCGCTGGTAGACGAGCCTGATGCACTTCAGGTTATGAAAGCCTGCTCTGTCGATGTAGAAGAACTGCGCGATACGCTTGTCGAATTCATCGACGAGGACCTCAGCAATCTGATCACAGATGTCGAGGGTTCCGAAGCTGTGCCAACAGCCGCATTCCAGCGTGTTATCCAGCGCGCCGCGATCCACGTGCAGTCGTCGGGCCGGACCGAAGTGACAGGTGCCAACGTGCTTGTCGCAATTTTTGCAGAGCGTGAAAGCAACGCTGCCTATTTTCTGCAAGAACAGGATATGACCCGCTATGACGCGGTGAATTTCATTGCCCACGGCGTTGCAAAAGACCCCGCGTATGGCGAAGAACGCCCCGTTGCCGGCGCACCGGAGCATGAAGAAGAAGCATTAGGTGTAACCGAAGGTGACAAAAAGGAATCGGCGCTGGCCAAATACTGCGTGGACCTCAACAAGAAATCTCGCGACGGCGATATCGATCCTCTGATCGGCCGCGACAGCGAGGTTGAACGCTGCATTCAGGTTCTGTGTCGCCGCCGCAAGAACAACCCGCTGCTGGTGGGCGATCCCGGTGTGGGTAAAACCGCCATCGCCGAAGGTCTTGCCCGCAAGATCGTCGCAGGTGAAACGCCTGAAGTATTGGCTAACACAACCATCTTCTCGCTCGACATGGGCGCGTTGCTGGCTGGTACCCGCTACCGTGGTGATTTTGAGGAGCGGCTGAAGGCCGTCGTGACCGAGCTTGAAGATCACGACGATGCCGTGCTGTTCATCGACGAGATTCACACCGTTATCGGCGCAGGGGCCACTTCTGGCGGAGCGATGGACGCATCCAACCTGCTCAAGCCTGCGCTTGCCGGTGGCAAACTGCGGACCATGGGCTCGACCACCTATAAAGAGTTCCGTCAGCACTTTGAAAAAGACCGCGCACTTGCCCGCCGTTTCCAGAAGATCGATGTGAACGAGCCTTCGGTGGAAGACGCACAGAAAATCCTCAAAGGCATCAAGCCGTACTTCGAGGATCACCACCGCGTAAAATACACCGCCGATGCGATCAAGACATCAGTCGAGCTTGCGCACCGCTATATCAACGATCGCAAACTGCCGGACAGCGCGATTGACGTGATTGACGAAGCAGGTGCCGCACAGCATCTGGTTGCGGCCTCCAAGCGCCGGAAGACAATAGGCACCAAAGAGATCGAAGCCGTGGTTGCGAAAATTGCCCGCATCCCGCCAAAGACTGTCTCGAAGGACGACGTTGTTGTGCTCAAGGATCTAGAAACTTCGTTGAAACGCGTTGTGTTCGGGCAGGATCAAGCGATCGAAGCGCTTGCTTCGGCGATCAAGCTGTCGCGTGCGGGCCTGCGCGAGCCTGAAAAACCTATTGGTAACTACCTGTTCGCAGGACCAACTGGCGTGGGTAAAACAGAAGTCGCCAAACAGCTTGCCGATACGCTTGGGGTGAAACTGCTCCGTTTCGATATGTCCGAGTACATGGAGAAGCACGCAGTCAGCCGTCTGATTGGTGCGCCTCCCGGCTATGTCGGCTTTGATCAGGGTGGGATGCTGACCGACGGTGTCGATCAGGACCCTCACTGCGTGCTGCTCCTCGACGAGATGGAGAAAGCGCACCCTGACGTCTACAATATTCTGCTGCAGGTAATGGACCACGGCAAACTGACCGATCACAATGGCCGCACGGTGGATTTCCGCAACGTGGTGCTTATCATGACCTCTAACGCTGGCGCATCCGAGCAGGCGAAAGAGGCGATCGGCTTTGGCCGCGACCGTCGCACCGGCGAGGACACAGCCGCAATCGAGCGGACGTTCACACCGGAATTTCGCAACCGTCTGGATGCGGTGATCTCCTTCGGCGCACTGCCCAAGGACACCATCCTTCGAGTGGTCGAGAAGTTCGTGCTGCAGCTTGAGGCCCAGTTGATGGATCGCAACGTGACCATTGAATTGAGCAAGCAAGCCGCAGAATGGCTCGCCGATAAGGGCTATGATGAGAAAATGGGTGCGCGCCCCTTGGGACGTGTCATTCAAGAGTACATCAAAAAACCGCTGGCCGAAGAGCTGCTGTTTGGCAAACTCTCCAAAGGCGGCGTGGTCAAAATCGGCGTGAAGAAAGGCGAGCTTGATATCAAAGTCGATGGGCCGGATAGCCCGCGATTGACTGGCAACAAGCCGCCACTGCTTACCGCTGAATAATGCGCTTTGGTCTTTTGACCCTTCTCTCTCTCGCCGTGCCTGCCACGGCGGGAGAACTGTCATTTTCCTCCCCCATTGATTGTGACCTGAACGGACCCTGCTACATCCAGCAGTACGTGGACCACGACCCGTCAAAGGACGCGTCCGATTTCACCTGCTCGGGACTAAGCTACGACGGGCATAAGGGCACAGATTTCGCCTTACCAACCTATGATATGATCGACTCTGGTGTTGATGTACTGGCATCGGCATCGGGCGTTGTTGCAGGTGTGCGTGACGGGATTGATGACGTTCGCTATAGCCCTGATCGTGCAGCGATCCTTAAGGGACGCGAATGTGGAAACGGTGTTGTATTGCGCCATCCTGACGGGTGGGAAACACAATATTGCCACCTGCGCAAAAGCTCGGTCACTGTTGTGCGCGGCCAATCAGTACAGGTTGGGGACGTGCTGGGTCAGGTCGGCATGTCAGGGCGAGCCGAATTCCCACATGTCCATTTGTCGGTCCGTCATGAAGGGAAGGTGATTGATCCCTTCGATCCTGACGGAACAATAATCTGTGGCGAAGCAGAGAATGACACGCTTTGGACTGATCAGCCTCCCTACCGCGCAGGTGGAATCGTCCGTATCGGCACCAGCAGCGCCGTGCCCGAGTTTACAGACATCCGCGCCAATACGGTCGCGTTTCCTAATACTGGAAGTGACGCCTTGGTGATCTATGCGTTTCTTTTCGGGACGCAAAAAGGCGATGTGATCCATCTTTCCCTACAGGGGCCTGCAGAAATCGTGATTGAACGTGATATCACGTTGGAACGATCTCAAGCGCAGTCCTTTCGCGCGATCGGCAAGAAACGTGGAGGAGAAGGCTGGCCCGAAGGTGAATACACTGGCACCGCCACCCTCTTGCGGGCAGATAAGGTGATAGACAGCGAAAACCTGACACTCACCCTGCCCTAGCTCTATTTTTCAGTAAACTTCAGCTCGATCCGGCGGTTGCGCGCGCGTGCTTCATCTGTGTCGGCAGTGTCTACTGGTTGATATTGTCCAAATCCGTTGGCGGACAGACGGTCCGGCGGAATGCCTAGGAAATTCGCCATGTATTTCACCACTGACAGCGCACGCGCTTGGCTCAGTTCCCAATTGTCGGCAAATTCACCCAGACCAGACAGCGGTACGTTATCGGTATGCCCGTCAACGCGAATGACCCAATCGATCCCGTCAGGGATATCGGCAGCTACGTTGCGCAGAATATCGGCCACTTTGGCAATCTCTTGCGTTCCCTTGCGCGACAACTCCGCCCCGCCAGGAGGGAACAAAACCTCTGAGCTAAAGACAAAGCGATCGCCCTCAATCCGCACGCCTTCTTGTGCCCCCAGCACGCTACGTAGACGCCCGAAGAACTCTGATCGATACTGTTCTAGGTTCTTTGTCTCCGCCTCCAGACGCGCACGCTCGGCGGCTTCAAGCTCGGCGCGCCGTCGCTCTTCTGCGGCGACCCGCGCCAAGGCGGTGTTCAGTTGGCTTCCCAGCGATTGAAGCTCGACCTCACGGGCGGTGTCCTCTGCAATGGCGGTGTCCAGCAAGCCCTGTAGATTGCTAAGCTGCGCACGCAGCGCCGCTACCTGTTGATTAAGCAGTTCCGTCTGGCGCTGCGCGGCAGCCGAGGTTTCCTGTTCCTGCGCCAATTGCGCTTCAGCCTGAGCAAGTAAGGTTGCGCGGCGGATCGCCTTGCTTTGGGTTTCAGTAACGTTATCTTGCGCCGCCAGCTTCGCGGCCAACGCAGCGGCCAGCCGCGTGCGCAGGTCTTCGATCTGCGTACCCGTCTCGGTTTCGGTTGTTCCAAGTTGAGTTTCCAGCGCAGCGATGCGCGCCTGAGCTTCTTGCAAGCTGAGCTCAAGCTCTGATTTCGTATCCTTGGCATCCCCCAAAGCGGCTGTCAGGCGCAGGGCCAGTTCCTCTTCAGCGGCCCTTGCGGCGGCGAGCAGGGTCAGTGTCTCTTCTGCCCGTTTGCGTTGTGCTTCCAGCGAGAGGGTCATAGCAGTCAGTTCGGTGTCCGCATTCTCCAACCGCTTACGCAACGCCTCAGCGGCGGCTGTTTCTGCCAGCTTTTCGGCTTCCTGCGCTGTCAACGCTTCTTGGGCGGCGGTCACTTCAGAGCTTAATGCAGCAACTGCGCTTTGCGCGTCGGCGTTGCGGACGCGTAAATCTGCAATCAGGGCCTCCAGCGCTTCCCGGCGTGCGGCAGCCAGTCGCGCCGCTTCTTCCTGTGCATCCACCTCCGAGCGGCTGGAGGCAAGCGCAAGGTTCAACGCCTCCTGCTCGTTCAGCAAAGTGGCCTCGAGGGCTTCCAGCTCTGACACTTGGCCAAGCGCGGTATCGCGGTCTGCAATCAGGGCCGCAACTTGCGCTTCAAAGCTAGTCAGCCGAGTCTGTGCGGCGTTCAATGCCTCGGCCTGGGCTGCGCGCTCTGACTGCAAGCTGGCGATAAGTGTATCTTGTTGCGATGCCCGCGTCTGGGCATCCGCTAACGATGATCTCAGGGCACCGACCCGCGCTTCAAGATCAGTGTTGGAGCGCCGCTCAAGACCCAGCGCTTGCGCCAGCGCAGCCACTTCGGAAGACAGCTCATCCAGCTCTGTCTCTTGACCGGATATCTGTTCCGTAAGGACAAATTGCATGACCATGAAGATTGTCAGCACGAACATCAGCACCAGCAAAAGACCAGTCATCGCATCCACAAAGCCCGGCCAGATAGACGCCTGAAACCGCGCGCCGGTGCGTCGCGACAGCGCCATGGCTAGCGGTCCCCGTCGTCGAGCTTGTTGGTGGCGCGCATGCGGCGTGGCTCTGTGCTGCTGCGTGGCGAGGACAACGCTTTGGTGAGGTGGGACAGTTCTTGGCGCAGCTCAGCCATGGTTTCCTGACGGCCGGCGGAAATTTCTTCCAGAATGCGCAGCATTTGCACGTCAATCGAGCGCAGCCGCATACGGCTTTCGGCATCCAGCCCATGGCTTTCGGATACAGCGTCAGGGCGGCTCTCAAGCGCTGCAATCATGCGCTCCTGACCATCCGCAATCCGCTCCAGCGCATCCGAGGATCCGCCCTGATCACCCAGCTGTACCGCCATCCGTTCTATAGCTGTGGCAAGGCTGCCCAACTGCTGCTCAACCTCGGCGCGGCCCGCTTCGGAGCGGCTGAACATGTCTTGCATGCCCTCCATCTGCTCGGCCATGTGGTCCACCATACCCGCCATGATGGCCTGCTCAGGCGTGCTATCATCCCCCGATGCAAATCCCACCCGCGTGATTGAGCTGAGCCAGTCTTCCAGTTCTTGGTAAAACCGGTTTTGCCCATGGCCAGCAAACAGCTCCAGCAGGCCCACGATCAACGACCCAGCAAGCCCCAACAGCGACGAGGCAAAAGCCACGCCCATTCCTGCAAGCTGCGATTCAAGCCCTGTCATCAGGCGGCTGAATACATCGGTACTGGACTCCCCCGCCTGCGGCGCGAGGCTGCGTATGGTGTCCACAATGGCGGGCACTGTCGTCGCCAGCCCATAGAACGTGCCCAGAAGGCCCAGAAAAATCAGCGTGTTGACGATGTATCGCGTAATCTCTCGCGCTTCGTCGATACGGGTTGCGACGGAATCAAGGATCGAGCGTGTCGAAGAGGCGCCCACCTGCATGCGCGGGCCGCGTGTGCGCAACAGCGCCGCCAAAGGTGCCAACATCTGCGGCGGCGTGTCGCTGGGCGTATCATTGTCCGAGGCGAAGTTTTCGATCCAGCGGACCGAGCCGATCAGTTGCAGCACTTGATAAAAGCAGGCCACCACGCCAATCGCGAAGACGAACAGGATAAACCCGTTGAGATAGGGGTTCGCCTGAAACACCGGCAACACCCGTGGCAACGCCACGAACACGCCAAAGCCCGACAGGCCAAGCACCAGCAGCATCAGAGTGATCTGACGCACAGGTTGGGAGAATTGCGGTTTTGCGTCGCGGTCTGGTTGCGCCATGCGCCCCTGCTCCTGACCTTATTGTTTATTGCCGTAGCTTAGCCTGAATTTACATCAAACCAAAGGGTTTATACGGCGATTTCACGCACCCTTGTTGCCAGCCATTCTAGCGCTGGATCGTGCAAACCGACAGACGTCAGATGTTCTGCCGTGTTATAGAGGTATTCGGTGTTTGGACCCCGCCCACCAACTGCGCGGGCGATGATCTGTGCCTGTTCCTCTAGTGCGAGGTCACCGCAATATTGCTCGTGCGCCTCGTCGATGACATAGACCAGCGCTGTTACCTCGCGCCCGTTCACCAACTGCACCGACAGTTCCTTTTCCACATAGGCCGAAGAAATAAGCTCACGCTCGCGCAGGTAAATTAGGGTCTGATCCTCATGTCCCGCCGTCACCTCAAGCGCCACGCCCTCGCAGGCTTTGCCGGGCTGTTGGTCAAGGGCCAGCACAAGGCCCGGTGCCTCCTCTGTCCCGCGATGATGGATCGAGCGCATGCAGAAAGAGCGGGCATAGTGCGGCAAGGTCCCGATCACGCTTTGCGCAACCTCGAAGCCGGGATTCCAAAGCAAACTGCCATAGCCGAATACCCACATACTCATCTGGTTCTCCTGTGTTGGGGCAGGTAAACTCCATCAAGGCGTCGATGAAAAGGGGGCACGTCCCATGTTACGCAGCGCAGTAAAAATCCTGATCCCGATTGCCCTGATATGGGCTGGTTGGTGGTACGTCGCGACCTCTGGCATGCAGAGCAGCCTGACCGCATGGTTCGATGCGCGCCGCGCCGAAGGCTGGCAGTCGCAAACGGGCGAGATGACACGGGCAGGCTTTCCGCTGCGGATCGCCACAGTCATATCCGACGTCACTCTGGACGATCCCGAGACGCAGGCAGCCCTGCATCTGCCGCAGATCACCCTCTCGACCCCGATCTATTGGCCCGGCCACGCAACCCTGCGGCTGGACGATGCGCCTGTTTTGCTATCAACGCCACAGGCGGAACTGGCCTTCGCCTCGAAGGACGCCGTAGCAGCGCTCCGACTGCACCCTAGCCCTGCCTTGCAACTTGAAACGTTGCACGGGTCCAGCCGCGATATGATAGTCCAACTCGACGCAGCGGACCTGTTGCTCATCGACACGTTCCGCGCTGACGTACAGCAAACTGCTGATGTGCAGACATATGATATTGACCTTAACGCCGCGGGCTTTGCCCCGGGGGTGTTGATCCGCGATGCCCTGCGCCTGCCCCAAAGCTGGCCTGAGCGGTTTGACAGCCTGGTCGCCGATATGACTGTCAGTTTTGATCGCCCTTGGGACCGCAGCGCGCTGGAAGACAGCAGACCACAGCCGACCGCCTTTAAGGTTGACCGGATTGAGGCCGTCTGGGCGGACCTAAACATCTCTCTCAACGCGGATTTGCAGATTGCCGCAGGCGGCATCGCCTCTGGTACTATGCGCCTTAAGGCGAAGAACTGGCAGCAAATGCTTGATCTTGCCAGTGCCAGCGGCGCGTTGTCTACGCAAATTCGGCCTCAAATAGAAAGCGGCCTGACGCTTTTGTCAGGTCTTTCAGGCAACCGTGAAAGTCTGGATGTGGAGATTACGATTGATCAAGGCCGGATGCGCATGGGGTTCATCCCGCTGGGCACAGCCCCGCGCCTGATCATCCGTTAGCGGCAGTAGCTTCCTGAACGGTATTGCGCCGTATCGAAATGGAAGTGATCAAGGTGAAAGCGGTTGGCCTTGGGGCCAAGCACCGTCTCGAACGGGCCGCACGCCTCTGCGTGCATGCGGCGCAGCGCCTTGCTGCTGCTGCCTGCAGTCCAGTTGCGCAGCACAGTAATTTCGTTGCCGTTTGCCAACCGGAACCCCGAGATGTCGATCGCGCGGCCTTTGCCATGCTCGGATATCTTGCCCGTTTTGGAATTATTGCGCCGGCGGCAGGCGTAATGCGCGGCCACTGTGATCTCACGCAGGCCGCCCCCTTTGCTGGACAGCGCAGGCTTGGCGCTGCGATCCACCCATGTCTTGAGCGCGCGCGCTGTGCCGCAATCCATTGTGGACTTTGCGCTCAATCGTACGCCTGAGATTGCGGAAATGCGCACCGCGCCATCCAGACCGCAGCCCGAAATGCGGCCAGGGACGCGCCCGACTGCTTCGCCCTGAATGGATGGATCACCGCAGACCGCCCCTGCCGCAAACCCTTTTTGCTTTCGGCGTTGGTCCTGCACTGCTTTTTGCGAACGGAACACAGGACGCAAGGATTTGAAAAATTCGCCCTGCTTGTTCTCTTGGGCAGAACGGTCAATGGTCTCGTTAGCGCTAAAGTTTCTTGCCGCGCTCTGCGGTCGTGCTTCGGGGCGTTTGGAGTTATCCGGCCCCGCGCAGGACGCCGTCGCCATAAGGCACAACAGGGCGGCAAGCCGCTTCATGGTTTGCGTCCGGGGTTCCGGCCAAAGTCAGGAGCATCGGTGTCTTGCCCCGCTTCAATAATTCCCCGCCGAATGGCACGCGTACGGGTAAAATAATCAAACAGGTGGTCCCCATCGCCCTGCCGGATCGCCCGCTGAAGCGCAAAAAGCTCTTCAGTAAACCGACCCAGAATTTCCAACGTTGCGTCTTTGTTTGTCAGGAACACATCGCGCCACATGGTCGGGTCCGAGGCGGCGATACGGGTAAAATCCCGAAAACCGGCCGCTGAATACTTGATAACCTCGCCATCGGTCACGCGGCGCAAATCATCAGCCACACCGACCATAGTATAGGCAATCAGGTGCGGCGCATGGGATGTCACGGCTAACACCAGATCGTGGTGGTCGGCGTCCATCTCCTCAACGTTGGCACCAAGCCCTTCCCAAAAGTTACGCAGGCGCGCAATTGCGGCCAGGTCTGTCCCTTCGGGCGGCACAAGCAGGCACCAACGGTTGTCGAAAAGCTCTGCAAAACCAGCACGCGGGCCTGAATGTTCGGTCCCAGCCAACGGGTGACCCGCAATGAAATGCACACCCTTAGGCAGATGTGGCATCACGTTGTTGATCACGTCCCCCTTAACCGAACCTACGTCTGTCACAGTCGCACCGAGTCTCAAGCTTCCTGCGATTCGTTCCATCACTGCGCCCATGACGCCGACTGGCACACACAGAACGACCAGATCAGCATCACGCACCGCATCATGGATATCGTCGCACACCACATCGCACAGCCCGATTTCACGCGCGGTTTCGCGTGTCTCCGCCGAGCGGGCAAATCCGGTGACTTCGCCCGCGAATCCGCCCCGTTTCATCGCCCAGAACATGGAGGAGGCGATCAGCCCAAGGCCAATCAGGGCCACACGGTCATAGAGTTGCGGCATGGGTCAGGCCTCCTTGAACTGGCGCACAGCATGAACCACGCGGCGGCAACCGCTTTCATCACCAACAGTAATACGCAAACAGGTCGGCAGCTTGTATCCCGCTACACGGCGCACGATCAGTCCTTGGGATTGCAGGTGCAGATCACATGCTTCCGTTTCACTTTGCGAAGCGAACCGGGCGAGAATAAAATTCGCCATCGACACATCCGACGGCACGCCGATCTCGGCCAAAGCGTCAGCCATCCACACACGCCAGCGCGCATTCTCGGCGCGGCAGTGATCGACATAGGCAACGTCACGCACGGCTACTTCTGCCGCCGCAAGGGCAGAGTTACTGAGATTGAAGGGGCCGCGCACACGGTTCAGCACGTCAATCACATGGGCAGGGCCATAGCCCCAGCCAACGCGCAAACCGCCCAGTCCGTAGATCTTTGAGAAAGTACGCGTCATCACTACGTTCTGGCGCGCATCAACAAGCGCGGCACCCCCATCGTAGCCTTCGACATACTCTGCATAGGCTCCGTCCAGCACCAGCAGCGCCTGCTCAGGCAGGTTATCGGCCAGACGCATGATGTCCCCCTGCCCGATCATCGTGCCGGTGGGGTTGTTCGGGTTGGCCAGAAATACGAGCCGCGTCTTATCCGTGCAGGCCGCCAGTATCGCGTCCACATCTGTCACACGCTCGTGCTCTTTCACCTCCACCGGTGTCGCACCTGCGGCCAGCGCCGAAATCCGGTACATGGCAAACCCGTGTTCGGTGTGAATCACCTCGGTGTCCGAACCGGCATAGGCCTGACACAAGAACGCAATGATCTCGTCCGAACCGGCGCCGCAAATGATCCGCGTAGGGTCAAGCGTGTAGACTTGGCCGATGGCCGTACGCAGCTCTGCGTGGTCACTGCTGGGATACCGGTGCAACTCGCGCCCCGCTCGCTCATACGCTTTCAGCGCGGCAGGCGACGGCCCAAAAGGGTTCTCGTTCGAGCTGAGCTTAAGCGCGTTATCCTGACCTGCCACATGAGCCGCCCCCCCTTGATAGAGAGATATATCCATGATGCCGGGTTGGGGCGTGATCATTTGTGTCATAACAGGACTCTTTAATTGTTGTGGCCCTTTTAACCGTTCAACCCTCCGGCAACCAGACGCGATTTTCACCCGTGCGCTTCTGCCGCCTCGTCCTCACAGCCCAAAATATAAAACGCCCCACCGGTTGTCCGGCAGGGCGCATCTGAAATCGTAACCTGTGGTGGCGAAGATCAGTTCTTCGCGTAGAATTCCACGACGAGGTTTGGTTCCATTACAACAGGGTATGGCACGTCGCCCAGAGCAGGCGTGCGCACGAATGTCGCTGTCATCTTAGAGTGATCCACATCCATGTAGTCAGGCACATCACGCTCTGCCAGCTGAGTGGCTTCGATCAGTGCAACCATCTGCTTGGAACGGTCACGTACTTCGATAACGTCACCCTCTTTTACACGGTAGGAAGGGATGTTCACGAGCTTGCCGTTCACGCGCACGTGGCGGTGGTTCACAAACTGGCGCGCAGCAAAGATCGTCGCAACGAACTTGGCACGGTACACAACCGCGTCAAGACGACGCTCGAGCAGACCAATCAGGTTCTCACCTGTATCGCCTTTTACACGCTCGGCTTCGCCGTAGATGCGGCGGAACTGCTTTTCGGTCAGGTCGCCGTAGTAGCCCTTGAGCTTCTGCTTGGCGCGCAGCTGGATACCGAAGTCGGAAATTTTGCCCTTACGGCGCTGACCGTGCTGGCCGGGGCCATATTCACGACGGTTTACTGGGGATTTTGGACGGCCCCAGATGTTTTCGCCCATGCGACGGTCAATTTTGTGCTTGGCAGCGGTGCGTTTAGTCACGGCTGTTCTCCTTATAAGGCCCGAAAGGGCGGTAAAGGGCGTTGTCCTTTGAGTTTGCACTCCGACAGGGTTTCCTTTGCAGGATCCACCAACACCAACGAAGTCGCGCTTATACGGGGGAACGGAAGGGAGTCAATGCAAGATTGCTACGAAACCGCTATTGTAGACCTAGCGTCCATCATGAACAGTAAATGGGGCTTCACAATCTGGCGCACCGATGCCCCATGATGGATCAAGCCCATAAGACAGAAATTTGCATCGTTGTAAGAAATGGATCAGAAAAGCACATGAAACCAATCCTTTTGATCATCTTTTACATAGCGGCTGTCACACTACCTTTAATACTGTCTTGGCTGGTCGGTGGTCCACCGCGCGCATTCCACCAAGAACTTGCCTCTGGCCTTGGTATTCTCGCGTTTGCCATGATCCTCATGGAGTTTGTCCTGTCTGGGCGCTTCAAGAATGTCTCGAATGATATCGGCATGGATGTAACGATGCGGTTTCATCAGGTGATGGCGAGGATAGCGCTGGGTTTTGCGGTCCTCCATCCATTTCTATACCGCGGCACGCCTTCTGGTGGCCAGCGGCCTTGGGATTCCACCCGCCAACTGGTGATCACCACTGATATTTCTGACCTTTCTACAGGCATTGCGGCGTATTTGCTTCTTCCAAGCCTTGTGCTTCTTGCGATTGGGCGCACCAAACTGGACTACAAATATGAAACATGGCGCTTGATGCACGGTGTTGGCGCTCTTTTGATAGCAGCACTTTTACTGCACCATACAGTATATGCGGGGCGCTTCGGATCCCAGCCGGTTATGACTGGTGTATGGCTGGCAATGACAGCGGTAGCTGTTGGGTCGCTCTGCTATGTTTACCTGCTGGTGCCACTCCGCGATAAAAAACGCGCGTGGCGTGTTACTTCCGTGACGCAGCTAACGCAAAAACAGTGGGAAGCAACCGTAACACCCGAGGGTCATTCAGGGCTTGATTACAAAGCGGGGCAATTTGTTTGGCTCAATGTCGGGCATAGTACCTTTTCAATGAAGGAAAACCCTTTTTCCATTTCGTCAGCGCCGACCGCAGGGCCAGAAATCTCTTTTATGATAAAGGAGTTTGGCGATTTCACCCGAACAATTGGTCAGATAAAGCCTGGCACGTTGGCGTATCTTGATGGCCCTTATGGCAGCCTGTCCGTCAAAGACCGCACCGAACCGGGCGTCGCATTGATCGCGGGCGGCGTAGGGCTCGCGCCACTGCTGGGGATTCTCAGGCAAATGCGCCTCACTGACGATCCTCGAAAAGTTAAGCTGGTCTACGGAAATCGATCGGTCGATCAGATTGCATACCGTGAAGAACTGGGGCTGGAGGACGTGACCTTGGTCTTGTCGGAACAACCAGAAACCTGGGATGGCGAAACCGGGTTTATTGACGGCCCCCTCTTGGATCGCACTTTCTCGCAGGAGGAATTTGCAGAATGGGTCTTTGTCGTGTGTGGGCCGCCAATCATGATGGATATCGTCGAGGACTATCTGCTCAAACGTCACACCCCTTCTCACCGCATTCTGTCAGAGAGGTTTAGCTATGATTGATCGACTGAAACGTATGAGTTTACGTCAGCGGGTTTCTATCTCGATATGGCTCGTGAGTGTGATCCTGTGCCTGATGCTGCTAGCGTTTGTGCTTCGGTAAAGGTTGTCATGACGCGGCCCAGCGGCGATGCTCTCCAAGGCTTGCTGCGATACGCCGCAATGCTTTTGTTGGCCACTTAAACAGTATAACTGACCGCCCCACCTCGGACCATCATTTCTGTGGGCGCGTGTGGTCAGCCACCACGCCATGTCTCGGACAGCCGACCAAATGGTCGTTAACCAATCCGCACGCCTCCATCCACGCATAGACAATAGTAGGCCCACAGAACTTGAACCCTGCTTTCTTGAGGTCTTTGGACACCTGCTCTGACAGGACAGTTTTGGGAGGTACATCTGATTGTCGCTCAAAGCGATTTTGCACAGGCGCGCCATCAACATAACTCCACATGAAACGGTCAAACCCCTGAGCGGCTTCGATACGCTGCCAAGCCTGCGCGTTGGTGATAGCCGCCTCAATCTTTCCCCGATGCCGGATGATTCCAGCATTCCCCAGCAAGCGCTGTACATCCGCCTCGCCCCACTGCGCGATTACATGCGGGTCGAACCCAGCGAAAGCCTCGCGAAAAGCGTCTCGCTTTTTAAGGATTGTGATCCAGCTTAGGCCGGCCTGAAATCCATCAAGGATGAGCTTCTCCCACAGCGCGCGGCTGTCGTATTCCGGCACGCCCCATTCAGCATCATGATAGTCGATGTAGATCTGTTCGGGCCCCGCCCATGCGCAGCGTGTCATGTCTGGCTGTCCCTGTGATTGATACATTTGGTGCAAAATTAGCTGTTTAACACCTTATTAGCGGGGCGAGTGCAATGTCCACCTACCCGCCGAACTCGTGGCCAATTGCAGCAAAGGACACCCCCGTGAAAGGTATTCACAGACGCCAAATGGCTGATATCCCCCCCGGCGGTCAAAGTCCGCTGGATTTCGCAATGACACAGCAGGCCCAAGACACACTATCGATGGTGAAAGAGGCGATTACCCACAACCAGACCCTGCTCGCCTTTCAGCCGGTGATGCGTAGCAGTGCGCTGGGTCAGGTCGGTTTTTACGAAGGGTTGATCCGCGTATTGGACGCCACAGGAAGGGTCATTCCTGCGGGTGCATTTATGGACAAGATCGAAGACACTGAAACCGGACGAGAGATTGATGTGCTGGCCCTACGCCACGGGCTAAACACGTTGCAGAAAAATCCGGGCCTGCGGCTGTCGATCAACATGTCCGCCCGCTCAATCGGATTTCGGCCCTGGATGAATTGCCTTAACCGCTTCATCAACGAATCGCCGGGCCTGGGGGAGCGGCTGATCCTGGAGATCACCGAAAGTTCGGCAATGATGGTGCCAGAGTTGGTGATCGACTTCATGCAACGTTTGCAGCCCAAAGGTATCTGCTTTGCAATGGATCGTTTTGGATCAGGGCAAATGACCATCCGGTATTTCAAGGACTTTGACTTTGACATCGTCAAAATCGACGGCCAGTTCATTCGCGGCATTGCACAGAATCCGGACAATCAGGCGCTTACCCGCGCATTGATGGGCATCGCCCACGAGTTCGAAATGGTTACTGTAGCAGAGTCGGTGGAGACCGAAGAAGATGCGGCGCTGGCCGTGGAAATAGGAATTGATTGCCTACAAGGTTACTATTTTGCGGCCCCCACCACGCGCCCCGACTGGACGCGAGAAGGAGGGTCGCAACAGAGCGCCTGACACAGACGCGCGGCAGACTTCTTGCCGCGCCGTGTCCCGTGCGGTATCCAAAGGCACAAGGTAAAGGAAAGACATTGCGCCTGTCGCGCCTCTGTCGTTACCGCTCCTTTACCATGCGTCATATTGAGAGGACCGCATTCCATGACAAACGTCGTTATCGCCTCCGCTGCCCGTACCGCAGTCGGCAGCTTTATGGGCTCTTTTGCCAACACTCCTGCGCATGATCTGGGCGCTGCAATGCTCAAGGAGATCGTCGCACGCGCAGGCATTGATGCCGCCGAAGTCTCGGAGACAATCCTCGGTCAGGTGCTGACCGCTGCTCAAGGTCAGAACCCTGCGCGTCAGGCCCACGTAAATGCCGGGCTGCCAATCGAATCCGCCGCTTGGTCGATCAACCAGGTTTGCGGTTCAGGCCTGCGTGCTGTTGCGCTGGCCGCACAACACATCCAGCTGGGCGATGCTGACATCGTCGCCTCAGGCGGCCAAGAGAACATGTCAATGTCTCCCCATGCCCAAGCCATTCGCGCCGGTCAAAAGATGGGCGATATGAAGTTCATCGATACGATGATCAAAGACGGGCTATGGGATGCGTTTAACGGCTACCATATGGGCCAGACCGCTGAAAACGTTGCCGCAAAATGGCAGATCACGCGTGAACAGCAGGACGAATTCGCAGTGGCCTCCCAGAACAAGGCCGAAGCCGCCCAAAAAGAGGGCCGCTTCAAGGATGAGATTTTTGCCTACACAGTGCCGGGCCGCAAAGGCGACACCATCGTGGACGCGGATGAATACATCCGTCACGGCGCAACAATGGACGCGATGGCAAAACTCCGCCCTGCGTTTGCCAAAGACGGCTCAGTGACTGCTGCCAACGCATCTGGCCTAAACGATGGCGCCGCCGGTGCCCTGCTGATGAGCGCGGACAACGCCGAAAAGCGCGGCATTGAGCCACTTGCGCGCATCGCCTCATACGCAACAGTTGGCCTTGACCCGTCAATCATGGGCGCAGGACCGATCTATGCATCCCGCAAAGCGCTGGAGAAAGCCGGCTGGAAGCCCGAAGACCTTGATCTGGTCGAAGCTAACGAAGCGTTCGCAGCACAGGCCTGCGCTGTGAACAAGGACATGGGCTGGGATCCGGCAATTGTGAACGTCAACGGTGGCGCAATTGCGATCGGTCACCCTATCGGCGCGTCCGGTGCACGCATCCTGAACACCCTTCTGTTCGAAATGAAGCGCCGCGGCGCGAAAAAAGGTCTCGCTACACTGTGCATTGGCGGCGGTATGGGTGTTGCCATGTGCCTCGAACGGCCCTAAAAATATTGGGCGCGCAATATAATTGCGCGCCACCGTTAAACGAAGCAACAACATTACAGTACTGATTTCATCGGGAGAATCATCATGTCGCGTGTCGCACTAGTTACAGGAGGCAGCCGCGGGATCGGCGCAGCCATTTCCAAAGAACTGAAAGAAAAAGGCTATTCAGTTGCCGCCACCTATGCTGGCAATGATGAAGCAGCAGCTGCGTTCACCGCCGAAACCGGGATCAAAACCTACAAATGGAACGTCGCTGACTATGACAGTTCGAAAGAGGGCATCGCAAAGGTCGAAGGAGATCTAGGCCCAATCGAGATCGTTGTGGCCAACGCCGGCATTACCCGCGACGCGCCCTTCCATAAAATGACGCCCGAACAATGGCATGAGGTGATCGACACGAACCTTACCGGCGTGTTCAACACCATCCACCCGATCTGGCCCGGCATGCGCGAGCGCAAATTCGGCCGCATCGTCGTCATCTCCTCTATCAATGGTCAGAAGGGCCAGTTCGCTCAGGTGAACTATGCCGCGACCAAAGCAGGCGATCTGGGCATCGTGAAATCACTGGCTCAGGAAGGCGCACGCGCCAACATTACTGCCAATGCGATTTGCCCCGGCTACATCGCGACCGAGATGGTCATGGCAGTGCCGGAAAAAGTACGCGAGAGCATCATCGCACAAATCCCAACAGGTCGCTTGGGCGAGCCAGAGGAAATCGCGCGCACGGTGTCTTTCCTTGTGTCGGATGACGCAGGCTTTATCAACGGATCAACGATCTCCGCGAACGGCGGACAGTTCTTCGTCTGATTTGTGCCCGTAGTCAGGGCAGAAAATGCGGGGCCGGTGGATTGATCCACCGGCCGCGTTTTATTCCGTAAGGCGGTGTGCACGCCGCCAGCGGAAAATCCTTAGCGGCGCAGCGGGCTGCGCAACCATGCAAAGAAGTCTGCCATCATGCGACCGCGTGCGGCATGGGCGTTGTACATTGCATTGCGAGCGGCAGGGTTTGTGGTGGCTTCAAACATCTCTCGTCTCCTATCTGTGATCCTTTTCGGACCAATGTGTCTTTCTTGTCCTCAATATGAGGGCCGCGAACACTACTGACAAACGAGACTTTCCAACGCTTCAGTTAAGCTGTACTTAACTAAACATGTCTAGCCGCCTACCACCCCTCACTGCTTTGCGCGCCTTTGATGCCGCTGCACGCCATATGTCCTTCGCAAAAGCGGCAGCGGAGCTGAGTGTCACGCCGGCAGCCCTGTCGTTTCAGATAAAATCTCTTGAGGAGCATTTGGGCGCGCTGCTTTTCCGCAGGCTCAACCGTGCAGTTGAGCTGACCGAGGCCGGAACGGCCCTATCGCAAGGCGCTGCCGAAGGGTTTCAAACACTCGCCACCGCATGGCGCGCAGCACAGCGCACGCAGGACACTCAAACACTCACCGTCACCGCTGGCCCCGCATTCACCGCAAAATGGCTCGCGCCACGTTTGTATGAATTTGCCCAAGCCCACCCCGAGGTTGAGCTGCGTTTCGCCGCGTCATTGCATCGGATGGACCTGATGCGCGACAACGTAGACGTCGCTATCCGCTTTGGAACCAGCTCTCCACCAGAACTGTACGCGCTACCATTGGCAGAAGAGTGGATCATGCCAGTGATGACCCCCGCGCTTGCGGCGCAGTACCCCACCGTAGAAAGCTTGCACAACGCGCCAATCATCTTTGACGATTCGATCAACTTCCTGAACCCTATGGTAGGATGGTCCGCGTGGTTCGAGGCAATGGGCGCGCCCGCCTCACCCACACTGGGGCCGCGGTTCTCGCAGGCTGACCATGCCATTGATGCTGCCCTTGCAGGCGTCGGTATAGTCTTGGGCAGGCGTGCGCTGGTTGTAAAAGATCTTGACGAAGGGCGGCTTGTCGCGCCCTTTCCCACTGCGCTTTCCACTGGTGCACGGTTCAGTTTTTTGTGCCTGAAAGGGATGGAGAACCGCCCTCAGATCGCAGTCTTCCGAGACTGGATGTTGGACGAGATCGAGAAAACTGCTCATATCACGCGCAACCTGGCCATATTGGGAGCCCCCACCGAATGAGCCGCACCCAAGCCACGGCCACCGGCTTTGTCGCTGTCCTCCTGTGGGCGCTGCTTGCGCTGTTCACTGCGTTTACCTGGGCGGGATATTCTGTGCTGTCTCGGCTGGTCGGCACGGCCCCCACGGCCAGTGTAGCTGTGTTCTGCCTTGCGACCTCAGCCTTATCCCTCCCCCTGCATTTGATGTTCGAAGAAACACTCTTGCCCACGACAACTTTGGGATGGGCCAGCATCATCGGGCTGGGCCTTGGCCCCGTTGGGCTGGCTTTTTATGTTTGGGATATTGGCTGCAAACAAGGTGACATCCAGCTACTGGGGACCAGCTCTTACGCGGCCCCTCTGCTGTCAACTCTGACACTCATAGTCGCGGGTATTGCTGCCCCCACTATCACGCTGCTCTGGGCATCGATCTGCATTGCTGGCGGCGCGCTGATTGCAGCGCGCGCCAGCTTTTTAAGAAATGGTTAGTTGGACAGGCGGCTGATTTCTTCTTTCAGGCGCATCTTTTGCTTCTTCATGTCGGCCACTTTCAGACCGTCAATTCCGGGTGCACGCTGCGCGGCTTCGATTGCCTCACTCATGTCACGGTGCTTTTTCTTCAACGTCTCGAGATGTGCGTAAATAGTCATACTTCCTCCAGTTGTTAAAAGTGCAAATTCAGTGAAGCATGAACTCATTTCTAAGTCACGCCGCCCTGCAGCATAACACGCCCTGTGGTAAACAATTCCTTAACGCAGCCTAAAAAGTGAGCGCGGCCCCTGTACGCAAAGCGTTTCGCACTGCAGGCGTGTACTGGTCACCGTCACGATGGTGGTCGCCGCGGTGCAGAATGAGCGGTGCATGCAGGCGGAAATCGGCGCGACCTGACTTGCGTGCACGCAAAATCACCCGCTCGGCTGCGCGCCACTCTCGAGCGGCAATCGGCAACACCTCGATACTGCCCATATCAGTTGGCAGCGCTGCCAGCAGACCAGGAAGCCGCTCGGCCCGGTGAATGACGTGCATCTGCCCCTTCGGCACCAGACGTTTTGCCGCAGTGGCAATCCAGACCTGTAGCGGTGTCTGCTCACCCAACGCGGCTTCGCGCGCAGGATCATTTGCAGCCACTGAAGCACCGCGGCGCCAGTAAGGTGGATTGGCAAGCACGTGGTCAAATTGTCGCTGTCGCAACGCCAAAGGTAGCGTAGCAATATCCGCGGTGATCACTTCTAATTCGGCCCCGCCGTTGCGCGCCGCAAGTGTCGCATAGGTCGGTTCACGCTCGACGCCCGTCAGGGTGAGCCCCCGGACACGCGCCCCCAGACACAGCACGGCAGCCCCCACACCACAGCCCAGCTCCAACACGCTTTGCCCTGAAACCGCAGGTATACTTGCTGCAAGAAGCACAGGATCAACGCCCGCACGGTACCCGTTCTTTGGTTGCCACAAGTGGACCAACCCGCCCAGAAAGGCATCGCACGTCAGATCATTATCGCTCACAGGCCCAACGGGATCTCGTTGTCACGCATCACCCGTAGCGCCATGTCGTGATCATCACTGCGCACCATCAGCCGGCGCGGGAAAATTCCGATGCCACCTTCAAGGATGCTCATATTTACGTCCATCTGAAAGCAGTCTATATCCTCGCCTTGCAACAGAGCTGAGGCAAAGGCGATGATCGTAGGGTCAGTGCTGCGCAGTAGTTCTTTCATAGCAATGGTGTAATCTGGGGACCCCCCCTTGTCGAGCGCTAGGATGCGGGAAATATATGAGCACCGGGACAGTCCAGAAACCACACGAACGTCTTGCCGCAGCTTTGGCAGGAGATATGGCAGCAGTGAGCGCGCTTATTCGCGAACGCATGGCTTCCGAACACGCGCCGCGCATCCCCGAAGTGACAGCCCATTTGGTCGAGGCAGGCGGCAAACGTCTGCGACCGATGCTGACGCTGGCTGCCGCGCGCCTATGCGGCTATGACGGCCCTTACCACATTCATTTGGCCACCACGGTTGAATTCATCCACACCGCCACGCTGCTGCACGACGACGTCGTGGATGAGAGCGCGCAGCGACGGGGGCGTCCTACGGCAAATCTGCTGTGGGACAACCAGTCCTCGGTGTTGGTGGGTGACTATCTATTTGCTCGTAGCTTCCAGTTGATGACCGAACCCGGCTCTATGCGGGTGATGAAGATCCTTTCGAACGCCGCAGCCACAATCGCCGAAGGCGAAGTACTGCAACTGACCGCTGCGCAAAACCTGTCCACTGACGAGAGCGTTTATCTGCAAGTTGTTCGCGGCAAGACCGCCGCACTTTTTTCCGCCGCGACAGAGGTTGGCAGCGTGATTGCAGACGCACCTGAAGAGCATGTTAAAGCGCTCTTTGACTATGGTGACGCGCTGGGGATTGCGTTCCAGATCGTGGATGACCTGCTGGACTATCAGGGTGACAGCTCTGCCACCGGCAAGAACATCGGGGATGATTTCCGCGAACGAAAACTGACGCTGCCCGTTATCAAAGCTGTCGCGCTGGCCGATGATGAAGAGCGCGCCTTTTGGGTCCGCACGATCGAGCGCGGCAAACAGGAAGACGGTGATCTTGAGCACGCACTGACCCTGCTGAACAAGCACGGTACCTTGGCCGCAACGCAGGCCGATGCGCTGGAATGGGCCGCAATGGCTAAAGCTGCCCTTGGCCCTCTGCCCGCGCATGAGATCAAGGACATGCTGACAGATATCGCAGATTACGTGGTCGCACGCCTTACTTAAGCACTTTGCCAGAAGCGACCCACCATTCGGGGTTGGCCTTTGCGATGCGCGCGGCATCCTCCGCCGCTCCCGTACTGAAAAGCCCGAAGCACGTCGCACCGGAGCCGGACATGCGCGAAATAAGTGCGCCGTCCAAAGCCCTTAGAACATCATCAACTTGCGGCGCTATCGCACGTGCGGGCGCTTCGAGATCGTTGCGTTGAGCATGCAGCCAGTCGCAAAACTCTTCAGCATTAGAAAAATCAGGCAAGTCGTCGAGCATCGGGGCATTTTGTTTGGAGCGCAGCCCACTAAAAACCGGACCTGTCGGCACTGCGACGTTGGGGTTCACCAGTACGATTTCCAGATCAGGCAAAGCGGGCAGCGGCTCGAGCACATCACCGATCCCCCGCATCCGTTGGGGCCTCATGTTGAGGCATACAGGCACATCGGCCCCAAGCGTTGCGGCGGCCTCCGCACCGCCAAACATGCGCAGAACAGCAGCGGCGTCAGAGGATCCGCCCCCGATACCCGCGCCATGCGGCAAGTTTTTCTCAAGGCGGACATGTCCCGTCCAACCGGCCAATTCAGCCGCCTGCCAGACCAGATTGCGCACATCCGTGGGAACGCCTGTGGCAAACGGCCCTGAGACCGTTATCCGCATCTGCGGCCCTTCCTCAAACCACAGACGGTCAGCGATATCGGAGAATATCACCAGACTGTCCAAGAGGTGGTAACCGTCCGCGCGTTGTCCTGTGACGTGGAGTGACAGGTTGATCTTGGCCGGCGCAATGGCCTCAGTTGTCATTCGCAACCTTCAGGGGGTCGGCGCCTTCTTCTTGCAACACCATGTCTAGCCCGACCTCAAGCTTCCGGCGGATACGGTCCGGTTCGGCTTCCGTATCGCTTGAGGCAAATTCGATGAAAGAAAGCGCGCGTTTCCATTGGAACTGCGCTTCGCGTTTGCGGTCAACGGCCCAATAGACATCGCCCAAGTGGTCGTTCACCACCGGATCAACGGCCTCCAGCTCAACCGCTCGCTCCATCTGCACCACAGCTTCATCATAGCGGCCAAGGCGGTAGTAGACCCATCCAAGGCTATCCACGATATAGCCGCTGTTGGGGCTGGCAGCGACAGCGCGCTCGATCATGTCGAGCGCTTCCTCCAGCTTGCGCTGCTCTTCCACCAGCGAATAGCCCAAATAATTCAGCACCTGCGGCTGATCAGGGTTGATAGCTAGGGCAGCGCGGAAATCATCTTCGGCCGCTTCACCATTGCCATCCTGCGAATGGGCGATCCCACGTGAAAAGTGCAAGAACCACGCGCGGGTGTCATCATCGCCCGTCAGATCAAGCGCTTTGGTATAGGCGACAATTGCGGCCTGATCCTCATCTTGAGCACGCAGGATGTCGCCCAATGTGGAATGCACAACGGCTAGATCGCCATGGCTGCGCGTCAGCTGTTCCAGCACCTCGATCGCTTGGTCAGCCTTACCCAGACGGCGCAGGGCCGCTGCACGGCCCAGTTCGGCCACGTGGAAAGCTGGGTCTTTATCGTCTACGCTGCGATACTCGGCGATTGCCAGCGGGTATTGCTCGAGGCCTTCCAGCAGATCAGCAGTCAGTAGGACTGCATCCACATGGTCCGGGCGCAGATACCGTGCAATCCGGGCATAGAGCAGCGTGTAGTAGTCACTTGCCTGTTCGGCGCGTAGCAGAGCTGCGAAGGTATAGAACACTTCAGCCAGTCCGGCCCGCGCAGTGGGCGCTTGGCCAAACGGAAGCGTCTCACCAGCAGTCAGCTTATCGACAATTGAATCAAGCTCGGGATCGGTGGCGCCGTTGAACGCCTTCGCAATGGCGTCTACTGCATCCTCGTTGCGCCCCAGTTGGGACAGGATTTCGGCGCGCGCCATCACACCGCGCCGCGTCCGCGCAGCCGCGCCGGGCGCGTCTTGCTCAAACAGTGCTTCTGCGGCCTCGTAATTGCCGACGGTCGCAAGGGCCAGAGCCTTATGGTACATGACCACGCCTCGCATGCCTGCATCGGTCGAAATGGCATCAAACTGAGCCATTGCAGCGTCCACATCATCCGATCCGATCAATGCCCACGCCTTAACCAGCCCATCCACCCACGGGCTGATGCCATCGCTCTGGACTTCTTGCGCAGCAAGCTCGGCATAGTTGCCGTCATCCACCAACCCTGCGGTAATCACCATCCGCGCCGCCTGCGAGCGTTGCCCCGTGGTCGCGATCGCCCTGGCCAAGGGCAAGGCACGTTCGATATTGCCCAGCGCCAGATAAGCCAGCGTGGCATTGTCCATCAGTTCGACGTTTTCAGGATCACGCGCCAACGCCGCAGAATAGTATTGCGCCGCAACCGCATAATCATTGCTGACAGCAGCGCTACGGCCCGCCAGATATGACCCGGCCAGAGTCTCGGCCGCAACTGGCGCTGCCCCCCAAAGGACGAGCGTGACCCCAAGGGCCGCGACGCTTACAGATTTCAGGAAATTTCGCATATGCTGTGCCTCATTCTTTGAGAAGCAAGCTAGCATGTTTGCGCGTCCGCGCAATGGCGGCCCCCCGCCTGAATAGGCAGGAAGCCGCGTTAATTGATCACATGTTCGGGTAGTTTGGCCCGTCACCGCCCTGAGGCGTTGTCCAGACGATGTTCTGGCTCGGGTCTTTGATGTCACATGCCTTGCAGTGCACGCAGTTCTGGAAGTTGATGACGAAACGGGGATCTTTGCCCGCCTCTTCTACAAATTCGTAAACACCTGCGGGGCAATAGCGCGCCGATGGGCCTGCGTATTTGGGCAGGTTCACATCTACCGGCACAGACGGGTCTTTCAACGTCAGGTGCGCAGGCTGGCTTTCTTCATGGTTGGTGAAGGAGAACGCCACGTTGGTCAAACGGTCAAAGCTAAGCGTGCCATCCGGCTTGGGATACTCGATTTTCTCATGCTTGGAGGCCAGCTCAGTCACTTCTGCGTCCGATTTGCCGTGCTTGAGTGTCCCCATCAGAGAACCACCAAACAGCGTGTTGCACCACATGTCAAAGCCGCCCACAGCCAGCGATGCCACAAGGCCGAACTTCGACCACAGCGGCTTGACGTTGCGCACCTTGTAAAGATCTTTGCCGATAGCGCCATTGCGCACTTCGCTCTCATATTCAGGCAGTTCATCGCCAGAGCGGCCTGCCTTGATCGCCTCAAAGGCGGCCTCGGCTGCTGCTTTGCCCGACAGCATCGCGTTGTGGTTGCCCTTGATGCGCGGCAGGTTAACCATGCCCACAGAACAACCCAGCAGTGCCACACCAGGTGCTACCATCTTAGGCATGGACTGATAGCCACCCTCGGTAATCGCACGTGCGCCGTAAGCTACGCGTTTGCCGCCCTTTAGCATCTCGGCCACCATCGGGTGATGCTTGAACTGCTGGAATTCCATGTATGGGAAAACATACGGGTTCTTGTAGCCAAGGTGGACCACGAAACCAACGTAAACCTGATTGTTCTCAAGGTGGTAGATGAACGACCCACCGCCCGCTTTTTTACCCAACGGCCAACCCATTGTGTGGGTAACGGAGCCTTCTCTGTGCTTGGCGGGGTCAATCTCCCAGATTTCTTTCATGCCAAGGCCGTATTTCTGCGTCTCTTTGCCTTTGGCCAGATCGAATTTCTCGATCACCTGCTTGCTGAGGCTGCCGCGCACACCTTCGGAGAGGAATACGTATTTGCCGTGCAGCTCCATGCCGGGTTCATAGCTGGGGCCGGGTTTACCATCGGCTCCCAGACCCATCTCACCCGCGACCACGCCTTTGACTTCGCCGTTCTCGCCGTACACCAGCTCGGAACAGGACATACCGGGGAAGATTTCGACGCCCATTTCCTCGGCCTGCTCCGCCATCCATCGGCAGACGTTGCCCATGGACACAATGTAATTGCCGTGGTTGCTCATCAGTGGCGGCATGGGGAAGTTGGGGATGCGTACTTCGCCGGATGCGCCAAGCGCGTAAAAGTTGTCTTCGACCACAGGCACGTTCAGCGGCGCGCCTTTTTCTTTCCAGTCGGGGATCAGCGCATCCAGACCACATGGGTCAAGCACCGCGCCGGACAGGATATGCGCGCCTACTTCGGAACCTTTTTCCAGCACGACAACATTACAATCGGCGTCCAGCTGTTTAAGACGGATAGCTGCCGACAGGCCCGCAGGCCCGGCGCCTACGATCACAACATCATATTCCATCGCTTCGCGTTCAATCTCGGCCATAGCAGGCGCTCCCTTTGCGTCAAAAACGGTTTGAATTTGGGTATCGAAGCGCGGTTCTCTTTGCAATCACGACGGCGCGTTAAATAGCCCCTGTTTAGCATTTTTACAGAAACGGGGCGGCGTGAGCGCTAACGTATGGCATTTTAGGGCCGGTCCTCCATCAAATAACGCGGCCCCTGCCCACTTTTGGCTGCCCGATCCTGAGGATTATACAACGCACAGGCATCAAGACTTAGACAACCACAGCCGATGCAACCGTCCAGATTGTCGCGCAACCGGGTCAATGTCGCAATGCGCGCATCCAACGTTTCGCGAAAAGCGCCGCTTAGACGGGTCCAATCGGATTTGGTCGGCGTCCGCCCCTTGGGCAGTGCCTCCAGCAGCGTCCTGATTTCCGGCAGGCTGTGCCCTAACGACTGTGCGATCATGACAAAGCTCAGTCTCCGAAGATCAGCTCGGGCAAAGCGGCGCTGCCCTCCTGCATTGCGCCAGGGTTTGATCAAACCCTGCGCCTCGTAATAACGAATCGCGGAAACCTCGAGGCCAGTGCACGCCGCCAAAGCGCCAATGGTGAGCCCTTCATTCACTACCATATTCTTCTCCGAAAAATGCTTGACCTGAAGTTAGGTTTAGCAATTACAGATCATAGGGTCACGTCATTACCTGAAAGGAATTCCCATGACCGCCCGACTGGAACACGCCAATTACACCGTCTCGGATTGCGCCGCTACCGCCGCCTGGATGAGCAGCCTGTTCGGATGGCACATCCGTTGGCAAGGAGATTCAATCCACGAAGGAAAAAGCGTCCATGTCGGCACCAAGGATCAATACCTCGCGTTGTATCAGCCCGCGACGAACGTCAGAGCCCAACCCGACACCTACACCTGCCTGGCTGGTCTTAATCACATCGCAGTGGTTGTGCACGATCTTGACGCGACAGAACGCGCCGTACGCGCCCACGGGTTTGAGCCGCACAGCCATCAGGACTATGAGCCCGGCCGCCGTTTTTACTTTAATGATTATGACGGCATCGAATACGAAGTCGTACAGTACAACTAACCCGCGCAACTTCGGCGAAACCACGCCAGCGTCAACGCCTTATCCGCTTGCATTTGCCGTGCAACTTGGGTCAGGTATTGCAGACGCAAACTCGCGCCTCGAAAATTTTCGGGGCGCGCCTTAGTATTACGGACAGACACGCCATGGAAAAAATTCCGATGACACGCGCAGGGCACACGGCCCTCGAGACCGAACTCAAGCACCTCAAAACCGTTGAGCGGCCCGCCATCATTAAGGCGATTGCGGAAGCGCGTGAGCATGGCGATTTGTCCGAAAATGCCGAATACCACTCCGCCAAGGAAAAACAGTCTTTCATCGAAGGCCGCGTAAAAGAGCTTGAAGGCGCGATTTCGCTTGCCGAAGTGATAGATCCCTCAAAGCTTTCCGGCGCGATTAAATTTGGTGCTAAGGTGACCTTGGTCGACGAAAACACCGACGAAGAGAAAACCTATCAGATTGTGGGCGAATACGAAGCCAACATTGAAAAAGGGCTGCTGAACATCAGATCCCCCATCGCGCGCGCGCTGATTGGCAAGGACGAGGGCGACAGCGTTGAAGTCCGCACACCGGGGGGCGATAAATCCTATGAGGTTCTCAAGATCGTTTACGCCTGAGCGGAGCGCAAAGTATGTCTGACGCGCCAGTTTCCGAACATCCACGCCCCCGTGCTCAGGCAGGTGCCACACGTACGACTGCGCAAAAGACTGCTGCCTCACGCCCCACACCTCTTGGCATTTATGACAAGGGCCGATCCGAAAGCATCACCGGGATTGAAGTCATCGCGATCGCGCTTTCTGCAATTTGGCTGCTGGGGTGTCTGATTTTCTTTGTCTTCCTGCCGCAACCACCGGCTGTTGAAGGTGAGGGAGGATTGCGCTTTTTGATGACTATGCTGGCGGTTTTCATGCCGGTAGCAATGATCTGGGTTGCCGCAACGGCGGCGCGGGCCAGCCGGGTCATGCGCGAAGAAAGCCAGCGTTTGCAGGCCGCCATCGACGCCATCCGCCATGCCTATATCTCTCAGCAACAAAGTGGCCGTATCAGCACAGAACCGTCAGTCAGTCGCAAACTGGACGAGATCGCCGCCGCCACGCGCAAGACCGAGACAGCGCTTGCCACTTTCTCCACCCGCCGTGAGGAATCACCGCGCGCCGTTCAGCCAGCGGTCGAGGCCCCCAGTCAGGATCAGGCCAGCCTTGCCCTTGGTACTCAAAGCGCGGATATGGAACCGCCAGTCGAAGGTGATGACCTGATCCGCGCGCTTAACTTCCCCGAGACTGCGGAAGATGAGGCAGGCTTTGCCGCGCTGCGCCGCGCCATGAAAGACCGCAATGCCGCGCAGCTTATTCAGGCAGCTCAGGACATTCTAACCCTGCTTAGTCAGGATGGCATCTATATGGACGATCTGCGTCCCGATCGTGCCCGCCCCGAGATTTGGCGGATGTTTGGTCAGGGTGCACGCGGGCGTCCAATCGCCGCTTTGGGCGGCATCAGGGACCGCTCCTCGCTGGCGCTTACGGTTGGTCGGATGAAACAAGATCCTATCTTTCGCGATGCGGCGCATCACTTCCTGCGCCGCTTTGACAAGCTGTTTGCGGATTTTGAAAAAGTCGCGACCGATGCCGAGATCGCTGCGATGGCCGACACGCGCACCGCGCGCGCGTTCATGCTTCTTGGCCGCGTTGCAGGAACCTTCGACTAAGAGCAGACCTGCGCGCGGCTTTGCGCATCGAACACCGCCTCAAGAAAAACGCCCTGCCCTGCTTCGAACGTGGCCACAGCTCCAGCCGATTCTCCACCTGTCACGCGGATTTGTCCCAGATCGGAAGCGCTCAACCGGTCATCAACATCGATAGTGCAAACTGCTCGTCCGCCCGCGCAGGCGTCGCGCCGACCAAAACCACCCATGCCATCACACCCCCAGTGCTCTTAAAGCCCAAAGCTGCCAAAGGGAATAAACCGCACTGTATCGCCTGCTTGAACATCCCTCACCTCTTCATCCAGCTCGACAAGCCCTTCTGCCCAGCTGAGCCCGCTAATCCGTCCCGATCCTTCGGAGGCAAACACCTCTGCCATGCCGCCGCGCATGCGCGCGCGCAGATATTCGCGGCGGCCCGCTTTCTTGCGCTTGGTGAAAGCGGCCGACACGTCAAAGCCTTGCGGAGTGGTCCAGTCGGCACCCGCCAACAACGCCAGTGCAGGGCGGGCGAATACCAGCGTACAAACCATCGCAGCCACAGGATTTCCCGGCAGGCCAAACACCGGGATCCCCTCCCAGACGCCCAAAGCAAGCGGACGACCGGGCTTCATCGCAATGCGCCACAGCGCCATCGCCCCTGCCTCGGTCAACAGAGCCGAGACATGGTCCTCATCCCCAGCTGACGCGCCACCACTGGTGATGATCGCATCCACCTGCCCCACAGCCCCGTCAAACATGGCCCGCAGGGCGGAACGGTCATCTGGGGCTTGTCCAAGATCAACAGGGATGTGGTGCAACCTTTCCAGAAGCGCCAGCAGCATGGGGCGGTTGGCATCATAGATCTGCCCCGCGCGTGCAGGCGTACCAGCTTCAGCCAGTTCATCTCCGGTCGAGAGAACCCCGACACGCAAAGGTTTGCGTACTGGCACCTCGGACACGCCCGTGGCAGCCATCAGCGCCAGATCGGCAGGAGTAATCTGCCGCCCCGCCCGCAAGATCCGATCACCGGCCTGCACATCCTCCCCAGCTCGACGGGTGTTGGCGCCTTGTTTGAGCACGCCCTGAAAAGCGATATGGCCATCCTGAACCGACACGTCCTCCTGCAAGATCACAGTATCCACGCCATGGGGCAATGCGGCCCCTGTCAGCACGCGGATTACCATCCCCTTGGGCACTTCCGCAGGTGCATCCCCCGCAGCAGCGCGGCCTGTGACCAACGGCAGACGGTGTACACCCTCTCCGCGCCCACCGGCAAAACCGTAGCCATCCACAGCCGTATTCGGCAGCGGTGGATTGGCACGCAAAGCGACCAGATCACGCGCCGCAATCCTGCCAGCGGATTTGCTCAATGAAACGGTCTCGGCGGAGGTGACCGCCGCAAGTCTGCTCTGCAACATCTCCAACGCCTCGTTTACAGGGGTCCAGTGAACCCCTTGAGGCAAAGCAAAACAGTCATTGCGCAAGACAGGAACCTCCTGCACCAAAGCGCATAGTTCTTCTGACAAACCAGCTCCAAGTATCCATGCTTCCTCTGCCGCCACCTCTGGCACATCTGCCATATGCGCGACCAGCTGATGAACCGGTAGCCGCGCCAGCGCATCCGCAAGCAGACGGACCTGAACACGGTCGCGGATTGGATCGGCATCCTGTGCAGCCAAGGCCGCTTTGACTGCTTTTTCAATAACACCAGGCCAGATTTCGGCCAGCACAACGGGCGCGTCATCCCAAGCCTCAAGCGGCCAAACCCGCGCACCGGTCTTACGCCGTAGCCGATTGAGAAAAGGCAGGCCCATCATTACCTGCCCACCTACCGTGGGCGGAAATGCCAACTGGAAGCACGACGATGCCGCCTTGGCCGCCAGATCACAGGCCCGTTTTTCCGCCACGGTGTCAAAGACGATACCCTCTTTGCGGTAGGGGACACCGGGCCATTGATCACGGGCCAGTTTCCCCCAGAATGGTCCCGCCCCCCCGAACATCGCATTGAGCGTTTCCGCAACGTCAAACCGATTGTTACTTCCGTCCGGTGCATCGGAAATCCGCGCTTCGAACCAGTCCCACAACGCAAATGGATCATCCGATCCCGTGACGTGTTTTGCAAAACCCCGCGGATAGCCGAAAGGGAAATCAAAAGCACAGAGCAGGCGGCGACCTGCGGTTGCCTCCTGCTCAATAAATTTAAATATCGCCTGCTCTGCGTCTTGGCGAGAGCGGCAATAAACCGGTTCAAGGGAGATACCTTCGCGGGTGATACCAAGCCAGATCGCATCCTTGCGCGGCGTAGGACCTGCGCGTTTTCCGGCAGACCAATCTACCACAAGGACCGTATCAAAGGACCTCACAGCCCGGCCTCTTGCAGGATAAAATCAGCGATCGCCTTTGTGTCATCGAGATCGAATACCGGTAGATCGACTTGCAAGGCGGTGTCGCTTGCCACAGCCCGCACCGTCGGATCATTTGGCGCAATTAGCGGGTTTCCGGTTACCGCACGGTGCGCCTCAATCTTGGGATGGGTATCGCGTTTGTACCCTTCAACCAGCACAAGATCGACGGGGGCAAGCTGCGTCAGCAACACGTCCAGCGTAGGCTCTGCTGCGCCGCGCAATTCGTGCATCAATGCAATCCGGTTGCGCGAAGCCAGCAACACCTGCGAAGCACCTGCCTCTCGGTGCCGAAAGCTGTCCTTGCCGGGGTGATCCACGTCAAAGCTGTGATGGGCATGCTTCACCGTAGAGACGGTAAACCCACGCCCCGTGATCTCGGTCACCAAGCGCTCCATCAGGCCGGTCTTGCCGGCGTTCTTCCAACCCACGACACCGTAAAGTCTCATAACATGCTCTCCGCTCGGGCCAGATCATCGGGCGTGTTCACGTTAAAGAACGCGTTTTCATCCGCAAACAGTGCTTCGCGGCCGCCGTGTGATTGTGTCCACAAGACCACCTTGCGCAAGCCACCTTCCAGCGCGTGGCGCAGGTCATCGCGCAGCGCAACAGGCCAAAGGCCAAAGGTTGGATGGCGCGCATGGCCCCGTGCAGGATCAGGTGTGGCAGCAAGGACCAGCGGATGTGTCATGCCTTCCGACGCCAGCAACAATTGCGGCACCAGATCGCAGGGGAAAAACGGCGTATCGGCGGCAGCTGTCACAATGGTGTCAGCCCCCTGCGCAGCGGCCCAGTCGAGCCCAGCAAGAACACCCGCCAACGGCCCCGCAAATCCTGCAATACTATCTGCAACAACTGGCAGGCCGAGCTTTGCAAACCGCGCCGGATCGCCATTGGCATTGAGAGCAACACCTGCCACTTGCGGCGATAACCGCGCCTCAACCCGCGCCAGCAGGCTTTGCCCGCCCAAAAGCCGGAGACCCTTGTCGCCCCCGCCCATACGCGTGGCCTGTCCACCAGCAAGTATCACTCCCAAAGGCTGTTTCAACGGGATACCTCCAACCATTTATTTTTGTCTGCTTCAAAGGCGTAGATTTGTGCGACATCCTCAAAAGCAGCAAACGGGATGCTGGGACGAGTGGCCCCGAACACAACGATGCATAGCAAGGCAATATTGAGGATGTACTCACTAGTCACGCCGCTGCCTCTCGCCAATCCTGCATCGTCTGCAATGCGTCTTCGGCGTCACGCGGCCCTGCAAACACACGTCGCGGCAGAGTTATAGACATGGACGAAATGCCAACAACAAGCACCGCCTTCCCGCCACGGACCAAAGCCACATCCCCCCATCCGCTGTGCCAGTGGCTGTTTTGCGTTATTAACGTCAAGCCTGCATCACCCAGCACTATGCTGTAGCCACGCCCGAATCTGGAATGAACCGACCGCCGCGCAATAATAAAATAGGTTTTGCGCATGAGCCAAAGCACAAACATCCCCGACAGCACGAATGTGACCGGCAGCGTGCCGGTGGGAAGATCTGAAAAATCCGCTCCGCCTAACAACTTGATGACTACCCATAGGGTAATCGTCATGCCCATAGGGGCGAAAAGACCAATAGTCGCAGCGTAAATCAGCATCAAGGCACGCTGCTTCGGCGCCAGTAAGGCGTGCCCCGCAATCGTCATCGCCTCGTATGTTTCAGCTGCAGACGGGGCGACATCAAGATGCCAGCGCGCATCGCTCATGGTGCGCTCTTGCGACCTGCGCGGCGCGGCTCGTCCGCGATCGCAGCAGGATCGGCGTCGCGCAGCAAACGCTCTTCGCCCGACAGACACATGAAGCGCCGCCCCTTCATCCGCCCGATCAGGGTCAGCCCGACCTGCTGGGCGATCTCCACGCCCCATGCGGTGAAGCCAGAGCGTGAGGCAAGCACCGGTATCCCCATCATCGCGGTTTTGATCACCATCTCGGAAGTTAGGCGACCTGTGGTGTAAAGAATCTTGTCCTCCGCACCCACCTTTTCGGACAGCATCCAGCCGGCAATCTTGTCCACCGCGTTGTGACGACCCACGTCCTCCATATAGACCAGCGGACGGTCCCCACAGCACAGCACCGTACCGTGGATCGCACCGGCTTGTAGATAAAGACTCGGCGTGCGGTTAATCTTGGACGACAGCTCATAAAGCCATGAGGTGCGCACCGGCGTCTGAGGTAACACAACGCCCTCCAACCCCTCCATCATATCGCCAAATACCGTGCCGACAGCGCACCCACTGGTGCGGGTCTTGCGACGCATCTTATCTTCGTAATCAGTCTTCCGCGCAGTGCGCACGACAACGATTTCAAGCTCTTCGTCATAGTCGACGCGTGTAATCTCATCGTTGGTACGCAGCATGCCCTGATTACGCAAAAATCCTAGTGCCAGATATTCGGGGTAGTCTCCAATTGTCATCGCAGTGACAATTTCCTGCGAGTTCAGGTAGATCGTCAGCGGGCGTTCCTCGACCACGTTGATTTCTTGGAGATTGCCATCGTGATCCAGCCCCGTGACCTTGCGCGTCAGGCGCTGCGCCTCTGGATCAGGAGCGATCAGATATTCGGAAAGATCTTGAAGTTCAGCCAATTGCGTCCCCCTCGGCAAACCGCTACGCATTGGCGGTAATCTAAGGGTATCGCATGACCACTACCACCCGCAAATCCCCGTACCGTCAGGGAATCATCGACGGCAGCCCGTTCATTCTGGTGATCATCCCGTTCGCGACCCTGTTCGGAGTGCTCGCGACAGAGGCAGGACTCAATGTGTTCGAGACGATGGCTTTTTCAATTGTCGTCATTGCAGGTGCCGCACAATTCACCGCGCTGCAATTGCTGCAAGAGAATGTGCCGACAGCGATTGTGCTGATTTCGGCGCTGGCCGTGAACCTGCGCATGGCGATGTATTCCGCCTCTCTGACGCCCTACATCGGAGCCGCCCCGCTGTGGCAACGCGCGCTTTGCGCCTACCTGACGGTGGATCAATCGTATGTCGTGGGCGTCGCCAAGTTCGAGCGTGAGCCAGACATGACGGTCAGCCAGCGGGTGCGTTATTTTCTAGGCGCTGTGACGCCTATTGTGCCCCTGTGGTATCTATTTACCCTTGTCGGAGCATTGCTGGGTGCGCAGGTGCCCGACAGTTGGGCGCTAGACTTTGCCATACCGATCACCTTTCTGGCGATGATTGCCCCGATGTTCCGGACGGCCGCCCATGTGATGGCCGCGCTGGTGGCTGTCATCGTAGGCTTGCTGGCCGCTGGCGTCCCTTACTCGCTTGGGCTGATTATTGCCGGCATCGCAGGGATGATGGCAGGCGCACAAACCGAAGTCTGGCTGGAACGAAGAGGAATTAAGACATGATCGAAACCAGCACACTCTGGACCGTGATCATCCTGCTTGGCATCGGCAGCTTCGGCTTGCGATTTGTCTTCACCGGTCTCGTCGGCGAACGCGCCATGCCGGACTGGCTGTTGCGGCACCTTCGCTATACCGCTGTGGCAATCCTGCCCGCGCTTGTGGCACCCCAGGTTGTCTGGCCTGCCGCCACTGACGGCGCCTTTGACATCCCGCGGGCAACGGCCGCTGCAGTTACGCTGGCAGTTGGCTTGCTTACGAAGAATGTGTTGATGGCAGTGCTGAGCGGCGCTGCAACGCTTTACGGGCTGCTTTACTTACTGGGGTAACGCCCTGACCCCATCAAGGACATTGCCCTCGTCGTCTTCATAAAGACGGGTCGTTCTAACGCCAGGAATCTGGCCCATTTGATCCATCAGCTTTGTCGGAGAAAATCCCCGCTTGATCGCCTGAAATCCGGGCACTTGCCGAAGCAAAGAAGATGTAGAGCTTGAACACATCGCACTTGGCACGGAACCGTTGGACTGCACCAGTTGCAAGGCACGCGCGGCTTGGGCCGGAGTGACGTCGATTTCCTGACTGACCACATGGAAGGACGAGCGCGCGTGCGCTGATTTATACCACCGCACCCACTGGGGCGACATTCCATACAGAACATCTCCACGCTCCGGCACGTCCTCATGCAAGAACGAGCCTGCAGGATCAAACAAGACCGACTGCGTGCTTTCCACCAACAGTGATGTGTGCGCACCTGCACCTGTGCGATTGTTAATCATCGTAATCAGGGTCAGCCGTGGCTGCCCGGAATGAGAATAAGCTGCGGACGCAATCGCTTCAGTTGGCGATTCCTTGCCCTTTTCGGTGCAACCCGCAAGCAAGGCAGCCGACAATGCGACTGCCAAGAAAGATTTAATCATTAAAACGAAAGCTCGAATTAGCGGGCGAAAATCGCCATAAAAATTAGGATGCCAATGATTGCAATGACCGCACGGGTCACAAAAGTGACAAAGCCGTCAAACGTCTTTTCCTGCGTGTCAGTGTTCATCGTGCCATGTTCATGTTCGGCCATCGGTGTGTCCCTTTCGTCATCTTCGACTATGCTGTGCAGCAGTTACGGCATTTTGCCCGCCCTGTCACGCCGGATTTGGTGGTTGTGCACAAGATGCCGCGCTTAAGCGTCGCCCTGCTCCAGATCCTGGATCAGCTTGAACCCGATCCGTCTGGGCGCCGCCGTCTCGACCGCTTTGGGCAGTGCACGAAACACGACGCTCAACTGGCTGACATGCTGGACAAGCTGCATTTTTCCGCCCGCCTGGTCCATGCCGTAGAACGTCACGATGTCAGGATCAAAATATCCCATGCCCTCAATTCTAAGAACGCCGGCATCCGTGCCTGCAAACCCCATGGCAATCTCGTGGCCGTCATCCAGCCCTTCCTCGAACTTCTTGAGATAGAGCACTGTGCGCTCATAAGCCCATTGAGCTGTCGATTTCTGCGCGACCGGCGTTTCTGCCACACACTTGGGTAGCGTTTGGCCCTCTGAGGTCTTTGCGTCGGGATCGGTGTGGACCTCATGCATATGTGGCAGCGCGTCCGCCTCAAATGCTTCGGCAGCGGTCTCAATCAGGTCATCCATGGCTTATTCCTTGCGCTGGTAAAGCCAAGCTCCATCCTCGCGCTGGGTACGGATAGCTAGGCCCTCCTGATGAAGGTGGCTCAAATGGGCAAAGGCTTCAACCAGCGCGAGGCCATATTCAGTCTCACCTATCGCTCTTTTGAACAGCGGCGGGAAAACTTCACCTGCGGCTTTAGGTGTATCGATGTACTCCAACAAGCGTTTCAGCGCCCCGTGGTGATTGTCGATCAACTGCCGCATCCGTGTGGGCAGACCAGTGAAAGGCAGTTTATGCCCCCCCAGAACCAGATGATCCGCGCGTCCCATCGGGGCCAACCGCTCGCACGCTTCCAGCCATTCACCAATTGGATCGGCCATAGGTTCGGTCGCGTAAACACCTACGTTGGGGCTGATCGAGGACAGGATCTGGTCACCGGCAATCACCAGATTGTCGTCACGGCTCCAGAAAGTCGCGTGCTCAGGAGCGTGGCCATTGCCCATATGAACCTCCCAAGTACGGCTCCCCATGGTGATGGTGTCATCCTGCTTGATCCGGGTAAAACCCAGCGGCAAGGGGGCGACGATATCGGCAAAGTTGAAGGGACGTTCGCCCGCGCGCTTGTCATAGATCGAGCTGTCCATGCCGGCAGAGCGATAGAAAGACAGGCTTTCGGCGTTTGGCACATCGTGCACGTCCAACGTCAGCATCCGCGCCGTCAGCCACGCAGTGCGTGTGGTGACAAGCTCGGCACCATGTTCGGTCTGGAACCAGCCCGCCAGCCCGACATGGTCGGGGTGGTGGTGGGTGACGACAACGCGGCTGACTGGCTTGCCGCCCAACGGGCCTGCCATAATTTTTGCCCAGATCTCTTTTGACTTCTTGGAGGCAAATCCAGTGTCGATGATCGTCCAACTATCCCCCTCGTCCAGCGCATAAACGTTCACGTGGTCCAGCCTCATCGGCAGAGGCAGTCGCATCCACAGCACGCCAGGCGCGACTTCGATGGCTTCCGCGCCACTCGGCGGGGTTTCCCACGGGTAGCGCAGGCCTTGGGGTGCTTGATCTTTCATCAGACTGCCAACTCTTCTGCTGAAAGGGCATAAAGATCTTCGGCGCCAGCCTGTGCATGTGCAAGCATCGCTGCATGCTCTGGCAACATCCGCTGGATGTAGAAGCGCGCAAGCTTTTCACGGGCACCGCCACGGTCCGCAACGGCGGCCTTAAGGTGCAAATGCGCGCCCAGTACCCGTGCAAATGCATGCAGATACGGCACAGCACCGGCGAAACGCTCTTGAAGGTCGGTCTGTGAAACAAGCCACTCTGTCGCCTCCCGCATGCTTTCACATGCCTCCCAAACGTCGCCCGCAAGGCGCGGGAAGATTGCGCGCGCTTCCTCGACATCCTCGGCGATTTCATCCAGCAGGGCCATTGCCGCCTCGCCGCCATCCATCATCTTGCGCGCAACCAAGTCCATGGCCTGAATCCCGTTCGTGCCTTCGTAAATCGCGGTTACGCGCACGTCACGGCAGAATTGCGCAGCACCCGTTTCCTCGACGAAACCCATACCGCCGTGCACCTGAAGACCCATATCAGCCACCGCGATGCCGGTATCTGTGCCAAATGCTTTGGTGATCGGGGTCAGCAGAGCGGCGCGGGCTTTCCATGCCTTGTCACCCGTCGCGCGCGCCATATCGATGGCAACCGCATTACACACTGCAATCGCGCGGGCCGCGAAAATATCGGCTTTCATGGTGGTGAGCATGCGGCGCACATCCGCGTGGCCCAAAATCGAATCCTTTGGGCCGGGCACCGGCGTTTTACCTTGCTTGCGGTCTTGCGCATAGGCCAGCGCGTGCTGGAACGAGGCATCAGCAACACCGATCCCCTGCCCGCCCACACCCAGACGCGCGTTGTTCATCATGGTGAACATCGCATCAATGCCGCCCTGCTCTTCTCCGACCAGCCAACCGGTTGCACCGTCATATTGCATCACGCATGTGGGGGAGCCGTGCAGGCCCATCTTATGCTCAAGACTTACCACACTCACGCCATTGCGCTGGCCGGGATTGCCATCCGCATCAGGCAGAAGCTTGGGCACCAGAAACAGGCTGATCCCTTTGACGCCCGCAGGAGCACCTGTCAAACGCGCCAGCACCAGATGGCAAACATTGCCGCCAAAGTCATGATCGCCCCAAGTGATATAGATTTTCTGGCCCGTAATCGCGAAAGTGCCGTCACCGTTGTCTTCGGCCTTTGTCGTCAGCGCCCCCACGTCCGAACCAGCCTGCGGCTCAGTCAGGTTCATTGTGCCCGTCCATTCGCCGCTGATCAGCTTGGGCAGGTAAAGCTCCTTGAGCGCGTCACTGGCGTGATGCTCCAGCGCTTCGATCTGGCCTTGCGTCAGCATCGGGCAAAGTTGCAGCGACAAACAAGCGCCGCTCATCATATCGCCAACTGCCGCCGTAAGCGCCATTGGCAGGCCCATGCCGCCATATTCGGGGTCTGCCGACATGCCGACCCATCCGCCCTCGGCAATCGCTTTGAAACCCTCGTCAAAACCGGGGGAGGTCCGCACAACGCCATTTTCGAGATACGCGCCATTCACATCACCACCGCGTTGCAGTGGAGCGAGCACTTCTTCACAAAGCTTGCCTGCCTCGGTCAGGATCGCGAGGGTGACATCAGGTGTCGCATCGCCAAACCGTTCAGTGGCGCGCAAGGCGTCCAAACCAACAACATGGTCAAACAGGAAATTGTAGTCTTCAACAGGGGCGCGATACGTCATAATAGTCTTTCTCACAAACTGGGGCGGTTCCGCGAAGCAAAGGCATCAAGCCAAACGGGATGCCTGTATATAGACGATGAACAGCCACCGGACCAAGCGCAATCAAAACGCCGCGTCAAAGCTACAGGAGCAGGCCATGTCCAAAGCAACCCTTCGCCTGCGCCCGGACGCAGACGGCTTGAGCCGCGCAGCAGAGTTGTTGTCTGATGGCGCGCTTGTCGCTTTCCCGACCGAGACTGTCTACGGCCTTGGTGCCGATGCCAGACAGGGCGAAGCCGTGGCCGCGATCTATGAGGCTAAAGGCAGGCCATCGTTCAACCCTTTGATCGTGCATCTTTCCGATTTAGCCGCGGTGCAGGCGCTGGTGGAGTGGAACCCGCAGGCCGATATCCTTGCCCGCGCGTTCTGGCCCGGACCGCTCACCCTTGTGCTGCCTTTGCGCGCAGACCACGGACTGTCCTCTTTGGTCACGGCGGGCTTGCCCACCGTGGGCCTACGCGTGCCTGCCCATCCAGCGGCGCAGGCGTTGCTCGCACGGTTTGGCGGTCCGGTTGCCGCACCTTCCGCCAACCCCTCTGGCCGGATCAGCCCAACTACCGCAGAACACGTGCTTGCGGGTCTGGATGGTCGCATCGCCGCCGTTCTGGACGATGGTCCCTGCACAGTCGGTCTGGAAAGCACCATCATCGGGTTTGACGGGCCACATGCTGTGCTGCTGCGCGAAGGTGGCCTGCCGCCAGAACCGATTGAGGCGGCGCTTGGTGCCCCCCTGATCCAGCCGACGGATACAACAATCACCGCACCTGGCCAGATGTCGTCTCACTATGCCCCGCGCGGCGCTGTGCGGCTTGATGCCACAGCCGCGCGCGCAGGTGAGCACATGCTTGGCTTCGGGGCTGTCAAAGGGGATCTTTCCCTGTCTGAAAGCGGTGATCTGGTTGAGGCTGCTGCGAATCTCTTTGGTCACCTGCACCAACTTGATACCTTGGGCGGACCAATCGCCGTGGCACCAGTGCCAATGAAGGGGCTTGGCCGCGCGATTAATGACCGCCTGCGACGCGCCGCAGCGCCGCGCGACTAAGCGCGACCAGCAGCCGAAGACAGGCTGAGCGGGTCAATCCCGATGCTGTGAAGCGCGGCATCCCACAAGGTCTCACGATCTGCCGCAAAAACCAGTTCAGGTGTTGAAGGCGCCGTCAGCCATCCGTTTTCCGCGATCTCGGCGTCTAGCTGGCCAGCCCCCCAGCCCGCATATCCAAGCGCGAAAAGAAACGGCGCGGGGCCACGGCCAGCGCCGATGTCTTCCAGAATGTCCTGCGTAGCGGTCAGCACGTAACCTCCCAGTATGACCAAAGGCTCGGGCGACAGGCGGTTTTCATCCATGTGAAGCACAAAGCCGCGTTCGACTTGCACCGGCCCGCCGAAATAAACGCGATCCAAGGGAGCGGTCTTTTCATGCGTCATGTCCATACGCTCAAACACATCGGCAAGCGTCATGTCTTTCATATATTTGTTGACGATAAAGCCCATCGCGCCGTCGTCCGAATAGGCGCTCAGAAACACAACCGAACGCGCGAACCGCGGATCGCCCATGCCCGGCATCGCAATCAAAAACTGCCCCGTCAAATCCATTCTGTACTCCAAACCACATCCTTACCCCCACTGTGACGAGCACGGATGAACGCTGCAAGCACCATCAACGAAACATGTCTGACTGACTTGTGACTTGGCAAACAGATCGGGCGGGGCCACATAAGATGCATGATAAAGCATCTTCTTCAGGCCACCGCTCTGTTTGCCCTTGTTTCACCTGCTCTGGCAGAAGATTCCATCGGCACGCCCGTGACGGCGCAACTAATAGACGGATGGCAGCAGGCGGACGGCACCCGCATCAGCGCCATCCAGCTGACCCTTGCGCCGGGCTGGAAGACCTATTGGCGCGCCCCCGGTGACGCCGGCATCCCACCTGAATTCAGCTGGAAAGGCTCACGCAATTTGCGCGGTGTCTCTGTAAGCTGGCCCACACCAAAGGTGTTCGAACAGAACGGCATGCGATCCGTTGGTTACAGCGATCAGGTGATGCTGCCCTTGGCGATAGCGCCAAAGCAGGCAGGTGCTCCGGTTGAGATCAAGCTGCACATGGATATTGGCGTGTGCAAAGACATCTGCGTGCCAGAGACCCTTTCGCTGTCGGGAACTCTGGACGCGCAAGGCAGCATACCAGTTGCCAACATCGCAGCGGCCTTGGCCGAACAACCCTACACCGCATCCGAGAGCGGCTCAAAAGGCGTAACCTGCGCGCTGAGCCCCTCCGAAGACGGGTTAAAGATCACTGCCAAACTCGCCCTACCCTCCACCGGCGGCCCAGAGCATGTGGTGATCGAAGCGGGAAGGCCGGATATCTGGGTCTCGGAACCGGTCACAAGCCGGTCTGGCAACATACTTACTGCTGAAGCCGAAATGGTATCAGGCGGCACGGTGGGCTTTGCCATCGACCGGTCCGCTATCCGCTTTACGGTTATCGGCTCTTCGCACGCTGTTGATTTACGCGGCTGCACGCCCGGCTGAAACGAATCTATTTCCCGACCACGATAGAGCGCTTGCGCAACAACATAGCCAGTGCCCCCAGCACATAGCCGGTCAGGGCCAGAACAGCCGCGCCGAGCACAAACAGAATGAATCCTGCAGCCATCGGCGACATGTCTGCCAGCATTGGTGCAAACTCTGCTACGGGCGCGTAGAGGCTGTCCCATATCGCCGCATGGCCCAGCGTGAGCGCAGCCCACCCAAGCACCAGAACCCAAAGAGCAACCAGCCCAAGTTGCAGCCCACGCGCCCGTGCATTAAGCCCGCGCCGCATGGCCGCGATCTGCCTTGCCACATCATTCTGCGCAGCGATCAGCGCAGGTACCACGAGCAGAACCAACAGCATCCCAAAGCCAAGGCCGTAAACTAGCGTGATAATCGTCGGCTTCAGAAACTGCGCCTGCTGGCTGCGCTCGAACAACAGCGGTGCCATGCCCAGAACTGTGGTCAGCGTAGTGAGCATGACAGGCCGCAAGCGATCCGCCGCCCCGTCGATTATGGACGGGAGCAAGCCACGCTCGGCCGCGTACTCGTCAATAGTTGTCACCAAAACGATGGAATCGTTGATGATAATGCCGGTCATGCCCAAAAGCCCCACCACGGTGAACATGCTAAGCGGGACGTCCCACGCGTGATGACCGTAAATCGTTCCAACAAGACCAAATGGAATGATCGCCATAACAACCAATGGCCGCGTCCAACTGCCAAAAACCCACGCCAAAACCAGAAAAATCCCCGTCAGACACAGCATCAGCCCCGTCAGCGCATCCGTGAGAAATTCATCCTCCTGCTCGCTCAGACCCCCGAGGCGGTATTCAACCTGCAACTCCGAGGCGATGCGCGGCAGGATATCTTCTGCCAGTGCCTGGTTGATTTCGGAGGCTCGCTCCGCATCATCTTCGGAGATGTCGCCCGTCACTGAAATGAGCCGGATGCCGTTTTCGCGCCGCACGGTGCTAAACCCTGTACGCTGCTGGACGCTCACGATATCGGCCAGCGCCACGTAGTTTCCCGCAGGCGTGCGCATCTGTGTGCGGTCCAGAAAATCGGCTGTAAGCTCGCCCTCGGGCAATTCGACCCGTATTGCGGCAGAGCGCGGTCCATCGGGATAGGTCGCCGCCTCAATCCCGCCCAGCCGATTACGCAGCACGCGACCCAACTCGTCAATGGTAAAGCCCAGCGCCTGCCCCTGCGGTGTCAGATCCAGGATGAGCTCTTCCTTGTCGTAGGCCAAATTGTCCTGCAAGGCGCTGACTTCGGGATATTGCAGCAGGGCTGACTGCAACGCTTCGGAGGCATCTTTCAGCGTCTGGGTTTCCGCTCCATAGAACTGTACATCCAGCGCGTCACCACCCGGACCAGAGCGCCAACCACGAAAGCTCACAGTTTCGGCCAGAGGGTGGTTCGCCACCTCGTCTTGCAGCTCCGCGACGAAAGAGAAGCTGGAATAGGGCCGCAAATCCGCATCAATCAGCTCAATCGAGATCCCTCCGAGCAGATCACCGTCTTTGCCTTCGGCGGCATCCAGCCCGCGTCCGCTGTTCCCGCCGATTTGCGCCATGACGTAATCAAGCGGGTTGATCCCATGCTCGGCCTCCAGCCGCGCGGCAACAGCATCCGTCGCGCGCTGCATCTCGCGCATCATCTCAATGGTATCGGCACGCGTGGCGCCTTCGGCCATGATAAAGTTACCAGTAACCGAGCCGCGTTCAGGTGCGTTGAAAAAGCGCCACTGCACATCGCCACGGATGAACAGGGAAATCTGGCTGGCCAGAACAACGATCACGCCAGCCAAAACAACATAGCGCGCAGCGATCACCCCCGCCATGAAAGGGCGAAACAGCCGCTCGCGCACCCAGACAAAACCGGCGTTCACCACGAACGAAGGTGTATCAATCCCGTGTTGCCCCACCGCCTGAACCAACACGCGCAACCGTGCCGGGCGGCTCAGCAGATAGCTACCTGCAAGTACCAGCGTCACCCCGGCAAGCGCTACCGCGCTGCCCGAGAGCAAGCCGTAGGTCTGCGCCACATCTGCCCCGGTCAGCCACAAAAACGCATAGATCACCCCGAAAATCAGCGCCGAGATCAGCGCTGTTACCACAATCGCAGTAACAACGCCGCCCAACATCAGCTTGACCAGTGAAAACTTTGCACGCTTCTCAATGCTTGCAAGCGCGTGATGCATATGGTTCGGCAAAATCAGAAAGCATTCGATCAACGAGGCGATGAGAACGGCGATCACGGTAAATGGTATATCCGCGATCAACCCGCCAAAGCGCCCACCAACAGCGACAAGCCCGAAAAACGCAATGACCGTGGTAAGAGTGGCGGCAAATACCGGCATCGCCATACGTTGTGCAGCACCTTCTGCCGCCTCTGCCGCGCTCATCCCACCAAGACGGTAACGGTGATCCGCATGTTCCCCCACCACAATGGCGTCATCCACCACAATACCCAGCGTGATGATCAACCCGAAAAGCGAGATCATGTTGATGGTCAGACCACCCAAATACATAAAAGCAATCGCCGCGCCCATTGCCACCGGGATGCCCGCCGCGACCCAGAACGCCGTGCGCGCATTGAGAAACAAAAACAGCAATGCCATCACAAGACCAAGCCCGACCAAACCGTTTTCAATTAACAGATCAAGACGACCTGTGATGGCCGCTGCACGGGTACGGATCAGCTCTACCGAGACGCTGGCAGGCAGGCTTGATTGCAGCTCAGCGGCCACCTTTTCGACCTGTTCCTGAATACCGATCGCATCGCCCCGATCAGAACGGTCCACCCGCACGGTCATCGCCGGATTATCGCCGACGAAAAAGCTCATGTCGCGGTCAACGCCTTCGGACAGGACAGTGGCGACATCCCCGACCAGCAGTTTGAATCCGTCGGCATTGGAGCGTAGAGTGATGCCTGCAATCTCTTGCGGTGTGCGTTTGGCCGTGCCGGTCCGGACCCGCGCATTCGCACCATCCACATCACCCGCAGGATCGGCATCAACCTCTGCGGCGATTACCGCAGCTATCTCGGCCATGGTTACGTCATAAGAAATTAGCTTAGACGAGGGGACCTCGACCAGTGTTTGCGGGGCCGCAACCCCCTGAATGGTGGTGCGGGTTACCCCCGCAGCAAATAGGCGCGTCACGAATTCATCAGCAAAACGGCCCAATTGTTCGGGCGCGACGGGGCCGGTGATCACCACATCCGTCACACGGTCGCGCCATGCGCCGCGCCGGACGTTCGGCTCTTCGGACTCTTCGGGCAGGGTCGTGATGGCATCGATCGCAGTTTGCACATCCGCAGCAGCGCGCGCCATGTCCCAATCCGGCTCAAACTCCAGCGTGATGACACTGCTGCCCTCGCGCGAGGAACTGCTGGAGCTTTCCACCCCCTCAAGCCCTAGCAGCGCTGTTTCCAACACCTGACTGATCGCCTCATCCACATCTTCGGCGCCCGCGCCCGTCCATACTGTGCTGACCGAGACATTGTCCACGACCACGTCTGGGAAAAACTGCGCACGCATGTTGGGGGCAGCAGCAAAACCCGCCACCAGCATCAGCACCAGCAGGAGGTTGGCCACAGTTTTGTGGCGCGTGAAATAAGACAGGATACCGCCTGCCGTTTGGGAAATTGCGCGCGCCATGGCTTAGCCCCCCATCCGGCTTTCGATCCGCTTGACCATCTGCGCCGGGACCTGCGGCTCAGCCAACTGGGCCAAAACACGAGCCTTGGCTTCCTCCGGCATACGTTTGTTGCCCTCAACAAATGCCACCAGCTTGGCGCGACGTTCCTCTGTCAGTTCCAACATTTCCGGTTCTGTCGATTTCTGCGCGCCCTTGCGCATCGGCTTCACCGCGATACCCGCACCCAACAGGGGCGAGCGTGCCTCGACCACTTCACGACCCAGAATATCGCCGCGCACCAGCACGTCATCGCCAACCCTGCGCAGCACTTCGACGCTAGCCGCTTCGAGACGGTCTTCAGCACCCAACACCAAGACATTGTCGGCCGCATCCACCGCTGAGGCGGGCAAACGAATGGCATTCTTAAGTGCGGGCTCTTGCACCCGCACAGTGACGAAATCCCCCAGCTTGAAACCTGCTGCTGCCCCAAGCGAAGCGAATAGCAGTCGGCCTGTCAGCCCCTCGCCCGCAGCAGCAGAGGTGCGCGTCACTATACCGCGCGCTTCGAGGTCGACGCCAGCAACGTCCAAAGTGACACGCACGTCGGACTTCAGGATCGCACCACGTTCGTCCAGCAGCCGCGCATATTGTGCAGTAGACAATCGGAAAGACACCTCCAGATCATCGGGATCAATCAGCTCCGCCAGCCGCTCATTTGCGCTGACCAGTCGGCCTTCAACCACGGTGGTTGCACTAAGTGTCCCGTCGAAGGGCGCGGCAAGGATCGTTTCATCCAGCCTGCGTTGCGCCTCGGCAAGCGCGATTTCCACGCGTGCAGTTGACGTCGCCGCCTGATCCACGCGCGCCTCGGCCTGCGCAAGAGCCTGACGCCGCGACAACACCGCCTGCCGCGCAGCAGACGCCGCGAGTTCGGCCGTTTCCGATGCGGCAGCGGTGCCCACACCCCGCCCCGCAAGATCAACCTGACGCTTGGCGGCGCGATCCCGCAACTCTGCCTGATCCTGCGCCGCAGCCAATTCATCGCGCGCCAACCCAAGGCCCCGCGCGGCATCGCGCGCCTCAGCCCACGCATCGGCCAGATCGTTCTGCGCGCGCTGTACTGCGGCTTCGGCATCAGCCGGATCAAGCCGCACCAGAACATCGCCAGCACGCACTGTGCCGCCGTCCTGAAACTCTTCAGCCAAAGCAATCACGCGTCCCGCTTCTGCCGCGCGCAATTCTAGCGTGCGACGGCTGGCGATCTCGCCAAAGCTCTCAAGAACAGGGGTATGGGTTCCGGCTTCAGCCGTGATGACGTTCACCGTAAAGACCCGCTCACGCGCGGGCGGAACTTCTGGACTATCGGACATGCGGGTCTGCACCGCCCCCCCGATCATCTGCACCGCCCAGACCAAAAGCCCAAGCGTCACAGAGGCCAGAAACAGGCCGATCATACTTTGTCTTAGAAAGCGCATATTCAATCCGATATGGTCATTACGTCATACAACTTAGTGCCTCGAAAATGAGTGCCACACAAATTTATACGCGCGACGCTCGGATTTCCGTCACTTTTTCGGAAACGGGCGCAATTACCGCTCTATTTCCGGCGATGATGCTCATCCAGACGCGGCAGGATTTCTACAAAGTTGCAGGGCCGGTGCCGGTAGTCGAGCTGCATTTTCAGGATTTCGTCCCACGCATCCTTGCAGGCACCAGGGCTGCCGGGCAGCGCAAACAGATAGGTTCCGTTGGCCACGCCACCCGTGGCGCGCGACTGCACAGCGCTGGTTCCGATTTTTTGCATCGACACGATAGTGAAGATAGTCCCGAACGCATCAATCTCTTTCTCATAGACATCGCGGTGCGCCTCAACGGTTACATCGCGGCCCGTCAGGCCGGTCCCGCCGGTAGAAATCACCACATCAATCAGCGGATCAAAGCACCATGCGCGCAACTGCGCTGCAATCTCCGCCCGTTCGTCCTGCACAATTTTGCGGTCCGCCAGATGATGCCCTGCTGCTTCGATCCGTGCGACCAGCACATCGCCCGAGCGGTCCTCAGCCAAGCTGCGTGTGTCGGACACGGTGAGCACCGCAATCCGCGCAGGGATGAATTCTTTGGTCTCGTCAATTCTGCTCATCTCTTACTCCATCACAGCCAGCCGCGCGGCCAGAGCGGTGTAAATACTGCCGGTAATATAGCCTAGCACCTTGCTCGACCCGACAAGCCGCGCGCCCAATGTTCCGGCGAAGGCCCCGACCAGTCCATTGATCACGAAACCACCCAGCGCGATCATCGCGCCAAAAGCCAGGAATTGCAAAAGCACCGGCCCTGCCTCCGGCACAACAAACTGCGGAATGAAGGCAAGAACGAACCAGATTACTTTGAAATTGCTTAAGTTCGTGAACAGTCCTGCACGAAAGGCGCGCAGCGGTCGCATGCCTTGCGCGCCTGCTTTCATCTTGCTGCTGCGAAATGCCTGCACGGCAAGATACAAAAGATACCCCACACCGATCCAGCGGATCACATCGAACGCCCAAGGGAAGGTCGCAACAACCGCGCCCAACCCCAGACCCGCCACCGTTACATGCACCAAAGAGCCTGCGCTGACGCCAGCGCTCGCGGCCCAAGCTGACCCCCGCCCAGATCGCATGCCCTGCGCCAGACACAGCATCATATCCGGTCCCGGCGTGACATTGAGGGCCAAAGCCGCGGGCACAAAGGCCAAAAGGATAATAGGATCAATCATTTTCGAACAGCAGCTTTCAAACTTAACAAATCAGCCCAAGCGTCACGTTTCGCATCAGGATTGCGCAGCAGATACGCTGGGTGGAACATCGGCAGCGTCGGTTTGCCCGACACCTCAAGCCACTGACCGCGCAGGCGTGCGATACCCCGCTTGCCCAGAAGCGACTGACAGGCCCAATTTCCCATAAGTACCAGCGCCTTGGGGTTGGCCAACTGGATGTGACGTTCAAGGAACGGCTTCATCATCGCGACTTCTTCCGGCTTCGGATCGCGGTTGTGCGGCGGGCGCCATGGCAGGATATTGGTGATGTAGACGGGCGCATCCTTACGATCACGGCCCATATCGATGGCTGAAAACATCCGGTCAAGCAACTGCCCTGACGCGCCCACAAAGGGACGACCGGTTCGATCTTCGTCGCGGACCGGCGCCTCACCCACGATCATCACGGGCGCACCGGCGATGCCATCAGAGAATACCATATTGCGCGCGCCGCGTTTGAGGTCACACAACTCAAAGGCAGTCATAGCCTCTTGCAACGCCTCCAGCGTGTCAGCCGCCTGTGCTGCCGCATGCGCCTCAGCGACGGCGTCGCGCTCTATTGTTTTGACAGGTCCTCTGGTCAAATGCGGCTTTGCCGCCTGCTGGTTCAACTTGGCCAGCTTTTCGGGCAAGGCATAGCGGTCCACGGCGACATCGCCGATGCACTCATCCGCGCCCAGCTCAATCTGCCACTCCAAAAGCGCGCGCGCTGTGTGAAAGTCCACTGATTCCATTCCCGTACTCTACGCGTGCTCACTCCGGATCGAAATGCCTCTCGCACCGCTTCTTGCCCGCCTGCCCTCGCATCCCTATAACGGCGCAAACAGCGTAAGGTTTCGACATGAGTTTTACCCACCGCCACCTGCTTGGTATCGAGCCGCTGCACCCCTCCGAGATCACAGCAATTCTTGATCTTGCAGACACCTATGCAGAATTGAATCGCCAGCCGAACAAGCACGGCTCCGCCCTGAAGGGCCTCACCCAGATCAACATGTTCTTCGAGAACTCAACGCGGACGCAAGCCAGCTTTGAGATCGCAGGGAAACGTTTGGGTGCGGACGTGATGAATATGGCCATGCAGGCGTCCTCCATCAAAAAGGGCGAGACCCTGATTGATACGGCCATGACACTTAATGCGATGCACCCTGATTTGCTGGTTGTGCGTCATCCGCAGTCCGGCGCTGTGGATTTGCTCGCCGAGAAGGTGAACTGCGCTGTGCTGAACGCGGGTGACGGGCGGCACGAACACCCAACGCAAGCGCTGCTGGATGCGCTGACGATCCGCCGTGCCAAAGGGCGCCTTCACCGCCTGTCCATCGCGATTTGCGGCGACATCGCCCACAGCCGTGTGGCACGCTCCAACATCATTCTGCTGGGCAAGATGGAAAACCGCATCCGGCTGATCGCGCCTCCGACGCTGATGCCCTCTGGCATTGGTGAATTCGGCGTTGAGGTCTTCGATAATATGGAAGAAGGCCTTAAGGACGTGGATGTTGTCATGATGCTCAGATTGCAAAAAGAGCGCATGGATGGCGGTTTTATCCCCAGCGAACGGGAGTATTACCACCGATATGGGTTGGATGCAGAGAAGTTATCCCATGCCAAGCCTGATGCAATTGTCATGCATCCTGGCCCGATGAACCGCGGTGTTGAAATTGACGGCACGCTGGCCGATGACATCAACCGCAGTGTCATTCAGGATCAAGTTGAAATGGGTGTGGCGGTGCGCATGGCCGCGATGGATCTGCTGGCGCGCAATTTGGCAGACAGTCGCGCATGAGCACATCAGGCTTCTGGGATGACGTATTGGAGCAGGACGAGAACCTGTTGTGGGCAGGCCGCCCCAAGCCGCACCTGCATTGGCGTAACTGGCGGCTTTACGGGCCTGCGCCAATGGCCGCCGCCGGCCTACTGGCTACGGCATGGTTCATTCTGGCAACCTATGGAACAGCAACGGATATGTGGCTGCTGGTGCTGCCTGCCCTGCTAGTACTCATCCCACTGCGTGCCACCGCCCAGCAACTCAATGAATATGCAGCGACCCGCTATGCGCTGACGGACAAGCGCGTACTTTTCTTTCACGTCGGCAAAGGCGAAACCCGTGTGAAAGTGCATCCGCGCACTGCCATCATTCCTCCAAAGGTGACAAACACTTCGCCGCCCAGCGTCACCTTTCTGCGCTACAAAGCCAAAAAAGTGCATGAAATTGGATTTGAGTTTATTGAGGGCGTGGACAGCCTTTTGCCGTTTCTGACACCTCAGAAGGTAGGTCACCCCCATGATTGAGATTGCCAAAACCGAACATGGCGTGATCCGCGTCTTTGCTATTTCACGACCAATGTCCGAAATGGCGCGCATGCTTAAAAAGAAACCGAAGAAACCGCTTGCGTCCACCCTGCTCAACCATCCGGTAGAGGATGATGATTTCGAACTATTCGCGCTTTCCGACCTCACGGGTGTCGGGCTCCCTCAGTACCTGTCGGACGGCTATGACGTTGATAGGGATGCCGTCCGTGCAGACCGCGCAAAGCTTGAGGCGCTGGACGGTTATGTTTTGTTGCTTTTCTCACGGGTGAGCAATGACGCGGATGTGATGCTGGACCCGGTGCATGATCTCACGCTCATCGGTAGCTACGCGGAACCGAAAGCCCTGCACGCCACGACCCCGATCGCCGCACAGGCGGCCAAGCCCTACTCCGGCATGTTGCCATCGCCCAAAGCGCCTGGGCGTTCGCGCGCGGGCAGCGCTATGACCGCGCTGACTGTGCTGCTCGCACTTCTCATTATATGGTGGATACTCTGATGCAAGAACCCAAACCCGATCCCAAGATGTCCGGCCGCATTGCGATGATCGCCCTGCTTGTGGCCTTTGCTGTCGCTGGCAGCATGGTCTGGATGGCGGGATGAGCGAACCGCTTGCAGCATGGTCGCCCGCGCTGCCGGTTTTTATCCGCCGCAGTTTGATTGTCGGCGTGATCACCTTGTGCGTTCTGGCCGCTGCTGGTTGGGCGATTGGTGTAGCCACAGGGTCATGGGTGGTGCTTTATGTGGCGCCAGTGCTGGTGCTGGTTTATAATATGGGGTTTGAGGACCCGTCGCGGTGGCGCATTGCACGGCAGAACCGCTGGTATCTGCGCTCTGACGCGATTATCCACAACGGCCCCGAGGGTGAGGCCCGCATCCCGCTGGCTGACATCGAAGATGTGCGCACAAGACTGGGCTGGAGCGTGGTCCTATTTCTCAAGACAGGATTGCGCGTGCGCATCGCCTATGTCGCAAATGCGTCGGATATCGCGGCCCAAATCCTGGCCGCGCGGGAACGACTGGTGCCATGAGCGTATCGCGGGGCGGCATACTGACAAAAGGTCAAACCATTCACCGGACCGCATTTGATAGAGCGTTTTTCCGGCCATGTGGACCGATCCACTTCTTCGCCCACATTGACGATGTGGGAAAAGTGTACCACCTCATGCAGCAGATCCAGAAAGAGACGCCATGACGCTTCATTTCATCAATGCCACCCTGATTGATCCGGAAAACGGGACCGAGCAGACAGGCTCCCTCAGCGTGGAAGGCGGGCGCATAACGGCCGTAACGGCTGGCGGTATCGCTAACCCTAAGGGGCAGGTCATCGACTGCGGTGGCAAATACCTTGCGCCAGGCATTGTTGATCTCGGCGTAAAAGTTTGTGAACCCGGCGAGCGGCACAAGGAAAGCTACCGCTCTGCCGGATTGGCAGCAGCCAAGGGCGGTGTGACCACGATGATCACCCGACCTGATACAACCCCCGCAATCGACAGCCCCGAAACGCTGGAATTCGTCACCCGCCGCGCCAATGAGGCCGCACCGGTCAATGTCTTGGCCATGGCCGCGCTGACCAAAGGCCGCGAGGGCCGAGAGATGACCGAGATCAGCTTTTTGATGGATGCCGGTGCCGTTGCCTTTACCGATTGCGACCATGTCATAAGCGATACGCGGGTATTCTCGCGCGCGCTAACCTATGCGCGCAGCCTTGGTGCGCTGGTCATCGCCCATCCGCAAGAACCGATCCTCAGCAAAGGGGCCGCCGCAACATCGGGCAAGTTCGCCTCCTTGCGTGGCTTGCCAGCGGTCTCACCCATGGCCGAACGGATGGGGCTGGACCGCGACATTGCGCTGGTCGAGATGACGGGTGCCCGCTACCACGCTGACCAGATCACAACAGCGCGCGCGTTGCCGCCACTAGAGCGGGCGAAACGGAACGGACTGGATGTGACCGCAGGGATCGGCATCCACCACCTGACGCTCAACGCGCTGGACGTGGCCAACTACCGGACCTTCTTCAAGCTGAAGCCACCCTTGCGCGATGAGGAAGACCGGTTGGCAATGGTCGAGGCCTTGGCGTCTGGATTGATTGATATCGTCTGCTCGATGCACACGCCACAGGACGAAGAAAGCAAACGTCTACCGTTTGAAGAGGCCGCCTCTGGCGCTGTGGGTCTGGAAACGTTTCTACCCGCTGCCCTGCGCCTCTGGCATGCCGAGATGATCACACTGCCGGAGCTTTGGCGGGCTATGTCGTTCAATCCTGCTAAGCGGTTGGGCTTGCCCTCCGGTAGGCTCGAAGTAGGCGCGCCGGCGGATTTGGTGCTCTTTGATGCCCACGCCCCCTTTGTGCTGGATCGCTCTACTTTGCTATCGAAATCGCGCAATACGCCATTTGACGGTGTGCGCATGCAGGGTAAGGTTCTGTCTACTTATGTGGCCGGCGCTTGCGTCTATACTGTTTGAACTGGAAATATCACTATGCCTTTGATTGAAAGCTCTTTGACCGTTTTACTGCTCTGGGCGGTGATCGGATACCTGCTTGGCTCAATCCCGTTTGGTGTTGTCGTCGCGCGCGCCATGGGGCTGGGCAACCTGCGCAATATCGGGTCGGGCAATATCGGGGCCACCAACGTGCTGCGCACCGGATCAAAGCCAGCCGCAGTTGCGACATTACTGCTGGACGGCGCAAAAGGCGCGGTGGCGCTGTTGCTTGCCCGCGCAGTGTCGGGCGAGGATGCGGCGCAGCTTGCAGCGCTGATGGCGATGATCGGACACTGCTACCCTGTCTGGCTCAAATTCAATGGCGGCAAAGGGGTCGCCACCTTCCTTGGCATTCTCTTGGCGTTGGCCTGGCCTGCAGGCATTGCGGCTTGTCTGGCGTGGCTCATTGGCGCAGCGGTGTCGCGCATGTCTTCCGTGGGCGGGCTCCTGGCGGCTGCATCTTCCAGCATTCTGGTCATGGTGTTGGGCTTTGGCTCCGCCTATCTGCTGTGCGTACTTCTGACACTCATCGTCTTCTGGCGTCACCGCGCCAACATCGGCCGCATCCGCGCAGGTACAGAACCGAAAATCGGCCAAAAGGGGTGAGGTCAGCCGCTCCTGCCGGATTTGGTGCCGCAGTGCGCGCCATTCCACAGGGAACGTCCACCGGACAGGCCAACGGGACCCGCTACACAGCGGCCCGTTCTGATTTCAACAATGGCCTGTCGATCAAGCTGGAGGCAGAAGCGCTGGACGGGTCGGACTACATCAGTCTGAACTTCTATGATCTGGCAAGCGGCCCACAACTTGCACCTTGTGAAATGCCTCACACCAAAGTCATTGCCTTCGTAACGCGCTATCAGCCAGAGTTGGAGAGCCACCTATGAAACCGATTGTCCTTCTCTGCGCAGCCCTGCTAGCCGCGCCAGTTAGCGCAGAGACATTCAGCGTCTCATTGGGTGGAAAAGCGCTGGGGCAACTCAGCTATTCCGAGGTCGGTAACAAAAGCACGCTAAGTTCTACGGTAGACAATACACCTTTGGGCGTTTTCAACGGGACCTTTACCGGCACAAGCACCGGCAGCAGCGCCAAAAGCCTATTTACCGGAGACAGCCGATCATCGCGCAAGCAGCGTGTTGTAAAGGTCAACCTAGCGAAAGGTCGCGCGACCAGCACCGATGTCACGCCCGCTGAAGAACAGACCGAGCTTTCCGATGTGGCGCGCGTACCAGCAGACGTAATGGACCCCGTCCGCGCAATGGGTCAACTGTTCCGCGCCAAGGGATGCCCCGCGCCAATCCAAATGTATGACGGGCGCCGCGTTGTCTCAATGCGCTCGGACATCGGGACGAAAACGGCGGGCACGCTGACCTGCAACCTACGCTATAAGGTGATCGCAGGGCCGGGCCATCTGTCGCCGCTGGGCATTTCGTCGGCCAAAATGCAGCTGAGCTATTCAATTACCGACGGTGGGCAAAACCTGCAACAAATGAAAGTCTCTTCCGGCATTTTCGGCATCCGACTCGACCGGGAAAACTGAAGCGGTCCTGCTTTTTAGGACAGTTTTGCGGCTTGGCTAAGATGCATCTGGTGTGTG